>NZ_FMIC01000002.1:1211591-1817386 GCF_900091625.1 Micromonospora peucetia
GTGCGGCGAGTCGGCTCACCCCGGCCAGGGTGTCCAGCTGGTCCTCGCCCCACCGGCAGCACTCGGCGAGGGTGGCGGCGGCCACCTCGACCGGCGGGACGATCCGCCGGGCCGCGTCCCAGCCGTCGGCGACCGCGTCGGGGGCCAGGAAGCCGAGGGCGGCGGCGACCGTCTCGGCGCGGACATCCCCCAGGGCGCCGGCCCGCCCGGTGACGTAGAACGCCCAGCCGGAGATGCCGAGCAGCCGGGCCCGGCGCAGGGTGGTCGGGCATCGGGTGAAGACATCGCCGAGTTCCAGCACGACCGGCTTGCTGGCTGCGGCGACCTGCTCCGGCGTCATCCGCCCGTTCCCCGGTCTCCCCGTCCGTCCACAGGGGTCAGTCTGCCGCGCCGCCACCCGGCCCGGCATCCCCCTCTTCGGCGTCGAACGCCTCCACCGCCGCCTCGACCTCGCCCGCGCGCCGGCGGGCGGCCGTCACCGTCCGTTCCGCCCCGCGCCGGGCCAGCCGGGCCCTGCTCAGGTCCTGCTCGGCGACGGCCCGCCGCCGCTCCAGCTCGGCCAGTTCCGCCTCGACCGCGTCCAGATCGGCGACGCCGTCGCGCTCGGCCGCCGTCGCACCGGCCAGCTCCGCCTCGGCCCGATCCTGGTCGGTACGCGCCTTCGCCAGTTCCTTCTCCAGCGCCCGCCGCCGACGTGCCCGATCCGCCCGGGCTGCCCGTTCCGCCTGCTCGGCGCGGAGCGTGGCCCGGTCGGTGCCGCCGGACTGCTTCCCGGCCGGCGCGGGCCGGGGCGCCGGTTCCGGCTCCTCGTCACCGGTCACCAGGCGCAACTGCGGGCGGGGCACCTCGCCGAAGCCGGCGTAGCTGGCGGCCCGGAGCAGCCGGCCGGAGCGGACCTGCTCGGCGACGTCGGTGTCGGCGAGCGCGGCGTTGAGGGTGGCCTCCACCTCGGCCAGCGGCAGCTTCCCGGCCGACGGGGCTCCCTCGGCTCCGGCCGCCAGCTTTCGCACCTCGGCGACGAGTGCGCCGACCACGGCCCGCCGCTGGGCGGACAGCTCCCGCAGCCGGGGCCCGCGCAGGTCGCGCTGGGCGGCGCGCAGTGCCTCGGCTAGCTGGGCCAGGTCGGCGACCAGCTCGGGGCGGCGGAGGGCGAGCAGGTTGACCAGCCAGGCCGCCACGGTGGGTCGGCGCAGCCGGGCGATCTCCCGGGCGGCCTTCGGGTCGCCGGCGCGGCGGGCCTCGGCGACGGCTTCGTCGCGGATCGCGACGAACCGGTCCGGCGGGGTGGTGTAGAGCCGGTGCACCAGCTCTCGGGGCGGGCCGGGCATCGCCGTCAGGCGTCGATCCGGGTGCCCGGTTCGAGCCGGCGGTAGTCCACCTCGGACAGCCGGGTGAAGTTGCTGTTCAGCACGCCGAGCCCGTTGTCGTTGAGCAACCCGTCGTGCAGCGCGTACGCCCTGCGCGGGGCGACCGCCCGGAGGAAGTCCAGCGACTCGGAGAACTTCGTCCACGGGGCGTGGATCGGCAGGAAGAGCGTGTCGACCTGCGCGTCCTCGGGGACGACCAGGCTGTCCCCCGGGTGGTAGACCACCTCGTTGATCAGGTAGGCCAGGTTGTCCACCACCGGGATGTCGGGATGGATCACGGCGTGCCGGCCGCCGTGGGCGCGTACCGGCACGCCGGCGGCCGTGAACGACTGTCCGGGTCGGACCGGATCGAGTGCCTCGGCGGCGTCACCCAGGGTGTCGGTGAGCGACGCCGGGCCGTGGATCACGAAGGTGCGCCGGTCGAGCTGCCGGGTGACCGCCTCGACATCCAGGTGGTCGGGGTGCTCGTGGGTGATCAGCACCGCGTCCGCGCCGTCGAGCGCTGCCGCCGCGTCGCTGAACACGCCCGGGTCGATGACCAGCACTCCCCCGTCGTGCTCCACCCGGAGACAGGAGTGGGCGTACTTGGTGAGCTGCATCGTGACTCCAAGATTATCGAATCGTGACGTCCTGAGCGCAGTCTGCCGGAACCGACGTGGTCGCGCGCCACGTCTGAGGTATCGCCCCGCACGGGGGCGAGGAGATGGGGGCGGGGATGGACACACGGGACCGACGACGTCGGGGCGTACGGCTGACGGGCATCGCGCTGGTCGCGCTGGTCGCGCTGGCGGGCTGCGGCAGCGGCGCGGGCGACGACTCCGCCGGCGCGCCTGCGGCCCGGGACCAGGCCCGCGGCGCGGCGGAGCAGGCAGGTGGCGCGGCGGACCAGGCGGACGGCGCGGCGGCGCGGGGCGGCGGCAAGGCCGAGCCAGGCAGCGGCGCCGGCGCGCCGGACCTGCGGGTCGACCAGCGCTCCATCATCTACACCGGCACGATGCGCGTACAGGTGGACGATGTGGATGCCGCGGCGCGCAGCGCGATCGCCGCGGTCACGGCGGCCGGCGGTTTCATCGGCGGCGACCAGCGGCGCAGCGCCGACGCGGACGCGCGGGCCGAGCTGGAGCTGCGGGTGCCGGCGGCCAAGTTCCACGGCGTCGTCGACGAGCTGGCGAAGCTGGGTCGACAGCAGCGCCGGGAGATCCGCACCGAGGACGTCACCGAGCAGGTGGTCGACCTGGACGCGCGGATCACCAGCCAGCGCGCCCGGGTGGCGAGCGCCCGCCAGCTACTGGCGCGGGCCAGCTCGATCAGCGACCTGGTGTCGCTGGAGAACGAGCTGTCCCGCCGGGAGGCCGACCTCGCCTCGCTGGAGGCGAAGAAGGAGCGACTGGCGGACCTGACGAGCCTGTCGACGATCACGGTGTCGCTGGTCGGCCGGGACGCGAGCACCGCCGACGAGGAGACCGAGGTCGGCTTCATGGTGGGGCTCAGGGGCGGCTGGAAGGTCTTCCTGACCTCGATGACCGTCCTGCTGACGGTGCTGGGTGCGGTGCTGCCGTGGCTGCTGCTGCTCGGCGTACCGCTGACGGTGCTGCTGGTGGTGCTGCGCCGTCAGCGACGCACGGTCGCGCCGCCGATGACGCCGACCGGCCCGGTCGCGCCGCTGCCGCCTACCGCGCCGCCGCCAGTGCCCGCAGCGCGGTCTGGACCATGAGGCGTACGCCGACGGGGATGGCCCGTTCGTCCGCGTCGAACGAGGCCCGGTGCAGGTCCACGTTCGGGCCGGAACGGCCGACGCCGAGCCGGGCGAGCGCGCCGGGGACGTACTCCAGGTACCAGGAGAAGTCCTCGCCGCCCATGCTCTGCGGGGTCTCGGCGACGCCCTCCGGTCCGAGCGCGGCGGTGGTGGCGGCGGTCAGGACTCCGATGGCCCGGGAGTCGTTGCACACCGGCGGGCGGCCCCGCAGGTATTCCAGGTCGACCGTGGCCCCGGTCGGGGCGACGACGTCGCGGACCACCTGACTCACGATCTTGGGGGCCAGCTCCCAGGTGTCGCGGTCCATCACCCGCAGGGTGCCGGAGGCGGACGCCTCGGAGGGGATGACGTTGTAACGGGTGCCGGCCGAGGCGTGGCCGAACACCAGCAGCAGCCCGCTGTTGGCCGGCACCCGGCGGCTGACCAGGGCCGGCACCTCGGTAATCAGGCGACCGAGCGCGTCGACCAGGTCGACGGTCAGGTGCGGCCGGGCGGTGTGCCCGCCGGGGCCGGTGAGCCGGACGGTGACGTTGTCGGCGGCTGCGGTGATCGGGCCGACCCGCAGGCCGATCTGCCCGACCGGCAGGTTGGGGTCGCAGTGCAGCGCGAAGATCTGCACCACGTCGTCCAGGCCGCCGGCCTCGATGACCTCCAGCGAGCCGCAGGGCAGGATCTCCTCGGCGGGCTGGAAGATCAGCCGGACCCGGCCGGGCAGCTCGCCGAGGTCAGCGAGCTGGGCCAGCAGCATGCCGACACCGAGCATGACTGTGGTGTGCACGTCGTGACCGCAGGCGTGGCAGACGCCATCCACGGTGGAGCGGTACGACACGTCCTTCGAGTCGGTCAGCGGCAGGGCGTCGATGTCGGCGCGCAGCGCGATCACCGGGCCGTCGGGGCGGCCGTCGATGTCGCAGATGACCCCGTTGCCCTTCGGCAGCATCCGCGGCCTCAGCCCGGCCAGGGAGAGCTCCCGGGCGATCAGGGCGGCCGTCTCGAACTCCTCGCCGGAGAGCTCCGGGTGCGAGTGGAGGTGGCGACGGGTGGCGATCAACCCGGGCATCCGGAGGTGGAGCAGGTGGTCCAGCTCGAACGGCAGGGGCTCGGACCCGGACGGCGCCGCCAGCCAGGACGACGCCAGCTGGTTGCCGGTGGGCAGCGTCAACGCACTCGTCACGTCGAATTCTCGTTCGCTAGAGATGGATGGATCATCAGGAACAGCCGACAGCCTAGACCTCCGACGGTGACGCTGCGCAACGTCGTTCCGGTAGCCGTCGGACCGCGCTGCGTCACGAATGCCCTGCTCGGAGCGGTCGTAGATCTGCGAGACAGCAGGTAGATCGCGGTCGGACGCTGTCATCTGCCCCACCCCTCCTACAACGCGTAACCGACTCGGCATCGGCGAAATCGATGTCGATCTCGAGAGCCGTCGTTCCGAATTGTCGCATTAGTCGGTCAGGTGAACTGACACTCCGACAATTACCCGACGACCGCCCGACCGGGGGCACCGGAGACGGTCACACGCCCCGTCGCGAACCGAGCGCACCCCGTGTGCGTCCACGGCCACGGGTTACCCCGAACCCGGCCCGCACACGCCACTCCCGGAGGGCAACACCGCCCGCCGAGCCTCGGCAGGTGTCGCCGGGAGACGCGTCGCGCCTCGGGCAGGCGTCGCCGGGAACGCTCCGCGCGCCCGCGCCGCCGACCGGCGGGGCGTCTCCCCCGACTGTAGCGCTCCGACCGAACGCCCGCGACCAGCGGAAACGCCCCGTGGGCTGGTCGTTACCCGCAGGTTGCCCGCCCGTTACGGCGCGAGGGAAGAACGGCGGCCCGCCGACCGACGGCTGCCCGACTCCCAGGCGTGGTGAGAGCCGGACGGCCGACGGGTCGGCGTGATCAGAACCGGTCGGTCGGGCGGTAGAGCCCCCACACCTGGCGCAGGGTGCCGCAGACCTCGCCCACCGTGGCGCGGGCCCGCAGCGCCTCCTTCATCGGGTAGAGCACGTTCTCGGTGCCCTCCGCGGCGGCGCGCAACTCGGCCAGCCCCCGCTCGACCGCTCCCGCGTCGCGCTCGGCGCGCAGCCGGGCCAGCCGCTCGGCCTGTGCCGCCTCGATCGTCGGGTCGACCCGCAGCGGCTCGTACGGCTCCTCCTCGTCGACGGTGAACCGGTTGAGGCCCACCACCACCCGCTCGCCGGAGTCGATCTCCTGCGCGATCCGGTACGCCGACTGCTCGATCTCCCGCTTCTGGAAGCCCGCCTCGATGGCGTCGACCGCCGAGCCGTGGTCGAAGACCCGGTCCATCAGCTCGTTCGCCGCCGCCTCCACCTCGGCCGTCATCGCCTCCACCACGTACGAGCCGGCGAACGGGTCGACGGTGGCGGTCAGGTCCGTCTCGTACGCCAGCACCTGCTGGGTACGCAGCGCCAGCCGGGCCGCCTTCTCGGTGGGCAGCGCGATCGCCTCGTCGAAGCTGTTGGTGTGCAGCGACTGGGTGCCGCCGAGCACCGCGCCGAGGCCCTGTACCGCCACCCGGACCAGGTTGACCTCGGGCTGCTGGGCGGTGAGCTGCACGCCTGCCGTCTGGGTGTGGAAGCGCAGCATCATCGACTTCGGGTTCTTGGCGCCGAAGTCGTCGCGCATCAGCCGGGCCCAGATCCGCCGGGCGGCCCGGAACTTCGCCACCTCCTCCAGCAGGGTGGTGCGGGCGACGAAGAAGAACGACAGCCGGGGCGCGAAGTCGTCCACGGCCAGCCCGGCCGCCAGCGCGGCCCGGACGTACTCGACGCCGTTGGCCAGGGTGAACGCGATCTCCTGCGCGGGCGACGCGCCGGCCTCGGCCATGTGGTAGCCGGAGATGGAGATGGTGTTCCACTTCGGCACCTCCTTGCGGCAGTAGCCGAAGGTGTCGGCGACCAGCCGCAGCGAGGGCTTCGGCGGGAAGATGTACGTCCCGCGGGCGATGTACTCCTTGAGGATGTCGTTCTGGATCGTGCCGTTCAGGGCCGAGCCGGCCACGCCGCTCTCCTCGGCCACGAGCTGGTAGAGCAGGAGCAGCACCGAGCCGGGCGCGTTGATGGTCATCGAGGTGGAGACCTGGTCCAGCGGGATGTCGTCGAAGAGCAGCCGCATGTCGTCGATCGAGTCGATGGCCACCCCGACCTTGCCCACCTCGCCGTGCGCGATCGGGTCGTCGGAGTCGTAGCCCATCTGCGTCGGCAGGTCGAAGGCGACGGAGAGTCCCATCGTGCCGGCCCGCAACAACTGGTGGTACCGGGCGTTGGACTCGGTGGCAGTGCCGAAGCCGGCGTACTGGCGCATGGTCCAGGGGCGGGAGGTGTACATGGTGGGGTAGACCCCACGCGTGTACGGGAACTCGCCCGGACCGCCGAGCCGGGAGTCCAGGTCCTCCGGAAGATCCGCCGCCGTGTAGACGCCCCTGATCGGAAAACCGGACTCGCTTGACCGCGGTTCGCTCATTAGCGGATGGTAGGACGCGCGACGGCGTCGGCGGGTGAGGGATACCGCACACCGGTCGGCGGACATCGACGAGAGGTGAACGTTCGGGTACGTACTGTTCAGTTCGGTAAACGTCCGCCGCGTCGGGTTTCGCATCGGGCGTCGGAACCAGCAAGATAGGGGGGTTGTGTCCCAGCCCCCCTCGAATTCCCCCGGTGGCTTTTCTGTGACTCAGATCCCGACGTGGAGCGGCGGACCAGTGAGTCCCCCCAACGGACGCGCGACCCCCGGCACGACCATCGGTGACCGCTACTCGCTGCGTTCGACGGTGGGCAACGGCGGCATGGGCACGGTCTGGCGTGCCACAGACACGCTCCTGCGGCGGGACGTGGCCGTCAAGGAGGTCGTCCTGCCTCCGGGGCTGGCCCCGAGCGACCGTGACTCCATGTACGAACGCACCCTGCGCGAGGCCCGCGCCGCAGCCGCGATCCAGCACCCGGCCGTCGTCCAGGTCTACGACGTGGTCACCGAGGGCGGCCGGCCGTGGATCGTGATGGAACTGCTCGACGCCCGCAGCCTCGCCGACATGGTGATCGAGGACGGACCGGTCACGCAGCGGGTGGTCGCCAAGATCGGCATCGCACTGCTCGGCGCGCTCGAGGTGGCGCACGCGATCGGCGTGCTGCACCGCGACGTCAAGCCGGCCAACGTGCTGATCTGCGCCGACGGCCGGTGCGTGCTGACCGACTTCGGCGTGGCCCGGATGCCCACCGACGTGCAGCTCACCACCCCCGGCATGGTGCTCGGCTCGCCGCACTTCATCTCCCCCGAGCGGGCGATGGGCCAGGAGTTCGGCCCGCCGAGCGACCTCTTCTCGCTGGGCGTCACGCTCTACACGGCGGTGGAGGGGCGGCCCCCGTTCGACAAGGGCGACCCGATCGAGACCATGCACGCCGTGGTCGAGGACCCGCCCGCCCCGCCGCAGCGCAGCGGGCCGCTGGCCCGGGTGCTGATGGGCCTGTTGGAGAAGGACCCGGCCCGCCGCTTCGACGTGCACACCGCCCGGGCCATGCTGCGCGAGCTGCTCGCCGGCCCGCTGACCAGCAACGCCGCCGCGGTGAACTCGGTGACCGATCCCTACTCGGTGGTCCCGGTCCCACGGTCGGTGCCGGCCCCGCCGGCCGCCCAACCGGAGCAGCCGAAGCCGAGCGGGCATATCGGCGGGCGGGCCATGCTGAACCCGGGCGAGTCGCTCACCGACCGGTTGGCGGCACTGC
Source organism: Micromonospora peucetia (assembly GCF_900091625.1). Taxonomy (NCBI): domain Bacteria; kingdom Bacillati; phylum Actinomycetota; class Actinomycetes; order Micromonosporales; family Micromonosporaceae; genus Micromonospora; species Micromonospora peucetia. Next base: position 1,219,448 of record NZ_FMIC01000002.1, read on the forward strand.
GCCGGGGTGAGCGCCCCGGCCAGGCCGCCCTGCCCGCCGGCCCCGCCGCGATGGAGGACACCAGCGCCGACGCGCTGGCCGGGCCGCTGCACACCCCCACCGGCGCGATGCCGGCGCCGACCGGGCCCAAGCCGGCCGGCCGCACCTACGGCGGCCCCGAGGCGACCCAGCGGATGACGGCCGGTGGCAACGACGCCACCCAGCAGATGCGGACCAACGCCGCCGGCCTGGTCGGGTTCAGCGGCCCGACGGAGGCGACCCAGCGGGTGAACGCGGGCACGCCCGTCTTCGGCGCACCGCCGGAGGCCACCCAGCGGGTGAGCGCGGGCACGCCCGTCTTCGGCCCGCCGCCGGAGGCCACCCAGCACATCGGTGGCACCTACGGCGGCGGCCAGTGGTCGGTGCCGGGCACCGGGCAGCCGTGGGCGACCCCGGCCACCGAGCCGGCTGCGGCCGGCTCCGGCGGTGGATTCGCCGGTCGGGTGGGCGGTGTCGTCGGCACGGTCAAGGGCTGGCCGCGCAAGGTGCAGCTCGCCGCCGCCGGCGGCCTGGCCGTGGTGCTGCTGATCGGGGCGGTCGTCCTGTTCAGCGGCGGCGACGAACCCGCGCCGACCACCCCGCAGGCCGCCCCCACCTCGCAGGCCCCGGCCGGCGGCGTGCCCCAGATGAAGGAGCACTCCGGCAAGGGCGTGCGGGTCATGGTGCCGCAGGGCTGGGAGCTCAACAGCGCCGGCAACTGGGTGGACTACGTCGACCCGCAGGACGAGGGCCGCAAGGTCCGGATCCTGGTGGAGGACTTCCGTACCACCTCGATGCGCTGGGCGGAGGTCGCCACGGACGGCCTGAAGAACCGTTCCAAGTCCTGCGCCAAGCCCTACAACCAGCTCGCCATGGACGAGGTGCAGTGGGTCGGCAAGGCCGCTGCCCAGTTCGAATACACCTGCGGCGAAGGCGAGGCCAAGCGGCACGGCGTGTGGCGCGGTGTGGTGCACGAGGGCAAGAGCTACTCGTTCTATCTCACCTCGAACGACGCGAAGTTCGCCGACAGCAGGCCGATCTTCGACGAGATGGTGAAGTCGTTCCAGCTCACCGAAGCCGGCTGAACGCGGGGGTGATCCGCCGGCGTGCTATCAAGAGACATGCCGGCGGACACCACTGACATCGACGACATTCGCGACCGAGCCCGGCGCTGGCTCGACGACGACCCCGACCCGGCCAGCCGGGACGAGCTGCAGGCGGTGCTCGACCGCCTACCGACGAGCGCCCCGGAGCTGGCCGACAGGTTCGCCGGCCCACTGACCTTCGGCACCGCCGGGCTGCGCGGCCCGCTGCGCGCCGGCCCGAACGGGATGAACCTCGCGGTGGTCACCCAGGCCGCCGCCGGGCTGGTCGGCTGGCTCGCCGCCCAGGGCGGCTCCGGCCCCCTGGTGATCGGGTACGACGCCCGGTACGGCTCCCGTCAGTTCGCCGAACGGACCGCCCAGGTCGCCACCGGCGTGGGCCGCCCGGCGCTGCTGCTGCCCCGTCCGCTGCCCACCCCCGTGCTCGCCTACGCGGTGCGCCACCTCGGGGCGGTCGCCGGGGTGATGGTGACCGCCAGCCACAACCCGCCCCAGGACAACGGCTACAAGGTCTACCTCGGCGCGGAGTTGGGCGGGGCACTCGGCGCGGGCGCCCAGATCGTGCCGCCGGCCGATGTCGGCATCGAGGCCGCGATCCGGTCGGTCGGCCCGCTGGCCGAGGTGCCCCTCGGGCCGGTCGGGCAGGTGCTCGGCGACGACCTGGTGGCCTCCTACGTGGAGCGGGCCACCGCCGTGATCGACCCGAACGGGTCGCGTGACCTGGCCGTGGCGTACACGCCGCTGCACGGGGTGGGCGCGGCGGTGCTCACCGCGGCGTTCGCCCGGGCGGGCTTCCCCGTGCCCGGGGTGGTGCCCGAGCAGGCGGAGCCGGATCCGGCGTTCCCGACCGTCTCCTTCCCCAACCCGGAGGAGCCGGGGGCGGTGGACCGGCTGGTCGCGCTCGCCGAGGCGACCGGCGCGGACATCGCCATCGCCAACGACCCGGACGCCGACCGCTGCGCGGTGGCCGTACGGGACACCGGCCCGGCGACGAGCGCGAGCGGCGAGGTCGCCGGGCCGAGCGAGCCGACCGGGGACCCGTCCGGCTGGCGGATGCTGCGCGGTGACGAGGTGGGCGTGCTGCTGGCCGACCACCTGATGCGGCGCGGCGTGACCGGCCTGTACGCCACCACCATCGTGTCGTCGTCCCTGCTGCGGGCGATGTGTGCCGCCCGGGGCCTGCCGTACGACGAGACGCTGACCGGGTTCAAGTGGATCGTGCGGGCCGGCGGCGGGGCCGCGCCGCTGGTTTTCGGCTACGAGGAGGCGCTCGGCTACTGCGTCGCCCCGGAGCACGTACGCGACAAGGACGGCATCACCGCCGCGCTGACCGTGGCCGAGTTGGCCGCCGGGCTCAAGGCGCGGGGGCGCACCCTGACCGACCGGTTGGACGAACTGGCCGCCGAGTTCGGTGTGCACCACACGGACCAGCTCTCGGTGCGGGTGGACGACCTGCGGCTGATCGCCGACGCGATGGCCCGGATCCGGGCCGCGACGCCGACCACGCTGCTCGGGCAGCCGGTCACCGAGGCCCAGGACCTGCTGCCCGAGGCGGACGTGGTGATCCTGCGCACCGGCACCGCCCGGGTGGTGATCCGCCCCTCGGGCACCGAGCCGAAGCTCAAGGCGTACCTGGAGGTGGTGGAGCCGGTCGCGGACGGCGACGTCACCGCGGCCCGCACCCGCGCCACGAACGCGGTCACCACCCTCCGCGCCGAGATCGCCACCACCCTGGCCCTCTGACCCACCCCCACCATCCCACCCGAGGCCACCACCCGCGCCCCACCGTGTCGATCAAGAGGTTTGCGTCAAGGAACGCGCTTCCCCGAGACGCAACCCTCTTGATTCGCCGCAGCTGACGACCGACGGCGGCAGACAGCGGCGGTGCCAGGGGTAGGTGGTGGGGGTGGACGGGTGGCGGGGGTGGGTCGGTGGCGGGGTGGTCAGCGGCGGGGGCCCAGGGCGGCGTTGACGGCGTGGCCAAGGGCGGCCACGACGAGGCCGACCGAGGGGCGCACGACGGAGTCGTCCAGGCTGACGGTGCCGGAGAAGCCGGCGCCGCCGGCGATCTCCTCCAGCCGGTGCCGGGCCTCCCCGGCCGCGTCACCGGTCAGGCCGAGCGCCGGCTCCATCCGCAGGACCGCGACCAGGGTGGCCAGGGCGGCGGTCCGCTCGTCGGGCAGTTCCCCGCTGGCCAGCGCCTCCGCCAGCCGGCGGCGGGTGTCCGCCTCGACGGCCGGGTCCACCGTCGGGTAGCGGTGCACGTGGATGAAACCCAGCTCGGTCTCGTCGACGTCACGCACCACGCCCCGGGCGCACAGGTCGCCGAGGATCCTGTCCCGCAGGCCGTGCCGCAGCCGCTGGACCCAGGACGCGGGGCTGCGCGGTAGGTCGGCGGCCATGCGGGCGAGAACCTCGTCGGCGAGCGGCTCGCCGATGGGCGTCGGGTCCACCGCCGCCAGGGACCCCTCGGAGTACACGATCCGCCCGGCCAGGGCCAGTTCGATCAACACCGCGGCAGCCATCCCCAGGTCGAGGCTGATCCGCGGCATGGTCGCCTTGCCGGTCTCGTCGTCGTACGCGAGGAGAAGCAGCTCTTCGGCGAGAGCAACACCAGTCATGGCCCGGAACGGTAGCGGCTGCGCGCATCCCACGCACGGACTCGCGCGTACGGACTCGCGTGCAGCCGCGCGGCGACCTCAGAAGCGGGGCATCCCACCGAACTGGCGGTCGCCGGCGTCGCCGAGCCCCGGCACGATGAACATCTGGTCGTTGAGACCCTCGTCGATCGAGGCGGTGACGAGGCGCAACGGCAGGCCGGAGCGCTCCAGCTTCTCGATGCCGACGGGTGCGGCGAGCACGCAGAGCACGGTGATGTCGGTACAGCCCCGGTCGGCCAGCAGCCGGCAGCAGTGCTCCAGCGAGCCGCCGGTGGCGAGCATCGGGTCGAGCACCAGCACCGGCAGGCCGCTGAGATCACGCGGCAGCGACTCCATGTAGGCGCGCGGCTCGTACGTCTCCTCGTCGCGGGCCAGGCCGACGAAGCCCATCGAGGACTCCGGCAGCAGGCCGAGCGCGGCGTCGGCCATGCCCAGGCCGGCCCGCAGCACCGGCACGAGCAGCGGCGGATTGGCCAGCCGGGTGCCCTCGGTGCCGGTGACAGGGGTCTGCACCGGGTACTTCTCGACGGGGAACGAGCGCGCGGCCTCGTACACCAGCATGGTGGTGAGTTCGTGCAGCGCCGCCCGGAAAGAGGAGGAATCGGTGCGCGCGTCCCGCATGGCGGTCAGCCGCGACTGGGCGAGCGGATGGTCAATGACGTGTACGTCCACGATCGCTCAACCTACCTGTCCGGCCGTGCCCGCACTGCGGCTGCGGGCGGACCAGCGACCTCGCTCACCACCGGACCGGCAGGCGGCACCGTGACCAAGATCACTCGTCGGTCGGATGCGTAGACTCCGGTGTATGACGGCGACAGCGACGTCGGCCCGGTCGGAGCTCTCCGAGTTGGGACGATCCGAGACCGCTCTGCGGACCTTCCTGCACGGCCTGCCGGGCGTGGACCAGGTCGGCGCGGAGCAGCGGGCGGCACAGCTCGGCACCCGCTCCATCAAGACCACCGCCAAGGCCCAGGCCATCGACCTGGCGATCCGGATGGTCGACCTGACCACACTGGAGGGGGCTGACACCCCCGGCAAGGTGCGGGCCCTCGCGGCCAAGGCGCTGCGCCCCGACCCGGCCGACCCGTCCTGCCCGCACGTCGGCGCGGTCTGCGTCTACCCGGCGATGGTCCCGCACGTGGCCGAGGTGCTGCGCGGAAGTGACGTGCACCTGGCCAGCGTGGCGACCGCCTTCCCGTCGGGCCAGGCCCCGCTGGAGGTCAAGCTCGCCGACACCCGGGCCGCCGTGGCGGCCGGGGCCGACGAGATCGACATGGTGATCAACCGGGGGGCCTTCCTCGCCGGCCGGTACAAGGAGGTCTACGACGAGATCGTGGCCACCAAGGAGGCCTGCGGGGACGCCCACCTCAAGGTCATCCTGGAGACCGGCGAGCTGGCCACCTACGACAACGTGCGGCGTGCCTCCTGGCTGGCCATGCTGGCCGGCGGCGACTTCATCAAGACCTCCACCGGCAAGGTCCCGGTCGCGGCCACCCTGCCGGTGACCCTGGTGATGCTGGAGGCGGTCCGCGACTTCCGCGCCGCCACCGGGCGGCAGGTCGGCGTGAAGCCGGCCGGCGGCATCAAGACCACCAAGGACGCGATCAAGTACCTGGTGATGGTCAACGAGACCGTCGGCGCGGACTGGCTCGACCCGGACTGGTTCCGCTTCGGCGCGTCCAGCCTGCTCAACGACCTGCTGATGCAGCGCACCAAGCTGACGACCGGCACCTACTCCGGTCCCGACTACTTCACCCTGGACTGAGAGCCGATGTTGTTCGAATACGCACCCGCCCCCGAGTCCCGCTCGGTGGTGGACATCAGAACCTCCTACGGGCTGTTCATCAACGGGGAGTTCGTCGCCCCCGCCGACGGCGGCAGCTTCAAGTCGATCAACCCGGCCTCCGAGGAGGTGCTCGCCGAGGTCGCCGAGGCCGGCGCGCAGGACGTGGAGCGTGCGGTCCGCGCCGCCCGGAAGGCGTACGACAAGGTCTGGGGCCCGATGCCGGGCCGGGACCGGGCCAAGTACCTGTTCCGGATCGCCCGGCTCGTCCAGGAGCGCTCCCGCGAGCTGGCCGTGCTGGAGTCGCTGGACAACGGCAAGCCGATCAGGGAGTCCCGCGACGTCGACCTGCCCCTGGTCGCCGCGCACTTCTTCTACTACGCCGGCTGGGCCGACAAGCTGGAGCACGCCGGGTTCGGCGCGAGCCCGCGACCGCTCGGCGTGGCGGCGCAGGTCATCCCGTGGAACTTCCCGCTGCTGATGCTGGCGTGGAAGATCGCCCCGGCGCTGGCCGCCGGCAACACGGTGGTGCTGAAGCCGGCCGAGACGACCCCGCTGACCGCGCTGCTCTTCGCCGAGATCTGCCAGCAGGCCGACCTGCCGGCCGGCGTGGTCAACATCGTCACCGGCGCCGGCGACACCGGCCGCGCGCTGGTCGAGCACCCCGGCGTGGACAAGGTCGCCTTCACCGGCTCGACCGAGGTGGGCCGGGCCATCGCCCGCTCGGTGGCCGGCACCCGCAAGAAGCTCACCCTGGAACTGGGCGGCAAGGCGGCCAACATCGTCTTCGACGACGCCCCGGTCGACCAGGCCGTCGAGGGCATCGTCAACGGGATCTTCTTCAACCAGGGGCACGTCTGCTGCGCCGGCTCCCGGCTGCTCGTTCAGGAGAACGTCGCCGACCGGGTGCTGGAGTCGCTGAAGCGCCGGATGGCCCAGCTACGAGTCGGCGACCCGCTGGACAAGAACACCGACATCGGCGCGATCAACTCGGCCGCCCAGCTGGCGCGGATCCGGGAGCTGTCCGAGGCCGGGGCCGCCGAGGGCGCGGAGCGCTGGTCGCCGCCGTGCGAGCTGCCGGAGCGCGGCTTCTGGTTCGCGCCGACGATCTTCACCGGGGTCACCCAGGCACACCGGATCGCCCGCGAGGAGATCTTCGGCCCGGTGCTGTCCGTGCTGACGTTCCGCACCCCGGCCGAGGCCGTCGAGAAGGCCAACAACACGCCGTACGGGCTGTCGGCCGGAATCTGGACCGACAAGGGCTCCCGGATCCTGTGGATGGCCGACCGGCTGCGCGCCGGCGTCGTCTGGGCCAACACGTTCAACAAGTTCGACCCCACCTCGCCGTTCGGCGGCTACAAGGAGTCGGGCTACGGTCGCGAGGGCGGCCGGCACGGGCTGGAGGGCTACCTCAATGTCTGAGCGGGTCGCGGTACGCAAGACGTACAAGCTCTTCATCGGCGGGAAGTTCCCGCGCAGCGAGTCGGGACGGTCGTATCTCGTGCAATCCGGCAGCGACGGTACCGCGAACGTGTCCCTTGCCTCCCGGAAGGACGCGCGGGACGCGGTCGTCGCCGCCCGCGCCGCCGTCAAGGGCTGGGCCGGGGCGACCGCGTACAACCGGGGTCAGATCCTCTACCGGGTCGCCGAGATGCTGGAGGGCCGACGCGAGCAGTTCGTCGCCCTCGGCGTGCCCGGCGACGAGGTCGACGCGGCCGTGGACCGCTGGGTCTGGTACGCCGGCTGGTCCGACAAGCTCCCCCAGGTGTACGGCGGCGCCAACCCGGTCGCCGGGCCGTACTTCAACCTGTCGGCGCCCGAGCCGACCGGCGTGGTGGCCGTGGTGGCTCCCGAGTCCCCGGCACTGCTCGGCCTGGTCAGCGTGATCGCCCCGGCGATCGTCACCGGCAACACCGTGGTGGTGGCGACCTCACCGACGCAGCCCCTGGCGGCGGTCACCCTGGCCGAGGTGCTCGCCACCTCCGACCTGCCCGGCGGCGTGGTCAACCTGCTCACCGGGCGGATCACCGAGACCGTGCCGGCGCTGGCCGCCCACATGGACGTCAACGCCATCGACCTGACCGGGGTGGCCGACGCCGAGCTGGCGACGGAGCTGGAGGTGAAGGCGGCGCAGAACCTCAAGCGGGTGCTTCGGCCGGCCCCGGCCGACCACGACTGGTCCGCCGACCCGGGTATCACCCGGATGACCGCGCTGCTGGAGACGAAGACGGTCTGGCATCCCAAGGGGGTGTGACGGGTTCTGGCCGGGGGTTTTCCGGGGAGCCCCGCCCGCTCCGGGCGGTCAGGCTTGATCCCTGCGCGGGCGGGGCTCCCCGGAAAACCGTCCGCGGGCAGGTCCGCGGGAGAGGCTCAGCTCAGGGGTGCTGCCTTGGGAAGGGTCAGCTCTGGTGTGCTGCCGTGACATGGGCGCTCGGATGTGCTGGTGGGGAATGGGTCTACTACCGGGGGTAGGATTGCGGCGTGACTCGGCTTGGTGATCTCGAACGTGCGGTGATGGACGTGCTGTGGGACTCGGTCCCGGGGCCGTCGGACGGGATCACCGTGCGGGAGGTGGCCGACGCGCTCGACGGCCGCGAACTGGCGTACACGACGGTGATGACCGTGCTGGACCGGCTCGCCGGCAAGGGCATGGTGCAGCGCGAGCGGGAGGGGCGGGCCTGGCGTTACCGGGCCGCCGCCAGTCGCGAGGCACACATCGCCCAGCTCATGCTCGACGCCCTCGATCTCGGCGGCAGCCGGGACGCCGCGCTGGTGCGCTTCGCCCGTTCGGTGACCGGCACCGAGGCCGAGGTGCTGCGCGCCGCCCTCGGGGCCGAGGCCGACGGGACCGGAAGCGGTGCCGCGCTGACCGACCGGGTCGAGGCGCCCTCGGCCGACGGGGTCGGCCAAGGGCCCCGGGTCGACAAGGCAGCGGACCGGTAGGGCGGCGGTCGTGGCGTACGCCCTGCACTTCGCCGCGTCGATGCTGGCCTGCTGGCTGACCGCGCAGGTGCTGGCCCGCTCCACCTGGACGTGGCGCAGCCCCCGGGTGGCGATCGTCTGCTGGCAGGCGGTCGGTCTGGCCCTCGGGCTCTCCGCCATGGGCGTACCGATGGCGCTGGGCCTGGCCGCCTACGACCGCCCGACCGGCAGCGCGCTGGTCGCCCTCGCCACCGACCTGAGCCACGGCGCCCTGCCCGTCGGGCTGGGCGCGGCACACCTGGCCGCCGTCGGGGTGGGCTTCGGCATCGGCGCGGTCCTACTGGGCACGACCGTCCGCAGCATCCACGGCACCGTACGCGCCCAGCGCCGGCATCGGGACCTGCTCGCCCTGGTCGCCCGCCGGGACCCGACGGTGCCCGGCGCGCTGGTGCTCGACCATCCGAGCGCGGCGGCGTACTGCCTGCCCGGGATGAGGCCCCGGGTCGTGGTCAGCGCCGGCACCCTCGACCTGCTGGACAGCGCCGAACTGGCAGCCGTGCTCGCTCACGAGCGGGCGCACGCCCAGGAACGGCACGACCTGGTGCTGCTGCCGTTCACCGCGCTCAGCCGGGCGCTGCCCTGGTTCGCCTGGGTCCGCGAGGCCCACGATCGGGTCGCCCTGCTGGTCGAGATGCGGGCCGACGACAAGGCCCGGGAGGCGCACGCCGACGCCCCGCTGGCCGGCGCGCTGCGCCGGTTCGCCGCGGCCGGCAACCGGATCACCCCGGCCGGCGCCCTCGGGCTGGGCGACCGGGACCTCGACGTCCGGGTGCAGCGGTTGCTGGTCGCCGACCGGCCGCCCCGGCTGCTCGGGACCGCCGCGCTGGCCGTGGCGACCACCGTGGCCGCCCTGCCGGTCTCCCTCTTCCTGAGCTGACAGCGGCGGGCCACCGCCCGGCCGCCCTCCGCACCGCGCCGGAGTTACCACTGCGTGGATCGTGCCCGACCATGCTGGAACCAGACCCGCACGGCCGTGTTGGGGCGAGACCCGCACGGCCGTGCTGGGACTGGACCCGCACCGCCTGCGCGAGCGCGACCCGCCCGTTCCTCGCCACTCCCCCACAACTACTACGACTCGTCGTAGCATCATCCACGACGGGCCACAGTTACGTGTAGGGAATCTACGTGTAGGCTGGCTACGACAAGCGAGCCAACCGTACGGAGAGCCGGCAATGGACACCCTGTTCCTCGCCCGCCTGCAGTTCGCCACCACCACCTCGATCCACTTTCTCTTCGTGGCGGTCACCCTCGGCCTGGTCACCCTGCTGGTCGGCCTCCAGACCGCCTCGGTGATCACGAACAAGCCGGTCTACGAGCGGCTGACCCGGTTCTGGGGCCAGCTCTACGTGATCAACTACGTGCTCGGCATCGCCACCGGCATCGTGATGGAGTTCCAGTTCGGGCTGAACTGGAGCGGCCTCTCGCGCTACGTCGGCAACGTCTTCGGCGCGCCGCTGGCCATCGAGACGCTGGTCGCCTTCTTCCTGGAATCGACGTTCCTCGGCATGTGGATCTTCGGCTGGCACCGGTTGCGCCGGGGCGTCCACCTCGCCCTGCTCTGGGGGGTCGCGATCACCGCGTACGCCTCCGCGTTCTGGATCATGGTGGCGAACTCCTGGTTGCAGAACCCGGTCGGCTACGAGGTGCGCGACGGGGTCGCCCACCTCACCGACTTCTCCGCACTGTTGGACAACCCCACCCTCCACATGGCGCTCGGGCACGTCGTCACGGCGGCCCTGCTGGTGGGCGGGATGCTGATGGCGGCGGTCAGCGCGTGGCACCTGCTCCGGCGCACCCCCGACTTCGCGCTGCACCGCAAGGGACTGCGGATCGGCCTGGTCACCTCGGCGGTGGCGATCTTCTTCGTGCAGGGCTTCGGGTTCGCCCAGTTCTTCGCGATCGGAGACGTGCAACCCACCAAGTTCGGCGACGACCCCGCCGCCGCGCCGCTGATCGCCGACTGGACCGCCCGGTTCGGCCCCGGTGACTACACCCCGCCGGCCCTCGCCAACGTCGGCCTCGGTTTCATGATCCTGATCGGTTTCACCCTCGGCCTGCTCTGGCTGATGCTCCCGCTGCTCTGGCGGGACTGGGTGATCCGGCTGCGCGTACCGCTGTGGATCCTCCAGTTCGCCCTGCCGCTGCCGTTCGTCGCGATGATCCTCGGATGGATCGCCCGCGAGGTCGGCCGCCAGCCCTGGGCCGCGTACGGGCTGCTGCCCGTGGACCAGGCGGTGTCGCCGGTCAGCCCGTGGCTGATGCTCGCCTCGCTGATCGGTTTCAGCCTGCTGCTCGGCGCCCTGGCCGTCACCAACTGGGTGCTGCTGGCCCGGCACGCCGCCCGGGGCGCGCACGACCCGGCCCTCGGCCGGCAACCGGACCAGCCGCCGGCCGACCCCCGCCCCGAGCCCGCCTTCGCCTGAGGAGACGACCGTGGAACTCGCCTGGTACGCCCTGCTCGGGCTCTTCTTCGCCAGCTACCTGGTGCTCGGCGGCTACGACTACGGCGTCGGCCTGCTGCTCGCCCGGGGCACCGACCCTGCCCGCCGCCGCGCCGCGCTCAACGCGGTCGGCCCGTTCTTCCTCGGTAACGAGGTCTGGCTGGTGGCCGCCGTCGGCATTCTGTTCGGCGCCTTCCCCGTGCTGGAGGGAGAACTGCTCTCCGGCTTCTACCCGGCCGTGTGCGGCGCGTTGACCGGGGTGGTCCTGGTGACCGCCGGCGTGCAGCTGCGCAGCCGCCCCGCCGGGCAACGGGCCCGCGCCTGGTGGGACCGGGTCGTGGTGGTCGGCAGCGTGCTCGCCGCGCTCGGCTGGGGCGCCGTGCTGGCCGGGCTGCTCCAGGGCGTACCGCTGCATGCCGACGGCCACGTCGCCGGGGTGACCCACCTCTTCACCCCGTTCGTGGCCGCCGCCGGGCTCGCCGTCGTCGCGCTGGTCGCGCTGCACGGTGCGACCTTCCTCACGCTGCGGCTACCCACCGCCGACGCCGCGCCGGTCGGGCGACTGGCCGCCCGGCTCGTCCCGGTGGCGCTCACCGCCGTCGGCGCGGCCACCGTCCTCGGCCTGCTCTCCGCCGACGTACGCGCCGCCGCAGGGCAGCCTGTGGCGGGCATACTGCTGCTGTCTTTGCTGGTCACGGCGCTGCTGGCGGCCCGGGTGGCGCTCGCCCGGCGGCGGCCGGGGCTGGCCTTCGCCGCCACCTGCGCGGCCCTGGCACTGCCGGTGGCGCTGGTCGGCGCGACCATCTGGCCCCACGCGCTGGTTTCCACGATCGAGCCGAGCGCGTCACTGACCGTGACCGAAGCAGCGGCTAGCACCCCCACTCTGCGGCTGCTGGGCTGGCTGACGCTGCCGCTCCTGCCGGCCCTACTAGGCTTTCAGGCAATGTGCTGGTGGGTGTTCCGGGGACGGACCGACGGCAGGGCACCGGTGTACTGGTGAACCGCCGTCCCTTCGACCCGCGTCTGCTGCGCCGGGTCCCGGGGGCTCGGCGCGACCTCGCCGTGCTCGCGCTGCTCGGCGTGCTGGCGGCGGGGCTGGTCGTCGCGCAGGCGACCGCGCTGGCCGCGCTGCTGGCGACCGCGTTCGACGGGCGGCTGGACCGGCCCGCGCTGGCCGGCTTCGCCGCCTCCGTGGCCGCCCGCTCGCTGCTGGTCTGGGCGCAGGGCACGGTGTCGGCGCGGATCGCGGCGACGGTCAAGGCGGCGCTGCGCGCGGACCTGCTCGGGGCGGTCGGTCGGCACGGCCCCGGCTGGGTCGCCGGCCAGCGCGCCGGACAGTTGGCCACGCTGACCGGGCGTGGGCTGGACGCGCTGGACGCCTACTTCACCGGCTACCTGCCGCAGCTGGTGCTGAGCGTCACCGTGCCGCTCGCCGTGCTGGCCCGGATCTTCGTCGCCGACTGGAGCTCGGCGCTGATCATCGCGGTCACCCTGCCGCTGATCCCGATCTTCGGCGCGTTGCTCGGCTGGCAGGCGCAGGCCGCCACCGAACGGCAGTGGCGCCGGCTCTCCCTGCTCGGCGGGCACTTCCTCGACATGGTCGCCGGGCTGCCCACGCTGCGCGCGTTCGGTCGGGCCCGGGCGCAGACCGAGGTGGTCCGCCGGATGGCCGACGGCCACCGGGTGGCGACCATGAAGACGCTGCGGATCGCCTTCCTCTCCGCCCTGGTGCTGGAACTGGTGGCCACCCTCTCGGTGGCGCTGGTCGCCGTGCCGGTCGGCATCCGGCTGCTCGGCGGCGGGCTGACCCTCCAGACCGCGCTGCTGGTGCTGCTGCTCACCCCGGAGGCATACCTGCCGCTGCGGGCGGCCGGCGCCCGGTTCCACGCCAGCATGGAGGGCCTCACCGCGCTGGACGACGCGCTCACCCTGTCGGCCACCGCCCCCGCGCCGACGGCGCGCGGCGTGGTCGCGGCCACCCCCGACGGCCGCGGCGAGATCCGGTTCGAGGCGGTGACCGTGGCGTACGAGCGGACCACCGCCCTGCGCGACGTCACGCTGACCATCCGGCCGGGCGAGCGCATCGCCGTGATCGGCCCGAGCGGCGCCGGCAAGAGCACCCTGCTCGGCCTGCTGCTCGGCTTCGTCACCCCGACCGCCGGCCGGGTCACCGTGGGCGGAGTGGACCTGGCCGACGCCGACGGTGACGGCTGGCGCCGCCAGGTGGCCTGGGTGCCGCAGCGGGCCCACCTCTTCGCGGCCTCGCTGGCCGACAACATCCGGCTCGGCGCGCCGGACACCCCGGACACCGCGCTCGCCACGGCGGTGCACGACGCCGCCCTGGACGACGTGGTCGCCGGGCTGCCCGACGGGCTCGCCACCGTGCTCGGCGAGCGCGGGTACGGCCTGTCCAGCGGGCAGCGGCAGCGGGTCGCGCTGGCCCGCGCGTTCCTGCGGGACGCCCCCGTGGTGCTGCTCGACGAACCGACCGCCCGACTGGACACCGCCGCCGAGGCGGTCGTCCTCGACGCCACCCGCCATCTGGTTGCCGGGCGGACAGCGCTGCTGGTGGCACACCGGCCGGCGCTGCTCGCCGACGCGGACCGGATCCTGCGGATCGAGAACGGCCGGGTCACGGAGCTGACGCCCACGTCGGCCGGGGAGGCGACCCGATGACCGACGAGCCCCTGCCGCCCGGCACCCGGCCCGCGCGTGCGCGTGCCGGCTCGGCCGAGCGGACCGTGCTGCGGCTGGCCCGGCCGTACCTGAACCGGCTGCTCGGCGCGGGGCTGCTCGCCGCCGCGACCGAGTTCGCCGGCCTCGCCCTGATGGCAACCGCGACCTGGCTGCTGATGAGCGCGGCCGGCCAACCCCCGCTGGACCGCCTCACCGTGGCGATCGTCGCGGTCCGGGCGCTGGCGATCAGCCGGGGGGTGCTGCGCTACACCGAACGGCTCGCCGGGCACGACGCCGTGCTGCGGCTGATCACCGACGTCCGGGCCCGGGTGTTCGGTGCCCTCGCCGCCCGCCAGACGGCCCGGCAACGCTCCGGCGACGCGCTGAGCCGGCTCGTCTCCGACGTGGAGGCAGTCCAGGACCTGCTGCTGCGGGTGCTGGTGCCGGCCTCGGCGGCGGCGCTGGTCAGCGTGCTCGCCGTCGGCGGGGCGGCGCTGATGTCGCCGGCCGCCGCCGGGGTGCTCGCGGTCGGGCTGCTGGTCGCCGGAGTCGCGCTGCCCGCCCTGGCCACCGTGCTGACCCGGCGGGCCGCCGCCGAACTGGCGCCGCTGCGCGGCGCCCTCGCCACCGACGCGGTCGACCTCACCCACGGCGCAGCCGACCTGGCCGCGTTCGGCGGCACCGGGCATGCGCTGGAGGCCGCCGGGGCACGGGCCGAGCGGCTGGCCCGGCTGGAACGGCGACTCGCCGCCACCGGCTTCGCGGTCGACGCCACCGGGGTGCTGGTGGCCGGGCTGACCGCTGGCGCGGTGGTGCTCGCCGCGCTCGCCGACGGCGTGGACGGGGTGCTGGTCGGCGTCCTGGCGGTCGGCACCCTCGCCGCCGTGGAGATCGCGCTGGCGTTGGTCGGGGCCGCCCGGCAGTGGACCCAGCTCCGGACCGGCCTGACCCGGGTCGCCGCCCTGTTGGAGGCCCCGGCCGGTCCAGCCGCGTCCGACGGCGCACCGGTCGACCCCGGGCCGTACGACGTGCGGTTCGAGCAGGTGACCGTCCGGTACCGGGAGGGCGCCCCGCCCGCCCTGGACGGGTTCAGCCTGGAACTGCCGCCCGGCCGCCGGGTGGCGGTGGTCGGGCCCAGCGGCGCCGGCAAGAGCACCCTGGCCGCCGTCCTCACCGGCGCGGTACACCCCGAACACGGGCGGATCGTCCTCAACGGGCGGGAGCTGTCGGCGTACCGGGCCGAGGAGTTGCCCCGCGCCGTCGGCGGGCTGCTCGCCGAGGCGTACGTCTTCCACGCGTCCGTGCGGGAGAACCTGCTGCTCGGGCGACCCGACGCCGACGAGGAGGAGTTGGCGACGGCGACCGCGGCGGCCGGCCTGCTGGACTGGGTACGCGAACAGCCGGACGGCTGGGACACCGTGGTCGGCGAGGAGGGCGGCCAGCTCTCCGGCGGCCAGCGGCAGCGGCTCGCGCTGGCCCGGGCGCTGCTCGCGGCGCCGGGTGTGCTGGTGCTCGACGAGCCGACCGAGGGGCTCGACCCCGCCGCCGCCGACACGGTGCTCGCCTTCGCGCTGGCAGCCACCCCGGCCGGGCATTCCGTGCTGCTGATCAGCCACCGGCTCAGCGGGCTCGCCGAGCTGGACGAGATCGTGGTCCTGGACGCCGGCCGGGTGGCCCAGCGTGGCCGGCACGCCGAGCTGGTCACCGCCCCCGGCTGGTACCGGGACCAGTGGCTGATCCAGGAGGCGGCCGAACGCGGGTACCTCGCGCTGCGCCCCTGACCGGTGCCCGCCCCGCCCCGTCCCGTCAGCATGGCCCCCGCGCTCTCGCACAGGGCCCGGCTGAGGCCGGCGGCTCCGGGTCGGGCCAGGGTTTGTCCCCGAGGACGCCGGCGGCGAGCCGTGACAGGGTGAGGCCATGCGGGGCGAGAACGACGCGACGATGGTGGAGCAACGGCTGCGGGAGCTGGGCGTACGCCTGCGGGGGCCGCGCCGGCTGAAGTCCGACCTGCTGACCGAGGCGCGGCACGGGCTGCTGGACGCCGTCGACGCGTACCGGGAGGACGGGTTGTCGGCGACGGAGGCGCAGCGCCGGGCGGTGGCCGAGTTCGGCTCGCCTGCGCAGCTCGCCCCGGCTTACCAGGCGGAGCTGGCGGCGGGTGCGCTGCGAGGGCTGTCGCTAAGGGTCATCGCACTCGCCACGGTCGCGTTCGTCGCCGGTGACCTCACCTGGCAGGGGTCGAGCTGGGGCGGCACCCGGCCGCCGGCTGCCTACCAGCTCCTGTCGGCGTCGGTGGGCTGGATCTGGGCGGCGGCGTTCGTGCTGGCCGTGGTCGGGCTGCTGCCGGCCGGCCGGTCGGTGCTGCGCGGCGGTGCCGGCGACCGGGCGGTGGGGGCGGCCCTGACCGGGGTCCTCGCCCTCGGCGTGCTGGCCGGCTCGGCCCTCTTCACGTGGTCACTCGGCCTCTGGGACGCCGCGCTCACCTGGCCGCCCATGATCATCGGCGTGGTGCTGGCCGCCGCCGGCTATCTCTGGCTCGGCCGGGCCGCCCGTACCTGGCTGCTCGCCAGCCGCTGACCCGCCGGATCCGGCACGGCGTGGCGATGGGCATGGCCGGATCGCCGCACGACCCTCAGGCCGGCGCGGTCGGTGGCGGGTCGGTGTCGAGGAACCGGCCGACGGTGGAGCGGAACTCGTGCCATCCGGACCGCTCCCCGGCCAGCGCCCGCCGGCCGTCGTCGGTCAGCTGGTACGTCCGCCGCTCCCGCCCATTGACGGTGCTCCAGGTGCTGGACACGTGGCCGGCCCGCTCCAGCCGGCGCAGCGCCGGGTAGACGGTGCCGGTCGGCAGGTCGAGCTGACCGTCGCTGCGGTTGCGTAACGCCTCGATGATCGCGTAGCCGTGCAGCGAACCCTGCTCGAGCACTGCGAGCAGCAGCGCGTCGAGGTGTCCGTGCAGCGCCTGGGCCTTCATGTGTAGCAACGCTACTTGTCACCGGCCCGCTCCGCCACCGGGGTGCGACACCGGTCACCCGGAGACGCCCACTAGGGTATGTGCCCAGAGTCACTCGTCGGCGGTGGACGCCGGCGGGTGGGCAACCCGAAGCACACGGAGGTCAGCGTGGCCCGCCAGTCGCCCCAACGGCCCGACGCCGACGAGCCTGAGCTCGACGACGCCGATGCCCCGGCCGAGTCCGGCACCGCACCCCTTTCGGCCGAGGCCGCCCGCGCCCTCTGGGACGAGTTGCGGATCGACCCGGTGGAGATCGCGCTGCCCGCCGGCACCGGCTACACGCTGCGGGCGTACCGGCCGGCGCGGGAGCTGACCCCGACCGACGTCGCCGAGCGCGACCAGGACGACCCGTTCCTGGCCCGCCGTCAGGTCGCGGAGGACGACGCGGAGGACGACGACGAGGCCGTTGTCATCCTCGACGAGGATGTCGCGCAGGAGTTCGCCGAGAGCGACGAGGACGAGGCCAAGGGCCGCCGTCGCGACGCGACCGACGACGAGGACGCCGAGACCGACTCCGAGGACGAGGACGAGGACGAGGCTGGCGACGAGGAGGTGCCGCTCTTCCTCAGCCACCGCGGAAAACTGCTGCTCTTCAAGACGCCTGAGTCGCTGGTCAGTTTCATCCGTTCCGGGGCGCCGAACGACCTGTCTCAGCTGGACAGCTGGAATGAATTGTCCGAACGGGTCGAGCCGGCCGACATCGCGCCACTCGACGAGGACATCTACGAGCTCGACCTGGTGGTGGAGAACCTCCGCGGCGGGCACGACACCTGGGACCCGACGCTGCTCATCGAGGCCGGCGAGGTGGCCCGCGACCTGGCGTACGGGCTGCGGCTTCCTGCGGTGCTCGACATGCTCTCCGCCGGCTCCAGCCTCGATGACCTGGACGAAGCCCTGCGCGCCACGGTCAACGGCGGCGTCGGCGGGTTCTTCGGTCGGCGTCGGCTGAAGAAAATCGGGGCACAAACCGCAAGTTTGGGTTGGCGCACCATTGTCGGCAAGATCTCTGCGGTCGTGGACTGGCGCGACTGACCCTTTACGGGGAGCATCAGTCTCTGGCAGTGAAAGCCTTGTGTCCCGGGAGGAGGACGACGCCGTGGCGCTCGTGCGCGTGTACTGCGGTCTGGCCTCGGCGGATCCGGCCGACCGACCGGCCTCGGCCGGTTCGACGCTGACGTCCGCTGTGGTCGACGACGCAGGCCGTCTGCTGCATGTCTGCGAGATCGGCGACGACCCCGCCGGATACGCCCGGCTGGTCGCGCTGCTCGTGGAGCGGTCGGGCGGGCCGAGCGGTGCGGCCATCGCCGCCGACAGCGACGACCACACGGTCACCTCGCTGCTCAGCGCCGCCGGTCGTCCACTGGCGATCGCCGACGACGACTCCGTCGACGACTTCGCCGAGCGGTTCGCCGACGACGACTCCCTGGAGGAGATGCAGTCGCCCCCGGCCGAGCGGCACGCGGTCGGACTGGCCCGCGCCCTGCAGGCCGGCGCCCTCTCCGCCGTCACCCTCCCGACCCCCCGGGACCTCGCCGGTTACAAGCAGGTCCTCGCCGCGCACGCCGCCCTGGCCAGCGGCCGGCACTCCGCCGCCGTCACGCTGCGCGAGGTGCTCCGCGAGCTCTACCCGGCCGCGTTGCGCGCCTACCCGGACCCGGCCGAGCCGGTCTCGCTGGCCGTGTTGGACGCGTTGCCCGAGCCCGGCATGCTGAGCGGCGCCGTCGGTCGCGGCGGCGATGTCCCGGTCGCCGTGGAGGCGGTCGCGGCGCGCCTCGCCGCCGACGGGATCGCCGACGCCGACGAGATCACCGACGCGGTGACCGCCCTGCGGGTGGCCATCAGCGAGACGCCCCGGCGTGCCACCGTGAACCGCGCCCTCACCTCCGCGGTCGCAGAGACCGTGCGGCAGGCGGTCGCCTCCGTCCTGGCCTGCGACGCCGGCTGCCAGGCCCTGGTCGACGCGCTCAACGACCGGGTCGGCACGCCCGTCGTGTCGGCCCCGGGCCGCCGCGCCGCCACCCGACATGGCGAACCGCTCGCCGACGTGCCCGGACTCGCCCCCACCGGCGGCAGCCTGCCCGGCTTCCCTGCTGCTGGCGGCGACCTGTCCGGACTCGCCCCCACCGGCGGCCTGCGTGCCCTGCGGCCCGCAGAGCCCGAGCCCACCCCGAGCGGTGGCCGCCGGAGCCGACCCGAGCCCGTCCCCGGTGTGACGCCGCCCCCGGTCCCCCGGCCGCTCGGCCCGCCGCCGGTCGCACCGGCCCCGATCGCCCCGCCCCCGATCGCACCGACGCCGATGATGCCGGCCGCGGTCGCCGGTCCCCCGGTCTCCGCGCCCCCCGCACGGCCAGGCCCGCTGCCCAGCCGGATCGACGGCCCGACCAACCGTCCGGTGTCCGCGCCGCCTCCTCCGCCGCCGGGCATCACCCCCATCGCCCCCGCCCAGCGGGGCACGGTGCCGCCCGCCGAGGCGGGGGAGCCGTTCCGCCCCACCCTGACCACCGCGGCGATCCAGAACGCCCGCGCCGAGCGCCAGCGCACCGTGATCCCGCCCCGCCCTAAGACCAACGGCGAGTCGGCCACGCCCACGGGCGGCTTCAGCGCCACCGACCTCAACGTGCCCGTGCCCACGCCGCGCCCCGGCCAGGCGTCCGCTTCCCCGGCCGCCCGGGCGGAGTCCGCGCCCCCCGGCTCCCGGGCGAACTGGCCGCTGGTCAACAACCCGGAGGACCCGGCCGACAGTTCCGCGAAGAACCCGGTCGTCGGCTCCTACGGCGACCGTGGCGGGCGCGGCGTCGACGCCCCGACCGATCCGGGGGCGGAGCGCCGGGTCACCCCGCCCTGGCTGGCCGACGACCTGCCCCAGGAGCCCCCGGTGCTGCGGCTGGTCGAGCCGCCGCCGCTGGCCGACCGCGCGCTGCTGGCCGGGACGGGCCCCACTGCCGAACCGCAGCCCGAGACGCCCCCGCTGCGGCTGGTCGACCGCGAGGAGGCCGCACGCAGCGGCCGGCCGGCCCCCCGTGACGAGCGGCCTGGAGCCGAGTACCGGCCCGCACCGCCGATGGAACGCCGCCCCCCGCCCGTGTCCGATGAGGGCGACGGCGACCTGCTGATCTTCGCCCAGGCCAAGTCCGCGTGGTTCGTAGGACACGACGACGAGTCCGACATGGACTGGTCCACCACGGCGGACACCGGCTGGCAGGCGGCCGAGCAGGCCGCCCGCCCGGCAGTCGGCGCCGAGACCCCGGCCGGGCTGCCCAAGCGGGTCCCCCAGGCCAACCTCGTCCCCGGCTCCCCGCTGCGGGACGAGCGACCACTGCGGATCGTCCGCGACGCGGCGAGCCTCGCCGAGAACACCACCGGCTACTTCCGCGGCTGGCGCCGGGGGCAGGAGATCGGTGGGTTCGCGGTCGGCGGCCGGCCCGGCCGTGAGGCCGCCGGCGGCTGGGACTTCACCCGCGACACGGGTGACCGCGACGACGACCGGGAATACGAGTACCGCTCCGCCGGCTACCGCTCCTGACCGCCCGGAAACCGCCTCCCACCTGCGTGTTCCTGCCCACACCCGGATAATTTGACGCCGGGTCGCGGTGGCCGGGAGCATACCGGCGGAACGGCCGGCGGCAGGGGTCGCCGGCTGGGAAGGCGACTCAATGGCGACATCGGCAACCGGCCCCTCCGCGTTCACCCGTCGTGGTCTGCTGGCCGCGACGGCGGGCACGCTCCTGCTCAGCGCCTGCGGGCGCGGCGAGGCGGGCGAGGGCGACCCGGTCAGCACGGTCACGCCAGGCGGCCAGGGGCTGCTGATCGGGGCCAGCCTGGAGCTGACCGGTCCCGGCGCCGCACTCGGCGTGCTACAGCACCGGGCGCTGGAGATCACCCTCGAATCGCTCAACGCCAAGGGCGTGCCGGTCGGCAACCTCCGCCGCGCCGTACGGCTGGAGGTTCGGGACAACACCGGCGACGCCGCGCTGGCGGCCCGGCACGCCACCGAACTGGCCCGCGACACCGGCGTGCACGCCCTGGTCGGCGGCACCATGGCCGAGACCTCGATCGCCCTGGCCGGGGTCGCGCAGAAGGAGCGGGTGCCGTTGCTCTCCCTCGCCTTCGGCGACGGGATCGTGCTGCCGCTGGCGCAGCGGACGTACGTCTACAAGATGACTCCGGACGCCGGCGACATGGCCCGGCGGCTCGCCCGGCTCATCGCCTCGCAGCGGCTGTCCCGGGTGGCGTTGCTGGCCGCGGCCGGCCTGCACGGCGACTCCGGCGTACGGGCGATGACAGGGGCCCTGCGTACGGCCGGGGTGGCGCTGGCCTCCGGCACCCGGCTGCCCCGCACCGGCGAGGACTTCCGCCGGGCGGCCCGGGCGGCGACGGGCTCCCGCCCCGACGGGGTGGTGGTGTGGGCGACCGCCCCGGACTCGGCCGCCGCCGTCGGGGCGCTGCGCCGGGCCGGCTACGACGGCCCGGTGTTCCTCGACGCGGGTGCGGTCGCCGAGCAGACCCTGGAGGCCGGGAACGCGGCCCTCATGGAGGGCGCGCACGCCGTCCATCCGACCTCGCTGGGCGGGGCGATGCTCACCAACACCACCATGTCGGCGTTGGACCGCAAGGAGTTCATCTACCGCTACGTCCAGCTGCACGGCGGATTCAGCGGCTTCGCCCCGTACGCGTCCGACGCGGTGCAGCTGATCGCCGACGCGGCGCGGCTCTCCACCAGCGTCGACCGTGGGCGGATCCGGGCGTTCCTGCAGAACCAGGTCACCGAGGGGATGGCGGGAATGTACTCCTTCACCCCCATCCGGCACGGCGGCATGGACCAGGGCTCGCTGGGCATCTACACCGTCAGCGCGGGTGCCTGGACGCGGGTGTCCTGACGCCGGCGGTGCGCGCCCGGCAGCGCCGCCTCGTCGACGGTCCGAGCCTGGCGCCGCCGCATCGACGGTCCGAGCCCGGCAGCCCGCGTCGACGGTCCGAGCCCGCAGAGGTGGCCCGGTGCCGTGGTGCGGGCAGCGACGAGCACCCGGTGGCGGCCGAGGCCGTCCACCGGGTGCGGTCGCGTCGATCAGGCCGGCGCGACGGCGCGCGTACGCCGCATGGTCAGCACGTACTCGACCAGCGAGATCAGCACGTGCTTCGTCGACTCCCGGTTACGGGCGTCGCAGGCCACCACCGGCACGTCGCCGGAGATCGCGAGCGCGTCCCGGACGTCCTGCGGGTCGTGGTACTGCATCCCGTCGAAGCAGTTGATGGCCACCAGGTACGGCAGCCGCCGATGCTCGAAGAAGTCGATCGCCGCGAAGCAGTCGGCCAGCCGACGGGTGTCCACCAGCACGACCGCGCCGATCGCGCCGCGGACCAACTCGTCCCACATGAACCAGAACCGGGTCTGACCCGGCGTACCGAACAGGTACAGAATCAGGTCACGGTCGATCGAGATGCGGCCGAAGTCCATCGCCACCGTGGTCGTCGTCTTGCCCGGCACCTGCCGGGTGTCGTCGACGCCCACGCCGGCGGAGGTCATGATGGCCTCGGTCGTCAGCGGCGTGATCTCCGAGACCGAGCCGACCAGCGTCGTCTTGCCGACGCCGAATCCCCCGGCGATAACGATCTTCGCCGACGTCACGCGCCCACTCGGGGTCGGCGGGCGGTGCGACATGTCAGAGCCTGCGAAGTCCACTCAGCACCCTCTCCAGCAGTTCAGTGCCCACCGCGTCGTCCGAGTCGTCCAGAATAGTCGGCTCGTGGACCGCGACCAGGCCATCCGTCGCCATGTCGGCGATGAGCACCCGGGCCACACCGAGCGGGAGCTGCATCCGCGCCGCGATCTCGGCGAGCGACTGCACACGTCCGTCACACAGCGCGGCGATGTACTGGTGCTCGCGGCCCTGGCCGCCGTTGCCAGTGGCAGCGGCGCGGCCGCGCACCGTCGTCTCGACGAGCGCCTCCAGCGCGATGTCGAGGCGGGGGCGGGTACGACCACGGGTCACGGCGTATGGACGGACCAACGCTCCGGTCGGTTCGTCACGATCGGCCATGTCGCCGTTCACCTCCTTCGCACCCGGCACCGGCTCCGGATGGAGCCCGTCGTCGTTGTCGTTGTCGCCCCGCGGACCTCACGGGTCAACAGGTCGTCAGCCCAGCATTCCCGCAGCCGCACGTGGCTGCGGGGTCAACGCGTCGCCCACCCGGTCGACGAGCAGGGCCATCTCGTAGCCCACCTGTCCCACGTCGCTGCTGCGGGCGGCGAGCACCGCGAACGACGATCCGTCCGAGATGGACATCAGGAACAGGAAGCCATTGTCCATTTCCACCACTGTCTGCAGCACCGCGCCTCCCTCGAAGCAGCGGGCCGCCCCCTGGGTGAGGCTGACCAGGCCGGACGCGATCGCGGCCAACTGATCGGCCCGGTCACGCGGAAGGTCCCGTGACGACGCCAGGAGCAGTCCGTCCGCGGAGACGGCGACCGCGTGCGCGACACCGGGTACCCGGTCGGCGAAGTTGGCCAGTAGCCAACCGAGATCCTGCGTAGTTGTCATCGTTCTTGCTCCTTCTGCCCGCTCCCGGCCATCGGGCCTGAGCCAGACTGCGAGGATTGCTGCCCTCCCGGAGCCGCCTCCGGGTTGGTCGGGTTGCTGTCCGACGGGTTCGTACGACCCCGTTGCACGCCCCGATGGTAGGCCGAAAGCAGGCCCCGGACACCCTCCGGCGTACGCCGCTGCACCGATGCGGCCGGCTTCTCCACCGCACCGGGCACCAACTGCGCCATCGGGGTGCGCTTGGGCAGCCCCGTCGTGGTGGTCGCCACGACGGGCACCTCGGTCGCCGCCGAAGCGGCACGCCACCCGTCGTCGGCCGAGGTCTGCCAACCGCCGGTCTGCTGCTGAGAGGGGCGGCGGTGACCGAAGCTGCCGGCGACGCCGGAGCGACCGCCCTCGTTGGCCGTCGGTCCGTTCTCGCGCGGCGCCCCTCCGGCCGCCGGGGTGTCTGCCATCGGTGCGTTACCTGTCGTCCCGGGTGATGTCGGCTGCACGGCCCGACCGCCGGCGTCGACCCGGGCGAACTGCTGGGTCGGCGCACCGCTGGTCGGCGTCTTCGCGGCGGCCGTCGGCGTCTCCTCCTCCGTCCCCGGGCGGCGGGTACGGAACCAGGCCGACTCGAGCTCCCGGAAGATCGGCAGCTCCATCGTCTCGTCCGCGTACCGCTGCCGGCTCTGGGCTGGCGGCGTGGTCGGCCGCGCCTGCGGGGCGGCCGGCGCCGGCGGAGCTGCCTGCTCGGGAGCCTGGGCAGCCGGGGCCGGCGCACCGGACCGCGACACTCGCGGCAGTTCGGTGGTCATGTCCAGCGCGGCGGCCAGACGCTCCGGTACCGGCGGGGTCGCCGCGTCGCGGTCCGCACCGACGACCGGCGGCCAGGCCGGCGGCGCCGGCGTGCTCGGACCCGGCAGGCCGGGGGCCTGACGTTGGGGCAGCGGGCCGGCCGGCGGCGCCGAGACCGGCGGGCCGGAGTACGGCACGGCCGAGACCGGGCCGGAGTACGGATGGCCGGAGACCGGAGACGCGGAGACCGGCATGCCGGAGACCGGCGGGCTGGACACCGGCGGCGCGGAGTAGGGCGCCGGCGGGGTGGACACCGGCGGGCCCGCGTAGGGCACGGGCGGCGCGGAGACCGGCGGGGCGGAGTACGGCCGGGCCTCGGGGCTGCTGGGCAGCTGCCGCGGGATGGCCTGCTGCTGGCCCGTGGCGTCCTGGTCGTCGGCGGACCGCCGCTGCGGCAGCGGGTCGATCGGCTGGCCGTTCGACGTGCGGGGCCGGAAGGCCTCGCCGCCGTTGAACCCGCTGGCGCCGGTCAGGTCGGACCAGGCCGGCATGGACCGCGTGGTGCCGGCCGAGGCCGGCGTGCCGGCCCCGTTGCGCGGCGCCGGGTCGAACGGCCGGCCGCCCAGGGTGACCTGGTTGCCGGACTCGCCGGGGCGCTGGGTGGGCAACGGACTGGCCGGGCTGTTGCCGAGCGCCGGCAGCGGACTGGCCGGGCTGTTGCCGAACGCCGGCAGCGCGCCGAAGGCCGGGGCCGGGCCGGGCGACTGAGGGCCGGGCGACGGCAGCGGACGGCCGGAGAGCGCCCGGGGCACGAGCACCGAGGTCGGCATGACCACCTCGGCGACGGTCCCCCGGTCGGTGCCGGGACGCAGCTCGACCTTGACGCCGTGCCGGGACGCCAGGCGGGCGACCACGACCAGGCCCATCATCCGCGAGACGGCCACGTCCACCTGCGGCGGTGTGGCCAGCCGCTCGTTGAGGTCGTGGAGCTGTTCGGGGCTGATCCCGATGCCCTGGTCCTCCACGTAGAGCGACGCGCGGTCGCCGACGCGCCGGGCCTCCACCATGACGTGCGAGTCCGGCGACGAGAAGGCGGTGGCGTTGTCGAACAGCTCGGCGACCAGGTGGACCAGGTCGTTGACCGCGTGCGCCGAGACCTCGATGTCGCGGTCGATGACCCCGAACTCGATCCGGGTGTAGTGCTCGACCTCGGACTGGCCCGCCCGGAGCACGTCGATCAGCGCGGCCGGCTCCCGCTGCACGCGGGTGGAGTCGGCGCCCGCGAGCACCAGGAGGTTCTCGTCGTTGCGGCGCATCCGGGTCGCCAGGTGGTCGAGCTGGAACAGCTCGGCCAGCCGGTCCGGGTCCTCCTCGCCGCGCTCCAGCCGGTCGAGGTGGCCGATCAGGCGGTCGACCAGGATCTGCGACCGGCGGGCCAGGTTGACGAACATCGTCGCGACGGACGCGCGCAGGGCGGCCTGCTCGGCGGCGGTGCGGACGGCCTCCAGGTGGACCGCGTTGAACGCCTCGGTCACCTGGCCGAACTCGTCCTTGCTGCGCACCGGCAGCGGTTCGGCGATCTGGTTGGCGAGCTGCACCGGGGAGAGCTGCCCGGTGACCTGGGGGTCGCGCAGCCGGGCCACCGCCTGGGGCAGGCCGTACTGCGCGATGGAGAGGGCGCCCTGGCGCAGGTCGCGCAGGGATCGGGCCATCGAGCGGGCGACCAGGTAGGCGAAGAGGATCGCCAGGAGCAGCATGCTGAGCAGCAGGCCGGTCTCCAGGAACACCTGGCGCTGCACGTCCGAGCGCAGGTCCTCGGCGAGCGCGACCACGTCACGGTCGATCTTCGTCTCGACCGTGCGGATCAGCTTGGCGTTGGCCACCATGGCCGCGTCCCACTGGTCGGCGTCGAACGGTGCGCCGGTGAGGCTGTCGGCGGTGGTGATGCCGTTGAGCCAACTGTTGTACGTGTTCGCCTCGCGCAGGTCGGGGCCGGCGACCGCCTGGGCGTAGTACTCCTGCTCGGGCTGGCTGGCCACCACCTGGAAGCTCTGCAGCCACTGGCTGGAGCCGGTGCTGGTGGCGATGTACTCGTTACGCAGGTTCGGGGTGAGCCGCTGCTGGATGAACGCCCGGTGCACCACGTCCCGGCGGCGGGACAGGAACTCCTTGTTCCGGGCGGTGGCGGTCGACGCGCGCATCTTGTCGCTCAGCTCGTTGTCACCGGCGAGCTGGGTGGCCGAGTCGCGGATGCTGATCAGGTCGTCGATCAGTCCGTCGTACGCCTGCATCGCCGGGACGAGCCCGAGCTTGCCGTTGAAGACCTGGCTCCGGGTGCCGGGCAGGTCGATCAGCGTCTGGTCGATCTCGCCCAGCAGGGTGTCGAAGTTGGCCGGGAGGTCCTCGACCTCGGCCCGCTGCTGGGAGTACAGCCCCTTGGCCTTGTCGACGCCGGCGTTGGCCTGCTCGTACGCCTGCTTGTAACGGGCGTTGTCCTGGTTGCGCGGCACGCCCAGCAGGCGCAGCGCGTTGGTCCGCTCGTTCTGGAGGGTGTCGACCAGGTCACCCGAGTAGCCGACGAGGTTGGCCAGGTCGCCGGCCCGGTTGGCGTTGTTCAGGGTCTCCAGGTGGTCGACGAGGCCGCTGGTGCCCACGACCACCGTGGCGATGGTCGGCACGATCATGATGAGACCGAGCTTGGACCAGATCGGCATGTCGCGGAGCCGACCGGTGGGCCGGCGCAGACGCGACAGGAAGGAGCCCTCCGCCTTCGGCCGTTTACTCACGTCACCGCCCTCGCGATTTCCGGACTGCGCTGCCCCTGGACAACGCCCAGCGTCCGACCCTGGGGGTCGGACCATCCGAGATTCCATCACGCCACCCCTGAAAGAGAAAGCCCAGGTTGGCCGCAGCCGGAGGTGTGATGAGATGTTGATGCAATTTGATAGCAATCCGTCTGGCCGGAGTCACTGAAGGTAATGAAGCACCCTCATCGCGTTGTCCTGCTCGCCGGGCCCTCCGGGTCCGGAAAGTCGTACATAGCGCAGCGAACCGGCCTTCCGGTGCTCTGCCTGGACGACTTCTACAAGGACGGTGACGACCCCACGTTGCCACGAGAAAACGGCGTGGTGGACTGGGAGTCGCCCCGCTCCTGGGACGCCGCGGCAGCCGTGGCGACGATTACCCACCTGGCCAGGGAGGGCAGGGCCGATGTGCCGGTCTACGCCATCGGTGAGGACCGCCGGGTGACCACCCGGCCATTCGAGGTCGCCGATTCGCCACTTTTCGTGGCCGAAGGGATCTTCGCCGCCGAGATCGTCGAGGAGTGCCGCCGGCGCGGGGTCCTCGCCGGGGCGTACGCCCTGCGGCGGCCCCGGGGCGCGACCTTCGTCCGCCGGCTGGCCCGCGACCTCGCCGAACAGCGCAAGGCACCCGGGCTGCTGGTGCGTCGCGGCCTGACGCTGCTACGCGCCGAGCCGGCCGTGCTGCGCAGGCAGACCGGCCTGGGCGCCGAGGCGGCCCGGGCTGGCGAGGTGCTGCGTGGGGTGGCCGGCCTGCTCGCCGGCCACCCGCACCGGTCCTGACGCGGAGCGCCGCCGCCCGTCGGCGGCGGCGCGGTCAGCCCAGCAGCTTGCCGTACGCGGGCTTGATCACCTCGTCGATGATCTCCAGCCGCTCGTCGAACGGGATGAAGGCGCTCTTCATGGCGTTGATGGTGAACCACTGGAGCTCCTTCCAGCCGTAGCCGAAGGCGTCCACCAGCAGGGCCATCTCCCGCGACATCGACGTGCCGCTCATCAGCCGGTTGTCGGTGTTCACCGTCACCCGGAACCGCAGGTCCCGCAGCAGCCCGATCGGGTGGTCGGCGATCGAGGCGGCGGCGCCGGTCTGCACGTTCGAGGACGGGCAGAGCTCCAGCGGGATCCGCTTGTCCCGCACGTACGCGGCCAGCCGGCCGAGCACCGGCTCCGGACCGGGGGTGATGTCGTCCACGATCCGCACCCCGTGGCCGAGCCGGTCCGCCCCGCACCACTGGATCGCCTGCCAGATCGACGGCAGGCCGAACGCCTCGCCGGCGTGGATGGTGAAGTGGAAGTTCTCGCGCTGGAGGTACTCGAAGGCGTCCAGGTGCCGGGTGGGCGGGAAACCCGCCTCGGCACCGGCAATGTCGAAACCGACCACCCCGGCGTCCCGGTGCCGGACGGCCAGCTCGGCGATCTCCTGCGACCGGGCGGCGTGCCGCATCGCGGTGAGCAGGGTGCCGACCCGGATCTGCCGTCCCGCCTCGGCGGCCGACGCGCTGCCCTCGACGAAGCCGGCCAGCACCGCCTCGACCACCTCGTCCAGGGTCAGGTCCCGCTCCAGGTGCTGCTCGGGGGCGAACCGCACCTCGGCGTAGACCACCCCGTCGGCGGCCAGGTCCTGGGCGCACTCCCGGGCGACCCGCCGCAGCGACGACGCGGTCTGCATGACGGCGACGGTGTGCGCGAACGTCTCCAGGTAGCGCTCCAGGGAGCCGGAGTTGGCCGCCTCGACGAACCACCGTCCCAGCGCCTCGGGGTCGGTGGTGGGCAGTTCGTGGCCCACCTCGGCGGCCAGTTCGACGATCGTCGCCGGCCGCAGGCCGCCGTCGAGGTGATCGTGCAGCAGCGCCTTCGGGACCTTGACGATGTCCTCGTAACGGATTGTCGCGACCATGCACAGACCCTAGTCGCCTCCGCCGGTCCCGTCGGCGGGCCCGGCGGTCGGCGTGGCGCCGTTTCGGACCGGCACCGGCCCCGGGAAGCGGTCCGGGAGGCCGGGCCGGATCCGGTCAGGGACGCCAGCCGTACACCCGATTGACGGCGAGCCGGAGCACCAGCCGGCCGTCGGCGACCATCGCCGCCCGGTATTCGGCCCAGTCGGGGTGCTCGCCGCGGATCCGCCGGTAGACCTCGACCAGTTCCTCGACGCTGGCATCGTCGGGTGCCGCCGCCGGCGGGGTGAGCGTGACCACCCCTTCCGCGACCGCGTACGCCTCGCCGTCGGCGGTGGTGACGTGCAGGCTGGCCCGGGGATCTCGGCGCAGGTTGCGCACCTTGGCCCGGTCGGCGGTGGTGGAGCAGCGGATCAGGCCGGGCTCGGCGAGGAAGTCGAGGTTGGACAGCTGGGGCCGCCCGTCGCGGCGCAGGGTGACCAGCACGCCCCGGCCGTGCTCCCCGAACAGCTCCCACAGCCGGGCGTTCACGCCGGCACCCGCAGCGGGGCGAGGGCGGCGGCGAGCCGGGCCATCTCGTCGAGCATCACCTCGGCGGCGGCGGCGCGCGCCGGGTCCGGCAGCAGCTCGCCGGCGTCGCCGAGGGCCTCCCGCAGGAACACGGTCACCGCCTCGTTGGCCGGCATCATCTTGAGGGTGGTCACCACCTGCTTGATCATCTGGACCGCGCGCAGGCCGCCGGAGGTCATGCCGTAACTGACGAAACCGACCGGCTTGTACTGCCACTCTGTGTAGAGGTGGTCGATCGCGTTCTTCAACGGCGCGCTGAAGCCGTAGTTGTATTCCGGCATGACGAAGACGAAGGCGTCCCCGGCGTCGACGGTGGCGCTCCACCTGCGGGTGTGCGGGTGCAGGTAGCGCCCCTCGGAGGGGTGGTGCGGCTCGTCGTGGAAGGGCAGGCCCACCTCGGCGAGGTCGACGAGGCGTACGTCGTCGAAGGCGTCGTGCGCGGTGGCGACGGCGGTGAACCAGTCGCCGATCCGGCGGCCCACCCGGCCGGGCCGGGTGCTGGCGACGATGACGGTCAGGCAGGGCATGGCGGTGTCGCTCCTCTGGTGGCGGGCCGGCCCGGGGCCGGCACGGTGAACTTCGGGATGAGGTGGTGCGCCAGCGGCCCGATGCTGACGGCGAAGAGGAGGGTGCCGGGGCCGACGGTGCCGCCGAGTGCCCAGCCCAGCGCGAGCACGCCGAGCTCGATGGCCGTGCGTACCCGCCCGATCGGCAGGCCGCGGGAGGCCAGCCCGGTCATCAGTCCGTCGCGCGGCCCGGGCCCGAGGCGCGCACCGAGGTAGAGGGCCGTGGCGAGCCCGTTGAGCAGGATGCCGGCGACCAGCAGGCCGATCCGGCCGGAGACGGGGGTCACGGGCGGCAGGACGGCAAGCGTGGCATCGGCGGTGACCCCGACCACCACAGCGTTCGCGAGGGTGCCGAACCCGGGTCGCTGCCGCAGCGGGATCCAGAGCAGCAGCACGACCACGGCGACCAGGTTCACCACCTGACCGAGGGGCAGCCCGGTCCGCTCGGCGAGCCCCTGGTGCAGCACGTCCCAGGAGGCGAGGCCCAGGTCGGCGCGGACCATCAGGGCCACGCTGACGCCGAACAGCACGAGGCCGGCCAGCAGGCGGGACAGCCGGCCCGGCAATCTGGTTGACATGTCACCCACCCTAGGAACTGAATTGATGACATGTCAACCAGATGGCTAGGGTGGTCGGCATGGAACAACCACGCTGGCTCGACGAGCGGGAACAGAGCGCCTGGCGGGGCTACCGGCAGATGCGCCGCCTGCTCGACCTGGAGCTGGCCCGCGAGCTGATGCGGGACGCGGGGCTCTCCGAGCCCGACTACGACGTCCTCTCCGACCTGTCGGAGACGCCCGACCAGCGGCTGCGGCTCAGCGAACTGGCCGACCGGATGCTCTGGTCACGCAGCCGGCTCTCCCACCACCTGACCCGCATGCAGCAACGTGGCCTGGTCACCCGCGAGGAGTGCGCGACGGACGGGCGGGGCGCGGTAGTCGCGCTCACCGCCGAGGGCCGACGCGCCGTCGAGGCAGCGGCCCCCGGCCACGTGGCGGCGGTCCGCCGGCACCTCATCGACCTGCTCACCCCCGACGAGATCGTCGCGCTGGACGCGCTGACCCACCGCGTGGTCGACCACCTGACCGGCCCGGACGACGCGCGGCGGTGACCGGTGGTGGTGCGGGCACCACCATCGGACCGGCGTACGCGCACCATCGAAGTGACCCGTCCGGCTGCCTAGCGTCAACGGCATCACCAGAAGCCGACGCGGGGAGAAGCACACGTGTTCACCACATTGGCCACGGCGGTGGTCAGGCGCCCGGGACGGGTGATCGCCACCTGGCTGCTCGTCATCACCGCGCTGACCGCCGCCACCTTCGCCGTCTACGGGCCGGAGGGACCGCGGCCCGCCGACAGCCAGGCCGAGTTCCTGCCCGACCGGTTCGAGTCCGCGCGGGCGGCCGGGATCGGCTCCCGGATCTTTCCCGAGCCCGCCGGCAGCAGCGCGGTGCTGGTCGTCCGCCGGGCCGACGGGTCACCGCTGACCCCCGACGACAGCGCCCGGATCGACGCGCTGCCGCAGCGACTGCGGGTCGCGGGGGTCACCGCGGTGACCCCCGGGGCGGTCGCCTCCGACGGGCGGCTACGCCTGGCCGAGGCACGCCTGGCCGGCGACGCCTACGCGGAGACGACCGTCCAGGCGGTCGACCGGCTGCGGGACGCCACCGACGACGCGCTGGCCGGCACCGGCCTGGTCGCCGGCTGGACCGGCGAGGCCGCCGGCGCCGCCGACAGCTTCCTGCTCGACCTGATCGTCCACGGCGCGATGATGCTGGTGATCCTGGTCCTGCTGCTGGTCGTCTTCCGCAGCCCGGCGATCGCGCTGCTCAACCTGTTCCTGGTGCTGCTGGTCGCGCAGGCCGCCACCGGCCTGCTCGCCCTGGGCGGCAAGGTCTTCGGGTACGCCCTGGACAGCTCCACCACCGGCCTGCTCCCGGTCGTGCTGCTCGGCATCGGCACCGACTACGCCGTCTTCCTGCTGTTCCGCTACCGGGAACGGCTCCGGGCCGGCGACGACCGCCGTACCGCGATGGTCCACGCGGTCAGCCGGATCGGCGGGGCGGTCACCGTGTCCGCGCTGGTGGTGGCGGTGGCGTTCGGCGCCCTGCTGCTCTCCCGGCTCACTTCCTTCCAGGTGCTCGGGCCGGCCCTGGCAGTGGCCGTACTGCTCATGGTGGCCGCCGCACTGACCCTGTTCCCCGCGGTCTACTCGCTGCTCGGCCGGCGGGCCTACTGGCCGGCGAAGCTGGTCGACCCGGGTGCCGGCCGCACCGACGCCACCGCGGCGACCGGGCCGGCGGCCCGGACCGCCCGCCTGGTCGCGCGCCGGCCGGCCCTGGTCGCGTTGGCCACGGTCGCCGTCCTCGGGCTGCTCGGTCTCGGCGCGCTGCACCACCGGCCGAGCTACGAGATGGACGCGCTGCCGCCCGGCTCCGAGTCGGCCCGGGCCCTGGAGTGGCTCCGCTCGGGGCTGCCGGCCGGGACGCTCTCCCCGACCGTCGTCTACCTCACCGGGCCCGGGATGGACGCGACCGCCGCCGAACGGTTCGCCGCACGGCTCGCCGAGGTGCCCATCGTGGCGGCGCCGGGCGGGGTCGAGGTCGAGGGCGACGTGGCGCGGGTCCAGGTGCTGCTCGCCGAGCCGCCGTACTCGCGGCAGGCCATGGACGCGGTGGAGCACCAACTGCGCCCGGCCGCGCACGCCGCCGCGCCGCCCGGCACCCGGGCGTACGTCGGCGGGGAGACCGCCACCTTCGCCGACATCCGGGCCGTGCTCGACGAGGACCTCCGGTTGGTCTTCCCGGTGGCCGCCGGGCTGATCGGGCTGCTCCTGCTGCTGATGCTGCGCGGGCTGCTCGCCTCGATCGGGCTGCTCGCCGCCGTCGCGCTCGGCTTCGCCGCCACCCTCGGCACCAGCGTGCTGGTGTTCCAGGTCCTCGGCGGGCAGTCCGGGCTCAACTTC
The DNA here is from genome assembly GCF_900091625.1 of Micromonospora peucetia. Classification (NCBI taxonomy): domain Bacteria; kingdom Bacillati; phylum Actinomycetota; class Actinomycetes; order Micromonosporales; family Micromonosporaceae; genus Micromonospora; species Micromonospora peucetia. Next base: position 1,252,240 of record NZ_FMIC01000002.1, read on the forward strand.
CAACTGCCGCTGGTCGTGTTCCTCTTCGTCACCGCGATCGGAACCGACTACAACATCCTGATGGTCGCCCGGCTCCGGGAGGAGCTGCGCGCCGGGCGCCCGCCCCGCCAGGCCGCCGCGGAGGCGGTACGCCGGGCCGGGCCGGCGGTCGCCGCGGCCGGGGTCATCCTGGCCGGCAGCTTCGGGGTGCTCGTGGCGTCGCCGATGATGGCCCAGATCGGGCTCGCCGTCGCCGTCGGCGTGCTGATCGCCACGTTCGGGCTCTCCTGGCTGCTGGTGCCGGCGCTGGCCGCGCTCACCGGCCGGGCGGCCTTCTGGCCGGCCCGTATCCGCCCCGAGCCCGACCCGGGCGTCGCGCCGGGGGCCAGCCCGGTCTCGGCGCAGTCGGAGGCCGTCGTGCCGGCTGGGACAATGGCCCGATGAGCGGGGTGCGGCGGGCATGGCGGGAGCTGAACCAGCTGGCCGTCGCGGCGGGGCTGGCCTGGGTGGGCATCGTGCCCTTCCTGGCCACCCTCCTCACCGCCGGGCTCAGCCTGATCGGCGTCGGCCTGCCCCTGCTCGACCGCACCCTCGTCGGCACCCGGACGCTGCTGGACCGGCAGCGCCGCCGGTTGCCGGGCCCGCCGGTCCGGTCCCCGTACCGGCCGGTGGGCGGACCGCTGGTGGCCCGGCTGCGGACCATGGCCGGGGATCCGGCCACCTATCGCGACCTGGCCTTCCTGTTCGCGCACTTCTGCCTCGCCCCGGTCGCCGTGGTGCTGGCCGTGGGGCTCTGGCTCGGCGCCGCGCAGGGCGTCGCCATGCCGCTGATCCACACGGTGGCGCCCGGCGCGATCGACAACTACCTCGGCCTGCCGATCGACTCGCTGCGCAACGCCGCGCTGGCCGTGGTGCCCGCGCTGCTGGTGGGGGTCGGGGCGTACTGGCTGCCCCGGGGGCTGCTCCACCTGGAGGACCTGCTCACCCGGGCGCTGCTCGGACCGAGCGCCCGGGCGGCCCTGGCCGAACGGGTGGTGGAACTGGCCGACACCCGCGCCCAGACCGTCGACACGCAGGCGGCCGAGCTGCGCCGCATCGAGCGGGACCTGCACGACGGCGCGCAGGCGCGGCTGGTCGCGATGGCGATGAACCTCGGCCTCGCCGAGGAGCTGCTGGCCCGCGACCCGGAGGCGGCCCGCGGGCTGGTCACCGAGGCCCGTACGAGCGCCGGCACCGCCCTGTCCGAGCTGCGCGACGTGGTACGCGGTATCCACCCGCCGGTGCTGGCCGACCGGGGACTCGCCGGTGGCCTCGCCGCCCTCGCCCTCGGCGCGGCCCTGCCGGTCGACCTGGACGTCGACCTGCCCGATCGGCTGGCGCCCCCGCTGGAGTCCGCGCTCTACTTCACCGCCGCCGAGCTGCTCACCAACGCGGCCCGGCACAGCGGGGCGGCGCGGGTGGCGGTGCGGCTGCGCCGGGTCGACACGACGGTCCGGCTGACCGTCTCCGACGACGGCCGGGGCGGCGCCGACCCGGAGCGGGGCACCGGGCTGGCCGGCATCCGGCGGCGGCTCGCCGTCTTCGACGGCCGGGTGCGGATCAGCTCGCCGGCCGGTGGGCCTACCGTGGTCGACGTGGAGCTGCCGTGCGAATCGTGATCGCCGAGGACCTGGCGCTGCTGCGCGACGGGCTGATCCGGCTCCTCACCGCGTACGGCGACGAGGTGGTGGCCGCCGTGGAGACCGGTGACGAGCTGCTCGCCGCCCTGCTGGAGCACCGTCCCGACGTGGCGGTGGTGGACGTCCGCCTCCCGCCGACCCACACCGACGAGGGGCTGCGCGCCGCACTGACCGCCCGGGAACGGATTCCCGGACTGCCGGTGCTGGTCCTCTCCCAGTACGTCGAGCAGCTCTACGCCCGGGAGCTGCTCTCCGACGGCGCCGGGGCGGTGGGCTACCTGCTCAAGGACCGGGTGGCCGACGTGACGCAGTTCGTCGCCGCCGTGCACCGGGTCGCCGACGGCGGGATGGCGATGGACCCCGAGGTGATCTCGCAACTGCTGGCCCGGCCCGCCCGGGCCGCGCCGCTGCGCCGGCTCACCCCGCGCGAGCACGAGGTGCTGTCGCTGATGGCCGAGGGGCGCTCCAACGGCGCGATCGCCCAGCGCATGGTGGTCACCGAGAAGGCGGTCAGCAAGCACATCAACTCGATCTTCGCCAAGCTCGACCTGCGCGACTGCGACGACGACCACCGCCGGGTACGCGCGGTGCTGACCTATCTGGACGCCTGAGGTGGATTCCCGCATCGTCGACCGGCTCCGCTGCCCGGTCTGCGCCGAGCCGCTGGCCGAGGTCGCCGCCGGCGGTGCCCACGCGCTGCGTTGCCCGCGCCGGCACAGCTTCGACATGGCCCGCCAGGGCTACGTGAACCTGCTCACCGGCCGCGCCCCGCACGCCGGGGACACCGCCGAGATGGTGGCCGCCCGCGCCGACTTCCTCTCCGCCGGCCACTACGACCTGATCTCGACCGCCCTCGCCGCCGCCGCGACGCAGGCCGTGGAGCAGGTGGTCGGTGCGTACCCCCTGGTGGTGGATGCCGGGGCGGGGACGGGCCGGCACCTCGCGGCGGTGCTGGCGGCGCTGCCGGACGCCGCGGGTCTCGCCCTGGACGTGTCGAAGCCGGCGCTGCGCCGGGCCGCCCGGGCGCACCCGCGCGCGGCGGCGGCGCTCGCCGACACCTGGCAGCGGCTGCCCCTGGCCGACGCCGGCACGGCCGTGCTGCTGAACGTCTTCGCGCCGCGCAACGGGGCGGAGTTCCACCGGGTCCTCGACCCGGCCGGGTCCCTGTTGGTGGTGACGCCGGCCGAGGACCACCTCACCGAACTGGTCGGTGCCCTCGGCCTGCTGCGGGTGGACCCGGCCAAGGCGGACCGGGTCGCTGACAGCCTCGGCGGGCACTTCACCCCGGCGACGTCCACCGTGCACCGGCGGAAGCTGACGCTGACCGGCCCGGAGGTCGCGACGCTGGTCGGGATGGGCCCCAGCGCCTGGCACACCGACCCGGCCGGGCTCGCCGCCCGGGTGGCCGCGCTCGCCGAGCCGGTCCGGGTGACGGTCGCGGTGGATCTCACCGTCTGGCGCCCGACGTCCCGCTGACCGCCCGTCGCTCTCCCGGCGGTCAGGTGGAGAGGTCGACCTCTTCCCAGCCGGGAGGCTCGTCGTGGTACGGCCCGCGCAGGATCACCGCCCACTCCAGGGCCCACCGGCGCTGGCCGATCGCGTTCGCGTCCACCAGCCCCGGTGGCGTCCGGCCGGACCGCTCCGTCTCCAGATATGCCCAGTCCAGGCAGTAGTGCAGGTCCAGCAGGGCCGCCGCGTCGGCGGGATGCTGCGGGGCGGTGAGGATCCGGGCCCGCCACTGGCCGAAGTTCTCCCCGTCGGGGATCTGCGGCATCCGCTCCACCAGCCGCTCGTCGACCGGCAGCGTCGGGTCGAGCTGCTTGGTCAGGCCGAGCACCCAGGCCAGCGCGAAGAGCGCGTCGTGGTGCAGCACGAACGACCGGTGGTCGCCCCTGCCGCCGGTCACGAACTGGAACTCCGGCGGCGTGACCATGTCGACCAGGTGCGAGGCGAGCAGCCAGCTCATCGCCGACTGCGGCGGCATCCCGAAACAGCGGGCCAGGATCAGGTGCAGCACCGCGATGCGGGCCTCGATCTCCACCGTTGGTCGGAGCTCGATCTGGTCGCCAGGCTCCCACACGAGCGGGAACTGGGCTGGCGGCAGCGGGAGACGCAGCCGGGACAACTCGTCCAGGCTCGCCTCACGCACCTCCCGTGGATCGGGGGCAGGTACGGTCACGGCGGAAAAATCCTGTCTGCTCGCGACGACTCAGCGCCGGTTGTCCCCCTGGCCAGGGAGGATAGCGCTCCGAGCGGGCCAGCACCATGCCCGCCCCGGCGACCGTCGCGCTCAGCCGATCCGCTCGATCACCAGCTGCGTCGTGGCGGGCGCGACCGGCGAGATCCGCACCGCCCGCGCGGCGTCGTCCCGCGCCGCCGGAAGCCGGGCGGCGTCGTCCGTGCGCAGTTCGTAGATCGGGTCGCCGGCCCGCACCGGGTCGCCCGGACGCCGGTGCAGCACGACCCCCGCCGGCACGCTGACCGGGTCCTCCTTGCGGGCCCGCCCGGCGCCGAGCCGCCACGCGGCCACCCCGATGGCGTACGCGTCGACCGCCGCGACGAAGCCGTCCGCGTCCGCGCGGACCACCTCGACCTCCTTCGCGACGGGCATCGGGGCGTCCGGGTCCCCGCCCTGGGCGCGGATCATCGCCCGCCAGGAGTCCATCGCCCGGCCGTCACGCAGGGCGGCCTCCGGGTCGGCGTCCGGCAGCCCGGCCGCGTCGAGCATCTCGCGGGCCAGTGCCAGGGTCAGCTCGACCACGTCGGCGGGGCCGCCCCCGGCGAGCACCTCGACGGACTCGGTCACCTCGACGGCGTTGCCGATGGCCAGGCCGAGCGGGGTGGACATGTCGGTGAGCAGGGCGACGGTACGCACGCCGTGCGCGCCGCCCAGCTCGACCATCGTCCGGGCCAGCTCGCGGGCCTGCTCGACGGACTTCATGAACGCGCCGGAGCCGACCTTCACGTCGAGCACCAGCGCACCGGTGCCCTCGGCGATCTTCTTGCTCATGATCGAACTGGCGATCAGCGGGATGGCCTCGACGGTCCCGGTCACGTCACGCAGCGCGTACAGCTTGCGGTCGGCGGGGGCGAGGCCCGCGCCGGCCGCGCAGATCACCGCGCCGACGTCGCGGAGCTGGGCGGTGAACTCGTCGTTGCTCAGCGCCGCCCGCCAGCCGGGAATCGACTCCAGCTTGTCCAGCGTGCCGCCGGTGTGTCCGAGGCCCCGGCCGCTGAGCTGTGGCACGGCGGCGCCGCAGGCGGCGACCAACGGGGTGAGCGGCAGGGTGATCTTGTCGCCGACGCCACCGGTGGAGTGCTTGTCGACGGTCGGCCGGTCGACGGCGGAGAGGTCGAGCCGCTCCCCGCTGGCGATCATCGCGGCGGTCCACCGGGCGATCTCCGGCCCGGTCATGCCGCGCAGCAGGATCGCCATGGCCAGCGCCGACATCTGCTCGTCGGCGACCATCCCCCGGGTGTACGCGTCCACCACCCAGTCGATCTGCGCGTCGGAGAGCACTCCCCCGTCCCGCTTCACCCGAATAACATCAACCGCCGCAAACCCACTCATCACAAAAGATCTTCCTAGTCGTATGGCAATACCGATTCGCGCACCGCGCCCACCGGGGATGGGCCGACCGTGCCCGGCGGAGGGATCAAGCCTGACCGCCCGGAGCCGGGCACGGTCGGCCCATCCCCCAAGCTCAACCCGCCCAGCGAACCGGAATCTCCATCGGCGGCTCACCCTCGCCGGCCCAGAAGATGCCGCCGGCCGCGTCCACGACCACCACCCGGGGCGTACGGGCCAGGCCCCAGGCAATCGCCTCCGCCGGGTCACCCCAGCTCGGACCCTCCTCCAGCACGCCGGTCTCGGCGTCCTCGCTGTCGCCCGCGGACCGCTCCCAGTAGGCCGTCCAGACCTGCTGGCCGGCGGAGAGGTCGGGGTGCGCGAAGACCGTGCCGCGCCCACGCCAGGCGGCCAGCCGCTCCGGCACCACGGGCACCGGGGCCTCCCCGGTCACGGCCTCCAGGTCGGTCACGTCGAAGGCGTGCGGCAGCAGCTCGGCCATCCGCAGCGGCCCGCCCCTGGCCTCGATCAGGCACTCCGGGCCACCCTGCTCCCAGAGCAGCTGACGGCACCGGCCGCACGGCATCAGCGGCTCGCCGGTGGCGTCGACGCAGGACAGGGCCACGATCCGGCCACCGCCGGTGGCGTGCAGCGAGGAGACCACCCCGCACTCGGCGCAGAGCACCACGCCGTACGCGGCGTTCTCCACGTTGCAGCCGACCACCACCCGGCCGTCGTCGACCAGGGCGGCGGCCCCGACCGGGAATTTCGAGTACGGCACGTACGCGTGCCGCATCACCTCGGTGGCGGCGGCCCGCAGCCGCTCCCAGTCGATCTCCATGTGGTACTCCCCCGTCAGCCCTTGATGTACGGCTTGCCGTCGGCGGCCGGCGCCCGGACCCGGCCGACCAGCCCGGCCACCGCCAGGATCGTCGCCAGGTAGGGCAGCATGGCCAGGAACTGGTTCGGGATCACGCTGTTGATCGCGCCCAGGTAGGTGGCGAGCTGGTCGGCGAAGCCGAAGAAGAGCGCCGCGAGCAGCGCCCCCGTCGGGCTCCACCGGCCGAAGATCAATGCGGCCAGGGCGATGAAGCCCTTGCCGCCGATCATGTTCTTGGTGAACGAGTAGAGCGCCAGCGTGTAGGAGGCCCCGCCGATGCCGGCGACCACCCCGGCGAGCAGCACGTTGCGGTAGCGCAGCCCGAGCACCTTGACGCCCAGCGTGTCGGCGGCGGTGGGGTGCTCGCCGACCGAGCGGGTGCGCAGGCCCCACCGGGTGCGGAACAGCGCTATGTGGATCACCAGCACCAGCAGCAGGGCGAGGTAGAGGAAGATGTTGCCCCGGAACAGCGCCGGGCCGAGCAGCGGGATGTCCGACAGCAGCGGGATCTCCCAGTTGCTGAACCGGGGGGCGCTGTTGTACTTCTGCGCGTTGGTCTGCATCAGCCGCTCGTAGAGGAAGCCGGTGATGCCGAGCGCGAGCAGGTTGAGCACGATGCCCATGACCACCTGGTCGACCAGGTAACGGATCGAGAAGACGGCCAGCAGCAGCGAGATGAACGCGCCCCCGATGGCCGCGGCGACCAGGCCCACCCAGACGCTGCCGGAGAGGCTGCCGAAGAGCGCGCCGCTGAAGGCCCCCATCAGCAGTTGCCCCTCGATGGCCACGTTCACCACACCGGAGCGTTCGCAGAGCACGCCGGCCAGGGCGCCGAAGATCAACGGCAGGGCCAGGAAGAACGTGCCCCGGATGATGTTGACCAGCGGCATGAAGTTCTGCCCGGCGGGCGCGGCGGAGACCTGCCAGCAGAGGAACGACAGCACGAACCCGACCAGGCCGACGCCGAGCACCAGGGTGAACCAGCGCTTCGGCAGCCCGGCGAGCATCGTGACGCCGGCGGCGACCGCGACGAGCCCGAAGAGGATCGCGCCGAAGGTGCCGTCGATCTTCAGCGCGGCGCCGGCAGAGTCCTCGCTGAGGGTGAAGCGGGCCTGCTCGCCGGTGGCGAGCGCCCCGAACAGCACCGTCGCCAGCAGGCCGAGCGCGAGCAGCACGGCGCCGACCTTGCGGGTACGGGTCCAGAAGCCCTGGTCGACGGGGGCGACCGCGACGTCTTCGACAGCCATGGTGGACATGAGTTACCAGCCCTTCGCCAGGCTCGTCTGCAACCGGGCGGCGCGGGCGGCCCGGAGCTGGAAGATCGCCTTCACCAGGGCCGGCGCGGCGATGAAGATGACGATCAGCGCCTGGAGCACGGTGACCAGCTCCAGCGAGATCCCCGAGTACGACTGCATCCGGTTGCCGCCGGCCTGGAGCGCGCCGAAGAGCAGCGCGGCCAGCGCGACGCCCCACGGCTTCACCCGGCCGAGCAGCGCCACCAGGATGCCGTCGAAGCCGATCTGCGCGGCCACCAGCGGGGTCAGCGCGCTGGCGGTGGAGCCGAGCACCATGTTGGAGCCGCCGAGGCCGGCCAGCGCCCCGGCGAAGACCATGATCAGGACGTACGTCCGGGTGACGCTGATGCCGGCGGTCCGCGCGGCGTCCGGGTTGGCGCCCACGGCGCGTAGCTCGAAGCCCAGCGTGGACCGGTTGAGCAGCCACCAGACCGCCCAGGTGGCCAGCACCGCCAGGATGATGCCGGCGTGCACCCGCAGCCCGTCACCGAACAGGCGGGGCAGTTGGGCCGAGCCGTCCACCGGCCGGCTGATGGCGTCCGCGCGGTTCGGGTCCTGGACGCCGTTCTGCACGATGATCCAGGTCAGGAAGTACGTGGCGATGTAGTTGAGCATGATCGTGTTGATCACCTCGTGGGCGCCGGCCCGGGCCTTGAGGATGCCCGGGATGAAGCCCCAGACCGCCCCACCGAGCGCGCCGGCGAGCACCGCGACGAGCAGGTGCAGGCCGGGCGGCAGCGGCAGCAGGAAGCCGGCCAGCGCGGCCACGATCACGCCCACGATGGCCTGGCCCTGGGCACCGATGTTGAACAGGCCGCCCCGGAAGGCCAGCGCCACCGACAGGCCGGTGAAGACCAGCGGCGCGGTGTAGGTGAGCGTCTCCGAGATCGGGCTCATCACCGCCTGGAAGCCGACCGCCTCCGGGTCGAAGATGGCGCCCTTGAACAGGTTCCCGTACGCCTCGCTGACCAGCGTCCAGCTCGCGTTCAGCGCGTCGCCCGGCCGGGCGGTGATGTAGCTGAAGGTGGCCAGCACCTCGGGGTCGGAGACGATCATCAGCAGCGCGCCGACGACCATCGCCAGCACCAGCGACAGCAGGGTCACCGTGAAGGTGTTCGCCGCCCAGAGGTTGTCCAGGAACAGCCGGCCCAGCGAGGGCTTCGCCTCCGGGGCCGGCGACTTCGGGGTGCTGGCCGGCTCGGCGCGCTCGGTGTTCTCCAGCGCGGTCTCCGCCGCCTGCGCCTCGGTCGCCGGGTCCTTGTCCGGGGAGCCCGAGTCAGGGTTCGGGTTGGTCATGCCTCGTCCTCGCTACCAGGGCCTTCGGCGGCCGGGGCCGGCGCGGCGCCGTCAACCGGGGTCGTGCCGTCCACTGCGGCGGGGGCCGCATCGGGGGTGATGCCGGCCATCAGCAGGCCGATCTCCTCGCGGGGGGTGTCCGGGCCGACGATGCCGATGATCCGGCCGCGGTACATCACCGCGATCCGGTCGGCCAGGCCGATCACCTCGTCGAGCTCGCTGGAGACCACCATGACGGCGGTGCCGACATCCCGCTCCCGGATGACCTGGCTGTGGATGAACTCGATCGACCCGACGTCGACGCCGCGGGTCGGCTGGGCGGCGATGAAGAGCTTCAGCGGCCGGGACAGCTCCCGGGCCACGATGACCTTCTGCTGGTTGCCGCCGGAGAGGGTGCCGACCGGCGCGTCGGCCGAGGAGGTGCGGACGTCGAACTGCTCGATCCGCTCCTTCGCCGACTTCGCGATGGCGTCCGGCCTGAGCGCCAGGCCCTTGCCGAAGGGCGGCCGGTCGTAGATGTCGAGCACCAGGTTCTCCGCGACGGAGAACTCCTTGACCAGGCCGTCGACGCTGCGGTCCTCGGGCACGTAGCCGACACCCGCGCGGAGCACCTTCTTGGTGGACCAGCCGTGGACCTGCTGGCCGTCGAGCGTGACCGTGCCGGCGAGCATCGGGCGCAGCCCCATGATCGCCTCGATCAGTTCGGTCTGGCCGTTGCCCTGCACGCCCGCGACACCGAGCACCTCGCCCGCGTGCACGGTCAGGTCGATCCCGTCGACCGCCCGGATCTGCCGGTCGTCGTCGACGACCAGGCCGGCGACCTCCAGGATCGGCTTGCCGGGGGTGGCGGGCTCCTTCTCCACGGTGAGCCGGACGCTGCGGCCGACCATGAGCGCGGCCAGTTCGTCCCGGCTCGCCTCGGGGGACGCGGTGCCGACGGTCCTGCCGCGCCGGATCACGGTGATCCGGTCGGCGATGGCCTTGACCTCGCCAAGCTTGTGGGTGATGAAGACGATCGACTTGCCGGCGGCCTTGAGCGACCGCATCACGGCGAGCAGTTCCTCGGTCTCCTGCGGGGTGAGCACGGCCGTCGGCTCGTCGAGGATGAGCAGGTCGACGTCGCGGGTGAGCGCCTTGACGATCTCCACCCGCTGCTGGATGCCGACCGGCAGGTCCTCGATCACCGCGTCCGGGTCGACCCGCAGGTTGTACCGCTCGGAGACCTCGGCGACCTCGCGCCGGGCCCGCCGCCGGTCCAGGAAGCCGACGATGCCGCCCCGGACCTGCTCGGAGCCGAGCATGATGTTCTCGGTGACGGTGAAGACGGGCACCAGCATGAAGTGCTGGTGCACCATGCCGATCCCGGCCGCGATCGCGTCGGACGGCCCTCTCAGCTTCAACGGCTGTCCGTCGACCAGGATCTCGCCCTCGTCGGGCTGGTAGAGCCCGTAGAGCACGTTCATCAGGGTCGACTTGCCGGCGCCGTTCTCGCCGAGCAGGGCGTGAATCTCTCCAGGCTCCACCGTCAGGTCGATGTGGTCGTTGGCGACCAGATCACCGAACCGCTTGGTGATGCCGCGCAGTTCGAGTCTCAGCGCAACCTCCTGGAGTGCGAAGCGATGGTGCAGCGTAGCTGCCGGGTGACCGCTCGCGGCGCGGGGCCGTCGTCGGGTGGAGCGGGATCGGCCGCCCCGGCGCCGCAGGGTTTTCCCGCGACGCCGGGGCGGCCGGATCTTCGTGCTGTACCGCCCGCCGGCCTACCCGGGTGATCGTCTCACCGCGGTCGGCCGGCGGAGCCTCACTTCGGCTGGGCCGCGGAGGTGACCGGGACGGTACCGGCGGCGATGTCCGCCTTCAGCTTGTCGATCTCGGCCTTCAGCTCGGCCGGGACCTTGCTGTCGAACTCGTGGAACGGGGCGAGCCCGACGCCGTTGTTGGACAGGTTGCCGAGGTAGCCCGGGGTCGGCGACAGCTTCTCGCCGCCGGCGGCCTTGACGACGGCCTCCTTGACGGCGTCCGGGATGTTCTTCTCGACGGTGGTGATGATCGCCGAGCAGTCCTGGGTGCTCTCGCAGCCGTCGACGTCCACCCAGATGGTGTTGTACTTGCCGCCGGACGCCTTGGCCGCGCCGGTGGTGCCGAGGCCCGCTCCGCCGGCAACCGGCATGACGATGTCGGCGCCCTGGGCGACCAGCGCGTCGCTGATCTTCTTGCCCTCGTCCTGCTTGACGAAGTCGTTGGTGAAGGAGCCCTTCTGGGCGGCCTTGTCCCAGCCGACGACCTTGACGGTCTTGCTCTTCGTCTTGTTGTAGTGCGCGACGCCGTCGGCGTAGCCGTCCATGAAGATGGTGACCGGCGGGATCGGCAGGCCGCCGTAGGTGCCCACCGTGCCGCTCTTGCTCATCCCGGCGGCCAGGTAACCGGCGAGGAAGCCGGCCTGGGCGGTGTCGAACTGCATCGGGTAGACGTTGGTCTCCGCGACCTTCGCGTCGACGATGCCGAACTGCTGGTTCGGGTTCGCCTTGGCGATCTTGGAGGTGGCGTCACCCATCAGGCCACCGACGGCCAGGATGAAGTCGCACTTCTGGTTGACGTACTGGGTCAGGTTGACCTCGTAGTCCGCCTCGGCCTTCGACGCCGTGTACTTGATGTCGATGTTGGGGTTGGCCTTCTTGGCCTCCTCCAGGCCCTTCCAGGCGGAGGTGTTGAACGACTTGTCGTCGATGCCACCAACGTCGGTCACCATGCAGGCGCTGTACTTCTTGCTGTCGCCACTGCCGGCCTTGTTGTCGTCCTCGGGAGCCTCACCACACGCGGCGGCGCCCAGCACGAGCCCACCGACCGCGAAGACGGAGGCAATCCGCATCCCACGCACAGAGCGCAAGACGTCTCCTTCCCAATTGCACACCGCGTCCTGCACGGTGGCAGCCCTTTTGAGCCGGCCTGCACTGCGCCGCCGGCGTCCCACGTTACGGACGGGAGCGTACGCCCGCGCCCACCCACCGGCCGACAATCGTGCACGACTGTTGAGTGCCTGTTACCCCTACGTAACCCTTAGGTGGGGCAGATCACTCAAAGTGCTGGTAAGTGTGCGGCGGGGCACCGCGAAACGTCCGGTTCTGTGCGTCGCCCCCTGCCGGTGACGTTACCGCCAGAAAACCGCCACCGCCGCGTTGACCAGGGTCAACCCGACGATTGCCAGGAAGTGCCCGCGGTTGACCGCGTCGCGCTTCCGGGAAAAGAAGACCATGACGAAGATCAGTATGGCGAGCACCAACTTGGTAACAAGTTTCGCGGGGTCCGGCTCGTTGCCGTCGCGCAGCGGCGCGGAGAGGCCGATCCCGGTCAGCAACATGATCACGGCCCCCCAGAGCATGGCCGGGTTGATCCGCAGCTTTCCGCTGATGTACTGGACGATCGCGCCGCCGAGCAGCAGGGCGAACCCGATCAGATGGACGTAGCGCAATATCAGTCTCAAGGCTTCCACGCGCACCATCCTCCCCCACCAACGACGGATCGTAGTAGTGGGGCGGCTCAGCGCGTGTCGGCCGCCGTCCGGGCACCGGCCGGGCGGGACACCTCGGCACCGGCTGGACCGGTCGGGTGGGGCGCCCCGGCACCGGCTGCACCGACCTGGTCAGGCGCCCCGGCACTGGCCGGGCCGCGCGCCACCAGCACCAGCACGAGGCCGACCAGCGCGTACCCGGCCAGGACGGCAAGGGGCTGACCGGCGCCGGCACCGTCGAAGAAGGTCACCGAGCGGAGCAGGGTGCCGCCAGCGCCCACGGGCAGGAACTGGCCTACGGCACCCCACGGCTGCGGCAGCAGCTCGGGGGCCGCGCCGACCGCCGAGATCGGATTGCCGACCAGGAAGACCAGCAGCGCGCCCAGGCCGATGCCCGGCCGGCCGAGCACCGCTCCGAAGCCGGCCACCGTGGCTGCGCCGGCCAACGCGAAGATCCCGACCGCCGCAGCCTCGGCGAACGGGTTGCCGTCGAGCACGCCGAGCCAGCCGTGCAGCACGATCGCGCCGACTCCCCCGGCGAGGGCACCGAACGCCACCAGGCCGAGCAGCCGGGCGACCCGGCTCGCGACCAGCAGGATGAGCAGCGCGCCGGCCGCCATGGCCGCCATCGCGAACGGCAGGAAGCCGGCGGCGAATCCGACGCCCCGGGGATCGTCGGGGGCGGCCGGAACCACCTCGACCACTGGCACCGGGCGGCCGGTGCCGGCGGAGAGTTGGGCCGCCGCCTCGGTGAGGAGCGCCGCGACCGTCGGGCTGGCCGCCGCCGCGGTGTGTAGGGCGACCCCCGCCGGACCGATGACGAAGGCCCCGTACACCTGCCGGTCGCGCAACGCCCGGTCGGCGGTCGCGGCGTCCGGCAGCGTGGTCACCTCGAACGCGCCCGGCCGCGCGGCGGCGAGCCGGCCGGCCAGTTCGTCGGCGGCGGGCGCCGGGCCCGCGACGGCAACGGGCAGGTCACGCGGCGCCAGGTTGGCCGCCGGAGCCGCGAAAAGGGGTACGAGCAGCGCCATCAGGACCGCCGCCAGCGCGGCGATTCCGAGGGCGGTCGGCAGGGGCCGTCGGATGCGGTTCAGCATCGGTCCACTCCTAAAACGAACATTCATTCTTTTAAAAACCAGGTTCCCCCTCGCTTGCATCACTGTCAAGAACGAACGTTCGATTTACGATGCATCCCGTGCCACGCGTCTCGCCGGAACACCTCGCCGCCCGCCGCCTCCAGATCGTCGACGCGGCCCGCAGATGCTTCCTGCGCGAGGGCTTCCACCGCACGACGATGCAGGACGTGATCGCCGAGGCCGGCCTCTCGGTGGGCGCCGTCTACCGCTACTTCCCGAGCAAGGCGGATCTGATCAGCGCGATCGCCGAGGAAGCGGTCGGCGGAGCCGAGGTGGTCCTCGACGAACTGCTCCACCGGGAGCCGCCGCTGCCCCTGGTCGAGGTGCTCGACCGCGCGCTGGCGTACGTGGAGACCCAGACCGGCGACGACGGCGCCCTGCGGATCGCGGTCCAGGTCTGGGGCGAGGCACAGCGGGACCCGGTGCTGGCCGAACTGGTCGCCGCCAAGTACGACAGCTTCCGCCGTCACTTCGAGGCGCTCGTCCGACGCGCCCAGGGCATTGGCGAGGTGCCCGCCGACGCCGACCCGGAAGCCGTCGCCGCCGCACTGTTCGGCCTGGTCCCCGGTTGGTTCCTCCAGCGCCTGCTCACCGGCCGCCCGGACCGCGCCACCTACCTGGCCGGCGTCCGCACCCTCCTCGCCCGCTGACCCCGCCCCGCCCTCCCCGCCCTCCCCACCCCTCCCCGCCCGAGCCTCCGAGCTCCGAGCCTCGGCGATCTTGCACTTTGTGCCCTTGGTTTGCGACATATGTCCCTGTTGCCCGGGCCGCAAGTGCAAGATCGCGGGAAGGGGAGGGGGAGGGGGAGGGGAAGGGGAAGGGGAAGGGGAAGGGGGCGGGCGGGACGAGGCGGGAGGGCGGGGGCGGGGGCGGGGGCGGGGGCGGGGGCGGGGGCGGGGGCGGGGCGGGGTGGGGTGGGAGTTAGGGGAGGCGCCAGGCCTGGAAGGTGGGGCCGTCGGGCGGGAGGGTGATCGTGCCGTCCGCGTCGGGGCGTAGGGCCGGGGCACCGCCGTGGAGGTTCTCCGCCGGCCGCAGCCCGGTCAGGCGGATCGGGGCACCGGCGGCGCGGCGGGCCAGCACCAGTACCGCGCCGGTCGGGGCCTCGCGCAGGAAGACCAGGGTGTCCGCGTCGGCGTGCAGCCAGCGCAGGCCACCGTGGCGCAGCGCGGGCTCGGCCCGGCGCAACGCGACCAGCGCCCGGTAGTTGGCGAACGTCGAGGTGTCCCAGCTCTCCGGCCGGTGCCACGGCATCGGGGTACGCGAGCCCTCGCCGTTGCTGCCGGTCAGGCCCAACTCGTCGCCCGCGTAGATCATCGGGGTGCCGGGCATGGTGGCGAGCAGACCGGCGGCGACCTCCTGCCGCGCGGCGTCGCCGACCACCGTCCTGATCCGGGCGGAGTCGTGCGAGCCGAGCAACTGCCACGAGTGGGTGTACGACCGCCAGGAGATCAGTGAGCGGTAGGCGTTCATGGTGGCGAGCACCGCGTCCGCGTCCCGCCGCACCACTCCGCCCGGGGTGCCGAGGAAGTTCGGCACGGGCTGGTCGCCGTGCCGCAGCCAGGACCAGACCGGGTCGGTGAAGCCGACGTAGTTCATCGTGCCGTGCCAGCCGTCGCGGTCCAGGTCGCCGGTGTGGTCGTGGCCGTGCTCGGCCATCAGCAGCCCGTCGGCCCGGGTCCGGACGACCACCTCGCGCAACAGGGCTGCCACCTCGTGGGTGTACGCGTCGGCGCCCCGCCGCCCGGTCATGTTCGCGACGTCCACCCGCCAGCCGTCCAGCCCGTACGGCGGGCGCAGCCAGCGGCGCAGCAGCGAGTCGTCGGCGGTGGCGAAGCGCCGGCGAAGCTCGGCGCTGCCCCAGTTCAGCTTCGGCAGCGACCTGACCCCGTTCCAGGACTCGTAGTCGGCGGTCGCCTCGTCGAAGTAGTACAGCTCCCGCTCGGGCGCGGACCCGTCGGAGGCGGCCCGGGTGAACCACTCGTGCGCGTCGCCGGTGTGGTTGCTGGTGATGTCGCCGAGCAGCCGCCACCCCCGGGCCCGTACGGCGTCGGCGAGGCGGGCCAGCGCGGCGTCCCCGCCGAGCAGCGGATCGACGGTGTCGAAGCTGGCCGCGTCGTAGCGGTGGTTGGAGCGGGCCGGGAAGATCGGGGTCAGGTAGACGGTGTTCACGCCGAGGCGGTCCAGGTGGTCCAGCCGCTCGGTGACGCCGTCCAGGTCGCCGCCGTAGAACTGGCGGGGCGTCTCGGGGCCACGCCCGATCACCGGGGTGTCCCAGTCGCACGGGACGGCCCAGTCCGGCAGCTCGCGCCCGTCGGCGCCGGCGGAGCGGGCGAACCGGTCGGGGAAGATCTGGTAGATCACCGCGTCCCGGGCCCAGGCCGGCGGCGGGGCGTGGGTGACCAGCTTGAAGTCGCCGTTGTCGGGCACGTCGTGGGGCGCCACACCGGCGGCGTTCAGCCAACGGTGGCCACGGCTGCCGGTGAGCATGAACCGGTAGTTGCTGACCGGGTTGCGGGCCTCGACGGGGACCCGCCACCAGACGTCACCGCCGTCGGTGCGGTCGACGACCGCCTCGGTGAACCGGGGCTCGCCGTCGCCGGTGGTGCGCACGTGCACCTGCCGGACGCCGGCGCCGGCCGGCACCCGGACGAAGACGTCGATGGTCTCGCCGAGCGCGGGTTCCTGCTCGGGGACGTACAGGGCGGATCCGTCGTGGTGCGGCAACAGGGACATGGCGGTGCCTTTCGCGTCGGTCGGACGGGGAGAGAAAGGGGTCACCCGCCGCGGCCGGTCATCCGACCGCGGCGGTCGATCCGTGACTGCTCCGGTGTACGTCGGACGCCGACGCCCTTGCCGCAGCGAACGGGAGATCGGGTGGGGGATCAGGCGGCCGACGGAGCCGGCACGCTGACCCTGCCCTCCGCGGGAGGGCGGCCACCCATCCGATTCATCCCTTGACGGCTCCGGCGGTGAGGCCGGAGACGATGTAGCGCTGGACCATCTGGAAGACCAGCACCGTGGGGATCGCGGTGAGCAGGGTGCCCGCCGCGAAGATCCCGAAGTTGTTGTTGCGTTCACCGGCCACCAGGCCGAACATGCCGACCGCGAGGGTCTTCGACTCGCTGTTGGTCAGGAAGACGTTCGCCATCAGGAACTCGTTGATGGTGCCGATGAAGGCGAGCAGGCCGGTCACCGCCAGGATCGGCGCCACCAGCGGCAGCATGATCCGGAAGAAGACCTGGGCGTGCGTGGCGCCGTCCATGGTGGCCGACTCGTCCAGCTCCCGGGGAAGCGTGTCGAAGAAGCCCTTCATCAGCCAGGTGTTCACGCCCAACGCGCCGCCCAGGTAGAGCAGCAGCAGGCCCCACGGGGTGTTGAAGCCGATCGCCGGCCACAGGTCGGTGACCGTCGTGAAGATCAGGAAGATCGCCACGATCGCCAGGAACTGCGGGAACATCTGGATCAGCAGCAGCGAGAGCAGCCCGACCCGGCGCCCGGAGAAGCGCATCCGGGAGAAGGCGTACGCCGCCAGCGCCGACAGGAAGACCGACACGAACGCGGACACCCCGGCGATCAGCAGCGAGTTGAAGAACCACCACCCGAACGCCGTACGGTCGAACAGGTTCGTGAAGTTCTCCAGGGACGCCCCGGTCGGCAGCAGCTCCGTCGAGGAGAGCGTGCCGAGCGGGTTGATGGCGGCCGACAGCACGAACAGGATCGGGAAGAGACTGAACGCGACTGCCAGCACGGCGACCAGGTGACGCCAGCCGACCTGGGCGAACCACCGGTTGCGGCGCCGGCCCGTGTTGCGGTTGACGGCCGGGGTTGCGCCGGTCGCGCCGCCCGCGACCGGAGTGCCGCTGAGCGAGGTCACGAGTACACCTCCTCCTGCTTACGGGTGCGCCGGAAGCTCACCGCCGACACCACCGCGACGATGGTGAAGATGAAGATCGACACTGCGGCGGCCAGGCCGAACTGGGCGCCCTGCGCACCGAAGGCCAGCCGGTACGTGTACGTGATCAGCAGGTCCGTCGCCCCCGCCGTCGGGTTGTCCGCCGGGAAGGGACCGCCCTCGGTGGTCAGGTAGATCGCGTTGAAGTTGTTGAAGTTGTACGCGAACGACGCGATCAGCAGTGGGGAGAGCGCGACCAGCAGCAGCGGCAGGGTGACCGCCCGGAACGACTGCCACGGTGACGCGCCGTCGACCGAGGACGCCTCGGTCAGCTCCTTCGGGATGGCCTGGAGCGCGCCGGTGGCGACCAGGAACATGTACGGGTAGCCGAGCCAGAGCTGCACCAGGATCACCGCGATCCGGGCCGACCACTCCTGGCCGAACCAGTCCACCCCGAGCCCGAACAGGTTGTTGATCAGCCCGAAGTCGGTGTTGAACATGTCCCGCCAGACCAGCAGCATCGCGAACGACGGCATGGCGTACGGCAGGATCAGCAGGACCCGGTAGAGGTTGGTGCCGCGCATCCGGGGCGAGTGCAGCGCCAGGGCGATGAACATGCCCAGGATGAACGTGCCGCCGGTGGAGCCGACGGCGAAGGCGAAGTTCCACAGCAGCGTGCCGAAGAAGGGCCCGGAGATGGCCGGGTCGGTGAGCACCCGGGAGAAGTTCTTCAGCCCGACGGTGACCTTCCAGCCCTGGGCCAGCCGCTCGCCGTCGGCGGCGACGAAGGCGCCGGTCTCCTCGTCCGCCGTCCAGGTCCGGCCGGTCTCGATGTCCTTGACGCAGTCGCAGCCGGCGTCGTACGCCCGGATGGCCTTGCCCTCGTAGGCGCGGGACAGGCCGGCGGAGCGCAGCGCGCCGCCGGACGTCGGCACGATCAGGTCGGTGATCTCCTGGCTACGGGCGCTGGCCTGGCCGAAGTTGAGCACCGTGTAGCCGTCGGCGGCGGTGACCTTGCCGCCCGGTGCCACGGTGACGTCGGCCGCATCGAGCTGGCGCAGCCCGCCGGCGTCGCCGGCCGATACGGCGCCGGTGCCCGGGTCGCTGACCAGGAAGACGAGCGGGCCGGTCGTCGGGTCGCCCTGGGTGGCGACGGAGAGGGCGTACTCGGTGGAGCCGGGCAGCTGCTTGACCGAGGCGGTCTGGATGGCGACGACGGCGTCTTCCTTGGTGCCGCGGTGGCCGTCGCCGAAGTTCGTGAAGGCGGTGCTCGCCGTGTAGAGCACCGGGACCACCTGGAACGCGATCAGGAAGAGCGTGCCGGGGACCAGGTACTTCGCCGGGATGTGCCGGCGGGTCAGGTAGAGGTAGAAGAGCCCGGCGGTGGTGGCGGCCAGCACGGCCAGCCCGGTCCACTTCTCCGCCTCGATGAGCGGGAAGGCCGCCCAGATCGCGATCCCGGCGGTCAGGCCGAGCAGGGCCACCTTGACGAGCAGACCGGTCATGGTGGTCGGCGCGTGGTGTCGCGCGGTGCGGGATTTGCCCGGCAGCCCGGGGCCGACGGGCTCCCGGCCCGGGGGCTGCGTGGCAGCCCCCGGGCCGGACAGCGACGTGCTCATTACTTGATCTGGCCGGAGATGGTCTTGCCGGCCGCGGTGATCGTGGTGGCCGGGTCGGCGCCACCGATGATGGCGGCCTCGGCCTTGCCGAACGGGTCCCAGATGGTGGCCATGGCCGGGATCGCCGGGAGCACCTGGCCGTTCTTGCCGGCCTCCTGGAACTTGGCCAGGTCCGGGTCGGTGCCCTTGACCTGGTCGAGGGCGGCGGTCAGCGCCGGCGGGCGGGCCTCGGCGTTGTAGAGCGCCACGGCCAGCTCGGGGGTGCTGACGTGGTTGGCCACGAACTCCTGGGCCAGGGCCTTGTTCTTGCCCTTGGAGGCCACGTAGAACGCCTGGACGCCCACGAACGGCTGGGCCTCCTTGCCACCGGCGAAGCCGGGGACCGGCGAGATGTCGTACTTGATGTTGGCCTTCTTGGCGTCCGCGACGGCCCACGGGCCGGAGACCAGGTAGGCGCACTTCTTGCCGGTGAAGTTGGCGATCGAGTTCTCGGCGGTGATCGAGCGCTTCAGCGCGCCGTCGCCCTTCTCACCGAGCTTGGCGATCTTCTTGAACGCCTCGATCGACTCCGGCTTGCCCACGCCCAGGTCCTTCGGGTCGTAGTCGCCGTTGGCGGCGGTGCCGAAGAGGTACCCGCCACCGGAGGTGTAGAGCGGGTAGATGTGGTAGGCGTCGCCGTTCTGGCCGGACTGGAGGCAGAGGATCTCGCTGGCCTTCTTCTCGGCCTTGAGCTTCTTGCCGGCTGCGACCAGGTCCTCGATGGTCTTCGGCGCCTCGGGGGCCAGCTCGGTGTTGCGGATCAGCGCCAGGTTCTCCATGGCGTAGGGCACGCCGTAGAGCTGGCCGTTGAACGTGACGGCCTTGACGGCGGTCTCGTTGAAGCCGCTCTTCTGCTCGGCGGCGAGCTGCACGGGGTCGATGGCGCCATTCTGGACGAGGTTGCCGATCCAGTCGTGCGCGCCGACCACCACGTCCGGGCCACTGCCCTGCTGGGAGGCGGTGACGAAGTTGGTCTGGAGGTCCTTGGAGACGGCCTGTACCTCGACCGTGACGCCGTTCTCCTGGCCGAACTTCTCGGCGAACGGCTTGAGGGCGGCGGTGCGCTTGTCGTCGGCCCAGATCACCAGCTTGCCGCCGGTGGCGGCCTTGGTGGATTCCTTCGCGGCCGGCTCGTCGCTGCTGTCGCTGCCGCAGCCCGAGGCGGCGAGGGCCAGTCCGAGGACGGCGACCACACCCGCGGTACGGATGCGCATCGGTACTCCTGTCGTCATGGCGGCCCCGGGGGAAGGGCGATCCGCCAGTGGAAGCTCTGGAAATTTCTTGCCAACCGGCGCCCGGTGTGCTGCGCCGCTGCTCTCGCATGTTGCGGGGACGTTAGCAAGAGGTTGCAGATAATGGAAGGGCTTGCAGAGGCGTACGCAAGAACTTGCCCGTGAGCTACAGTGCGGCCATGCGCGCTCGACTGTCCGACATCGCCCAGCAGGCCGAAGTCAGCGAGGCCACGGTGTCGCGGGTGCTCAACGACCGCCCGGGAGTGGCCCCCGAGACCCGGCAGGCCGTACTGACCGCCCTCGATGTGCTCGGTTACGAGCGTCCGGCCCGGCTGCGCAAGCGCAGCGCCGGCCTGGTGGGTCTGGTGGTCCCCGAACTCGACAACCCGATCTTTCCCGCCTTCGCCCAGGTGATCGAGTCGACCCTGGCGCAGAGCGGCTTCACCCCCGTGCTGTGCACCCAGACAGCCGGCGGGGTCACCGAGGACGAGTACGTCGAGATGCTGCTGGACCGGCAGGTCTCCGGAATCGTCTTCGTCTCCGGCCTGCACGCCGACACCTCCGCCAACCACGACCGCTACCGGGCCCTGATCGCCCGCCCACTGCCCGTCGTGATGATCAACGGATACGCGCCCGGCATCCCCGCCCCCTTCGTCTCCTGCGACGACGGCGAGGCCACCGAGCTGGCCGTGGCCCACCTGGTGGCGCTCGGGCACCGCCGCATCGGCCTGATCACCGGTCCGGACCGGTTCGTGCCGGTGCAGCGCCGGGTGGCCGGCTTCCGGGCCGCGGTGAGCCGCCTGGTCGGCGTCACGGAGGCCGGCCTCGACGAGCTGGCCGAGCTCTCCCTGTTCGGTGTGGAGGGTGGCGAGGCCGCCGCCGCGCGGCTGCTGGACCGCGGCGTCACCGGCATCGTCTGCGGCTCCGACCTGATGGCGCTCGGCGCGATCCGGGCCGCCCGGCAGCGTGGCATGTCCGTCCCGGGGGAACTGTCGGTGGTCGGCTACGACGACTCCCCGCTGATGGCCTTCACCGACCCGCCGCTGACCACCATGCGGCAGCCGGTGGCCGCGATGGCGGTCGCCGCCGTCCGGGCCCTGGTCGACGAGATCAACGGGCACGCCGCCCCGAACTCGGAGTACGTGTTCCGCCCGGAACTGGTGGTGCGCGGCTCCACCGCGGTCGCCCCCACGCGCCCCGCGCCGGACACCCGGGCCCGACAGCGCCCGGCCCCGCCCGCCCTAGCCGTCCCAGCCTGACCCCCCGCCCCTCCCCGCCCCTCCCCGCCCCTCCTCCCCTCGCCTCGCCTCGCCTCGCCTCGCCCCTCCTCCCCTCCTCCCCTCGCCTCGCCTCGCCGATCTTGCACTTTTGGCCCGCGAATCGCGGCAAATGCACTCTTTGCTGAGGCCGGAAGTGCAAGATCGCGGGCGCGAGGGCAGGGGCGGCGTCATTTCTTGCGCAAGGAATGCTTGACTCTTGCAGTGTCGGGCGGCATTCTGCTCAGACACCGCATCCGAACCCGCAACCGCGCCGGGTGCAGCCGTCTTGCGCCACAGAACGGGGAACGCCACAGATGACCGTCAGCAACCCCACGCCGCTGACCTCCGACGACGACTGGTGGCGCTCCGCGGTCGTCTACCAGGTCTACGTACGCAGCTTCGCCGACTCCAACGGCGACGGCGTCGGTGACCTCCAGGGCATCCGTGAGCGCCTGCCGTACCTGCGTGACCTCGGGGTGGACGCGCTCTGGCTGACCCCCTTCTACACCTCACCGATGATCGACGGCGGGTACGACGTCGCCGACTACCGCGACGTCGACCCGATGTTCGGCAGCCTCACCGACTTCGACGCGATGATCACCGACGCGCACGCCCTCGGCCTGCGGATCATCGTCGACCTGGTGCCCAACCACACCTCCCACGCGCACCCGTGGTTCCAGGCGGCGCTGGCCGCCGGGCCCGGCTCACCCGAGCGCGCGCGCTATCTCTTCGCCGAGGGCACCGGCGAGAACGGCGAACTGCCCCCCAACGACTGGGAGAGCATCTTCGGCGGCCCCGCCTGGACGCGGATCGACGACGGCCAGTGGTACCTGCACCTGTTCGACCCGGCCCAGCCGGACCTGAACTGGCGCCACCGGGAGGTACGCGCCGAGTTCGAGGGCGTCCTGCGCTTCTGGCTCGACCGGGGCGTGGACGGCTTCCGGATCGACGTGGCGCACGGCATGATCAAGGCCGAGGGGCTGCCGGACGTCGGCTTCAGCACGATGACCACCGGTCAGCGCCAGGCGGAACTGCTCGGCAAGGGCCGGCTCCCCTACTTCGACCAGGACGAGGTGCACGAGATCTACCGCGCCTGGCGGCCGATCCTGGACAGCTACCCCGGCGGTCGGATGGCGGTCGCCGAGGCGTGGGCCGAGACCCCGCAGCGCCTCGCCCGCTACATCGGCCCGGACGAGCTGCACCAGGCGTTCAGCTTCGACTTCCTCGACGCGACCTGGTCGGCCGACTCGTTCCGCAAGGTCGTCGACACCGCGCTCGCCGAGTCGACAATCGTCGGCGCGCCCACCACCTGGGTGCTCTCCAACCACGACAAGCGGCGGCACGTAACCCGCTACGGCGACGGCGCCGAAGGGCTGCGCCGGGCGCGCGCCGCCACCCTGCTGATGCTCGCCCTGCCCGGTTGCGCCTACCTCTACCAGGGCGAGGAACTGGGCCTGCCGGAGGTGCTCGACCTGCCGGACGAGCTGCGCCAGGACCCCGCGTTCCTGCGTACCGGCGAGAGCCGGGACGGCTGCCGGGTGCCGATCCCGTGGAGCGGAGAGCTGGCCCCGTACGGCTTCGGGCCGACCGGCAGCGAGCTGAGCTGGCTGCCGGCCCCGGCGACCTGGCGTGGCCTCTCGGTCGCCGCCCAGGCGGGCGTGCCCGGCTCGACGCTGGAGCTCTACCGCACCGCGCTGCGGATCCGCCGGGACCACCCGGCGCTGGCCGCCGACGCGGGCGGGGTCACCTGGTTGGAGGCCGGGCCGGGCGTGCTCGCCTTCAGCCGCGCCGCCGGCGACACCGTGCTGACCTGCGTGGTCAACATCAGCGGTGCGCCGGCCCTGATCGACGGGTACGGCACGCCGGTCGCCGCCAGTGCGCCGCTCACCGGGCAGGGCTCCGGCCATCTGCTTCCGGTCGACGCGGCCGCCTGGTTTGAACGACGCTGAGCGGGTAACCCGTCATCGACCTGGTCGTCCGTTGTGCCCCGCGCCGACGGGCGGCCGGGCCATCGACCCCTTGTGGTGGGGGGTGAGGTGGCGCCGGCGTTCCCCGGAGTCCGCTCCGGGGGGCGCCGGCGTCCGTCTGGAAGCGCCCGCCGGGTCGGATCGGCTCAACCGGCCCGGCCGGTGAGCTTCGCGGCGATGCGCTCGAAGCCGGCCCGCAACTCGGCCTCGGTGGGCGGGGCGAGCGGCTCCGCGTGGTCGTCCTGTGCGGCGGCCTCCTCCAGCTCCTCGTCGATGGTGTCCTCGAAGTCGCCGTAGAGATCGGCCCCCTCCATCCGCGCCGTCTCGTCCTCCGCGGCAACCTGCGCGGCGACGATCTCGCCCCGGATCTCCTCGGCCGAGACCGCGGGCAGCAGCGGCTCGACCACCGCCATCAGCTCCTCCTCGGCCACCACCGCCTCCGCGAGCGCGAGCGCGTGCAGGCGCTCGTAGGGACCGCAGACCACCGGCTCCCACTCGTCGATGTCGCCGAGCGGGCCGAAGGTGATGATCCACGGCAGGCCGAGCATCGGCGAGTCGTCCGGCAGGTCCAGAGTCACGAGTGCGCCCACGCGCCCATCATGGTCCGTCGCACCGGAGACCCGGGTGGCATTCGCCCTATTCACCGTCGCGGAGCCTGTCACCGATCCCGCTTCGCAGTCGCCGGTCAGGTGCCGACTGCGGCCCGCCAGCGGGCCGCCCAGTCGCGGTGCAGGAGGTCGAGCCCGGCCTCGTCCAGGCCGTAGGCGCTGACCGTCAGGCTGACCGTCGAGGCCGCGCCGTCTGCCAGTGGCGCGCCGGCGGCCACCACGAGCAGCCGCCCCTCGGCGTCCACCACGATCCGCTGACGCGGGCTGTCGTGCCACCGCCGGGTCGGACCTGCCGCGTCGAGCACGGCGAGCACCTGAGCCCCGGTCGCGCTGCCCGTCAGGTGCACGGTGCTCCGCCGCCCCGCCGGTGCCCGCTCCAGCAGGAAACGCAACTGCTCGAAGAACGCCCGCCAGCCCTCCACGATCGCGTCCCACCCCGGCTCGGCGTCGGCCGACGGGGGCAGAACCGCCCGCAGCACGGTCCGGTCGCCCTCGCTCGCGAGCTGGAGCTCCTGCCCGCCGGCCAGCCCGATCCGGTCCGGCGGGGCGGGCACGGCGTGGTCGACGAAGATGAAGCGGATCTCGTCGGCCAGGCCCTCGTGCTCCCAGCCGAACCACTGCCGGATCTGCTCCGGCTCGGTCAGTGCCCGCCAGACCCGTTCGGCAGGCGCGGACACCGCCGTCTCGACCTGGATGGTGCGGTGCGTCTCGGGCATCGGTCTCCTCCTCCTGCTGTCGTCGGTGGCCGGACCGGCACCGCGCCGTCAGCCCGGTCGCGCCGCGTCCAACGCCGCGCGGACCAGGGCCAGCGCCGCCGCGGGTGGCACGCCCAACCGGGCGGCCTCGGCGGCGTAGCCGGCCGCCACCCGCTGCAACCGGTCCGTCGCATCATCGCGCCCGGGTGCGACGAAAGTGCCGAGCCGGCCCCGGGTCTCCAGCAGACCGGCCGCCTCCAGCTCCCGGTAGGCACGGGCCACCGTGTTGACCGCCAGCCCAAGGTCCGCCGCGAACCCCCGGACGGTGGGCAGCCGGGTGCCCACCGCCAGCCGGCCCGTCCCGATCAGCTCCGCGAGCTGCCCGCGCACCTGCTCGTACGGCGGCACCGCCGAAGCCTGGTCGACCGAGATCCGCACGCCCGCTCCCCCGCTCATCCGGCCCCGCCCGGGGTGCCGGGATCCGTGTCCGCGTCCAGGTCGGCCGGTGCCGGGCCCTCCGCCAGGTCCACCACCCGGCCGCGCGGGCTGGTCGCGGCCAGCGCCGCACCGAAGAGCACCAGCTGGTTGAGCAGGTAGAGGTAGAGCAACAGCCCCACCGCACCCGCCACCACCGTGTACGCCGGGTTCCGCTCGGTACGCACCACGTAGTAGCGCCCGACGGTGTTCAGCAGCGTGATGCCGACCGCGACCAGCACCACCACCGGGCGCAACCGGGACCGGCTCATCCGCAGCCTCGGCACCGCCACCAGCAGCAGGGTGGCCAACACCGCGTTGACCAGCACGCTGAGCACCGCGCTGACCGTGGTCAGGCCGACCGAGCCGGTGCTGCGCAGCAGGAAGCGCAGCAGCGATTCCAGGGCGTCCACCGCCGCCACCGAGACGCCGAGCAGCACGAAGACGGCCACCATCACGCCCAGGTCCACCAGACGACGGACCACCAGGTTGCCGGGCTGCTGGTTGAGCCCGTACATCAGCCGCTGGGAGGAGCGGATCGCCTCCACCCAGCCGACCCCGGTGAACGCCAGGATGATCAGGCCGACCACCCCGACCGTGCCGCTGCTGTCGGCGATCTGCACGGGGTCGAGGAACGGCAGGTTCTCCCGGAGGAAGTCCGCGGCGGCCGCGCTGACCTCGTCGTTGTCCTCCAGGATGGCCCCGAAGATCGAGTACCCGACCAGCGCCAGCGCGAAGACCGCGAAGAAGCCGTAGTAGGCGATCGCGGCGGCCAGCCGCCCGCCCAGCACGTCGTTGTAGAGCACGCCGGCTCGCCACAGGTGGTCGGCGGCGCTCCACCGCCGACGGGTGGCGCTGATCCGACGGTCGATGCCCGCCTCGATACGGCCCAGCACGTTCACGCCGTCATCCTCGCCGATCTCCCGCCACCGCGCGGGCAACCGGGCGGCGGCCCGCGCCGGGCGGCGGTCGTGGACCGTGGTGGGCCGGTGTCAGTGGCGTGGAGATCGTGGCGCTCGGGGCACACCCGGGCGACCGCTCAGCCGCCCAGCCGGAAGTCCCGGCGCGGCTGCCACCGGGTCTGCCCACTGTGCGAGAAGAGGGTGAACGCCTCCACCTCGAACATGGCGGAGAAGTCGGCCAGGTCCTCGTACGCCCGGTCCAGCGCCTCCGGCGCGACGTCCTGCGCGACCGTGACGTGCGGGTGGTACGGGAAGCGCGCTTCGCGGTGCAGTTCGGGGGCGGCGCGGATCGCGGCGGCGAGCAGTTCGCACTCGCTGATCCCGGCGGCCACCGCCACGAAGACGACCTGGGTCACCGGCCGGAACGTGCCGGTGCCCCGCAGGTGCAGGGCGAACGGCAGGTGGGCGGCGGCGACCACGCCGAGGTGCCGCTCCACCGCCGGCAGCGTCGCCACCGGGATCTCGGTCGGCCCGAGCAGGGTCACGTGCGCGGGGACGACCCGGGGGTCGCCGGCCTCGACCCGCCGCCGGGTGAGCAGGCCGCCCCACGGCTCCGGGATGTCGACCGCGATGCCGATCTCGATGGTGTCACCGGCGTCCGGCGCCCCGTCCCTGCGATCCACGCTGTGCGTCATCCCTCCACCGACCCGTCCGCCCTCACCCGTCGCGCCGGGGCGCTACTCGCCGCGCACCGGCGGGAAGAAGCCCACCCGCTCGTACACGGTGCGCAGCGTCGCCCCGGCGAGCACCCGGGCCTTCTCCGCGCCGGCGGCGAGCAGCTTGTCCAGCTGCGCCGGGTCGTCGAGGTAGGTCCGGGTGCGCTCCTGGATCGGGCCGACGAACTCCCGCACCACCTCGCCGAGGTCCTTCTTCAGGTCGCCGTAGCCCTTGCCGGCGTACGCGGCGACCAGGTCGTCGATGCTCCGCCCGCTCAGCGCGGAGTAGATGGTCAGCAGGTTGGAGATGCCGGGCTTGGTCCCGGTGTCGAAGACGATCTCCCGCCCCGTGTCGGTGACCGCGGAGCGGATCTTCTTGGCCGAGCGGGCCGGATCCTCCAGCAGGTTGATGATGCCGGCCGGCGACGAGGACGACTTCGACATCTTGGCCGTCGGGTCCTGGAGGTCGGTGATCTTCGCGGTGTCCTTGACGATGTGTGGCGCGGGCACCGTGAGGGTCTGCCCGAACAGCGAGTTGAACCGCTGGGCCAGGTCGCGGGAGAGCTCCAGGTGCTGGCGCTGGTCCTCGCCCACCGGCACGGCGTTCGCCTGGTAGACCAGGATGTCGGCGGCCTGGAGGATCGGGTAGGTGAACAGGCCGACGCTCGCCCGCTCGCCGCCCTGTTTCTGCGACTTGTCCTTGAACTGCGTCATCCGGCTCGCCTCGCCGAACCCGGTGATGCAGCCCAGCACCCAG
Source organism: Micromonospora peucetia (assembly GCF_900091625.1). Classification (NCBI taxonomy): domain Bacteria; kingdom Bacillati; phylum Actinomycetota; class Actinomycetes; order Micromonosporales; family Micromonosporaceae; genus Micromonospora; species Micromonospora peucetia. The sequence continues at coordinate 1,279,738 of NZ_FMIC01000002.1, forward strand.
GCGAGCTGCGAGTGCTCGGGCACCTGCGACTGCACGAAGAGCGTGCTGTGCTCCGGGTCGAGGCCGACGGCGAAGAGCTGCGCGGCGGCCATCCGGGTGCGTTGCTTGAGCGTCTTCGGGTCGTGTCCCGCAGTGATCGCGTGCAGGTCGACCACGCAGTAGTAGGCGTCGTGGGTGTCCTGCAACGCCACCCAGTGCCGCACGGCGCCCAGGTAGTTGCCGAGGTGGAACGAGTCGGCCGTCGGCTGGATGCCAGAAAAGACGCGGGGGCGGGCGGGAACGTCGGACATGGCGGCAATTCTGTCAGCAAGACCCGGTGCGCGTCATGACGGGCCGGCGGGTCGGCTGCGCCTCGCCGGTGCCGGGGCGGCGACCTCGCGTCGTGGTTCCGGCAGGCGCACGGCGGAGACCGTGAGTCGGGCCACCCGTCGCCCCTCCAGCGTGAGCACCCGCAGCAGCCAGCCGCCGGGCGGGTCGTCGGGTTCCGCGCCACCGTCGCCGGCCCGGCCGGCGGCCACCGGCACCTCGTCGCCGGCGGCCGGGAGCCGGCCCAGCGCCGCCATCACGAAGCCGCCAACCGTCTCGTACGGGCCGGACGGCAGGCTCACCCCGGTGCGCTCGGCGAAGTGGGCGAGGTTGAGCCGGCCGTCCACCACGGCGGGCAGGCCCGCGTGCACCGGGTCGGGGGCGGTGTCGTACTCGTCGTGGATCTCCCCGATCAACTCCTCGATCAGGTCCTCCAGGGTGACGATGCCGGCGGTGCCGCCGTACTCGTCGACCACCACGGCGAGGTGGTGGCGCTCCCGGCGCATCTCGCTGAGCGCGGCGAGCACCCGTTTGCTGCCGGGCAGCCGCTTCACCTCCCGGGTCAGCTCGCCGACCGTGGTGCAGGGGTCGAGGTCGGGACGGAGCAGCACGTCGCGTAGGTGCACGAAGCCGACCACGTCGTCGTGGGTGCCGTCGACCACCGGGTAGCGGGTGTGTGTCGCGGCCCGGACCAGCCGCTCCGCCTCGGCGATGGTGAGCCGGGCGGAGAGGAAGACCACCTCGGTGCGCGGCATCATCACCTCGCGGACCAGGCTCGCGCCCGCGACCAGCACCTCGTCGATGATCCGGCGCTCGACCGGGTCGAGCAGGGTGTTGGCGGCGACCAGATCGCGCAGCTCCGCCTCGCTGATCCGCTCCCGGCCGGCCGCCGGGCTGGCGCCCAGCAGGGCCGTCACCGCGCGGGTGGCGCCGTCGGCGGCGCGGACCACGATCCGGGCGACGGCCCGGGCCAGCGGCCCCGGCTCGCGGCGCGGCCGATTCCGGGCGCGTCGCCGCAGCCCGGGACCACCCGATCCCCGCATGACAGTGATGGTAGACAGCGTCGGGCCGGATGGGCTGCACCCGCGCTCGCCTCTGTTCGAAGTTGGGAAGTCATGACGGAACTACAAGGCCGCTGACGGAGGGCGGTCACCGGGCGACCGGCCGTAGGGTGATCACGACACGGGCCGCGTCCGGGCGGCCTGGCAAAAGGAGACCGACGTGAAACTGCTCGTCACCGGCGGTGCCGGCTTCATCGGCAGCGTGGTTACCCGGCTGCTGCTCGACGCCGGCCACGAGGTGGTGGTGCTCGACGACCTGCGCACCGGCCACCGGGAGGCGCTCGCCCCCGACGCGACGTACGTCGACGCGTCCGTGCACGACGCCGCGCGGGTGCTCACCCCCGGCGCCGGCTTCGACGGGGTGCTGCACTTCGCCGCGCTGATCGCCGCCGGCGAGTCGATGACCAGACCCGAGCTCTACTGGCACACCAACACGGTCGGCACGATCGCCCTGATCGACGCGGTCCGGGCCGCCGGCGTGCCCCGCCTGGTCTTCTCCTCCACCGCCGCCGTCTACGGCAACCCCACCGAGCTGCCGATCCCGGAGACCGCGGTCAAGGCCCCCACCAACACGTACGGTGCCACCAAGCTCGCCGTCGACATGGCCCTCACCTCGGAGGCGATCGGGCACGGCCTGGCCGCCGTCTCGCTGCGCTACTTCAACGTGGCCGGCGCGTACCTCGACGGCGACGTCGCGCTCGGCGAGCGGCACGACCCGGAGACCCACCTGATCCCCATCGCGCTGGAGGTGGCCGCCGGCCGGCGGGAGAAGCTCCAGCTCTTCGGCGACGACTACCCGACCGTCGACGGCACCTGTGTGCGCGACTACATCCACGTCGCCGACCTGGCCCGCGCCCACCTGCTGGCGCTCGGCGCCGCGACCGCCGGCCAGCACCGGATCTACAACCTGGGCAACGGCAACGGCTTCACCAACCGGCAGGTGGTCGACGTGGTCCGCGAGGTCACCGGGCACCCGGTGCCGGTCGAGGTGGCGCCGCGCCGCGAGGGCGACCCGGCCGAGTTGGTCGCGTCGTCCGCACTGGCCCGCGAGGAACTGGGCTGGGTGCCGCAGAAGCCGACGCTGCCCGACATCGTCGCCGACGCCTGGGCCTTCTACCGCACCCACGTCGTGGGGCCGCGGTGACCGACGACGTCGCGGCCCGTGCCACCGCCGGGTTCCGTTCGGCGTACGGCGGGCCGCCCGCCGGCCGCTGGGCGGCTCCCGGGCGGGCCAACCTGATCGGCGAGCACACCGACTACAACGACGGCTTCGTGCTGCCCTTCGCCCTGCCGCTGCGCACGGTGGCGGCCGCCGTCGGGCAGCCCGACGACACCTGGACGGTCTGCTCCGAACTCTCCGGCGCGACGGTCACCTTCGGCGTCGACGAGGTCGCCGGGCCCGGCCGGGTCGCCGGCTGGGGCGCGTACGTGGCCGGGGTCGTCTGGGCGCTGCGGGAGGCCGGGCACGCCGTGCCCGGCGCGCGGCTGGCAATCGCCTCCGACGTGCCGCTGGGCGCGGGGCTGTCCTCCTCGGCCGCGCTGGAGGCCGCCGTGCTGGCCGCCCTGGTCGACCTGGGCGGGCTGGACCTGCCCGCCGAGCGACGGCCCCGGCTGGCCCAGCGCGCGGAGAACGACTACGTGGGCGCGCCGACCGGGATCATGGACCAGTCGGCGGTGATCCGTTGCCGCGCCGGGCACGCGCTCTTCCTGGACTGCCGTGACGAGTCCGTCGAGCAGGTCCCGTTCGACCTGGCCGCCGCCGGCCTGGCCGTGCTGGTCGTCGACAGCCGGGCCCCGCACCGGCACGCCGACGGCGAGTACGCCGCTCGGCGCGCGTCCTGCGAACGGGCGGCCGGGCTGCTCGGCGTGGCGGCGCTGCGGGACGTCCCGACCGACGGGCTGGCCGACGCCCTGGCCCGGCTCGACGAGGACGAGACCCGCCGCCGGGTGCGGCACGTCGTCACCGAGAACCAGCGGGTGCTCGACACCGTCGCGCTGCTGCGCGCCGGCCGGGTACGCGAGATCGGCCCGCTGCTGACCGCCTCGCACGCCTCCATGCGGGACGACTTCGAGATCACCGTGCCGGAGATCGACACGGCCGTCGAGGCGGTCCTGGCGGCCGGGGCGCTCGGTGCCCGGATGACCGGCGGCGGTTTCGGCGGCTGCGTCCTCGCCCTGGTCGACGCGGAGCGGTCCGACGCGGTCGCCGCCGCCGTCACGGCCGCGTACGCCGAGCGGGGATTCGCCGCACCCGGCCTCGTCACCGTCCTACCCGGTCCGGGCGCGACCCGGCTGGACTGAGCGCCAACGGCGGCGCCGGACGAGGCCCCACACCCCACCCCGACGCCGCTCAACCGCCCCGGACCACACGCCCGCCGGTGCGCGTCACTGTGCCTCGACGATCATCCCCGCGCCGACCGTACGGTTGGTGGCCTCGTCGATGATCACGAAGCCGCCGGTGGTGCGGTTGCGGCGGTACTCGTCCGCGAGCAGCGGCACGGTGGTCCGCAGCCGCACCCGGCCGATCTCGTTGAGCCCCAGCTCGCCCGCCGACTCGTCGCGGTGCAGCGAGTTGACGTCCAGCCGGTAGTGCAGCCCGCGCACGATGGCCCGCGCGGAGCGGGTGGTGTGCTTGATGGCGTACCTGCCGCCGACCTGGAGGGGACGGGTCTCGTCCATCCAGCACACCATCGCCTCGATGTCCTGGGACACCGCCGGGGAGTTGTTCGGACGGCAGATCATGTCGCCCCGGGAAATGTCGATCTCGTCTTCCAGGCGTACGGTCACCGACATCGGCGGGAACGCCTCCGTGACCGGCCCGTCGGCGGTCTCCACGGCGGCGATCCGGCTGGTGAACCCGGACGGCAGCACCATCACCTCGTCGCCCGGCTTGAGCACCCCGGAGGCGACCTGGCCGGCGTAGCCCCGGTAGTCGGTGACGGTGGTGGACTGCGGGCGGATCACGTACTGCACCGGGAACCGGACGTCGACCAGGTTGCGGTCGCTGGCGATGTGCACCCGCTCCAGGTGGTGCAACAGCGACGGGCCCTCGTACCAGGGCATGTTCTCCGACCGGCTGACGATGTTGTCGCCGCGCAGCGCGGAGATCGGCACCACCGTCAGGTCGGGCGCGTCGAGCTTCGCGGCGAACGCGGTGAACTCGTCCGCGATCCGCTCGAAGACGTCCTGCGACCAGTCGACCAGGTCCATCTTGTTGACGCAGAGGACCAGGTGCGGCACCCGCAGCAGCGAGCAGAGGAACGCGTGCCGGCGGGACTGCTCGACCAGGCCCTTGCGGGCGTCCACCAGGATCAGCGCCAGGTCGGCCGTCGACGCCCCGGTGACCATGTTCCGGGTGTACTGGATGTGCCCCGGGGTGTCCGCGATGATGAACTTCCGCCGGGGGGTGGCGAAGTAGCGGTACGCCACGTCGATGGTGATGCCCTGCTCGCGCTCGGCCCGCAGCCCGTCGGTGAGCAGCGCCAGGTTCGTGTACTCGTCGCCCCGCGCGGCACTGACCGCCTCGACGGCGGCAAGCTGGTCGGTGAAGAGCGACTTCGTGTCGTAGAGCAGCCGGCCGATCAGGGTCGACTTGCCGTCGTCGACGCTGCCGGCCGTGGCGAATCGCAGCAGGTCCATCGGCCTGGCCCCGGTGGCGGCCGGCCCGTCAGTCGTGTTCGTGACGGTCTCGGTGGTCATCAGAAGTAGCCCTCCCGCTTGCGGTCCTCCATGGCGGCCTCGCTGACCCGGTCGTCGCCGCGGGTCGCGCCACGCTCGGTGATCCGGGTGGCGGCGACCTCCTCGATGACCTTCTCGACCGTGTCGGCGTCGGAACGGACCGCCGCCGTGCAGGAGGCGTCGCCCACCGTCCGGTAGCGCACCCGCTCCTTGAAGCGGTCCTCGCCCGCCCGAGGACGGAAGAACTCGTTGACCGCGTAGAGCATCCCGTCCCGCTCGATCACCTCGCGCTCGTGCGCGTAGTAGATCGACGGCAGCGCGATGTGCTCCCGGGCGATGTAGTGCCAGACGTCCAGCTCGGTCCAGTTGGACAGCGGGAAGACCCGGATCGACTCGCCCGGGTGGCGGCGGCCGTTGTAGAGCGCCCACAGCTCCGGGCGCTGGTTCTTGGGGTCCCACTGGCCGAACTCGTCACGGAAGCTGAACACCCGCTCCTTGGCGCGGGCCTTCTCCTCGTCGCGGCGGGCGCCGCCGAAGAGCGCGTCGAACCGGTGCTTCTCCACCGCGTCCAGCAGCACCGGCGTCTGGATCCGGTTGCGCATCCCGTCGCCCGACTCGCGCACCAGCCCGCTGGCCAGCGCCTCGGGCACACTCGCCACCACCAGTTGCAGCCCCAGCTCGGCGACCCGCTGGTCCCGGTACTCCAGGACCTCGGGGAAGTTGTGCCCGGTGTCCACGTGCATGACCGGGAACGGGATGTTGGCCGGGGCGAACGCCTTCTGGGCCAGCCGGAGCATCACGATCGAGTCCTTGCCGCCGGAGAAGAGCAGCACCGGCCGCTCCATCTCGGCGACCACCTCGCGCATCACGAAGATGCTCTCGGCCTCCAGCGCGTCGAGGTGCGACACCTGGTAGGCGGCGGGGGCGGTCATGACACGGGCTCGCTTCGCTCGAATCCGCTCATCGAATTCCAGACCTTTCCGGTCGGGTATGCCAAGAAGTGCGGCTCAGGCTACCCGGAATGACGCTGCAACGCTGCAAGCAACCGACTGGCGAGATCCTTGCGGCAGACCAGCAGATCGGGTAGGCGCGGATCCGCCTCGTTGTATCTCAGCGCAGAACCATCGATCCGGGAAGCGTGCAGCCCGGTGGCCGTCGCCACAGCCACCGGCGCCGCCGAGTCCCACTCGTACTGGCCGCCCGCGTGGATGTAGGCGTCCACCTCACCGGTGACCACCGCCGCGATCTTCGCCCCGGCCGAGCCCATCGGCACCAGGTGCGCGCCGACGTCCTCGGCCAGGTCGGTCAGGAACACCGGCGGTCGGCTCCGGCTCGCCGCCAGGCGGATCGTACGACCGCCGGGAGTGTTCGCCGCCTCCACCGTCATCGGCGGGTACGCCGGCGGATAGTCGGTGCCGAGCACCCGGTGCTGCGCCGGCAGCCCGACCGCGCCCGCGACCAGACCGTGCGGCGTCGGCGCGGTACGCGCCCAGAGCGCCACGTGCACCGCCCAGTCCGAGCGGCCCTCCTCGGAGAACTCCCGGGTGCCGTCCAGCGGGTCGATGATCCACACCCGGTCGGCGGTCAGTCGGGGCACCACCGCGGCGTTCACCTCCGCGGCCCAGGCCAGCCGTGAGCCCTCGTCCTCCTCGGAGAGGACCGCGTCGCCCGGCCGCCACTTCGCCAGCTCGGTACGGATCAGGTCGTGCGAGACCTTGTCGCCCGCGGCCTTCAACGCCCCCGCGTCGGCGAAGCCCATCTCGGACCGCAGGCCGACCAGCGCCTGACCGGCCCGGGCCGCCAGCCACCGGGCGAACGCGCCGTCGATCATCGGAGGACTGCCCATGACTCCTGCTCCCGTCGCTCGCCACGCTCCGCATCCGATCCGCCACACCGCCGACGACCCACGTCGACGGTCGCGCCGGAATGGCGAAGACTACCGGCCCCCGGCGTCCGGCCCGGCGCTCACACCCCGTGGTAGAGGTTCTGCGTCGGCTCCACGCCCCTGGTGATCACCGACTCCACCACATCCGCGGCCCGGTCCACCAGAAACTCCAGTTCCTTGCGCTCCGCCGCGCTGAAATCCGACAGTACGTAGTCCGCCGGATCCTGCCGCCCCGGCGGCCGACCGATACCGAACCGCACCCGGACGTACTCCTTCGTGCCCAGCGACTTCGACATCGACCGCAGGCCGTTGTGCCCGCCCTCGCCGCCGCCGCACTTCACCCGCAGCTGGCCGTAGCCGATGTCCAACTCGTCATGCACCGCCACCACCTGGCCGGGCGGCACCTTGTGGAACTGGGCCAGGCCGGCCACCGGCCCGCCGGAGAGGTTCATGTACGTCAGCGGCTTGACCAGCACCAGCTTCGGCCCGCCGAAGCCGAGCCGCCCCTCGGCGACCTCCGCCGCCGCCCGCTTGTGTCGGCCGAACCGCGCGCCGAGCCGGCCCGCCAGCAGGTCGGCCACCAGGAAGCCGACGTTGTGCCGGTTGCCGGCGTACTCCCGACCTGGATTGCCCAGGCCGACCACCAGCCACGGCCCCGTCTCGTCCGTCACGCCTCGCCCCTCCCGCTGCTCGCCGTCACCCACCCGCATACCGATACGCCGACAGGCGCCCCCGACCGTGCGGGGACGCCTGTAGCAGCGAATGCGAACCGATCAGGCCTCGGTCTTCGCCTCGGCGTTCTCCTCGGCGGCCGGAGCCTCGGCGCCCTCGGCGGTCTCCTCGCCAACCTCGGCCTCGGCCTCCTCGGTGGCCTCCTCGACCTCGGGGAGGGTGGCCTCGAGCTGCTCGGCGGTCGGCGCGGCGGTCACCGAGGCGACGGTCTGCTCCGGGTCGGCGGCCAGCTCGACACCGGCCGGCAGCTCCACGTCGCCGGCGGTGACCTGGGTGCCGGCCTCCAGACCCGCGATCGAGGCCTCCAGGTGGTCCGGCACCTTGGTGGCGTCGGCGGTGACCGACAGGGTGTCGTGGTCGTGCACGATCAGGGTGTCCCGCGCGGCCTCGCCGGTCAGCTGGACCGGGACCTCGACGGTGACCTTCTCGCCCCGGCGGACCAGCAGCAGGTCCACGTGCTCGAAGGTGTCCCTGATGGGGTCACGCTGAATCGCCTTCGGCAGCGCCAGCACCTGGGTGCCGTCGCTGACCTCGATCGCGAAGAGCTGGTTGGCACCGCCCTTGCGGATCGCGGCCGCGAACTCGCGGGCCGGCAGCGCGATGTGCTTGGGCTTCTCGCCGTGGCCGTAAAGCACGGCGGGCACCTTGCCGGCCCGGCGGGTACGACGGGCACCACCCTTGCCGAACTCGGTACGGGGCTCGGCGCTGATCTTTACCTCGGACACGGGGAAACTCCTGATGCTTTCGCTGCGGCGGCTTGTCGTCTGGCGGTGCTGGGGCGAGGGGCTCGCTGGGGCTCAGCGTCGAGAACGACGGCCCGGAGCACCGCGTCGATGACGGTGCCTCCGTGCGGCGCTTGTCAGCGACCCGCCGGGCACCCTCGCCGTGGCAACCGCACCAGTCTACCCGAGCTGATTCCGCGCTTTCCGGCAGTCCCCTTATCACCGTTCCCGCAGGCCCGCAGGGTGATACGGATCCGCCCGCCGGCCCCTCGTCCAGGCACCTCCCGCGCGGCGGCCGTCCGGTCGCCGGCCGCGACGGCCGACGCCTGGGCCGACGGGCAGTGGCCCGCCGGCCCAGGCGTCAGGCGGTCAGCTCAGGCCGCCGAAGAGGGTGGTCACCGAGCCGTCGTCGAAGACCTCACGGATCGCCCGCGCCAGCAGCGGCGCGATCGACAGCACGGTGATCTTGTCGAGCTGCTTCTCCGGCGGCAGCGGCAGCGTGTTGGTCACCACGACCTCGCTGATCGGGGCGTTCTTCAGCCGCTCGGTCGCCGGGTCGGAGAGCAACGCGTGGGTCGAGGCCACGATCACGTCGGCCGCGCCGGACTGCCGGAGGATGTCCGCCGCCCCGCAGATCGTGCCGCCCGTGTCGATCATGTCATCGACGATGAGGCAGACCCGGCCCTCGACCTCACCGACCACCCGGTTCGCCACCACCTGGTTCGGCTTCAGTGGGTCCCGGGTCTTGTGGATGAAGGCCAGCGGACAGCCGCCCAGCCGGTCCGTCCACCGCTCGGCCACCCGCACCCGGCCCGAGTCCGGCGCGACCACCGTCATCGGGCGGCCGGCGTACTTGTGCTGGACGTACTCGGCGAGGATGTCCATCGCGAAGAGGTGGTCGACCGGGCCGTCGAAGAAGCCCTGGATCTGCGCGGTGTGCAGGTCGACGGTGAGGATCCGGTTCGCCCCGGCCGTCTTGAGCAGGTCCGCCACCAGCCGGGCCGAGATCGGCTCCCGGCCGCGGTGCTTCTTGTCCTGCCGGGCGTACGGGTAGAACGGCAGCACCACGGTGATCCGTTTGGCCGAACCGCGCTTCAGCGCGTCGATCATGATGAGGGTCTCCATGACCCAGGTGTTGACCCCGTGCGTGACGGACTGGACCACGAAGGCGTCCGAACCGCGCACCGAGTCCTTGAACCGTACGAAGATCTCACCGTTGGCGAACTCGTACGCGTCGGCCGGCGTCGGCGCGACGCCGAGCACCTCACCGATCTCCCTGGCCAACTCCGGAAAGCCACGTCCGGAGAAAAGCATCAGGCTCTTGCGGTTTTCGGCGACGATGCTGCCCATGGGCCCGTCTGCTCCCGTTGGTCGGTGGTACCCGGCGGGTGGTGGGCCGGGGCCTATTCGGTTGCAGTATCCCCCGCGCCGGACGCCGACCTGACCGGCTCGGCGTCCCCGTGGATTGCCTCACCTTCACTTGCCCCGGACCCCGACGCCGACGCACCCTCATCAGCCGTTCGGGCCCGCCCGGCCGCCTTCGCGGAGGCCGTACCGGCCCGTTTGCGGGTCACCCAGCCCTCGATGTTGCGCTGCGGCGCCCGGGTCACCCCGAGCGCACCCGGCGGCACGTCCTGCGTGATCGCGCTGCCCGCCGCCACGTACGCCCCGGCGCCCACCTCGACGGGCGCGATGAGGCTGGTGTCGCAGCCGACGAACGCGGCCTCGCCGACCGTGGTGCGGTGCTTGTTCACCCCGTCGTAGTTCACGAAGATCGTCGCCGCGCCGATGTTCGCCTTCGCGCCGATCGTCGCGTCCCCCACGTACGACAGGTGCGGCACCTTCGCGCCCGCGCCCACCTCCGAGTTCTTCACCTCGACGAACGTGCCGACCTTGGCCTTCTCGGCCAGCCGGGCGTCCGGCCGCAGGTACGCGTACGGCCCGACGGCGGCGCCCGGGCCGACCTCCGCGCTCACCGCGTGGCTGCGCAGCACGGTGGCGTCCGGGCCGACGACGGTGTCGATCAGCGTCACGTCCGGCCCGACCACCGCGCCGGTGCCGACCACCGTGCCGCCGCGCAGCTGGGTGTTCTGGTCGATCACGGCGTCCCGGTCCAGGGCGACCGTCACGTCGATCCAGGTGGTGTCCGGGTCGAGCAGGCTGACCCCGGTACGCATCCAGGCCTCGTTGACCCGGTCGCGCAGCAGCCGGCGCAGCACGGCCAGCTCGACCCGGTCGTTGCAGCCCAGCGTCTCGACGTGGTCCGCCGCCACGTGCACCACCACCGACTCGCCGGCCGAGCCCAGCAGGCCGAAGACGTCGGTCAGATATTCCTCGCCCTGGTCGTTGTCGGTCGACAGCTTGCCCAGCCCGGCGCGCAGCCGGGCGGCGTCGAACGCGTAGATGCCCGCGTTGATCTCCCGGATCGCCCGCTGTGCTCCGGTGGCGTCGCGCTCCTCGACGATCTGCTCGAGCCGCCCGTCGGCATCCCGCACGATCCGGCCCAGGCCGGTCGGGTCGGGCACCTCGGCCGCGAGCACGGTCGCCGCCGCGCCCGCACCCTCGTGCGCCTCCACCAGCGCGGCCACCGTCTCCGGGCGGAGCAGCGGCACGTCGCCGTTGATGACGACCACGGTGCCGGTGGCGTCCGCCGCGGCGTCCAGCGCGATCCGTACGGCGTGCCCGGTGCCGAGCTGCTCGGCCTGGAGCACCGGGGTGGCCTCGGGGGCGATCTCCGCGAGGTGCGCGCGGACCTGGTCGGCACCGTGTCCCACCACGACGATCGTGCGGTCTGCGGTCAGCGGCGCGGCGGCGGCGAGCACGTGGCCGACGAGGGTACGGCCGAGCAGCGGGTGCAGCACCTTGGGCAGCGCCGACTTCATCCGCTTGCCCTCACCGGCGGCGAGCACGACAACGGTGCGGAGGTGGGGCTGGGACACGACACGGGCTCCCGTCGGGACAGCGGACAGTCTCGCGGCCATGCTAACCAGACATCGTCCGCGACGAGCGGAAGCTCCCGGGAGAGGACTCGAACCCCTACAATCAGGACCAAAACCTGACGTCCTGCCATTAGACGACCCGGGACGGCCTAAAACGGGCAAACCGAACGGCTGCCCGTCCTCTACACCTTAGCGCCCCTGGTCCGTAACGCCATCGCTCATTCCGTGCGGCAGCCTCAGGCATTCATCCCCGCCGCTGTCCCATGCGTGTCCAGGGAACCTAAGTTACGGTGACGTAGGCGTAACTTCGTGATCTTCCCATCCGTCTGCGAGGTGACATGCCAACCACATCCCTCGATTCGTCCGCCGGCCCGAAACCACTCACCCAGGGCACCCAGTCCCGAGGCATCCTCGTCGCCCTCTGGGCGTTCGTGGTGATCCCCTTCCTGGCCCTCGTCGCCGCCGTACCGGTCGCCTGGGGCGGCTGGCTGAGCTGGACCGACGTGGCCGTCGCCGGGTTCTGGTACGTGCTCTCCGGGTTGGGCATCACGGTCGGCTACCACCGGTACTTCACCCACGGGTCGTTCAAGGCGAAGCGCTGGCTGCGGGTCGCGCTGGCGGTGTCCGGCTCGCTGGCGGTGCAGGGCGAGATCATCCAGTGGGTGGCCGACCACCGGCGCCACCACGCCTTCTCCGACCTGGAGGGCGACCCGCACTCGCCCTGGCGGTTCGGGGAGAGCGTCAGTGGCCTGACGAAGGGCCTGTTCCACGCGCACGTCGGCTGGCTCTTCGGTCGGGAGTTGTCCAACCGGCGGCGGTTCGCCCCGGACCTGCTCGCCGACCGGGACATCAACCGGGTGGACCGACTGTTTCCGCTGCTGGTGGTGCTCTCGGTGCTCGGTCCCGCGCTGATGGGCGGCCTGCTCACCTGGTCGTGGCGGGGGGCGCTGTCCGCGCTCTTCTGGGCCGGCCTGGTGCGCATCGCGCTGCTGCACCACGTGACCTGGTCCATCAACTCGGTCTGCCACGTCTATGGGGAGCGGCCGTTCGCGATGCGCCAGGGCGACCGGGCGTCAAACTTCTGGCCGTTGGCGATCCTGTCGTTCGGCGAGAGCTGGCACAACCTGCACCACGCCGACCCGACCAGCGCCCGGCACGGCGTACTACGCGGCCAGGTGGACATCTCGGCCCGGGTGATCTGGCTGTTCGAGAAGGCCGGCGCGGCCCGGGACGTGCGCTGGCCGAAGCCCGAGCGCATCGCGGCGAAGCTGGTCGAGCCCGGCACTGGGCGGTGAAGCGGGGCAGGTGGGCGCGAAGGCCACCTGGCAGTATGGCCGGGTGACCGAGCGAAGCGGATGCGATGCCGGGCGGCCCGGCGAACCGGGGGCGGGGCCCGACGGGGATACGGTCACCGGGGCGGCAGCGCCACCCGACCGACGACCGGCGAGGGGACGACGTGACCCAGCACGGCGGCGGCAACATCCCACGACAGGGCGGCACCGAGCGCCGGCGGAGTGACGAGAACATGGCGGATGTCCCTGGCAGCGACGGCACGGCCGGCCGGCGGCGGGCGGTTCCCGCCGCGGCCCCAAAGCCCTCCTCACGGGTACGCATGTCGGCGGCCCAGCGCCGGGAGCAGCTGATCTCGATCGCCCGGCAGATCTTCGCCGAGCGCGGTTTCGACGCCACCTCCATAGAGGAGGTGGCGTCCCGCGCGAAGGTCTCCAAGCCGGTGGTCTACGAGCACTTCGGCGGCAAGGAGGGGCTCTACGCGGTGGTGGTGGACCGGGAGGTCCGCGCCCTGCTGGACCGGATCACCACGGCCCTGACCGCCGGCCACCCGCGCGAGTTGCTGGAGCAGGCGGCGCTGGCCCTGCTGACCTACATCGAGGAGGAGACCAGCGGCTTCCGGGTGCTGGTACGGGACTCGCCGGTGCTGTCTGCGGCGGGCAACTTCAGCAGCGTGATGAACGACGTGGCGCACCAGGTGGAGCACATCCTGGGTGCGGAGTTCAAGAGCCGGGGCTACGACCCGAAGCTGGCCGAGCTCTATTCGCAGGCGCTGGTGGGGATGGTGGCGCTGACCGGCCGCTGGTGGCTGGAGGTCCGCAAGCCGCGCAAGGAGACGGTCGCGGCGCACCTGGTCAACCTGGCCTGGAGCGGGCTGTCGCACCTGGAGGCGAAGCCGGGCCTGATCACGGTGCGGGGGCGCTGACCCGGGGGCGGATGTTCAGCGGCTGTGGGCGTCGGAGACCGGGTGGTGCCGGCGGCGCCGCTCCTCCTCGGCGTGCTCGTCGGTGCCGACCTTGTCGTACAGGCCGGTGCCGAGCAGGAGCAGGCCGAAGAACATCGACACGACGACGGTGGACATCGAGAAGTTGAGGAAGTTGGCGTCGGTCTGGAGCACGGACATCATGAGGATGCTGGTGGCCAGGAAGACGACCCCGGCGGTCAGGTTCATGTGGTGACCGAGGTTGCCGCGCCGGGACGCCCCGACGATGAGCACGATCCCGAAGGCGACGGAGATCAGCGAGAAGGCCAGGTTGGTGCGGAGCCCGAGGGCCCAGTTGCTGCCCCGGTCGAAGAGCGGGTCGCCCCACGTCAGGGCGACGCCCCAGACCCCGAAGACCAGGATGTAGAGCCCCACCAGGCCGGCGAGGACCCGGTAGACCGGCCGTGCCGGATGGTTCACGGGAAAGTGCGGCATGGCCCCTCCGCCCGAGTAGGACAATCGCCCCGATTGTCCCCCGGCAGGAGCCGACTGTCCCCCAAACCGCCCAAAGGCAACACCCGACAACGGGCGGAACGAAGAAGATCCCACCCCACCGGACCGCAGGGCCGGGTCGGAGCGGGACCACGTCGGTTGTCGCCGGAGCCCGACCCGCGCAGGGATCAAGCCTGACCGCCCGGAGCGGGTCGGGCTCCGGCGACAACCCGGAGCACAATCAGAGAAAGATCAGAGTACGAGCCGGGCCTTCTGCCAGGCGTCCTGCTCCGCGTCCGTGCCGACCTTGCCGTACATGCCGACCATCAGCAGGACCAGGCTGACCACCATCAGCACGATGACCGTGAAGATGCTGAAGTTGAAGATGTTGGCCTCGGTCTGGATGAAGGCGAGACCGGCGAGGCTGATCACCATGATGACGTACGCCAGCCACTGGTTGACCATGACGTCGATGTTGCGACCGATCGCGGTGCCGGCCAGCACCGCGGCCCCCAGCAGGACGCTGACCAGTGAGAACCCGAGGTTCGTGCCCTGGCCGAGGATCGCGGTGTCATCCTGGGCGAAGACCTCGTCGCCGACGCTCGCGATGATGCCGAGCACGCCGAAGGCCACCAGGTACAGACCGGTCAGCCCGCCGATCGCCCGGTAGACCGGCCGCGCGGGGTGATTGACGGGGGTGTGGGCCATGTCTGAGTCTCCAACGCCGTTCGGTTGAGGGGTCGCGGACGATTGTCCCGCACGTCGAAGTGTGACGCCGCACACGGGGGCCTCCCGGTGCGGCGCCGCGACGACGGGATGGCTCAGATCGCCGGAATCTCGTCCGCCAGGGTCAGCCAGGTCTCCTCGGTCCGCTCCCGATCGGCCCGCACCTCCTTGAGCTGCGCGTCGAGTTCGGCGACCTTGGCGTAGTCGGTGGAGTGCGCGGCAAGCTGGTCGAGCAGCGCCCCCTCCTTCTGGTCCAGCTTGACGACCTGCCGTTCCAGCCGGGCCAGTTCCTTGCGGGCCTGCCGTGCCTCGGCGGCGGACATGCCGGTCGCGGCGGGGGCGTCGGAGCTGGTCCCGGGGGCCGCCCCCGGCACCGCCGGCCCGGGTTGGCCGGCGGCCCGGGCGAGGTACTCGTCGACGCCGCCGGGCAGGTGCACCAGCCGGCCGTCGCCGAACATCCCGTACGCGACCTCGGTCACCCGCTCGATGAGGTACCGGTCGTGGCTGGCCACGATGACGGTGCCGGGCCAGGAGTCGAGCAGGTCCTCCAGCGCGGCGAGGGTGTCGGTGTCCAGGTCGTTGGTGGGCTCGTCGAACAGGAGCACGTTCGGCTCCCCGGCGAGCAGCCGGAGCATCTGCAACCGGCGCCGCTCGCCGCCGGAGAGGTCGCTGACCGGCGTCCAGAGCCGCCGGTCGTCGAAGCCGAAGACCTCGGCGAGCTGGGCGGCGGAGACCTCCCGGTCGCCGAGCTGCACCCGCCGGGCGACCTCCTCGACCGCTTCGAGCACCCGCAGGTGCCCGGGAAGCTCGGCCAACTCCTGGGAGAGGAAGGCCGGCCGGACGGTCGAACCGGTGGCGAAGCGCCCACCGTCGGGGCGGGTGATGCCGGCGAGCATCCGCAGCAGGGTGGTCTTGCCGGCGCCGTTACGGCCGAGGATGGCGATCCGGTCGCCGGGGCCGACGTGCCAGGTGGTGTCGCGCAGGATCTCCTTCGGGCCGGCGTGCAGGGTGACGTCCTCCAGGTCGTACACCTGCTTGCCGAGCCGGGCGGTGGCCATCCGTTGCAGCGACATGGTGTCGCGCGCCGGCGGGACGTCGGCGATCAGCGCGTTGGCGGCATCGATGCGGAACTGCGGCTTGGAGGTACGGGCGGGCGGCCCGCGCCGCAGCCAGGCGATCTCCTTGCGGAGCAGGTTCTGCCGACGGGCCTCGGTGGCCGCGGCGACCCGGTCCCGCTCGACGCGGGCCAGGGTCCAGGCGGCGAAGCCGCCCTCGTACGCCCGGACGGTCTGGTCGGCGACCTCCCAGGTGTCGGTGCAGACGGCGTCGAGGAACCACCGGTCGTGGGTGACCACGACCAGCGCGCCCTTGCGGCCGACGAGATACTTCGCCAGCCAGTCGACTCCGCCGACGTCGAGGTGGTTGGTGGGCTCGTCGAGGATGAGCAGGTCCGACTCGCGGACCAGCAGCGCGGCCAGCGCGACCCGCCGCCGCTCACCGCCGGACATCGGGCCGACCGGCTGGTCGAGGCCGAGGTGGGGCATGCCGAGCCCGTCGAGGATGGCGCGGACACCCGCGTCGCCGGCCCACTCGTGCTCGGCGCCCATGCTCTCGCCGAGCCAGGCGGTGCCGAGCACCACGTCGCGGACGGTGGCCTCGGGGGCGAGCTGGAGGTTCTGCGGCAGCCAGGCGACCCGCAGGTCGCGGCGGTGGGTGACCCGCCCGTCGTCCGGTTCCTCGATCCGGGTGAGCAGCCGCAGCAGGGTGGACTTGCCGGCGCCGTTGAGACCGACCACACCGATCCGGTCGGCGTCGTCCAGGCCGAGCGAGACGTCGGTGAGCAGTGGCCCGGCGGCGCCGTAGCCCTTGGAAACCCGGTCCAGGTTGACGATGTTGGCCACGACCTCACCTCCCATGATCAAGGCGTCCCGGTGCCGGCCGGCACCTGGGACGCCTGAGCCTCCAGCCTACGCGGACCACCCCACCGCCCGCCCCACGCGGGGTTCCCGCAGACTTCCCCGCGATCTTGCACTTAGCGCCCCGACAAGGGGCACATTCCACCCATATCTCGGGCCAGAAGTGCAAGATCGGCGGCGATGGTGCCGAACACCAGCGAGCGTCTTGCCCGCGCGGACACGCGCGGGAGGACGGGGGGACGGGGGGGGAACGGGGAGGGGGTCAGGCGATGCGGGCGCCGGGGACCGGGCCGTGGGCGGTGCGGGCGGTGCGGCAGACGTCGGCGGATGCCAGCTCGGTGGCGATCCGTTCGGCGTCGGCGGCATCCGTCGCCAGGAAGACGCAGGTTGGCCCCGAGCCTGAGACGATTCCGGCCAGCGCGCCCGCCGCCTCGCCGGCCTTCAGCGTCTCCGCCAGCGACGGGCGCATGGCCAGGGCGGCGTCCTGGAGATCGTTGCCGAGGGTCTCGGCCAGGACCCGGGGGTCGCGTTGGCGCAGCGCGGCGAAGAGCGCGTCGGTGCTGCCCAGCGGCTCGCCGGCCACGCCGGCCTCGCGGAGCCGGTCCAACTCCCGGTAGGCGGCCGGGGTGGAGAGGCCGCCGTCGGCGATGGCCACCACCCAGTGCCAGGTGGTGGGGCGGGCCAGCACGGGGCTGACCGTCTCGCCCCGACCGGTGCCCAGGGCGGTGCCACCGTGGATCAGAAACGGCACGTCGGAACCGAGGTCGGCGGCGATCCGGGCCAGCTCGTCGCGGGACAGCCCGGTCCCCCAGAGCGCGTCGCAGGCGACCAGCGCGGCGGCGGCGTCGGCGCTGCCCCCGGCCAGCCCGCCGGCCAGCGGGATCTGCTTGCGCAGGTGCAGTCGGGCGTGCGCAGGCACCCCGGCGTGGGCGGCGAGGGCGTGGGCCGCCCGGATGACCAGATTGGTGTCGTCCAGGGCCAGCTCGCCGGTGCCCTCGCCCTCCATGGTGAGGGTGAGCGTGTCGCCCCGGCGGGCGGTCAGCTCGTCGTGGATGGAGATCGCGTGGTAGACGGTGTTCAGCTCGTGGTAGCCGTCGCCGCGCAGCGGCCCCACCCCGAGGTGCAGGTTGACCTTGGCGGGCACCCGGACCCGCACCGGCCCGCTGGCTCCGCGCCGCCGCTGCTCGCCCTCGTCGTCCGGTCCCCAGGCCTCGGTCACGGGGCGGTGTCCCGCACGCGCAGGCGGATGTCGAACGGCTTCTCCACGATCAGCTCCTCGGCGGAGTCGACGGCCAGCTCGTACCGGCCGTCGACCAGGTCGTACGCGTACACGTGCGGATGGCCCCCGGTGGGCACGGCGTCAGCCTACTGCGCGGCGGGTGGGGCGGCCGGAGCCGACGCGGCGATGGCGGCGAACTGCTCGACGGTGAGTGACTCCCCGCGCGCGCCGGGGTCGACCCCGGCGGCGACGAGGGCCGCAGCCGCCCGGTCCGCGCCGCCGGCCCAGCCGGCCAGCGCGGCGCGCAGGGTCTTGCGGCGCTGCGCGAACGCCGCGTCCACCACGGCGAAGACCCGTTGCCGGGGTACGTCGACGCGGGGCGGCTCGCGGCGGGCGAAGGCGACCAGTCCGGAGTCGACGTTCGGCACCGGCCAGAAGACGTTCGGCGGGACCTTCCCGGCGGCGCGGGCCGAGGCGTACCAGGCGAGCTTGACCGAGGGCACGCCGTACACCTTGGAACCGGGGCCGGCGACGAGCCGGTCGGCGACCTCCTTCTGCACCATCACCAACCCGTGCCGCAGGCTGGGCAGCTCGGCGAGCAGGTTCAGCACCACCGGCACGGCCACGTTGTAGGGCAGGTTCGCCACCAGCGCGGTCGGCGGCGGATCGGCCAGCTCGGCGGCCCGGATGCGCAGCGCGTCGGCGTGGTGCATGGTCAGCCGCGCGGCGTGGGGCTCGGCGTGCCGGGCGACGGTGTCCGGCAGCGCGCCGGCCAGCGTCGGATCGAGTTCCACGGCGTGCACGTGCGCGGCGACCGGGAGCAGGGCGAGGGTGAGCGAGCCCAGGCCGGGGCCGACCTCCAGCGCCACGTCGTCCGGGGCCAGCCCGGCGGCGGTGACGATGCGCCGGACGGTGTTCGGGTCGTGCACGAAGTTCTGGCCGAGCCTCTTGGTGGGGGTGACGCCCAGCCGGGCGGCCAGTTCCCGGATCTCCGCCGGGCCGAGGAGACCGGTCACGCCCCGTAGCCTATGCGGCCCCCCTCAAGTGAAAGGAGGGGCCCCTTCCTTTCACCACGGGCCGAAGGTGCGGTTGCCGGTGGTGGAGATGGCGGCGCAGAGCCGGTCCAGGTCCGTACCGGTCGTCTCGGCCAGCGCCCGTACGGTCAGCGGGATCAGGTACGAGGCGTTCGGCCGGCCCCGGTGCGGCATCGGGGTCAGGTAGGGCGCGTCGGTCTCCACCAGGAGCTGCTCGACCGGGGTCAGCGCGGCGGCCTCCCGCAGCGCGGTGGCGCTGCCGAAGGTGACCGTGCCGGCGAAACTGAGCAGGTAGCCCCGGCGGACGCACTCGCGGGCGAAGTCGGCGTCGCCGGAGAAGCAGTGCAGCACCACGGTCTCCGGCGCACCCTCGTCGTCGAGGATCCGCAGCACGTCGGCGTGTGCGTCCCGGTCGTGGACGACCAGCGCCTTGCCGTACCGCTTGGCGATGGCGATGTGCGCCCGGAAGCTCTCCTCCTGCACGGCGCGGCCCTCCTCGCCGGTACGGAAGAAGTCCATCCCGGTCTCGCCGATCCCGCGTACCCGGTCCCGGGCGGCGAGCGCCTCGATCTCGCGCAGCGCCTCGTCCAGGTCGGCCAGGCGGGGGGCCTCGTTCGGGTGCAGCGCCACGGTGGCCAGCACGGCCGGGTGGGTGTCGGCGACGTCGGCGCCCCAGCGGGAGGAGGCGACGTCAACGCCGACCTGCACCAGCCGGTCCACCCCCACCGAGGCGGCGACGGCCACGGCCACGGCGACCGGGTCCTCAGCGGCGCCGCCGCCCGGATCTCCGTCCGCCCGCGGGGGCACGCCGGCCTCGCTGACGGTGATGTCGAGATGGGTGTGGCTGTCCAGCACGGGACGGGGCAGCGGATCGGGCACCGGCGGGAACTCCCCGGCCCGGCGGGCGGCACGCTGCTTGCGGGTTTCGGTGGGCTCGCTCATCGCGGCCAGCATCACACACCGCCGTCAGCGCGGCGGAAAAGACCCGCGCGTGACGTACGGGGGCGTGGTGGACCTGCCGTACCCGCTCTGACCGGGCGCGGCACCCGCAAGCGGCGGCATAACCCCGGGCGGGGCGGGAACCCGCGGGCGTCCGACCGTCACGTGACCAGGAGACGCGTATGCCTTTCATCACCGTGGGTACGGAGAATTCCGCCCCCATCGACCTGTACTACGAGGACCACGGCCAGGGGCAGCCGATCGTGCTGATCCACGGCTTCCCGTTCAACGGGGCGACCTGGGAGAAGCTGAGCGGCCCCCTGCTCGCGGCCGGCTACCGCGTGATCACGTATGACCGGCGGGGCTTCGGCAACTCGGCGCAGCCCAGCTTCGGCTACGACTACGACACGTTCGCCGCCGACCTCGACGTGCTGATGAACGAGCTGGACCTGCGCGACGCGATCCTGGTCGGCCACTCGATGGGCACCGGCGAGGTGACCCGCTACCTGGGCGCGTACGGCTCGCAGCGGGTCGACCGGGCGGTGCTGATGGCCCCGCTCGCGCCGTTCCTGCTGAAGACCTCCGACAACCCGGAGGGGGTCGAGAAGAGCCTCTTCGACGGCTTCCAGAAGGCGATCATCGATGACCGGTTCGCCTACCTCACCACCTTCTGCGAGGCGTTCTTCAACTACCAGGAGAACAAGGGCAGGGTGGTCAGCGAGGAGGCGTTCCGGGCGCACTGGGAGATCGGCGCGCGGGCCTCGGCGAAGGGTACGCACGACTGCGTGGACGCCTGGCAGACCGACTTCCGGGGCGACCTGCCGAACATCGACGTCCCGGTGTTGATCATCCAGGGCGACAAGGACGCCGTGCTGCCCTACCCGGCGACCGGTCAGCGGCTCGCGTCGATGCTGCCCGACGGGAAGCTGGTGACCCTGAAGGGGGCGCCGCACGGCACTCCCTGGACGCATCCGGCCGAGGTGAACCGCGCGATCATGGACTTCATCGGCGCCCCCGCGATGGCCCGGGCCTGACGCGTACGACGACGGGCGCGACCCTCCCGGGGTCGCGCCCGTCGGCACGCAGGCGGCCGTCAGTCGGCCAGGCGGGCCAGTTCCTCGTCGACGATCGACGGGTCGAGCTTGCGGAAGACCGGCGTCGGCGTGGCCAGCGGCCGGCCGGCCTCCAGCGGCACGGACTCCCAGCGCGCGCCGACGGTGTAGTCGCCGGTCAGCACCGGGTACGCGGGCCCGCCGTCGAGGTCCTCGACCTCCTCGATGACCGGCATCGGGGCGTGCACGTCGGTGCCGCCGAGCAGCTCGTGCACCTTCTGCGCGGAGTGCGGCAGGAACGGGGTGAGCAGCGTGTTGGCGTCACTGACCACCTGGAGGACGACGTGCAGGATGGTGCCCATCCGCGGCTTGTCGGCGTCGCCCTTGAGCTTCCACGGCGCCTGCTCGGAAAGGTATCGGTTGGCCTCGGCGACCACCTTCATCGCCTCGCCGATGGCCTGCTTCTGGCGGTGCCGGGCGATCAGGTCGCCGACCGTGGTGAAGCCGGCCCGGGCGACCGCGAGCAGCGCCTCGTCGGCCTCGGTGCGGCCGGCCGGGTCGACCGGCGGGATCGCGCCGAAGTTCTTCGCCGCCATGGAGACGGACCGGTTGACCAGGTTGCCCCAGCCGGCGACCAGTTCGTCGTTGTTGCGGCGGAGGAACTCGGCCCAGGTGAAGTCGGTGTCGTTGCTCTCCGGGCCGGCGGCGGCGATGAAGTAGCGCAGCGCGTCGGCGTCGTAACGCTCCAGGAAGTCCCGCACGTAGATGACGACCCGGCGGGAGGAGGAGAACTTCTTCCCCTCCATGGTGAGGTATTCGCTGGAGACCACCTCGGTGGGCAGGTTGAGCCGGCCCAGCCGGCCCGGCTCGCCGGCCCGGCTGCCCTCGCCGGAGTAGCCGGAGAGCAGCGCCGGCCAGATCACCGAGTGGAAGACGATGTTGTCCTTGCCCATGAAGTAGTAGCCGCGGGCGTCCTTCCCCTCGCCGTCGGCGGACCAGTACTTCCGCCAGGCCTCGGGGTCGCCGGAGCGGCGGGCCCACTCGATGGAGGCGGACAGGTAGCCGATCACGGCGTCGAACCAGACGTAGATGCGCTTGTCGGGGCGGTCCCGCCAGCCGTCGAGCGGGATCGGCACGCCCCACTCCAGGTCGCGGGTGATGGCCCGGGGCTGGAGGTCGTCGAGCAGGTTCCTGGAGAAGCGCAGCACGTTGGGCCGCCAGCCCTCGCGGGTGTCGAGCCACTGCCGCAGCACGTCGGCCAGGGCGGGCAGGTCGAGGAAGAAGTGCTCGGTCTCGACGAACTTCGGGGTCTCCCCGTTGATCCGCGACTTCGGGTCGATCAGGTCGATCGGGTCGAGCTGGTTGCCGCAGTTGTCGCACTGGTCGCCACGGGCGCTGTCATAGCCGCAGATCGGGCAGGTGCCCTCGATGTAGCGGTCGGGCAGGGTCCGGCCGGTGGACGGGGAGATCGCCCCCATGGTGGTCTTCGGGACGATGTAGCCGTTGCGGTACATCCCCTCGAACAGCTCCTGCACCACCGCGTAGTGGTTGCGGGTGGTGGTGCGGGTGAACAGGTCGTAGGAGAGGCCGAGGCCGTGCAGGTCCTCCACGATCACCCGGTTGTAGCGGTCGGCCAGCTCGCGCGGGGTGACGCCGTCGGCGTCCGCCTGCACCTGGATGGGGGTGCCGTGCTCGTCGGTGCCCGACACCATGAGCACGTCGTGGCCGGCCATCCGCATGTACCGGCTGAAGACGTCGGAGGGAACGCCGAAACCGGAGACGTGGCCGATGTGGCGCGGGCCGTTGGCGTACGGCCAGGCGACCGCCGCGAGAACGTGACTCATGACCAGGAAGCCTAGTGACCCGCTCACGGTGACCGCGAACCAATAGGGCCCACGGGTCGTAGGACCGGCCGGGAAGGCCCGCTGTTTGTCCGATTTGTCGCCGACACGCGGCCTGAACTGCCGGCCGCCGACCCGGCGGCGGGGTGCAATGAACGTCGTGACTGGCAGACGAGCGGCCCGGGATCGTGACGACCGTCCCTTCGGGGCGCCGCGCGGCGGCGCGGAGTCGCCACGCGGCGGCGTCGGGTCGCCACGCGGCGGCGTCGCCCCGCACCCCCGCGTCGTACCGGCCGCCGCCGGACCGGAGGCGCCCGCCGACACCGCCGAGCCCCTCGCGCCCGCCGTCGAGGTGGAGCCCACCACGGGAGCGCCGGTCGACGCGGTGCCGCGCCGGGTCCCGGTCCGCCGGGGGCACTCCCCCGTCGGGAGTACGCCAGGCGCAGGCGACGCCGCAGGTACGCCGGACGGCGGCGACGGCGCGTACTGGCCGCCGATCGAGCAGGTGCACTGGGACGGCACGCCGATCCGGGAGGAGCCGAAGCCGCAGCGGCGGCGGTCACCCGGCGCCGACCGGGGCACCCCACGCCCGCCCGACCCGCTGCCCGGGTTGGCCGTGCTGCTGTCGTTGAGCCTGGTGGCGGCCTTCTTCGCCTGGGTGAGCGCGGGGCCGTTCTGGCTGGCGACGGGGCACGCCACCCGGGGCGAGGTGGTGATCGTCGACTGCACCGGGGACGGGCTCGCCCAGCGCTGCCGGGGCACCTTCACGCCGGCCGGCCACCCGTGGGTCGCGCCCGCCGTACGGGTCAGCGGGGTGGCCGCCGAGGAGACCGCGACCGGTACGACGCTGCCGGCCCGGATGACCGGCCCGGACAGCGGCACCGCGTACGCGGACACCGGCCCCGCCGGGCACCTGCGTTGGCTGCTCGGCCTGCTGGTGGTGCTCGGCTGCGGCGCCGGGATCGCCCGGTGGACCGGGGCCACCCGGCTCGCCGATCCCCGGCTGCGCCGCTGGGCGGTGACCGGCGCGCTGGCCGGCCCACTGGTGATCACCCTCGGCTTCCTCGTCGCCGCCTGGTGACCCCCGGCCCGCGCGGCACACCGGCGGGTCGCTCAGGCGTGCACGACGGTGTAGACGTCGCGGCGGCGCAGGCCGTACCCGGTGGCGACCTCGGTGATGGCGTCCCGGCGGGACAGGCCGGCGGCCTCCCGGGCGGCGACGGCGGCCCGCAGCGTGTCGTCGTCGGGTCGCTCGGGGGCCGTTTCGGGCGCACCGGCCACCACGAGGGTGATCTCGCCGCGCGGATCCCCCTCGGCCGCCCAGGCGGCCAGTTCGCCGAGCGGACGGCGGACGATCTCCTCGTACGTCTTGGTCAGCTCGCGGCAGAGCGCGGCGGGTCGGTCGGCGCCGAACGCGGCGGCCAGGTCGGCGAGCGCGGCGGCGATCCGGTGTGGCGCCTCGAAGAAGACCAGCGTCCGGTCCTCGGCGGCGAGCGCCCGCAGGCGGGACCGGCGGGCGCCGGGGGTGCGCGGCAGGAAGCCCTCGAAGCAGAACCGGTCGCAGGGCAGGCCGGAGAGCGCCAGGGCGGTGGTGACCGCGCTCGGACCGGGCGCGGCGGTGACCGGCACGCCGGCGTCCACGGCGGCCCGGACCAGCCGGTAGCCCGGGTCGGAGACGCTCGGCATGCCGCCGTCGGTGACCAGGGCGACCAGGTAGCCGGCGGCCAGCACGTCGACCAGCTCGGGTGTGCGTCGCTCCTCGTTGCCCTCGAAGTAGGAGACGATCCGGCCGCCGACGGTGACGTCGAGGTCCCGGGCCAGCCGGGTGAGCCGGCGGGTGTCCTCGGCGGCCACCACGTCCGCGGCGGCGAGCACCTCGCGGAACCGGGCGGAGGCGTCGGCGGGGTTGCCGAGCGGCGCGCCGAGCAGGACCAGGCGCCCGGTGTCGGACATTTCACCCACGAGATGCAGCTCCTTCATCGATGGCGGTACCGGTATCGGGGACGACGGGCGCCACCGGGCACCTTCGCAGCCTACGATCGCCGGGTGACGAGTGCGTCGACAGCACAGAGCGCGAGCCAGGCGGAGCCGGATCCCACGGACGGGAGCACGCCGGAGGGAGCGGCCTCCGATTCCGGTGGCGTCCCCGGCGTGGTCCGCCGGCGGCTGGCCACCGTCGAGGCCCGACTGGACGGGCGTTCCTGGTTGGCCACGGGCGTGATCGTCGCGATCGCGGCGATCCTGCGCTTCGTCGGCCTGAGCCACCCGCCGGGCAAGATCTTCGACGAGACCTACTACGCCCGGGACGCGTGGGCGCTCGTCGACAAGGGCGTCGAGTGGAACTTCAAGGACAACGGCCCGTCGTACGTGGTCCACCCGCCGCTCGGCAAGTGGCTGATCGGGCTCGGCGAGTGGGCCTTCGGCTACTCCGACGCCGAGCACGGCATCTCCGTGCCGGGGCACCTGATGACGACCGCGCCGGAGTTCGGCTGGCGGTTCTCGGCAGCGCTGATCGGCACCCTGTCGGTGCTGCTGCTGGTCCGCATCGGCCGGCGGATGTTCCGCTCGACGGCCCTCGGCTGCGCCGCCGGCCTGCTGCTCGCGCTGGACGGCTTCCACCTGGTGCTGTCCCGCACCGCGCTGCTCGACATCTTCCTGCTCTTCTTCGTGCTGGCCACGTTCGGCGCCCTGGTGCTCGACCGGGACGCCCGGCGCCGCCGGTGGGCCCGGGCGTTGGAGGCCGGTCTGGACCCGGGCCGACCCGGGCGGGCCGGGCGGCCGGCGGGCGGCTGGCGGAACTGGCCGTGGTGGCGGCTCGCCGCCGGGGTCCTGTTCGGCTGCGCCTGCGCCGTCAAGTGGAACGCGCTCTACTTCCTGCCCGTCTTCGCGCTGCTGGTGATCCTCTGGGAGGTCGGGGTCCGCCGCTCCGCCGGCGTACGCCGGCCGTGGCGGGACGCCCTCCTCGACGAGTTGCCCTGGCTGGTGC
The DNA here is from genome assembly GCF_900091625.1 of Micromonospora peucetia. Taxonomy (NCBI): domain Bacteria; kingdom Bacillati; phylum Actinomycetota; class Actinomycetes; order Micromonosporales; family Micromonosporaceae; genus Micromonospora; species Micromonospora peucetia. The sequence continues at coordinate 1,305,478 of NZ_FMIC01000002.1, forward strand.
TGGCCGGGGTGCTGATGGTGCTCACCTACCTCGGCACCTGGTCCGGCTGGCTGCTCAGTGACGACGGCTACTACCGGCTCGCCGAGCGGTACCCGAACGCCCCGCTGAGCGACGCCCCGGTGTTCGGCGCGCTGAACAACCTGATCGAGTACCACAAGGCCGCGTACGGCTTCCACCGGACGCTGGACGAGGGGCACAAGTACCAGTCCTGGCCGTGGCAGTGGCTGCTGCTCGGCCGGCCGGTCGCCTTCTACTGGTCGGGCGACGGGGCCTGCGGGGCGGCGAGCTGCGCCTCGGAGGTCCTATTGCTCGGCACTCCCCTGCTCTGGTGGTCGTTCCTGCCCGCCCTGGTGGCGCTGGCCTGGCTGGGCCTGGCCCGGCGGGACTGGCGGGCCGGGGCGATCCTGCTCGTCGTGGCGGCCGGCCTGCTGCCCTGGTTCTGGTTCGCGCTCGACGGCCGGACGATGTTCTCCTTCTACACCGCCCCGGTCCTGCCGTTCCTGGTGCTGGCGGTGGTCTACGTGCTCGGTGCGATCGTGACGCCGGCCGGTCCACCGGGAGCCGTCGCCGAACGGTCGGGTGACGCCGGTGCTGCCGCCGGGGGCGGGGGGCTCGACGAGGCCCGGGACCGCAGGCTGGTCGGGGGGGTGATCGCCGGGGCCTACGTCCTGCTGGTCGCGCTCTGCTTCGCGTACTTCTATCCGATCTTCGTCGGGAACGTGCTGCCGTACGCGGAGTGGTCGGCGCGGATGTGGCTGGACGGCCGCTGGATCTGACGGACGGCACGGCACCCGCCGCGCGTGCTGAACGGCGGCGGGTGCACGGAGAACGGGCCCGCACGCGGTGGCGTGCGGGCCCGTCGACGTAGATGCGCGCCCCGATCGCCTGCCACGGGGGAAGCGGGCGATTGGGGCGCGCACCAAGAGCTTAACCACCCCGTACCACTGACACAACGGGTCGACTTCGGTCAGATTTCCGACCTATGCGACACCGAACGGATGGTTTACATCCGACATCTGACGGTCCGTCATCTTGCGCAAACGGTACGGATCGACGGCACCATCCGGGACCGGCATCTGCCACATTTGCGGCCGGCAGGATTCCCACCAGCAGCTGAGTTCCCGTAACGTATCGATCGATGTGGTTTTGCAGTCATCCGGGGTCCGCCCCGTCGACACCCGTGCCGGCTGCACTGTCGGCCACCCCCGATCGATCGGACGGAGTACGCGATGACCCGTACCCTGCGCTGGACCGGCGGCCTGCTGGCCACCGTCACCGCCGCCACCCTCGGTCTGGCCGCCCCCGCCCACGCGGCCACCGTCTCGGTGCCGTTGCGCACCCTCGTCGCCGACCTGCCGGTGGCCACCGAGGTCCGCACCGGCTACTCCCGGAGCCTGTTTCCGCATTGGGCCGACACCGACTCCGACGGCTGCAACACCCGGTACGAGGTACTGATCGCCGAGGCCACCACCCGCCCCACGGTGGGCTCCGGCTGCCAGCTGACCGGCGGACGCTGGCGCTCCTACTACGATGCGGCCTACTGGACCAACCCGTCCGATCTGGACATCGACCACATGGTCCCGCTGGCCGAGGCATGGGACTCGGGCGCAAGGAACTGGACCACCACCCGGCGACAGGCGTTCGCCAACGACCTCGGTGACGTCCGCTCGCTGGTCGCGGTGACCGACAACGTCAACCAGTCCAAGGGCGACCAGGACCCGGCAACCTGGCTGCCGACCCACGAGAAGTGCCGGTACGTCGGCGAGTGGGCGGCAGTGAAGACCCGGTGGCGGTTGAGCGTCGACAGCACCGAGAAGAGCGCGTTGACCAGCCGGGCGGGCTCCTGCACGAACATCACGATCACGGTGACGCACGCGTACTGACCGCATACCCGGGGAGGGCCACGCCCTCCCGTCACGGGAGGAGCCGATCTCCGGCGCGGCTCCTCCGGCCGCGCAAACCGCCTGCCCTGGCGGGGCTTCATGCCCGGGTATACCGGTATTCGACTGGTTGGGCCGTTCGTCATCCATGTCGTCGGACGGTCCGTTCATCCGGACGTTCACCTTCTGGAAACTCCGCCTTACGCAACGCGGCATAACCAGACATAGAACTCTTATTGCCTCCCTAGTCTCGTCCGAGTGGTCGTTTACATTCACGACGGTGGGACGCCTGTCGTCCTCAAGGGACTTCCCGCCGCCAACTCCGCCCCGGTCCTCGTCGAGGTCACCGGACGCCGACATCGCCCGGCACGCCCCGGCGGAGTCCTCGCCGCAGCAGGCTCCCTGACGCACCTCCCGGTCATCGCGACCACTGTCCCGTCAGGACCGGCGCTCCCGACCCCCCGCCCTCGGGATGTCGACGGCTCGCCCCACCCGCACGCGGCCGACCAGCCCCGCTCGTCCACAGGCGGGAGCGCCGACTGACCACGGCGACAGTCAGCGGTACAGGCGACGCCAATCACGACACTTTGCTACTTCCGTGACGCCCTACGGGCTTCACGGCACATCTCGCCGCCCATTTGCTCATGCCCTGCGTCCGGCTTCCGCCGGACACCCCTGCCACCAGCCTGGTGATCGCAGGAGTTCGCAGAGGTGTTCACCGCATGGGACCGGTGCTGGCTCGTGATCAAGCAGGAGGTTTGCGGTTCCGTGAAGCACGTAGGTCTCACCGGCACACCCGTGTCACCCCTGCGGCCGGAGCATCATCCGGACGCGGAGGCGCGGGTCGTGGTTGGCTCGCTGGACGTCGGTCCCGTGACCGGACTACGGGACGAAAGCGACGTCAAGCGCACGCGACGTCTGCACCACGTGTTCGAATCCGCTTGCGACCGGAATCCGTCGGCCATCGCACTCGAGCACGGCAGTGAGCGGTTGACCTACCGCGAGCTGGACGAGCGCGCCAACCGGTTGGCCCACCACCTGCGCGCGCTCGGTGTCGGTGCCGGCTCACGGGTGTCCATCCTGCTACGGCGCTCCGTCGAGACGTACGTGGCGTTGCTGGGCGTGGGAAAAGCCGGCGCCGCGTTCGTGCCGATCGACCCCGAGTCCCCGGCCGACCGGGTCGCCTACATCACCGAGGATTCCGACGTCGACCTGACGGTGACGTCCTCGGCGCTCGCCGACCGGGCCGGCGAGCGGCCCACTCTCGTCGTCGACGAGTGCGCTGCCGAACTCGCCGCGGCACCGAGCGACCGGCCGGAACTCGGCGGCGACGGAATCCAGGACCCCAGCGCCTACGTGATCTACACCTCCGGGTCGAGCGGTCGACCCAAGGGCGTCGAGGTCGCGCAGTCGAGCATCTGCAACTTCCTCGAGGTGGTGCCCGGCGTGTACGACGTACGCCCGACGGACCGGGTCTACCAGGGCATGACGATCGCCTTCGACTTCGCAATCGAGGAGATCTGGCCGACCTGGTCGGTCGGCGCCACCCTGGTGGCCGGCCCGAACGACTCCCGCCGCCTCGGCGCGGAGTTGGCGGACTTCCTGGACGAGGCACGTGTCACCGTCTTCTACTGCGTGCCGACCCTGCTGGCCACCATCCCGCGCGACCTACCCCGGATCCGCAACCTGCTCGTCGGCGGGGAGGCCTGCCCGGGGCAGTTGGTCGAGCGGTGGAGCCGGCCCGGCCGACGGATCCTCAACACCTACGGGCCGACCGAGGCCACGGTCACCGCGACCTGGGGAGAACTGCTCCCCGGACGGCCGGTCACCATCGGGCGGCCCCTGCCGACCTACTCCGTGGTGCTGCTGGACGAGCGGCGGCAGCCGGTCGTCGACGGCGAGGTGGGTGAGATCTGTATCGGCGGCCCGGGGGTGGCGCGCGGGTACGTGGGGCGCCCGGACCTGACCGCCGACCGGTTCATCGAACACGCTCTGGCGCCGCCCGGCAGTCGGCTGTACCGCACCGGGGACCTCGGTCGGATCACCGCCGAAGGCGAAATCGAATACCTGGGCCGGGCGGACTCCGAGGTCAAGATCCGTGGCCATCGGGTGGACCTCGGTGAGATCGAGAGCGTGCTGCTGGAGGATCCGGGGATTGCCGAGGCCGTGGCTGCGCTGGTCCCGGTCGCCGACGACCCGGCCGCCCCCCACGAACTGGCCGCCTACCTCGTTGCGCACGACAGCGACGAGGGCGGGTGGGAGGAGCTGACCGTCCGGCTGTGCCAGACCCTGCAGACCCGGCTGCCCGGTTACATGGTGCCCTCCTTCCTGGATGTCGTCACCGCGCTGCCGACCATGCCCAGCGGAAAGGTCGACCGGAAACGACTGCCCCCGCCGAACCGCCGGCTCACCCTCCCCGCCGGCCCGCTGGTGGCCGCCGAGGGCGAGTTGGAGGAGCAGGTACGTGCGGCGTGGGCGGAGGCGTTCGGCATCGAGGCCGGGGCGCTCTCGGTCGAGGCGGGCTTCTTCACCGACCTCGGAGGGCATTCGCTGCTCGCGGCGCGGGTGGTGTCGCTGCTGCGCGCCCGCAAGGTCGGCGTGAGCCCGGCGGTCCGGGACCTGTACGCCCACCCGACCGTACGAGGCATGGCCGCTCACCTCGGCGCCGCCGATCGGACCGGTGGGTCCGGCGCGCCGCCCCGCCCCGCCCCGCTGCGGCACCGCAGCCGGCGGATCGCGCTGGCCGGGTCCGGCCAGGTGGCGGTGATCTACCTGCTGCTGTTGGCAGTCACGCTCCCCGTCTCCTACGTCTACACCCGCAACGACGGTCTCGTGTCGGCCCGCGTCCTCGCGGAACTGATGATCGCGATCCTGCTCAGCTACCTTGGCGTGCGGTGGGTGCTGCCGGTCCTGCTGGCCCGGCCCTTGGCCGCGGGCATCCGGCCCGGCCGGTACCGCCTGTGGGGGCTCACCTACGTCCGGCTCTGGGCGTTGGACACACTGCTGGCGGTCGGGCCGCTGCCTGTGCTCAGCGGTTCTCCGCTGATGGCGACCTACCTGCGGCTGCTCGGTGCCCGGATCGGCTGCCGGACCACGATCGCGACCAGCGCGATCAGTCTGCCGACCCTGATCTCCATCGGCCGGGACGCCTCAGTCGGGTACGGCGTTTCGCTGCGGCCGTGGCGGGCGGAGGACGGCTGGGTCGTCGTCGGGCCGATCATGATCGGGGCGGACGCCTTCGTCGGCGCGAACGCGGTCCTCGAGCCCGGCGCTTCGGTCGGGGCGCGAGCCGGCCTCGGCGAGCAGTCCGTCCTCGTCCACGGCGAGGCGGTGCCACCCGGAGCGCGTTGGGCGGGCTCACCGCCGGCTCCGACCCCCCGGCTCGCTCCCACCGTGGAATCGCTGCTCAGCTACCGCCGCCTGCGGCGTGGCTGGCGCCCGCACCACGTCGCCGCCGCACTGGTCGGCCTGATCGGGCTGGAACTCGGGGCGATCGCGATGGTCCTGCCCAGCGTGGCGCTGGTGTGGTGGGTGCTGCTGACCCGAGGCCTGCTCACCGGCCTGGTCGCGACCATCCCGGCCGGGATCGTCTACGTGCTCACCGTCTGCGCGCTGGTCGCCCTCGGCAAGCGCCTTGTGCTGCCGCGGGTACCAATCGGCGTTCACCACCGCCTCCACTCGATGCTCGGCGTACGAAAGTGGATTGCCGACAAGCTGCTCGAGTCCAGCCTCATGTTCACCAACTCGCTCTACGCGACCCTCTACACCGGGCCCTGGCTGCGACTGCTCGGTGCCCGGGTCGGCCGCGGCGCCGAGGTCTCCACCGCCGCGCACCTGGACCCGGACCTGCTCACCCTGGGGTCGGAGAGCTTCGTCGCCGACATGGCCAGCCTGGGCGCCGCGACGTTCGCCAACGGCCGGATGGCGTTCCTGCCCACCACGGTCGGCAGCCGGGCCTTCGTCGGAAACGCCGCGTTCGTACCGGCCGGCACGGTGCTGGGCGACGGATCCCTGATCGGCGTCGGCACGTTGCCGCCCGACGACGGTGTCCCGGAGGGCACGTCCTGGTTGGGCTCACCGGCGATGCACCTGCCGGCCCGCCAGAGCAGCGGTTCCTTCTCGGAGGCGGTGACGTTCCGCCCGCCGCGCATCGTGGTGGCCCGCCGGCTGTTCGTCGAGTTCTTCCGCGCGACCCTGCCCGCATCGGTGCTCGGCGCCAGCTTCTACCTCTACCTCCTGGCGCTGTCCTCACTCGCCAACGGCCGGGACCTGCTCGTGCCGGCACTGGTGTCGCCCTTCGTCGCGATGGCGTCGAGCGTCGCGGTGATCGCCTTCTGCGCGGCGACCAAACGCAATGTCGTCGGCACCTACCAGCCCCGGGTGGAACCGTTGTGGAGCGGCTTCGTCCGGCGGACCGAGTTCGTCACCGGTCTCTACGAGGCCGCGGCGGTCCCCGCCGGCATCGGGCTCCTGGTCGGCACCCCGTTCCTGCCGCCGATGCTGCGCTGGTTCGGGGTCCGCGTCGGCAGACGCACCTGGATCGGCACGACGTACCTCACCGAGTTCGACCTGGTCGAGATCGGCGACGACGCGACCGTGGGCACCGAGGTGTCGCTGCAGACCCACCTCTTCGAGGACCGGGTGATGAAGATGTCCGTCGTCACGGTCGGCGCCGGCGCCACGATCGGCACCCGCGCCATCGTGCTCTACGACGCCGTCGTCGGCGACGACGTCATGCTGGGCTCGCTCTCGCTGCTGATGAAGGGCGAACACCTGATTCCCGGCACCCGATGGCGCGGGATCCCCGCCCAGGGAGTGCTCGCCCAGAGCACCACGAGACCACGGGCGGCCTGATGCCGCGCCGTACGGCGGCGGCTCGCACCACGCCGTGGCCCGATCCGTCCGCCATCCACTCCCCGAGAGGAAGAACGCTCGATGAACAAGGCCCTGCTGGTATCCGACGCGGCCCACTTCCGGGTCGACTACGAGATCAACCCGTACATGCACACCGAGGTTCAGCCCGACCGCGCGGTGGCGATTCTCGAGCACGAGCGCATCATCGCCGCGCACCGGGCGGCGGGGCGCCGCATCGAGTACGTGACGTCGGCGCCGGAGTGCCCGGACATGGTCTTCGCCGCGAACGCCGCGCTGGTACGGGGTGGCCGGGCCGTGCTGGGAGCACCGCCACCTGAGCGCAAGGCAGAGCTGCCGTACTTCCAGGAGTGGCTGATCAACCACGACTTCGAGGTCCTGGAGGCGCCGTACCCGTTCAGCGGGCAGGGCGACGCCCTGGCCTGCGGCGACCTGCTGCTCGCCGGCCACGGCCAGCGGACCGACCGGCGGATGCATGCCGTGCTCGCGCGGGAACTCGGCTACGAGGTCGTGCCGCTGCGGACGGTGAGCCACCGGTGGTACGACCTCGACCTTGCGGTCGGGGTCGTCGAGCCGGGACGCACGCTCGCCTACTGCCCGGACGCCCTCGACGAGCCGAGCCGTCGGCGGCTGCGTGGCCTCGGCATGGACCTGATCGAGGTCTCCGTCGAGGAGGCGGCGCGCTTCGCGCTCAACCTGATCAGTGACGGCGTCACCGTGACCATGACCAGGGGGGCACCGCGGCTGGCGACCTCGTTGCGTGCGCGCGGCCTGCGGGTCGTCGAACTCGACACGACCGAACTCGCCAAGGGCGGGGGTGGGGTCCGCTGCACCGCGCTGACGCTCGACAACCCGCTGCCGGCGGGATCGTGATCGCGATGGGGAACGTGGGTCGGTTGCTCGCCGCCGGCGGACGGGCCCTCGCCGGCCGTGGCCTGACCGTCCGTTCGCCGCTGCCCGGGTTGCCGGAGCCGCCGGTGGCGCTGGTCTACCGGGGGCCGGCGACGCTGCCCGGGTGCCCCGAGGCGGTGGCGGCGCTGCTCAAGTCCAGCCGTTGGGGCTTCGACGTCCGGTACGTCGGCCCGGACGAGGACCTGCCGCTGACCCGTCGGGCCCTGGCCGGGGCGGCGCTCTACGCCCAGCCCGGTGGCGGCACCCTCAAACGCGGCTACCGCCACCTGAAGCGCCACCGCGACGAGATCAGGCAGTTCGTCCACTCCGGCGGAAACTACCTGGGCTTCTGTCTCGGCGGCTACCTCGCGGGGGCCACCCCCGGCTTCGGCCTCCTGCCAGGGGACACCGACCAGTACATCGTCTCGTCCGCCGCCACGGTCGGCTCGGAGAAGAACACCGTCGTCCAGGTCTCCTGGCGCGGCCGGCGGCGGACGCTCTTCTTCCAGGACGGCCCGTACTTCTGGCTGCGCCCGGAGGCCGGCGCCGATATCCTCGCCACCTACCCGAACGGCACCATCGCCGCGATGGCCACCGCCTTCGGCGCGGGCCGGGTCGGAGTCGTCGGCCCTCACCCCGAAGCCACCGACGACTGGTACGTCGACGCCGGGCTACCGATCGTCGACCGGCTCGGCACGGATCTCGGCTGCGACCTGGTGGACACCGTGATGCGGCCATGACTCAGACCGCACACCTCAGCCGCACCGCCCTGGACAGGGCCGCCAGTCCGCCCGCGACGACCGACCTGTCGGCCGGGCGGACCCGACTGCTCGGCGTGGACGCCGCGCGTGGCGTCGCGCTGTTCGGAATGATCGCCGTGCACTCGTTGTATCAGGCTGACGCCGCAGGTCTACCGACCTGGTCGTTCACGGTCTTCGGCGGTCGGGCGGCTGCTCTGTTCGCGGTGCTGGCCGGAGTCGGTATCGCGTTCATGACCGGTCGGCGACGGGTCCCCCTGACCGCCGGCGCGGGTCCCGTGGCGGCGCTCGGCGTCCGGGCTCTGGTCATCGGCGCGATCGGGTTGGCGCTGGGCTACACCGACGCGTCCCTGGCGTCGGTGATCCTGCCCTACTACGCGGTGATGTTCGTGCTGGCGATCCCGCTGGTGTTCCTGCCCACCTGGTTGGTGGCGTTCACCGCCGTGACCGTGGCCGCCGGCGCTCCCGTGCTCCGCCAGCTCCTGCTGCCACGGCTACCGGAACCGACCTATGACAACCAGGCATTCACACATCTCATCGGCGACCCCGGCGCGCTGCTCACCGAACTGTCGATGACGGGGGAGTTCCCGGCGGTGACGTGGCTGGCGTACCTCTGCGTCGGGCTGGTGGTCGGGCGGTTGGCCCTGAACCGGTTGATGGTGCTTCTCGGGCTGCTCTACACCGGAGCCCTGCTCGCCGCCGCGGCGCCGGTGGCGTCGTGGATTCTGCTGAACCGGTACGAGGGCTTCCGGCAGATCTGGTTCACGCAGCCCCGGAGCGGGCTGACCGCAGCCGAGACGACGGAGCTCCTCGTGTTCGGCGGGGACGGCAGCACGCCCACCTCGACGTGGTGGTGGTTGGCGGTCGACGCGCCGCACACCGGCACCCCGCTCGACCTGCTCGGCACGGTCGGCAGCGCGATCGCCCTGCTCGCCGTCATGCTGCTCGCCTTCCACGTCGCACGGCCCGTCCCACGGCGGGCGATCTCCGTGCTGCTGGTGCCCCTGGCCGCGGCCGGCAGCATGACGCTGACGCTCTACACCGCGCACATCATGTTCATCAACTCCGAACTCGACTCCTTCGAGCCCGTGACGGGTTACCTCGCGCAGGTCCTGGCCATGGTGCTGTTCGGGACGGCGTGGTGGGCCACGGCCGGCCGCGGCCCGCTGGAGGGGCTGGTGACGCTGCTCTCCGACGGCGCCCGCCGAGTGGTCACCCGGCGCAACCGAGCCAACCGCCACCGGGCCGGCATGTCGATGTACTCACAGGAGGAAACGCGGCGGCGATCACCTCGGCAGGCGACCACTCGACACCGCCGCTGAACGGCGGGCGTACGACATGAGATGGACCAGTGCGGGCCTGCTGCCCGGAGAGACACGCCGGATCGACCGGCGGCGCCTCCTTGTCGGTGCCGGTGCCGCCGGCACCCTGGCCGCGCTGGGGTGGGCCGGTGCCTCGGCGGTCACCGGGGACCACGACCGGCCGCTGGCGCTCATCTACCGGGGTCCGGCCGCCTGTTCGGGCTGCGCCGAGGCCGTAGCCGCCCTCCTGCGCGCCGCCCCGGGCAGGTTCCGCACCGGATACTGCGGTCCGGACGAGCAGCGGCAGATCTCGCGGAGCACGTTGACGCAGGCGGCTGTCTACGCCCAGCCTGGCGGCGGCAACGTCAGGCCGGCTTGGCGGAGGCTGCGTGACCACGCCGACGAGATCCGTGACTTCGTCCACGACGGCGGTCACTACCTCGGCTTCTGCCTGGGGGCATACCTCGCCGCCGGCCAGCCCGGCTTCGGACTGATCGACGGTGAGGTCAACCAGTACATCAGCACTGACGGAGCGAGCGTCGACAGCGTCGACGACACGGTGATCCCGGTCCGGTGGCGCGGCAGTTCCCGGCACATGTTCTTCCAGGACGGGCCGACGATCGAGCTGCGCCCGGGGGTGCCGGGCGTCGTGCTCGCCACCTACGACACCGGGGCGCCCGCCGCCGTCGTCACCACCTTCGGCGCCGGGCGGGTGGGGCTCGTGGGACCGCACCCGGAGGCCGACCGGTCGTGGTACGCCGAGGCAGAGCTGACCAACCCGGACGGCATCCGCTTCGACCTGGGCCATGACCTGATCAGGAACACGATGGACGGAACGGGTCTGCCCGTCCGGTGACCTGCTGGTTCGGCGTCGCGGCCGATCCGGGACAGCGGTGGCGGCAAGAGCGGGGATGCGGGCGGGGACGGTGGCGTCCCCGCATCCGTCACATCCGCCGGTGTTCCCGTGGCAGCCAGCCGATGAACCGGTCCTGGAGGGCCGTCCCGCGCGCGGCCGACAGGTCCTGCGTGGCGGCGGCCAGGCAGGACCCGAGGTACACGCTGAGCATCGCCCGGTCGACCTGGTACTCCTCCAGCAACCGCGCGCGTTTGGTCGCGCACGGCCAGTCCGCGCCGCAGGTGCCGCAGGTCCAGGCCGGCGTCACCGGCGTGTGTTCGTCCATGGGGGATGCCGTGGATTCCGCACCACCGAACATCGCACTCCCTCTCCGGTTCCACGTGGCGGCCACCGCCGGCGTACCGCACCGACGATAGATGTCCGTCACCCTTCGGCGACGCCCTGTCAGCGCCACGGAACGCTGCGGCGTTACACCTTGCGGTACGTTCACCAACCATGTCCCTCACGACGCTGACCGTGGCCCAGGTGCTCGCCTGGCGGGACGGTCGACAACTGCCGCACCGGCCGGCGGGCGGGCGGCCCGTCGACGTGGACGAGCTCGGCGCCGTCCGCCCCGACGACGCCGTACGCCTGCTTCCCGCGTTCCCGGTGCGGGCGCACGTGCGGTCGTACCGGTCGGGGGGCGGCGATGCGTGACCTGCTGCCGCCTGCGGTGGCGGTGGCCGTGGCCGGGCCGGCGGACTGGACGGGCGAGCTGCTGCCGGCCGAGCGGGCCTGCCTGACCGAACGCGCGGTGCAGAGCCGCCGCCGCGACTTCACCGCTGGGCGGGTCTGCGCCCGCCGGGCGATGGCCGCGCTGGGACTGCCCCCGGTCGCGGTGCCGGCGGCGGCGGACCGCTCGCCGGTCTGGCCGGCCGGCGTGGTCGGCGCCATCACCCACACCTCCGGCTACTGCGCCGCCGTCGCGGCCCGCGTCGGCGAGATCCGGTCGGTCGGCATCGACGCCGAGGGGCACCAGGAACTCAACGCGGGCGTACGCCGGCTGGTCTGCCTGCCCGAGGAGGATGAACGGTGCGCCCGGCTGCCGGCGGGGACCTCCTGGCCGGCAGTGGTGTTCAGCGCCAAGGAGAGCATCTACAAGGTGTGGCACCCGGTCGTCGGCACGTGGCTGGGCTTCCACGACGCGCTGGTGGAGCTCGATCCGGATGCCGGCACGTTCACCGCCCGCATCGCGCCGGCCCGGCTCGACGCCGCCCCGGTGGCCGATCCGCCCGCTCTGGTCACCGGCCGGTTCGCCGTCGACGACGCGCTGGTCCGCACCGCCGCCGTGCTACTGCCCCTTTGACCCGGGAACGGACTCCGAACAGGGGACAGCGCGGCGCTGCAGGAGACGCGAAGATGGTCCGTTGTCCGCGCACGGTAGCGTCAGCCGCGTTTGCCGTCGTCGTCAGGTGCTTAGGAGTACGGTGAGTCACCCCCAGCCCCCTTATGGGCCGCAGGATCCGAATCAGCCGAACCCGGAGCAGCAGCCGTACCCGCCGGCCCCGATGCCGCAGTTCCCCGCCGAGCAGGGCGGCTACCCACCGCAGCCACCGACCTCCGGCGTCCCGCAGCCCGCGGGCGACCCGTGGGCCCCGCTCCCGCCCGTGCCGCCGCAGCAGCCGGCCGGCGACCCGTGGGCAGCGCCGCAGCCCCCGGTCTCCGGGGTCCCGCACCCCCCGGTGTCGGGCACGCCCGGCGAGCCGTGGGCACAGCCGCCGGTTTCCGGGGCACCGGGCGAGCCATGGGCCGCCCCGCACCAGCCGACCTCGGGCGTGCCGCAGCCGCCGGTGTCCGGCACGCCGTACCCGCCGGTGTCGGGGACGCCGTACCCGCCCGTGTCGGGGACGCCGTACCCGCCCGTGTCCGGCACGCCCGGTTACCCGCCCGCGGGGCCCGGCTATCCGCCCGCAGGGTCCGGTTACCCGCCCGCAGGGCCCGGCTACTCGTTCGGCGCGCCGCCGCCGGTCGCTCCGCCGAAGAAGAACAGGACCGTCCTGATCGTCGTGGCGGTGGTGGCCGTGCTGGCCCTGCTCTGCTGCGTCGGCGGCGTCGCCGCCCTCATCGCCGGTGCCAACAAGGCGGCGGACGACCTGGAGAAGGCCCTGCCAACCCCGGGAACCACCCATGTGGCACCGGGTGGCGCCTCCGCGCCGGCGAAGAACGGCGAGACCTACAACATGAAGCCCGGCGCCACCCTGGTGCTCTCCGACGACGAGGGGACCATCGAGATCACGGTCAGCCGGTTCACCACGGAGACCAAGGGCTGCCGGACGTACGCCCCGGACCCGGACAAGGGCATGTACCTGATCGCCCATGTCACCGCGACGGTGACCAAGGGCAAGAGTTCCATCAACCCGTTCTACTTCGAGTGGGTGGCCGCCAACGGCACCACGGCCAACGGCCTGGCAAGCGCCCTCTCCGGCTGCGGCGACACGCTGAGCTCCGGCAACAACCTGCGCGAGGGCAGCAAGCGGGCGGGCACGGTGGTGTTCAACGTGGCCGACAAGAACGGCGCCCTGGAATACCGGCACAAGTTCGAGACCGCCGGCTCCTGGAAGCCGTGATCCGCACCTGCCGATGGAAGGCCGGTCCCCTCGGGGCCGGCCTCCCGTCTTTCCACGGCCGTGGCGAGGTGGGCCTTCCCGACTATCTCTCTTCGATGGCGATAAAGTGACCCAGAGATGGGACGATTCGCCACTTGAAGGCCGGTTTGGGGCGCGGCAGGCTGGTTGGCGCCGTGCTTCACAGCGGACGACGCACGGCGACATCCCGCCCGAATTGCGTCCGCTAGCAACTGACGCAATCGTCGGACGCAGCTGAAGCGGCCAAAGGTGATCAGGACGCCATGGACGCTACCCGCCCGTTTTGACGTCCATGGCGTCCTGATCACCACAGCGCTCGTGCAAGCGCAGCGCTCGTGCAAACGCAGCGCTCGTGCAAACGCAGCGCTCGTGAAAGCGGCGTAGGGAGCCGGACGGAACGAACCGGGATGGTCGTCGCGCTGTTTCCGGCGGTCGTCTCCCGTCCCGGCGCAGGGTCGGCTCTTCGTCACCGGCCCTGTTCGAGCAGGTCGGCGACCGTGATCAGCGGTGTCACCAGGGATCCCACCGAGGTGTGATCATGCAGCCGGCCGCTCCGGTAGGTGATCAGTTCCGGGCCGCGCACGCTCCACGCCGGCACCGCCCCGGCCAGGTGCGCGGCGAGCAGGGTCGGCCCGACCAGGGCCTGCTGCCCGGGAGCCGCCGCACCCACCCGCCACTGCCGGTCGAACTCGGCGTTGCCGGTGGCGTACCCGTCGCTGCCGAACAGGGCGCGGCCGAGCTTCGAGAACACGTGGCGCGGCGCGACCGCGAGGTCCGGGAACGGCCGCCGCAGCCACACGAACGCGACGACGTACGCGTGGGTCTGCGAGCTCGTCGTCTGGTTGCCGTCCGCGCCGGTCGAGGTATGCGTCTCGGTGTACGCGTACTCGGCCACCCCGACCGGCCGTCCGTGCATCGTTCCGGTCAGCGCGAACCGCACGCCCCGACGGTTACGACCCGGCACCCGGCCGGTCCAGGCCACCTGCGGGTTCTCGGTGAACGTCCACCCCTGGTGGGCCGCCCACCGCCGCCACGAGTCCCGCCGCTCCCGCTCCTGGCGGTGGGCCACCACCACGATCGCGGCCAGTCCCGCCCCGAGGAGGAGCACGAGGCCGACACAGCCGCCCATCCAGAACACGGTTGTCACACGGTCCACGGGCGGCAGCGTAGTGGCCGACCGCACGCGACGCGTTCACCCCGTCGGGGTGCTTGAGCATCCCGTGCCACCCGCTCCGCGAACCTGCTGATGCCCCAGCCCGTACCCACCTCCTGCGAGCAGGGGTCCTGCTGGCCGAAGTTCCCGGGATGGTGCCGGTACCCCTCCCCGGTGCGCCCACACGCTTGCCATCGGCACAGGCCGCCCTTACGCTTTGCGATGCAAAGTTATCGCGATCGCAGAGCGGATTGGGGCACGCCATGGACCAGGGCGCCACGGAAGAGGCCGGACGCACCCTCGCCGACCTGGAACGGCTGCGCAGGCGCACGCACCGGCGGGCACACGGCGGCGCGTGGCTGCCGGCCGCCGCGATCGCCGGGTTGCTGTTGGCCAGCATGGCGCTCTACCGTCACCCGCTCGGGCAGACATCGTCCATCACGGCAGACCACCCCTGGTGGGCCGGCCTGCCCGACGAGCAACGCGACCCGGTCACGTCCTACCTGTTCTGGTTCGTCGGCACGCCCCTGCTGTTCGCCGTCACCGCACTCTGGTACCACTGGCGCGCCCGCCGGCAAGGCGTACGGGTGGCCTGGCCGTTGTTCGCCGGCACCGGGCTCGGGGTGCTGGCCCTGCTGGCCGTGCTCGCGGCGGTGCCCACCGGGCCCGTACCGGACGGGCTCGCCGCAACCGACGGACCGTACTGGCAGGGGCTGCTGACTCCGTTGCTGCCGCTCGCCGCCGCGGTCATGGTGCTCGGCTGGGCTGAGCGCAGTCGCGGCCTCATCGCCGCCGGCGGATGGATCACCCTGCTCACGGTCTGGCTCTGCACCTCGTTCCCGCTGGGCTACCTGCCGGGTTGGGCGACCACACTGCTCAATGGCGGTGGGGAATCCCTCGGTGGCAATCTCGCACTGCGCCCCGGCCACTATCTTGTCCTGATGGCCCTGCCCCTGCTCACCGTCGCCGCTGTCCGGCTGGTGTCGAGCCGTGCGGACCGCGCGTGACGCAGGAACAACCGCCGCACCCCGCCACAGCCCTGGACGACGTCGTCCACCAGCGGGTCCGGCTCGGCATCCTCACCGTGCTCAGCGAGACACACGAGTGCCGGTTCGCCACCCTGCGTGACGAGCTCGGGCTCACCGACGGCAACCTCAACCGGCACCTGCGGATCCTGGAGCAGGCCGGCCTGCTCCAGGTGACCAAGGGCTACGAGGGCCGCCGCCCGTGCACCTGGCTGCGGTTGACCCGCCAGGGCCGCGTCGCGCTGCGCGCGGAGGTCGCCGCACTGGAGCAACTGGTCAGCCGGATCCGCACCGCCACCGACCGGCCCGACCCGCAGGCCTGAGCGCTCCCAGCTGGCATGCCCGCAGGTCACGGCCATCGGTGTGGCTGCCGCACCCGGGCAAGGCTTGGCCGCCCCCCCGGGTGGGCCGACGGCCAGGTATGGAACCACGCACGGTCGGCCGCGCTGACATCATCGGGCCATGCCCCGAATCGAAGTGGTACGCGGTGACATCACCCGCGAGGACGTCGACGCCATCGTCAACGCGGCGAACGAGTCGTTGCTGGGTGGTGGTGGCGTCGACGGGGCGATCCACCGGGCGGCAGGACCGCGGCTGGCACAGGCGGGTGCCGCCCTCGCGCCGTGCGACCCGGGCGAGGCGGTCGCCACCCCCGCGTTCGACCTGGACCCACCGGTACGCCACGTCATCCACACGGTCGGGCCGGTATGGGAGGGCGGCGGCCACGGCGAGGCCGAGGTCCTGGCGTCGTGCTACCGGCGCAGCCTCCAGGTCGCCGACGAGATCGGCGCCCGTAGCGTCGCCTTCCCCGCCATCGGTACCGGCGTCTACGGATACCCGCCGGACCGGGCGGCGACGATCGCGGTCACGACTATCAGGGCGACCCTCACCGCCGTCGAGCACGTCCGCCTGGTGGCCTTCGACGAGGCCACATATCGACTGTTGCTGGCGGCCTCGGAGGTCTGAGCCAGAGCAGTACGGGCACGGGTGTGCCTTCCGAAGCAAGAACGTCCGGCAGCCCTGACCTGTCCGCTTCGGGAGAACTCACCATCCCGACGTATCAACCGGCCGCCTTCCGTCGATATGACGAGGCAACTGCGTGCAGAGCGAGCACTGGCTGGCCTACATCTCCCAGATATTTGAACGATAGTTCTATTTGTACTATCGTTCAAATAATTCCTTCGGAGGAGACTGACATGCCAGAGACCGCGACCCGACGAGCCGGAGCGCGGGAGTGGGTCGGCCTGGGACTGTTGGCGTTGCCGACTGTGCTGCTGGGACTGGACGTCACCGTCTTGTACCTGGTGTTGCCGAGCATGGCCGCCGCCCTCGACCCCTCTGCCACCCAGACGTTGTGGATCATGGACGCGTACGGGTTCTTCATCGCCGGATTCCTCATCACGATGGGCACCCTGGGCGACCACATCGGCAGACGTCGCCTGCTGTTGATCGGCATGACGGCGTTCGCCGTCGTGTCAGTGCTCGCCGCCTTCGCTCCCAGCGCCGAGTTGCTGATCGCAGCCCGGGCCCTGTTGGGGATCGCAGGGGCGACGCTGATGCCGTCCACGTTGTCGTTGATCTCGAACATGTTCTCCGACGTGCGTCAACGTGCGGTGGCGATCGGGGTGTGGGCCACCATGTTCGCCCTCGGCATGGCCGCCGGGCCCGTGGTCGGAGGGGCGCTGGTCGACGCGTTCTGGTGGGGTGCGGCGTTCCTGCTCGCGGCCCCCATCGCGATCATCGTCCTGGCTGGCGCGAAGGCTCTGCTGCCGGAGTACGCCGCCCCGCAGGCCGGACGGCTGGATCTGGCCAGTGTCGCCCTGTCCCTGGGGGCGATCCTGCCGGGCATCTATGCCGTCAAGCACGCCTCCTCACATGGCGTGGATGCGAGCACGGCGATCCTCCTCGCTGTCGGCGCGACCGCAGGCGTGGTGTTCGTACGGCGACAACAGCGGCTGACCTCCCCGTTGCTGGACGTCTCGCTGTTCACCAACCGGGCCTTCTCCGCAGCGCTGGCCGTGCTGCTGATCGGGCTCGTCGGTGTCGGCGGCACCATGTACCTGGTCACCCAGTACCTCCAACTCGTCGAGGGCCTCACTCCGTTCACCGCGGGACTCTGGATGGGGCCACCGGCCTTGGCGATGTTCGCCGCCGCCATCGGCGCACCCCTGATCGCCCGCAGGGTCCGCCCAGGCTTGGTCATGGGGATCACGCTCGCCCTGTCGGTGATCGGGTATGCACTACTGGGGACCGCCGGCACCGGCGACGCCGTGGCCGTGGTGGCCGGGTTCGCATTCGTCTACCTCGGCCTCGGCGCGATCGCCGCACTCGGCACCGACATGGTCGTCGGCGCCGCACCGGCATCGAGGTCCGGATCGGCCGCCGCGATGTCCGAGACCGTCCAGGAACTCGGCATCGCCGTCGGTGTCGCCCTGCTCGGCAGCCTCACCACCGCCCTCTACACCGCTCACATGACCGCACCCACCGGTGTCGCGCCCGAGGACGCCGACCGGATCACCGACAGCCTCCCCGGCGCGCTCTCGATCGCAGACCGAGTGCCTGCCGAGGTCGTGCGGGCCGCGCAGGAGGCGTTCACCACCGGGCTCAACATCGCCTCGGCCGTAGCCGGCGGCGCCATCGTCGTCGCGGCGTTGCTGTGCCTGGTGGCGCTGCGGCACGTCCGTCCGCTCGGCGAGGACCAGGAGGCCGCAGCAGATCCCCGGTGACGGACTCAATTATCCTGACCCCAGGAGGAGGGAGCATGAGCGGTGGCGAGGGACGACCCGTCGACGGACGACGCGCCAGGGGCGACAAGCGCCGTGCGGAGATCATCGAGGCGACCCTCGCCGTGGTCACCCGTGACGGCGCAGCGGGTGTCACCCACCGCACCGTCGCCAAGCAGGCCGGCATCACCACCAGCCTGAGCACCTACTATTTCGCCGCCCTCGACGACCTCCTCGTCGCCGCACTGTCCAGCGTCGCCGACACCTACACCGCGCGCATCCGCCAGATCATCGACGAACCCGGCGACAAGCTGCACGGCCTCGCCGAACTCATCGTCGAATCCGGCGGCCCCGGGCGCGAGCGCGCCCTGGCCGAACGCGAACTGTCCACCCTCGCCGCTCGCAGGCCAGCTCTGGCACCGGTCGCCCGACAGTGGCGCGAGAACGTCGCCGAGCTCGCCGCCACCCTCACCAACGATCCGGAAGCCATCGCCGCCCTCGTCGCCGCCTCCGACGGCCTGTGCACCGCCATCCTCATCGACAACATCCCCGCCGACACCGACTATGTCCAGCGGGTGCTCTCCCAAGCCCTCGGAGCACCCCGCGAGGCAGCCCGCTGGCCGGTCGAGGAGCGCTGACTAGCTCAGGCGTCGTTGGTCGACATCTGCATGACGGGTAGGTCGACCGCGCTTGGAAGGGGCCGCGCGCATCGGCTGAGCCCGACGTCAGCTCGTGGTCGGCTCCGGTTTCGTGATGGAGGATTCCGCAGTTACCACCACCTGCGAGACATCGATGCGTACGGCTTTGGCGGCCTGTGCGCGCAGCAGGTCGAGGGTGGCGCGGTCGGTGGCCGGGCCGACGTACGTGGCGCGTACCCAATTGACCCAACGATTCTGTGCGTCACGTTTCTGCCCGCTGGCGAAGCCGCTGATCCCTGTCCCCTTGAGGCCGATGGACGGTGGCCTACTGGTGCCGGAGGCGGCGGGGCCGGAGGCCGATACGGTGAACCAGAGGCCGGGCACCTCGACGACCCGCGCGTCCCGTACGCCATCGAGCTTGCGTAGGTTCGCGGCGGCGTGCTCCAGCTCAGCTCTCGTGACCGACTGATCAATGACGATGGCCGGGCCACCGACCGGAGCGTCGGGAAAGGCCGCCCGCAAGTCGTTGGGCTGGGAGAAATCGTGATCTCCCGGGCCAAGCGCGGAGAACACCGCCGTACGGAACTCGTTCGTGGAAGACACGTCCGACGCCACGCGTCCCGCATCCGGAGTCCAGCTCAGGATAGGAATTTCTGTCCAGTACTCGCGCAACGACGGGTCCAGGGCGATGGACGACGCGGCCGGCTGCGGGCGGTCCCGGTCGGGCCCGGCACCGGTGACGGCCACCATCCCGATCGCCAGAAAGAGCACGACCCCGAACACGCCGGCCGTCGCGGCCCTCGCGGCTCGACGGCGCCGTGCCAGACCCTGGACCACGCCGTACGCGGCACCAACGCCTGGCGCGTCGCGTCGTCGGCCGCGTCCCGAAGCATGGTGTCCAGACCGGGCAGCGGGCTCTCCAGGGCAGGTTTCCCGACCATGGGGCTTTCGAGCTCGCGGCTCTCTCGATCGGGGTACTGGCGTTCAGGCATGACGACGCTCCAGGGTTGTGATCTCGTTCTGTCGGTCGGACCGGCGGGGCGTGCCGGCCTGTGGCTCGCCCGCGAGGGGCGTGGAGACCGGATTCCGGCCGCCTCCACGGATGCGAAACGTCCACCTCTTCGAGGACCTGTCGCAGAGCGGTGCGCCCGCGCGACAACCGGGCCTTGACCGTTCCGGATGGCACCCCCGTCTCTACGGCGACCTGATCGACGGACCGATCGCACAGGTGGTGCAGCACAATCGCGCGTCGCTGCTCCTCAGGCAGACGTTGCAGGGCCGCCACGATCAGCGGAGTCTCCACGCCGGGCGCAGGCACGTGTGGAACCAACCCGTGGCGCCGCCACGCCGCCAACCCGGACCGTGCCGAGCGCCAACAGCTGACCGCGATCCGGCGGGCGACGGTTCTGATCCACGCCTCCGGCTCGTCCCCGTCAGCGAACCGGCGACGTCTGCTCCAGGCCCGGACAAACGCCTCTTGAACAGCGTCCTGCGCGTCGGCAAAGTTGCCGGTCAGCAGGTACACCTGACCGACCAACCGCGCGAACGCCGATGCGTAGAACGCCCGGTAGTCGTCCTCTGTCACGCCGACCTCACTCTCCTCGGTACTGCTCCTCCCACCCACGCAGCAGAGCGACACGACGGTTGCACTGGATCGAGGAAATATCCCGGCCTACGACGACCTCACCTGTTCGGATGGCGCTGGATGATGTGCTGACCGCCTTGCTTCCGCCTGGGCAGACCGGACGTGCACACACCCTGAGCACCTGCTACTCGCCGCGCGGGACACTGGCGGGCTCTGCTACGCAAGATCAGAAAAGGCCGCCTCCGGCGAGCGGAAACGGCCTTTGAGCTGGGTGGAGTTGAGGGGATTCGAACCCCTAATGCCGCTTGCCGCCGACAAGTTAGCCTGAACCGGACAGTTCTGGCCTCTGACCAGCGCGGCAGCCTACATCGACTCTCGACGTTTTACAGGGCTTCCGGCCTCAGTTGTGCCCGATCTGTGCCCGATGATCTTGCACCGGCATCAATGATGCCCCTTGCCGGTCGCCCTGACCGCTCTGAGGTCGGACCCGGCTTTCGTGTCGCGGACCCTGCCCCCGGCGGACACCGCCACATCGGCCCTTTTGACCTGACCGCGACCGGCTACGGGGCCGGCTCCTGGGCGACCGGCCCGACCACGGCGGCCACCACCCCCTTCCCAGGTGCCGGGTTTGATCTGAGCTGGACTGCGGTGGCGGCTCGCGTGGGGGTCGTCTGCTCGGGCACGGCGGACAACGCCCCCATGCTTGGGGCTTGTAGCTCCTCCCCTGCAGCTTCATCTCGGTACCGCACTTCGACGGCATAGGTCTACGGCTGGGTTGCCCGACGCGGCCTCACAGACCGATCTGCACCGGCTTGGGCGGGACGCCGCCGGCAACCAATACCGTCAGCAGGTCGGCGAGGTCGCGGGGCCCGAACAGGTCGGGTCCCGGGTAGGCGATGATGTCGGGCAGGCGCCACCATCGGAGTTCGCTGATATTTTCGGCGGCTAGTTGCTCGTCGGACATGGTGCCTCGCGGGTTAAAGGCGGCGGTGCGGACGAGAAAGTAGTCGTTGATCACGCCGTCGTAGCCCGGTAGGTGTCCGGGTACGACAAACTCCTGGTGCCACACGTGTGGTGGTTCGGCATCTACGGCCAGCCCGACTTCCTCTTGCAGCTCGCGACGAAGGGCTACAAGCGCTGTCTCGCCGCTCTCGATGCCTCCGCCGGGCGTTGCCCAGACGACTCGTCCAGGCGGATCGGGAATGACGTGTCGACAGAGCAGGATGCGGTGGTCTTCCGTGAGGATGATCGCCCGGACAGAGTGGCGCAGCTTCGGTGATGGCACGTCGGCATCCTCGGTGATGCGTGCGCAGAAGGCACGTGACTTTGTTCCGATCGAGCGCCATGCCGTGCGCGCCGGGGCGTGACCGGCCGCCAGGCCGCACGCGCGCCCCGGCGCTGGCACGGCATGGCGCGCCAAGGCCCGCCCTTGACCAAGTAAAGAAAGTCTGAACACACTACCCTCCGTTCGCGAGAGGTTGACACTCCCCGAACAGTGTGAACAGATTGATGGATGACGTCCTCATATAGGTGCACCTTTTGCGGCACTAGCTTCTCGGGCAGTTCGAGCTGGAGCAGCGGCGGGCCCGAGTATTCCTGCTCGTCCTGCTCCAGCAAGGGCAAGAAAGCGTACGAGGAAAGAAAACGGGCCTACGAGTCTAGGTCCGGAGGGGGAAGCGGATGCGCCATCGTCGCGATCCTTCTGGTCGCCGCACCGATCTTAACGGCCTCCGCCTGGATGATCATTACCTGACACAATTCATCTCCCCAACACCCCTCGCAGGGGTTCTCAAAAGGAATCTTCATCGCTCTTCTTCGTGCGCGCTCCCATCGCCGTCATGAACGCCGCTGCGGCGGACAAGGTCATCTCCGATAACCCGTGCAAAGCGGTACGGCTGTCGGCAATTCTGCGGGACTTATCCCGTGCGCCGAAGTGGGGTTCCCACCGATGAGGACATGCTTGCCTTGGTGAAGGTCGTTCCTGACCGTTGCCAGGCGGCCATTTGGTGCGGTGCGGGCGAAGGGCTGCGCCTGGGTGAGGTTCTGGGCCTGGAGAACAGTGAACGGTGTATCGATCGCTCGCGTCAGGAGTTGCACGTAGTTCAGCAGCTACGGTTCCACAAAGGCCAGTACGGCGGGTTCTATCTTGCTCGACCGAAGTCCGGCTCGGTTGGTGATGTGGACTTGGATGATCACGTAGCGCTAGCGCTCGGGGAGCACGTCCGCAAGTACCCGCCCGCGTTGGTGGAGTTGCCCGACATCACCGGGGGGACCCCCGATCCGGGGAAGCGGGCGAAGCGCCGGACGGTCTCGCTGTTGTTCACCGACGACCAGGGCAAGCCGATTCAACCCGACCGACGTGCAGAACGCGCTACGGCATTCCAGCCTGCGGATCACGCTGGAGACGTATGTGCACTGGTGGCCGAAGAAGAACCGCCGTCGCAACATCGTCAGCACGGCGCTTCGTGAGGCTGCGGGCAACTGCCCTGGGCTGAGGCTTCCGGGCTGAGTTGTGCCGGATCTGTGACAAACGATCAATGACCAGCGTTTCCGCTGGTCATTGATCGTTATGGTGGAGTTGAGGGGATTCGAACCCCTGACCCCCTCGATGCGAACGAGGTGCGCTACCAGACTGCGCCACAACCCCTCCGCCGGCGAACCGGCATCGGTCCCACCCGGCTTTCACCGGGCGGGCCGGCAACAAGGCTAACAGGTCGGCTGTCCCCGCCGCGAATCCGCCCCCCGCGCGGGGAGATCTTGGCCCGAAACGGCCCTCCACTTGGGGACAACCACCCCAAGGGCCGGAACTTACCAAGATCTCCCGCAAACCAACCAGTCAACGGACAGGGACCAGCCGGCGGCAGCCGGTCGAGCGCCTGCCGAGACGGAACCGGGACGCGGCAGGTGGGCAGGGCGGGCGAAATCGATGGACAGGGCATCCACGTGCGAGATGGACAGGGTATCCACGTGCGAGCAGCCTCGGGGCATGCGACAGGAGAAGCTCTGGGACGCGGACACGGCCCGCCGCTACGACACCCCCGGCACCGGCATGTTCGCGCCGGAGGTCCTGGAGCCGACCGTGGACCGCCTCACCGAGCTGGCGGCCGGCGGGGCGGCGCTCGAATTCGCCGTCGGCACCGGCCGGGTGGCCGTACCGCTCGCCGCGCGCGGGGTGCCGGTCACCGGCATCGAGTTGTCCCGCCCGATGGTCGAGCGGCTGCGTACGAAGGTGGACGAGGCGACGGTCCCGGTGGTGATCGGCGACATGGCGACCAGCACCGTCCCGGGCGAGTTCTCGCTGGTCTACCTGGTCTACAACACGATCTCCAACCTGCTCACCCAGGCCAGGCAGGTGACGTGCTTCCGCAACGCCGCCCGCCACCTCGCCCCGGGCGGCCGGTTCGTGATCGAGTTGTGGGTGCCGGAGCTGCGCAAGCTTCCGCCGGGCCAGCAGGCGACGGTCTGGAGTTCCGAGCCGGGATACATCGGCCTGGACACCTACGACGTACTGCACCAGCAGGTCGTGTCGCACCACTTCCAGTTCGACGAGAGCACGCAGGCCCGATTGTTCCGGTCGCCGCACCGCTACATCTGGCCCGCCGAGCTGGACCTGATGGCCCAGCTGGCGGGGTTCGAGTTGGAGACCCGGCACGCGGACTGGGCCGGCGCCGAGTTCACCGCCGACTCGCGGTCCCACGTGTCCGTGTACCGACTGCCCACCACGAACTGACGTACGGCAGGCGGCCCGGTCAGGCCAGGACCGACCGCCGGCCACGGACTGACGCACGGCGAGCTGCCCGGTCAGGCCAGGGTGGCCGTCGGCCACGAACGACTCGCGGCGAGCGGCCCGGTCAGGCCGGGTGGGAGCCGCGGCCGGACTGGTAGGGGCGACCGCGCAGGCCGCCGGAGCGGCGGTAGGAGACCGAGCCGCCGTTGGCAGCCGCCGGCAGGTCGGCCGGCCGGTCCAGGCCCATCGCGGCGCGGCGTACCACCTCGCGTTGGGCCGCCAGGCGGCGCTGCGCCTCCCGGCGGGCCGCCGCCCGGCGGGCCTGCTCCCGCCTGACCTCGGCCTGTCGGGCGGCCAGCCACGCCGCCTCCCGGGCCCGGGCCCGCCGCCGCCGGCGATCCGCCACCGCCAGCCTCCGCAGGTGCACGACGTACGCGACCAGCAGGGTGGCGGTGACCCCGAAGCTGATCCAGAAGCCGGGGCTGACCACGATCACGCCGATCAGCTCGACGAAGTTGAGCAGCAGCAGGGCGGCGAGCACCCGGCGGCGCCGGTAGACGGCGGGTGGGTGGTGCCGGCGGGGCGGTGGCCGGCGGCGGCTCTTTTTCGCGGCCGGCGGCACGGCGCGCAGCCGGTTCGACCGGCGGGCGGCGGGCGGTGCGGAGACCGGCACGGAGAGACCGCCGGTGTTCGCATCTTCACTGAGCGTGATAACGAGGGAGCGGGGCGGGTGCGTCGGGCGTCGCCCCGGCACAGTGCGGCGCCGCCGGCGGCGCTGGAGCACCCGCGCCGTCGACTGCGCCCGCTCCGCCACCAGCCGCTCGGTGGCGTCGTACCGGCGAACCAGCGCCGGAGCGAGGGCGAGCAGGCCGGCAGCGGCGAGGACGGCGAGGAGCACCGAGGTCGGCACCCTCACCCCTCCCGTCACCGAATTCGGAGCAACCGCCGTCCGACCGCAGGATCTTCCACCGATCGTGGTCGGGTGCGCGGATCGTACGGGTGAAACAGCGCTTGCCACAGCTTGCAGTTACTTGAGGTTACGGGCCGTGGACGCGGATGCTGACACGCCGCGCCGATCCCGTGCGTGGGACGGCTCACCCCGTGGTGGCGCGGATCCGGTGCCAGCGGGCCAACAGCCCACCCTCAGCGACGACCTCGTCACTGGTCATCGCGTATCCGATGTGGTCCCGCCACGCACCGTCGATGTGCATGTAGCGCACGTGGTACGACTCCTCGCGGAAGCCCAACTTCTCCACCACCCGGCGCGACGGCCGGTTCTCCGGGCGGATGTTCACCTCGACCCGGTGCAGCCCGGCCACTTCGAAGGCATGGTCGACGGCGAGCGCCAGCGCGGTGGGGATCACGCCGCGACCGGCAACCCGGGAGTCCACCCAGTAGCCCACGTACCCGGAACAGAACGCCCGCCGCACGATGCTGCCCACGTTGAGGTGGCCGACCAGCCGCTCCCGGTCACCCTCACGCAGGCAGACGGCGAACGGCAGCCCCTCGCCGGTGCGCGCCGAGCGGCGCTGGTCGCGGTGCACCCAGCGGAAGGCGGCCGGCGAGTTCAGCTCGTACCAGCTTCCCGGCAGGGACGACTCCCACGGCGTGAGCCACTGCCGGTTGGCGCGGCGCACCTCCGACCAGGCGGCGGCGTCCGAACGCCGGTAGGGCCGCAGCAGCACCGGCCCGTCGGCCAGCACCGCCGGCCACCCCGGTATCCGCCCCGGGCCCCACAGGCTCACCGGGCAGACCTCCCGCTCGCAACCGACGAAGCCGATGCCCGGGCAGCGCTCATCAGGCCAATCTTCCGCTCGCGACCGCGGGGCTCGCAAGCTCACTGCTCGCGCTCACCGGCGCCGGTCCAGCAGGAGGACGTCCACGGTGGATCCGGCCGCCGCGCTGGTCACCCGCTCGCCGAGCACCATCAGCCCGTTCGCCTCGGCCAGCCCCGAGAGGGTGTACGGCCCACCGTTGAGCGGCTGCACCGTGTAGCCGCCGCCGCGCCGCTCGGCGACGTGCGCGGGGCGGAACTCGCGCAGCCCGACCGGGGACGAGATCGTCTCCAGTAGGTGTGCGCGGACGCTGGGCCGGAACACCGGTTCCGCCCCGGCCAGCAGGTTGATCGCCGGACGGGCCAGCACCTCGAAGCCGATCAGGGCCGAGCCCGTGTCGCCGGGCAGGCAGACCACCGGCACCTCCTCGGCGCCGACCGTGCCGAAGCCGAGCGAGGTGCCGGGATAGAGCGCGACCTCGGTGAAGGTGACCGGGCCGGCCCGGCTGCCCTCCCGCCGGGAGAGGATCCGCCGCACCATGTCGCCGGGGCCGGTGCCGGTGCCCCCGGTGGTGATGATCAGGTCGGCGCGCAGCGTCTGGTCCTCCAGCAGCCCGCGCAGCCCCTCCGGGTCGTCGTCGCAGATTCCCACCCGGTACGCCAGGGCGCCCACCTCGGCCGCTGCGGCGGTCAGCGCGTGCGAGTTGGCGTCGACCGTCTGGCCGGGCTGGCTGCCCCGGCCCACGTCGACCAGTTCGTCGCCGGTGGCCACGATGACCACCCGGGGGCTGGGCCGGACCACGACGTGCCCGATGCCGGTGGCGGCGAAGACCGCCACCAGCGCCGGCGAGACGTAGGTGCCGGCCCGGGCCAGCAGGGTGCCGGCCGGCAGTTCCTCGCCGGCCCGGCGTACCCCGTACCCCCGTTTGGGGACGCGGAAGATCTCCACCGCGGCCATGCCCTGGTCGGTCCACTCGACCGGGACGACCACGTCCGCGGTGAGCGGCAGCGGCGCCCCGGCGGCGACGGAGAAGCACGCCCCCGGGGTGAGCCGGACCGGTCGCCAGCTCGCCGCGCCGAGATCGCCGACGACGTTGAGCCGGACGTTGCGCCCGCCCGGCCCGCCGGACTGGGTCGGGACGTAGCCCATGCTCCGACCGCCGCCGGAGATGTCCTCCCAGCGGGCGGCGTATCCGTCCACGGCCGACTGGTCGAAGGCCGGGAAGGAGTGCGGCGCGACGACGTCCTCGGCGAGGACGTTGCCGTGCGCCTGGGTGAGGTCGAGGTCGAGCGGAGGCAGCGCGCGTAACCTGCGCAGCACGCTGCCCAGGTAGTCGGCGAGCGGCGTCAACTCGTTCGCGGCCGCCTCGGCGTCGGCCGACGCTGTCATGTACCAGTCACGCCCGATGCGTCGGAGTTGACGAACTCGGTCAGCCACGCGCGGAACTCGGCTCCGAGGTCGTCGCGCTCGGCCGCGATCTGCACCACGGTCTGGAGGTAGCCCAGCGGCATGCCGGTGTCGTAGCGGGTGCCCCGGTAGACGATCGCGTGCACCGGCGTGCCCTCGCTGCGCAGCAGCTCCATCGCGTCGGTCAGCTGGATCTCCCCGCCGCTGCCCGGCTTCGTCCGCCGGATCGCGTCGAAGATGGTGCCCGGCAGCACGTAGCGGCCCAGCACCGCGAGGTTGCTCGGCGCGTCCTCCGGCTTGGGCTTCTCCACCATGCCGGTGACCCGGACGACCTCGCCGATGTCGGTCAGCTCCGCCTCCGCCGGCTCCACCGAGGCGATGCCGTAGCGCTTCGTCTCGGCCGGGTCGACCTCGAAGAAGGCCAGCACCACGCCGCCGGTGCGCGCCTGGAGCTCCAGCATGGCCGGCAGCAGCGGCTCGGACGGCTTGACGAACTCGTCGCCCAGCAGCACCGCGAAGGGCCGGTCGCCGACGTGCGACTCGGCGTAGCCGACGGCGTGGCCCAGGCCGAGCTGCTCCGGCTGGCGGCAGCTGTAGATCTCGGCCAGCTCGCTGGGACCGCGTACGGCTGCCAGCCGCTCCGCGTCACCCTTCGCCTCCAGCCGCGCCTCCAGGTCGGGGCGGCGGTCGAAGTGGTCCACCATCGATGTCTTGCCCCGCCCGGTGATCAGCAGGACGTCACCGATGCCGGCCTGGGTGGCCTCCTCGACGATGTACTGCAACACCGGCCGGTCGACCACCGGGAGCAGCTCCTTGGGCACCGCCTTCGTGGCCGGCAGGAACCGGGTGGCCAGGCCGGCAGCCGGGATGACGGCTTTGACCGCACGGGAGCGACCGGTTGCGGCGGTCGCCGTTGAGGGGTTCGCTGAGTGCTCCGACATGCCGCGAGACTATCGGCCACGGCTCTGTCTTGGAGGGTGAGGACCGGAAGACGCGCCGCCGCCGGGACCCGGCCCCACCGGGCCGGGCCCGGCCGGCGCGCTCCCGGGTTCGGCGTCGGCCGGTTCGGCCGGTTCGGAACGGGCCCGGACCGGCTGGCGGGGAGCGCCGGCGCGCGGCATCCCGTCCTCGGGGGTGGTCGCCGCGGCCGGGACGGGGATCTCCCGCGCCGGCGCCTCGGCCCGGGCCTCGGCGATCCGCCAGGTGTCCCGGCCGGCCGCCTTGGCGGCGTAGAGCGCGTCGTCGGCGGCGTCCAGCACCTGCTGGCCGGTACCGCCGTGGTCGGGGTGCACGGCGATGCCGATGGAGACGGTGACTCCGATGGCCACCGCCGCCCCACCGTGCCCGTCGGCGGCGATCGGCTCGTCCCGGATCGCCGCGCCGAGCCGCTCCGCGACGATCGCCGCGCCCCGGGCGTCGGTCTCCGGCAGCAGCAGCACGAACTCCTCGCCGCCCTGGCGGAAGGCGAGGTCGACCTCGCGGATCTCGCCGCGCATCCGGCGGGCGAACTCGGCCAGCACGGCGTCGCCGGCCGCGTGCCCGTGCGTGTCGTTGACGTCCTTGAACCGGTCCAGGTCGAGAACGAGGACGCTGAGCATCCGGCCGAACCGGGTCGCCCGCTCGACCTCCCGGCGGATCGACTCGCGCAGGTAGCGGTAGTTCCACAGCCCGGTGAGCGGGTCGGTCAGCGAGAGCCGCTGCGCCTCCTCGTGCACCCGGACGTTGTCCACCGCCACCGCGGCGTGGCCGGCGAAGGTGCGCAGGGTGACCAGGTCGTCGTCGTCGAACTCGTCCGCGCCGAGCCGGTCGTAGAGGGCCAGCACGCCGAGCGCCCCGGCCGGGGCCGCCGGCTCCGAGCCGGGGCGGGCGGCCGGCCCGTCGCCGCGGGCGGTGACGTCGGGCGGGCCCGCCGTGCCGGGAGCGGCGAACGGCACCGCGATGTACGTCCGGCACCGCGGCTCCCCCGGCGGCGTGGCGGACGGATCCACCCGGCCCCGGCGCGGTTCCCCGGTTGCCGCGACGGCGCCCACCACGCCGCTGCCCAGCGGCACCCGCAGCGCCCCCGTCCGCTCGTCCGCGGCAGCGGGCCCGTCCAGCCCTTCGGTGCACTGCGCGACGAGTACCCCGCCGTCGTCCACCAGCAGCACCGCGCCCGCCCGGGCGCCGGTCGCCGCGATCGCGCTGTGCAGGATCACCCGCAGGATGCGTTGCAGGTCGTGCGTGCTGGCCAAAGTGTCCCCCAGCACGGCGAGATGCCCGCGTAGCTGGTCCCGGCTGCTGGTCAACGCCGCCACGTAGGTGCCCGTCTCGCGGGTCATCCGGTTGAACGCGCCGGCCAGCCGGCCGATCTCGTCCCGGCTGCGTACCGGCACCCGGGTGGTCAGGTCGCCGCTGGCCACCCGGTCCACCGCGCCCGCCAGCTCGACCAGCGGGCGGGTGGTGACCCGGGCCAGCCGCCAGGCGGCCACCACGGCCAGCAGGGTCGCCACCAGCACCGCCGAGCCCAGGGCGACGTACAGGCCCCGTGGTCGTTCACTGGGGACCGAGAGCACCAGCGGCAGGGGCTGCCCGAAGGACGGGCCGACCCGGCGGACGTACCGGCCGTCGGGGGTCTCGGTGACCCGCTCGCCGTCGAGCGTGCCGGCGGCGGCGAGCACGGCGTCGCGTACGCCGCTGGACTCGGTGCTGTGGACGAGCCTGATGGGCGCCTCGGCGTCGTCGAGCAGGGTGACCGCCACTCCCGTCACGGCCGCGAGGCGCGCCACGAAGGCCGGGTCGACCGGCTGCGCGGCGGTGACCGTGCCCAGCGGCCCGCCGGCCCGGTCGCTCAGGTCGGCCCGGGCGGCGAGGGCCCGCACCGGCCCGACGACCGGCGGGCCGGCGCAGTCCCGCCAGGGCGCCGGAGGGCCGCCGGGCGTATCGTAGGTGACCCGGCCGGTGACGTCGGTGACCAGCACGGCGGTCGCCAGGCCACGGCGTACCACCTGGCTCGCGGCGGCGGGCCGGTCGCCGGCCAGGGCGACCGCGTCGGCGGCGGCCCGCAGCTGCTGGCAGAGGGCGTCGACGGAGGTGCGCACGGTCGCGGCGGCCACCGCGAGCCGCTCGGTTGACCGGCTCGCGTCGACCGCCGCCACGGTCGCCCCCACGAACATCACCCCGAGCACCACCGGGCCGAGCGCCACCGCCAGGAAGGCTGTGGTCAACCGCCCGCGTAGCGTCACTCGGTCCCCCCGGAAGTTACGCCGCCGTTGCCTGCGATGCTGACACAGAGCCACCAGACGACAAGCGTTGCGTCAGGAGTGTTGCGTGCCCGAATTTTCTGATGGAGCGGAAGAGGCGAAGCGGGATGTTCGCACCGCTGTGCTCGCCCACCGCCGGGCGCTGACCGCGCCGCAGCGGGCCGATGCCGCCGGGCGCGTCCAGACGGAGCTGGTGGCTCTCGTACGCCGGCTGCGCCCGCTCCGGATGACGGCGTACGTGCCGGTCGGCTCCGAGCCGGGCGGGCCCGACCTGCCGGCGGTGTTGCACGCGGCGCTGCCGCCGGGCGGGGAGTTGCTGCTGCCGGTGCTCCGCGACGACCTCGACCTGGACTGGGCGGCCTGGAGCGGGCCGGCCGGGCTGGTGGCCGCCGGCCGGGGGATGCGCGAGCCGGCCGGGCCTCGGCTGGGCCGGGCGGCGGTCGCCGGGGCACACCTGTTGGTGCTGCCGGCGCTGGCGGTGGACCACCGTGGGCTGCGGCTGGGCCGGGGCGGCGGCTCGTACGACCGGGCGCTGGCCCGGGTGCCGGTGACCGCGCTGACCGTGGTCCCGCTGCACGACGGCGAGCTGGTGGAGGCCCTTCCCGCCGAGCCGCACGACCGGCCGGTACGCGCGGTCGTCACGCCCGCCGACGGCCTGCGTACGCTGGACGCCGCCCCGGGGGGCGCGGCGGGTGTCGCGCCCCACACTTCCGCTGGACGAACCCGGGGGCGATGACGCACCATTGGCACTCGAATACGTCGAGTGCCAACCGGCCGTGCCAGATCCGGAGGAGAACGTGCCCACCTACCAGTACGCCTGCACCGCGTGCGGTCACCAGCTCGAGGCGGTGCAGTCCTTCTCTGACGAGCCGCTGACCGAGTGCCCGGCGTGTGAGGGGCGGCTGCGGAAGGTCTTCAACTCCGTCGGCATCGTGTTCAAGGGCTCGGGCTTCTACCGCACGGACTCGCGCTCGTCCGGCTCGGACAACGCGACGGCCGGCGGCGCCGCCAAGCCGGCGAAGTCCGACTCGTCCTCCGGCGGCGACTCCGGCTCGACCGGTGCGTCGTCGGACTCGTCCTCTTCGTCGGGCTCGTCGTCGTCCTCGTCCTCGTCGGGCTCTTCGTCGGGCTCGTCGTCGTCGGGCTCGGGCGGCTCCTCCGGTGGCGCGGGCAAGGCCCCGGCCGCCAGCACCTCCTGACCCGCGCCGCACCGGGTCGCACCGGTCCGCGGCACCCACGCACCGACCCGGGGCCGGCTCTCGACCGCCGCCCCGGGGCTCATCCCGCAGGCCGGACTCAGTCCCAGTGTGGGGGGCGCTCCGCGAGCAGCCAGTCGTCGTTGCCGCCGGAGCGCTCGCCCCAGCCCCGGTCGGTGTCGTCGGCGGTCTGCTCGGGCAGCACCACGAAGTCGTCGCTGAGGTCGACCGTGCGGTCGTCGTCGCCGCGTACCGCTGGCCTGCCCGGATCCTCGGTGATGCTCACGAGCGGCAAGACTAGCGCAGCCACGACCGGCGGGACCGGCGTCGAACCGGCGGGCCGCCGCGTCCAGCCGGCCGGCGGGCCGGGGCGTTGGTAGCGTCGGACGGCGTGACGACCCCCACCTCCGGCAGCTCCCCGGACGAGTACTGGCGTCGGCCCGACACCTCGCCCGAGTGGCCCGCTGTCGTCCCGGCCGCGTCGCCCCCGGCGCGTGGGAGCGGCTACCCGGGCCCGCCCCCGACCACCCCGCCACCGGCCGGGTGGCGCCCGCCGGTGCACCTGCGGCCACCACCGCCCCGGCGGCTGCCACCGCAGGACATGGCGGAACTCGACGCGGCGGAGCAGCGGGCGCAGCGGCTCACGTACGGCGTGGGCACGGTGGCCGGTGTGCTGCTGGTGGTCCTCGTCTGCGTGCTCTGCTCCCGGCTCCTGTTCTGACCGGCGCCGGGGCCACCGGATACCGGGACGTCAGAAGGTGTTGCCCCAGACCGCCTCGGACCCGGAGTGCCCGGTGAGATAGACGTAGATGAGGCTGACGACGCCGAGCGCCACCACCACGACCGACAGCACCGGTGTCACCCAGGACGGCAGCTTCGGCACCCGCGGGTGCCCGCTCGTCACCACGAGCAGCAGCAGTGTCGCCACGGCCAGCGGCAGCACCCAGCGGAACAGGACGTCGCCGTAGCCCGAGTGCTCGAGGATCTGGTCCAGGATCGGGCCCTGCATGCCCCGGGCGACGAACGCGTCGGTCAACTCCTCCCCCGACTCGACCGCGACGAAAGCCGACAGGGGTGCCGCCACGGCCAGGAGCGCCACCGCCCAGTCCAGCCGCGACCGGAACCGGGGCAGCGCCACGTACGCGGCGGAGAGCAGGGCCAGCAGCGGCACGAGCACGACGACCGCGTGCACCACCAGCACATGGGCCGGCAGACCCATGATCTCCTTGAACATCGAAACCTCCGGCGGTACGCGGTCGCGGGATGGCCAGCGTACGGTGTGCCGGTCGACCCGCCCAGGTCATCTCGATCGACTACACGCGTCCGGAGCCGGTTCGGTTCACCGTTCGGGGCAGCCAGGCTCACCACCGATCCACCGTCGGACGAGCGGCCCGGCTGTGGCCGGCGCCACCCTCACCCGGAGGCCGGTTGTCGGTCCCCGACCCTCGTGCTGTCATTGGCACATGCCCGGTGGCGAGGAACTGCTCCGGTCGAGGGGCCTGCGGGTCACCCGGCCGCGTCTCGCCGTGCTCGACGTGCTGGCCGCCGGCGGCCACCTCGAGGTGGACGAGATCACCCGCCGGGTCCGCGAGCGCCTCGACTCGGTCTCCACCCAGGCGGTCTACGACGTGCTGGGCGCCCTCTCCCGGGCCGGGCTGTCCCGCCGCATCGAGCCGGCCGGCAGTCCCGCCCGGTACGAGGCCCGGGCCGGGGACAACCACCACCACGTGGTCTGCCGGGGCTGCGGCGAGATCGCCGACATCGACTGCGCGGTCGGCAGCACGCCCTGCCTGGATCCGGACATCGCCCACGGGTTCGAGGTCGACGAGGCGGAAGTGACGTTCTGGGGCCTCTGCCCCACCTGCCAGGCCCGCCGGTCCGCCGACTGACGGCAGCCCGCCCGCGGGCGTGCGGTGGCAGGGCGTGGCACCCTTGGTCGGTGGACTCCGATGACCTCGGTCTCTTCGGTCCGGGTTCGGTCACGTGGAAGGTGCACGAGGAGCCGATCCTGATCGTCGCCGGCCTGCGTTCGCTCTACCTCCAGTCACTGCACCCCCGGGCCATGGCCGGGGTCGCCCAGAACAGCAACTACCGCTCCGACGCCTGGGGCCGCCTGGTACGCACCGCCACCTACGTGGGGACCACCGTCTACGGCACCACCGCCGAGGCGGAGGCCGCCGGGTTGCGGGTCCGCCGCCGACACGCCCGCCTCCGGGCCACCGACCTGTTCACCGGGGAGGAGTTCCGCGTCGACGACCCGGAGCTGCTGCGCTGGGTACACGTCACCGAGGTCGAATCGTTCCTCGACACGGCCCGCCGGGCCGGGCTGCCGCTGACCGCCGACGAGATCGACGGCTACTACACCGAGCAGCGGCGCTCCGCCGCCCTGGTCGGCCTCGACCCGGAAACCGTCCCGGGCACCGCCGCCGAGGTGGCCGACTATTACCAGCGGATCCGCCCGGAGCTGCGGATGACCCGCGAGGCGGCCGAGACGGCGCTCTTCCTCACCGCGCCGCCGATCCCGTGGAAGCTCAGCCTGCCCGCCCGGATCGGGCTCAACCTCGGGCCGGCCCGCTGGGCATACTTCGGCATCGCCGGCACCGCCCTCGCGCTGCTGCCGGCCTGGGCCCGGCGGATGTACGGCGGGCCGGGCCTGCCCACGACCGCGCTCTCCGCCGACCTGAGCGTACGGGCGCTGCGACTGACCCTCGCCACGGTGCCCCGCCGGTGGCGGGAGGGGCCGTTGCAGCAGGCCGCCAAGGAACGCGCCGCTCGCCTCGCCAGCACCCTCGCCTGACCCGCACCGGCCGCGCCGGTGGGCCGTTGCCGGTGGGCCAGGCCGGTGGGCTAGGCCGACGGGCCGTTGCCGACGTCACGGGATGCGCCGTGGCAGCGCTTGAGCCTACGCAGGGGTGAGCGGTTCGACGGCAACGAGCCTGTCGCAGTCGACGGCAGACCTTGCGCACGCTGTCGAGCTGCCCCTATAGATGGGGCGGCGGTGCCCGGTCGCATACACGGGGCAGCTCGACAGCGCCCACAGCACCACTGCGGCTCTGGAGCCACGAGTACGAGGTCGACGCGGGCCGTCCTCAGTACGCGACGGTGAAGCGGCGTTCTCGTGACGCGGGTCCTCGATCTCGTCCACGATCGCCACCGGCCACCGGGGCAGCCAGTCCTGGCCGGGCACCGGCCACCGGGGCGGTCAGTCCTGGCCGGGCACCGGGTCAACGGCGCGCTCGACGGCCGCCCACGGCTCCTTGCCCGGCGCCTGCGCCCCCGCCGGGCAGGTGCGCCGGTAGTCGCACCAGCCGCAGCGCGGGCCCGGGGTGGTCGGGAACGCCTCGTCGGGGTCGCCCCCGTCGGCGACCACCCGTTCCGCGGCCATGATGTCGCGGGCGCTCTCCTCGGCCCGGGTGAGCTGCCGGGCCAGTGACTCCACGGTGTGCTCGTGCGCGGCCACCGTGCCGGTCGGCAGGTGGTGCAGCTCCACCCGGCGGCACGGCCGGCGGAACACCCGCTCGGCCGCGTACGCGTAGAGCGCCAGCGCCTGCGAGCCGCGCGCGTCGTCGGCGTCCAACCCGGTGCGGCCCGTCTTGTAGTCGACGATCACCAGCTCGGGACCGTCGGGCCCGGGGCGGGAGTCGATCCGGTCGGTCCGGCCGTTGAAGGCCAGCACGGCGGTCTTGACCGCCACCACCCGCTCCACGCCGAGCGGGTCGACCCCGGGATCCAGGGTCTCGACGTAGGACTCCAGCCAGCCCAGGGCCCGCCGGTAGGCCGCCCGCTCCTGCTCGTCGTCGCGGTAGCCCTCACGCACCCAGGTGCCCTTGAGCAACGCGGCGAGGGCCTCCGGCCGGCGCCGCTCGGGGCTCAGGGCATACCAGTTCTTCAGAGCGGTGTGCACGCTCGCACCGAGGGAGTTGTGCGCCCACGGCGGGCCCTTCGGCGGGGCCGGACGGTCGACGTAGGAATAGCGGTAGCGCCGGGGGCAGTCGGCGTAGGCGCCGAGCTTGCTGGGGGTGCAGACGAAGAGCCGCTCCGGCATGCCCTCGAAGCCGAGCTGCTCGGGCTGGTCGCCGCGTGGCCGGGGCGCCCGGCCGCCACTGGTGGAGGATCGTCCTGCGGAAGAGGCTCGTCGCACATCTCGATCCTGCCATCCGCCCCCGACAGAACCGGCCGGTGGTCAGGTCATGTTGGCGTACTGGGTCACGAACGCGGCCACCGCATCCGCGATGAGCTGCACCGCGATCGCGGCCAGCAGCAGACCGGCGATCCGGGTCAGCACCTCGATCCCGCCGGGGCGCAGGATCTTGACGATCCCGCCGGAGAACCGGAGCACGAGCCAGACGGTCGCCATCACGGCCAGGATCGCGGCGGCGATGGCCGTGACGTCCGCCCCGCCGTCGGCCTGCTGGACGAAGAGCATGGTGGCCACGATGGCGCCGGGCCCGGCGAGCAACGGCGTACCCAGTGGGACCAGGGCGATGTTCGAGGTGGCCTGTTGGCTCGGGTCGTCGGCCTTGCCGGTCAGCAGCTCCAACGCCACCAGCACCAGCAGCAACCCGCCGGCGGCCTGCAACGCCGGCAGGTCCACGTGCAGGTAGTCGAGCAGTGTCTGTCCCGCCACCGCGAAGATCACGATCACGCCCAGCGCCAGGGCGACGGCCTGCCAGGCCGCCCGATGCCGGTCCCGGGCCGCCAGTGGGCCGGTCAGCGCCAGGAAGATGGGCATCATGCCCGGCGGGTCGACGATCACCAGCAGGGTCACGAAGACCTCGCCGAACAGCTTGGCATCCACGTGATCAACGTAGCCGCGCCGCCGGATGCGGAAACATGGATCAGCCGGAAGCGACCTCGGTCACCCCGCGCGCCTCGGCGACGATCCGCTCGTACGCCTCGGGGCCGGTGGTGAACGCGCCGAGCCGGACGGTCTTGTGGGTGCCGTGGAAGTCCGACGAGCCGGTCACCAGCAGGCCCAGCTCGCCGGCCAGGGCGCGGACGTGCGCCCGCTCGGCCGGGGAGTGGTCCTCGTGGTCGGCCTCCAGCCCCGCCAGCCCGGCCGCGGCCAGGTCGGCGATCAGCTCGTCGGGCACGATCCGCCCCCGCCGGGTGGCTCGGGGATGGGCGAAGACCGGCACGCCGCCCGCCGCGCGGACGAGCCGGATCGCGCGGAAGACGTCGATGTCCTCCTTGGGCAGCCGGTAGCGCTCGCCCAGCCAGTCCGGCCCGAACGCCTCCGTGGTGGTGGTCACCAGGCCGGCCCGGATCAGCGCCTGTGCGATGTGCGGCCGGCCCACGGTCCCGCCGCCCGCGCCGGTCAGGATCTCCGGCCAGCTCACGTCGACTCCGTCGGCCCGCAGCAGCGCCACGATCCGCTCGCCCCGTTCCTCCCGGGCGGCCCGCACCCGGGCCAGTTCCGCGACGAGTTCCGGGGCGTCCGGATCGAACAGGTACGCCAGCAGGTGCAGCGGCAGCGCCGGCTCCTCGCCGTACCACCGGCAGGAGAGCTCCGCGCCGCGGACCAGGCTGAGCCCGGCCGGCAACGCGTCCAGGGCCGGCGCCCAGCCGGCGGTGGTGTCGTGGTCGGTGATCGCCACGACGTCCAGCCCCGCCTCCGCCGCCGCCCGCACCAGCTCGGCCGGGCTTAGCGTGCCGTCGCTGGCGGTGGAGTGGGTGTGCAGGTCGATCCGTGGTGCCGCGCTCATCGCCCCGACGCTACCGGCCGGCCGGCCACCACCGGCGCGCGGGCGCCGTCAGGGACGATGGTCGTTGCCCACCGGCACCGGGCGGTCCCCGGCGGGCAGGCCGTTCACGGGCACGGACCGGGCCGCCTCGCCGTCGAGCACCCGGCTCACCTCGACCCGCACCAGGGCGCCGGCCGCGTCGGAGTAGTGGGCCGTTCCCTGCGGAGTCCAGGCCACCGGCCCGGCCAAGGGCGGACCGGCCGGGCGGGCCGTCGGCGTGGGGGCGAGCCGGTCCAGGTCGACCAGCAGCGCCCGGTCCTCCCGGCCTGCCTTCCCGTTGGCCAGGAGCCACCGCCCGTCGGCGGAGACCCCGCCGGGTCCGTCCTCGTTCAGCGTGGGCCCACAGGCCGTCCGCACCGGCGCGAGGTCCCGGGCCGGGTCGAGCAGGGCGACACAGGGCCGGCGGGGGGTGCCTGCGGAGACCAGCGCGACCACCAGTCCGTCGGGGCGGGCGCCGTAGACGTGCAGTGCCCGGTCGCCCACGCCGCGCGGCGGACCCGCTGCCGGGCGCCATAGGGCGTGACCGGACCGGCCCGGGTCGGGGCGGATCAGGACGGTGTCCCCGGCGAAAGCGACCGGCACCGCGTCGGGCGACGCCGGGGTGCGGGCTGCGGCGACGACCTGCGTGCCGACGATGCCCGCGACGACCAGCTCCGTCCCCTCCCGCCAGGCCACCTGTCGACTGTCCGGGCTGAGGACGATCTCCCGCGCCCCGGCCAGGAGCAGGTGTGCCGCGCCCTGCGGCAGCACGATCCACAGCGAGCGGCCGGCCGCCGTCGGCGCGCCCACCACCGCCCAGCCGGCCCCGTCCGGCAGCCGCTGCGCACGCTCGGCGGCCGGGCCCACGTCGGGCAGGGCCAGCCGCAGCCCGCCGGCGGTGACCAGCACGTCGTCGAGGATGAGGTCCACCTCGCCCCGACCCAGGTCGGCCCGCGGGGCGGCCGACAGGTGCGGGGCCGGGCCCGGCAGCGGCGAGGCGTACGGGTCACCGAGCACCACGGTGGGATGGGTGGGTGGTCCGGGCTGCTGCCCCAACTGCGCCATCCCGGCGCTTACCGTCACGGTGGCCACCGCGGCGAGGGCCACCCCGGCCAGCATCTGCCGGCGCCGGGCGCGGTCGGCCCGCCGGATCGCCAGTCCCGCCGGGTCGGCGACGAACGGACGCGCGACGGCCACCCGGCGGGTGAACGCCTCCCGTACCGCCTGCTCCAGCTCGTCCTCGGTCACGGCGAATGGACGCGTCGGGCCGCCGGTCCGGTTGTCGTCACGGCCGGCCGGAGGGCTCACCGGTGTTCTCCGGCGCCGGTGCCGGCCGGTACGCCCGGGCAGGCGGCCTGCCGGCCGCGTTGCTCGTCGCGAGCGGCACGCACCGCCGGCCCGGCGCCGGCCCGCGCCCCTGAGGCCACGGGCACCGGATCACCCTCCGGCTCGGCAGCCGGCGTGGGACGCCCGGTGTCCGGCGCGGAGAGCCCGGCGGCCTGCGCCGGGAGCGCGGTGGCGGGGTCGCCTGGGACGGCGGTGGTGGCACCCGGCCCACCCGGGACGGCGGGAGTGGCGCTGCCAGTCCTGCTTGCGGCGACCGGCGGTACGGCGTTCGCCGCCGCGACCACGGCCGCCGCGTCCGCGCCCACCACCATCGTCGGCGCCCCGTAGGCCGCCGACGGTCGGACCGGTGCGCCGCCGGGGGTGAGGGCGGACCGGTCCGTGCCGCCGCGGACGGGGACGGACCGGTCCGCGCCGCCGCGGACGGGGACGGACCGGTCCGCGCCGCCGTGGACGGGGACGGACCGGTCCGCGCCGCCGTGGACGGGGGCGGACCGGTCCGCGCCGCCGTGGACGGGGGCACCGCCGTGGGCAGGGGCACCGCCGTGGGCAGGGGCACCGCCGTGGGCGGGGGCGGGCTGGCCGGTGTCGTCGCGCTGCCGGGCCGGGGTCGGGTCGGCGCCGGCCGGCAGGTCGAAGGCTGCCTCGGCGCCCATCCGGCGGCGCAGGGTGCCCAGGGCGCGCGAGGTCTGGCTCTTGACCGTGCCCGGCGAGATGTTGAGCAGGGCGGCGGTCTGCGCCTCGGACATGTCCTCGTAGAAGCGCAGCACGAGCACCGCCCGCTGCCGGCTGGGCAGCGCGCTCAGGTGGCGCCAGAGCAGGTCCCGGTCGAGCTGCTGCTCGATCTCGTCGACGCCGGCCCGCTCCGGCAGCACTTCCGTGGGGCGTTCACCGTGCCAGCGCCGGCGCCACCAACTGGTCGAGGTGTTGATCATGACCCGGCGGGCGTACGGCTCGATCGCCTCGATCCCGCCGAGCCGCTTCCAGGCCAGGTACGTCTTGGTCAACGCGGTCTGCAGCAGGTCCTCGGCGGTGGCCCAGTCCCCGCTGAGGAGGTAGGCGGTGCGCAGCAGGGCGCTGGAGCGGGCCGCGACGAAGTCGCGGAACTCCTCCTCCAAAGGATCCCTGCTCACCACCGGCCACCTCCGCACCCTGTTCCCCTGGCAGGTTGCCATGCCCGAAGTGGTCAGGTCGACGGCGAACGGTGCGCAGTTCCTCCGATGTTCGGTCGAAAAGTTTCACGCCCCGTCGTCGGCCTTGGCCTCGTCGGCCTCCTTGCCCAGCCGTGCCTCGACCGCCTGCGGCTCGTACATCTCCTCGACGACACGCAGGTAGAGCTCGTTCGGGTTGGGCAGGTTCTTGATCTCGCGCAGCGCCTGCTCCTGACCGGCGGACTCCAGCACGAACGTGCCGTAGTTGAGCGCCCGCCCGGTCGGGGTCTGTTCGTATTTCATGTCGGTGACCCGGACCAGCGGCATCATCGCGACCCGCCGGGTGATGATGCCGTTGACCACCATCACCCGCTTGTTGGTCAGGATGAAGCGGTCGTACCACCAGTCGGCGACCTTCCAGGCCACCCACCCCATCACGGCGAACCAGAGCAGCACCGCGATCGTGGTGAGCGCGCCCACGTC
Source organism: Micromonospora peucetia (assembly GCF_900091625.1). Taxonomy (NCBI): domain Bacteria; kingdom Bacillati; phylum Actinomycetota; class Actinomycetes; order Micromonosporales; family Micromonosporaceae; genus Micromonospora; species Micromonospora peucetia. The sequence continues at coordinate 1,345,829 of NZ_FMIC01000002.1, forward strand.
CTGCCCGGCGAGGAAGCCGGAAAGGTAGCCGAGCACGAAGGTGGCCGCGATGCCGACCAGCAGCGGGGTGGTGAGGTGGATCCAGTGCCGCTTCCACTCGCCCCGGTAGCGCTCGGTCGGGAAGAGGTAGCGCGCCACCAGCGAGCTGGGCTCGTCCTCCAGCGGCAGCACCCGGCGCGGCGCCATGCCGGCGGCGTCGGCCCGCAGGCCGGCCAGCTCGTCCTCGGAGATCTGCGGGGGCTGGTAGCCGGCCTCCGGGTCACGGACCCAGGCCCGGCCGGACCGGCCCTCCCCGGCGTACGCCGGGCCGTCGCCGAAGCCGACGTCGTCCGAAAGGGAGGGGCCGTCGGAGAGGCCTGGACCGGTGCCGTAGCCCGGCCCGTCGTCGGGGCCGACTCGGGGGATCGGCTCCGTGTCTTGCTCCCGGCGCTCCCGATCGGGGTCGTCGGGATCGAAGGGTGGACCGGAGGGGTTACCCATCGGCGGCTAGGCGACGAGGCTGGTGAAGAAGTCGCCGAACCCCTGGGCGATGTCCATGATCCCGCCGCCCAGCGACTTGAACACGTCCGCCGCAGAATTTGGCCGATAGGCGACGAAGAAGATCAAGAATGCGATTCCGGCCCAGGTGAGGACCTTCTTGACCATGGCGGGCCATCCTCTCGCGCGGCGCCGGGTCCCATTACCGCAGCGGTACCCAGAGTATCAGTGTGGTGTCGTACAGTGAATATCTGCGTCCGTTCTCCGACATTCCGGAAGACCTGTCAAGCTCTGGAGCCCTGTCAGGCCCCGGAGCACGTCAAGCCTTTCCGTGCAGATACGGAGACGGTGCGCCGTACACGAGCTCGGGCGGTGTCCACTCGGTCAGGTCGTGCAGCACGACATCTTCCGCGAGCAGGTGACCCGCACTCGCCGGCCAGGCTATCGCATGGAGCCACAATCCCCGAGCCTCGCCGGCGTACGCGCTTCGATCTGTCGGCGAGTTCACGAGCCACAGTGGAGTGGGATGGCCGGCCACCCTGATCCTGGCCTGCCCGACGTGCTCCGGATGCCCCGGCCCGGGGTCGGTCAACGCCTGGGCGAGTTCCGGGCCCGGATCCGGGCCGGCCAGCCCCGCGAACCGGGTGCCCAGGCCCACCCCCGGCTCCTCGGCCACGAAGAGCAGATCCGCGGGGCCACCGCCGAGCGGCTCCGGCCCGGCGCAGGCCACCGCCGTGGCACGCACCCCGGTGCGGTCGTCGCCGGCGTACGCCACGCCGGTCATCGTCCAGCCCGTCGGCAGCGGCCACGGGCACCACAGCGGCGTCGCCGGCCGGCGCGGCGGCTCGGCGGCAGCGGTGATCCGCTCCACCACGCTGGCCACGATGCCGGCGCCGATGTGCTCCGGCACGTGCAGCGGGGCAACCGGGCCGCAGTCCAGGCAGCGCGACTCGGTGTGCATCAGGTCCGGCGCCCGCACCGGTCCACCACATTTAGGGCAACTCACCGCGACACTCACCATCCCACCGTCGCCCCGCCGCGCCGCCCCGTCAAGTGGAGCGCCGGTTTCGGTGCCGTCGGACAACACCCGGACCGAGGCCGGCCAGCCGGACGAGCCCGGCCGGGCCGGTCAGGCCGGCAGCGGCCCGGCGTGCGTACGGATCCAGGCGTGCATGGCGATGCCGCTGGCCACGCCGGCGTTGATCGACCGGGTGGAGCCGTACTGGGCGATGGAGAACAACTGGCCGCAGGCGGCACGCGCCGGGTCGGACAGCCCCGGGCCCTCCTGCCCGAACAGCAGTACGCAGCGCCGCGGCAGGGTGGTGGTCTCCAGCGGACGGGACCCGGGCAGGTTGTCGATGCCGACGACCGGCAGCTCCCGCCCGGCCGCCCAGGCGACGAACTCCTCGATGGTCTCGTGGTGGCGGACGTGCTGGTAGCGGTCGGTCACCATGGCTCCGCGCCGATTCCACCGCCGGCGGCCCACGACGTGCACCTCGGCGGCGAGGAAGGCGTTGGCGTTGCGGACGACCGTGCCGATGTTGAAGTCGTGCTGCCAGTTCTCGATCGCCACGTGGAAGTCATGCCGGCGCCGGTCCAGGTCGGCCACCACGGCCTCGCGCCGCCAGTAGCGGTACCGGTCGACGACGTTGCGCCGGTCGCCCTCGGCGAGCAGCTCCGGGTCGTACCGCGGGTCGTCCGGCGGGTCCCCGGGCCACGGTCCCACGCCGACGTCGAGCTGGTCTCCGGTCACGGTCACGCAGGGTACGGCCCGCAGATCCCGCCCTGGGCCGCGACCCCGGCCGGGCCCGGTGCGGGCGGAACGGGGCGGCTCAGCACAGCCCCAACGCGCCACCGAGCCGGTCGAGGAGGTGGCGGTCGGCGGGGGCCGGCGGCAGCCCGGGGGCACCGACCGTCGCCGCCCGGCAGACCCGGGCCGCGACCGACTGCACCCACTGCCGGTAGGCGGCCGAGTCGGCGGGATCTGCCCGGCGTCGCAGCACCCGGGTCGCGACCCGGCAGGCGGCGAACAGGTCCACCACGTCGGCGGGGAGGGCGCCGGGGCCGGCTGCCCCGTCGTGCCGGGCGTAGATGGTGGCGACCACCGCGCGTACGAGATCGCTGTCGAAGGCCCGACCGGCGGCGACCGCGTCCAGGCCGGCGAGCCCGGCGTCGACTCCCGGGTGGGGCCGCCCGGGGCCGGGCGCGGCGGCGGCCACGATCACCCGGCCGGGCAGGCTGGTCAGCAGATCCCACTCGGCGGCGGAGTAGACGGCGGTGGTCAGCGGTGCGGCGCGGCGGCCGGCAGAGGACGGCTCTCCGGCGACGGAGTGGCTCATGGGGACCTCCGGCGCCAGCATATGCCCCGGATGGGAAAAAGGGCCCCTACCACCCGGAACCCGGATGAGAAGGGGCCCGTCGGTCAGCGCGGCTCGGGAAAGCTCGGCCGTTCCGGGTCGACGCCCTCGGGCACCGTCGTCGCCGCGCACTCCTTCTTCGGGACCATCACCCGGCGGCGGAAGACGCACACCATGGTGCCGTCCTGGTTGTAGCCCCGGGTCTCGACGGAAACCACGCCCCGGTCGGGCTTGGAGGCCGACTCGCGCTTGTCCAGCACGGTGGTCTCGCCGTAGATCGTGTCGCCGTGGAAGGTCGGCGCCACGTGCCGCAGGGACTCGACCTCGAGGTTCGCGATGGCCTTGCCGCTGACGTCGGGCACCGACATGCCCAGCAGCAGCGAGTAGATGTAGTTGCCGACCACCACGTTGCGCTTGAACTGGCTCGCCGTCTGAGCGTAGTGCGCGTCCATGTGCAGCGGATGGTGGTTCATGGTGAGCAGGCAGAAGAGGTGGTCGTCGTACTCGGTGACGGTCTTTCCGGGCCAGTGCCGGTAGACCGCGCCGACCTCGAACTCCTCGTAGTAACGGCCGAACTGCATCCTTGTCCCCTTCGAAGGGTGGCGATGGAGTTCGGCACAGCATGCCTTATGGAGTGTTAAGGCGAGGCCTGGGGCGCGTGGCGTGCGGAAATGTCACACCCGCCACAACCGAGGGGAGACGCAATGAGCGGCGGGGCCCTCCCCGGCACCCGCCGCCCACGCTCTGATGGGGAAGATTCTGCCGCACGACAAGGCGAATCGAACAGAGACCGAGGTCACATTTACCTTTTCGTAACACTACTCTCCGTGAGCGACCGACCGAACGCCGGCGATCTCCGCATACCGGATAGCCGCTTGTCAAGCGCCTGATTGCTTATTTGACCCGGCCAATCGTGTCGATCTCAATGGAAGCGCTCCCATTACGGCTGGTCACGCAAATGCGTCATGCACTTGCGTACCGCAACGGCACAACCGGAACAACTTCGGTCGATGGGAGCGCGACCGCCCCACGGCGTGACGAGCACGTTTCGGCGGAGGTGGGCCGGGAATTCCACGTGGTACGCCCTGGTTCCACCTGACGTAGCTATTCCGCGCCGATCGGAGACTTTCATGGCAACCGTAGAGCTGACCACGGCAAACTTCGACGAGGTGACCGGCAGCGACGGCATCGTGCTGGTCGACTTCTGGGCCGACTGGTGCGGCCCGTGCAAGCGGTTCGCCCCGGTCTACGAGCGCTCCTCCGACAAGCACTCCGAGATCGTGTTCGGCAAGGTCGACACCGAGGCGCAGCAGGAGCTGGCCGCCAAGTTCAACGTCAGCTCGATCCCAACGATCATGGCGATCCGCGACGGCGTCATCGTCTTCGCCCAGCCCGGCGCCCTCCCCGAGTCCGCCCTGGAGAACCTGATCGAGCAGGTCCAGGCCCTCGACATGGACGACGTCCGCAAGAAGCTGGCCGGGCACAGCCACTGAGCCGGAACGCCTCACGACGGCCGGGCCCGAACGGGCCCGGCCGTCGTCGCCTGCCCGCCGGCTGACCGGGAAGCGGCCCAGACCTCTGGCCCCCTGGGCAGCGCGAAGTGGCCGACGGAGGGACCCGGGGCGGGCGGTACATCCCGTATCGTCACGACCCGATGGAAACCTTGACCACCCGCGGTCGCGCCGCCCGGCTCACCGCCACCGCCCTCGGTCTGGCCGTTCTGCTGGCCGGTACGGCCTGGGGCGCCGACGACCACTTCCCGTTCGGCCCGTTCCGGATGTACTCGACGTCCAACCCGTCGAACTCCCCCGCCCCGGACACCCGGGTCGAGGGCGTCGACAGCACCGGAGCGGTCGTCGAACTGGGCGAGGGCGCCACAGGCATCCGCCGGGCCGAGATCGAGGGCCAGCAGAGCCGGTACGCCGCCGACCCCGAGCTGCTCACCGAGGTCGCCGACGCGTACGCCGAACGCCACCCGGACGCGGCGGAGCTGGTCGAGGTCCGCATCGTCATCCGCTGGCACGGCATCCGCGACGGGCGGCCCACCGGCCGCTTCACCGACGAGACCGTGGTCGCCTGGCAGGCGGACCGATGAGCCGCTGGTTGACCGAGCCGGTGCCCCGCGGCCGGGTGGCCGCCTTCCGCACCCTGATCTACCTCTTCGTCGCCGCCGACCTGGTCGTCTTCACCCCCTGGGTGCGCACCCGGGTGGCGGTGCCCGGCGAGCTCTACCAGCCGCTGCTGGTCGGCCGGCTACTGCCGCTGCCCACGCCCACCCCGACGCTGGTCGCCGCACTCTTCTGGGCCCTGCTGCTGCTCGCTCTGCTCGCCGCTACCGGCCGGGCGCCCCGGCTGCTCGGCTGGACGGTCTTCGCGCTCTACTTCGAGTGGATGATCATCGCGATGAGCTATGGAAAGGTCGACCATGACCGGTTCGGCCTGCTTGTCGCGCTGGCGGTGCTGCCCACCGTCGGCCGGGCCCGACACGGCGACGCCACCCGCACCGAGGCGGGTGGCTGGGCGCTGCGGGTCACCCAGATCGCCGTCATCTGCACATACTTCCTGGCCGCCTGGGCCAAGTTCCGCTTCGGCGGGCTGGACTGGCTGACCGGCTCGGTGCTGGCCCGGGCGATCCTCCGACGCGGCACCGAACTGGCCGACCTGATCGCCTCGGTGCCGTACCTGCTGATCGTCGCCCAGTTCGGCATCATCGCGTTCGAGCTGTTCAGCCCGGTGATCTTCCTGCTCAGGGAACGCTGGCGACTCGCCACGGTGGGCTTCTTCTACACGTTCCACCTGGTCACCATCGCGACCATCACGATCTCGTTCGCCCCGCACCTGGCCGCGATGACCAGCTTCCTGCCACTGGAACGGGTCCGGCCGGTGGTCTGGGCACGCCGGCTGCTCACCCGCTGGCGGCGGGACGCCGCACCACCTGCCGGTATCGAGCCGGCACTCGCCGGTCAGGCGTCGGCGGCCGGGCGACCGGACGGTCCGTAGAGGCGCTCCCGCGCCTCCTGGGGCAGCGCGCAGGCGGCCGTGCCGCCGGGCAGCCGGTGCCGGTTGCGGGCCACCCAGCGGTACGCGGGCCAGGCGGCGGCGCGTACCGGGGGGAGCCTGAGGCCGGTGCCAGCGATCCGCCAGAGCGGGCCGCTGTCGCCGAGCAGCCTCGCGATCGCGTCGGGGCCGGCCGCGCGGGAACCGTCCGCGCCGACCCACTGCACCGCCTCCTCGCACTCGGCCTCGCTCAGGCCCAGCGCGTCGAGGTCGGCGAACTGCCACGGCACCACCCGGGTGCCGGTCGGAATACGCCGCTCGATGAACTCGGCGCACCGGGTGCAGAACGCGCAGTCCCCGTCGTAGACGAACGTCGACCTCTCCATGCCTCCATCCTCCACCCGCCGACCGCGCGGCCGGCGGCGAGGTGGGCGGGAACACGGCCGGCCGCTTGCGGCGCGCTCGTACGTGTGTTCGAATGAGGGCCATGCGCTGGGACAACCTCACCGCTCCCCCGGATGAGGGAGTCCCCGATCGGGCAGCGCCAGCGACACCACCCCTGCCGCTGGCGCTGCCCGGCGCGGTCGCCCGCACCTTCGACACCCCGGGCTTCGCCGGCATGACCTTCTACGAGGTGCAGGCCAAGTCGATCATCAACAAGGTGCCCGGCACGTCCCGGGTCCCGTTCGAGTGGACGATCAACCCGTACCGGGGATGCAGTCATGCATGCAAATACTGCTTCGCGCGGAACAGTCACACCTATCTCGACCTGGACGCCGGGGCGGACTTCGACCGGAAGGTGATCGTCAAGGTCAACGCCGGTGAGCTGGTCCGGCGGGAGTTGGCCGCGCCGCGCTGGCGGGGCGCGCACGTCGCGATGGGCACCAATGTCGACTGCTACCAGCGGGCCGAGGGGCGCTACCAGCTCATGCCGCAGATCATCGCGGCGCTGCGCGACTTCGCCAACCCGTTCTCGATCCTGACCAAGGGCACCCTGATCCTGCGGGACCTGCCGCTGCTGCGCCAGGCCGCCGAGGTCACCCGGGTCGGTCTCTCCTTCTCGGTGGGCTTCGTCGACGAGCGGCTCTGGCACACGGTCGAGCCGGGCACCCCCAGCCCGCGGCGACGGCTGGACGCCGTACGGGCGCTGACCGACGCCGGCTTCGACGTCGGGGTGCTGATGGCGCCGATCCTGCCCGGGCTCGGCGACGACGAGTCGGCGATCGACGCCACCGTCGCGGCGATCGCCGGCGCCGGGGCGACCAGCGTGACGCCGCTGGCGCTGCACCTGCGGCCCGGTGCCCGCGAGTGGTACGCGCACTGGCTCGGCCGCGAGTTCCCGCACCTGATCCCCCGATACCGCGAGCTCTACCACTCCGGCGCCTACGCCCCGCAGTCCTACCAGCGGGAGTTGACGGCGCGGGTGCGGATCGCGGCCCGTCGGCACGGCCTGCCCCGGGGCGAACGCGACGACGTTCGTCAGCCCGACCCCGCGCCCGCGCCGCCGCCCGCCGAGCAGCTCAGTCTCCTGTAGACGACGGCCGATACGCTACCGCCGTGCGGGAGATGATCGATCGGGCGCTGCGCCGGCAGCGCATCGCGGCGGCGGTCGCGGTGGCCGCCGGGCTGCTCTGGGGCCTGGCGGCCAGGCGGGTGGAGAGCGCCGGTGCCGTCGCCCTGCTCACACTGGTGCCGATACTCGTGCTGCTGTGGGCCATGCTGCGCGCCTTCGGCAGGCCCGGCACCGGCGAGTTTCGGGTGGACGAGCGGGAGCACGCCTTCTTCGTCCCGCCCACAGGCCGGACGAGCTACCGCTGGATTGTGCTCGCCTTCGCCATTTACACGACAACCAACCAGCTCGCCTCGGACCGGGAGGGGCTGTGGTGGCTCTACCCGAGCCTCACCGGCCCGCTCGCCGTGGTGCTGGCGGTCGCCCTCTGGCGCCGGGTGCCGAGTGTCGCGCTGACCCCGACCGGGATCAGCGCCGGCGATCCACTGCGGCACCTCTGGGTGCCGTGGGAGGCCCTGGACCCGGCGGGTCCGGGCGGTTCCTACCGGCAGTCCGGTCACCTGCGGCTGCCGGTGCGCAACCGGAATCTGGTCCGGCAACGGGGGATCGCCTCGCGCCGTCACACCGTCGTCGAGACCAGCGAGCTGGACGTCACGCCGGAACTGCTGGCCGGTGCGATCCGGCACTACGCCACGCATCCCGAGCACCGAGCGGCGATCGGCACGCCGCAGGAGCACGCCCGACTGCGTACTGCACTCGCGGGCGACGGCTGAGCGGCGGGGTTACAGTCGGCGGGTGCGCTCCGCTCAGCAGATCCTCGCCGACTCCGCCGTGATCGCCGTCGTGGGCGCGTCCCGCGACCCGCGCAAGGCCGCGCACAGCGTGCCGGCGCAGATGCAGCGGTACGGCTGGCGGATCATCCCGGTGAACCCGACGGCCCACGAACTGTTCGGCGAGCGGGTCTACCGCTCCCTGGCCGAAATCCCGCACCCGGTGGACCTGGTCGACGTGTTCCGGCCGGCCCACGACGCGGTCGACGTGGTGCGCGAGGCGGTGGCGATCGGCGCTCCCGCGGTCTGGTTACAGCTCGGCATCGTCTCGCCCGAGGCGCGGCGGATCGCCACGGAGGCGGGCATCGACTACGTCGAGGATCGCTGCCTGATCGTCGAGCGCGCCGCCGGCGGCCTGACCCGACTGGGCTGAGCGGACGTACGGCCGGCGGGCGGCGTCGGTGCCGTCGGGTCGGCCCTGTCGAGCTGATGTCGTAAACGACTCACGCTCGTACGCGCGGGTGATGTCGTGGACGACTCAGGCTCGTACGCGCGGGTGATGTCGTGGACCACTCACGCTCGTACGCGCGGGTGATGTCGTAGACGATTCAGCTCGACAGGGGCCGGATGGCGGCACCGGTGGTGGGCCGGCGCCGCCAGCGCGGCGAAGGCGTCAGAGCTTGTACTCCTTGAGCAGGCCGCGGGAAATGATGGTCTTCTGGATCTCCGAGGTGCCCTCGCCGATGAGCAGGAACGGGGCCTCCCGCATCAGCCGCTCGATCTCGTACTCCTTGGAGTAGCCATAGCCGCCGTGGATGCGGAACGCCTCCTGGACGACCTCGGCGCAGTATTCCGAGGCGAGCAGCTTCGCCATCCCGGCCTCGACGTCGTTGCGCTGGCCGGCGTCCTTGAGCCGGGCCGCGTTGACCATGAGCGAGTGGGCGGCCTCGATCTTGGTGCCCATCTCGGCGAGCTTGAAGGCGATGGCCTGGTGCTTCGCGATCGGCTGACCGAAGGTGCGGCGCTGCTGGGCGTACGCGACGGCGAGCTCGAAGGCCCGGATGGAGATGCCGCAGGCGCGGGCGGCCACGTTGACCCGGCCGACCTCGATGCCGTCCATCATCTGGTAGAAGCCGCGGCCGACCTTCTCCGCGCCGCCGAGGACGGCGGAGTCGGGGACGGTCACCCCGTCGAGCACCATCTCGGTGGTCTCGACACCCTTGTAGCCCATCTTGTCGATCTTGCCGGGGATGGTCAGGCCGGGCGCGGTCTCGCCAAAGCCGGGCTCCTTCTCCAGCAGGAAGGTGCTCATGTTGCCGTAGACGGAGTCGGCGCCGGTGTCGGTCCGAACCAGGGTTGCCACCACCGAGGAGTACGCCCCGTTGGTCAGCCACATCTTCTGCCCGTTGATCACGAACCGGTCGCCGTCACGGACGGCCTTCGACTTGATCGCGGAGACGTCGGAGCCGCACTCGGGTTCTGACATCGAGAAGGCGCCGCGCACCTCGCCGGTGGCCATCCTCGGCAGCAGCCGGGTCTTCTGCTCGGCGGAGCCGTGCTGGGAGATCAGGTACGCCACGATGAAGTGGGTGTTGACGATGCCGGAGATCGACATCCAGCCCCGGGACAGCTCCTCGACCACCAGCGCGTAGGTGAGCAGGGACTCGCCGAGCCCGCCGTACTCCTCGTCGATGGTGAGGCCGAAGAGGCCCATCTCGCGCATCCCGTCGAGGATGGCGCTCGGGTACTCGTCGGCGTGTTCCAGCCGCTGCGCGTGCGGGATGATCTCCTTGTCGGCGAACTCCCGGACGGTTTCCAGGATCGACCGCTGCACATCGGTCAGGCCGGGCGTCTGGGCGAGTCGGGCCATCTCAGCCTCCGGGTGGTCGGCGCCTTACTCATGGGTAACTGAACGCCTGGTCAGTATTGGCCGCTCGGCGGTCGAGGCCAAGGTGACCAGTCCACACAACCGCTGTGAAAAGGTTCACCGCTGCGGGTAGCGTCCGGCAAGAGGGACGCGATCCGCCACCGGCAGGAGGAGACCGTGAGCCAGCCACCGCCGTCGGGCCCGCCCGATCCGGACCGGCCGCCGTCGCCCTGGGAGCCCCCGGAGGGACACGACCCGTCGAGGTACGAGCCGCCCTCGGAGCCGCCGCCCACCCCCGAGCCGCCGTCATACGGCCCACCCGGGCACGAACAGCCAGCGTACGGGCAGCCGGCGCACGAGCAGCCCAGCTACGGGCAGCCCGGCTACGAACAGCCGGCGTACGGGCAGCCCAGCTACGAACGGCCCGGGGAGCCGCCGCACGGGCAGCAGTGGGGGCACCAGCCCCCGTACACCCCGCAGGTGCCCTACGGGCAGTACGGCCCGCCGTCCTCCGGTCCCCGGCCGGGCGGGACGAACGTGCTGGCCATCCTCTCGCTGGTCTTCGCGTTCGTCTTCTCCCCGGCCGGCATCGTCCTCGGGCACCTGGCCAAACGGCAGATCCGCACCACCGGCGAGGAGGGCGACCAGCTCGCCACCTGGGGCCTCATCCTCAGCTACGTCATCACCGGGCTCGGCCTGCTGGCCTGCTGCGGCTGGATCGCGCTGGTCGCCATAGCCGGTAACAGCGGCAACAGCTACTGACACCCCCGATCAGCGGAACTGCGCCTCCCGGACACTGTTGCCGCCGTCCACCACCAGCATCTGCCCGGTGATGTACGAGGCAGCCGGCGAGCAGAGGAAGGCAATCGCCGCGGCCACCTCGTCCGGCGTGCCGGGGCGGCCCACGGGGGTGCCCAGGCCCTGCCTGATCTCCGCCACCGTGGAGGCCGCGGTGTGGATGGTGCCCGGCGCGACCGCGTTGACGGTCACCCCGTCGGCGATCATCTCCATCGCCAGCGCCCGGGTCAGCCCGACCACGCCCGCCTTGGCCGCCGCGTAGGCCGCCTCGGTCGGCAGTGCGTTGACCGGCCCAGCGGTGGCCGCCAGGTTGACGATCCGCCCCCAGCCCCGCTCGGCCATGCCGCCGATGAAGGCCCGGCTGCACAGGAACACGGTGGTGAGGTTCCGGTCGATCTCACCGCGCCACTCGTCGTAGCTGAGCTGGGCCACCGGGCGCAGCACCTCGGGGCTGGCCCGGCTGGCCAGCCCGGCGTTGTTGACCAGCACCTCCACGTCGCCGAGTTGCTCGGCGACCGCGTCGGCGAGCGCGCCCACCTCCGACTCGTCGGTGAGGTCGGCGACGAAGCCGGTCACGCCCAACTCGCCGGCGCGTTCATGGATGCGTCGGGTGGTGGAGACGATGGCCACCCGGGCGCCGAGGTCGGCCAACCGGCGGGCCGTCGCGTACCCGATGCCGTCCGGGCTGCCCGCCCCGGTGACCAGGGCGACCTTCCCGTCGAGCCGCATGGTCACCGGGTCCGGCAGCGGCGCCGGCTCGTCGGTGCCGTCGGTGCCCGCCGGGGCGGTGGCGCGGGTACGCCGGGCCAGGCCGGGGCGGCTCGCGTCCCGTCTCGGTCGACTGCCGGAACGGTCCGCGGCTCGCGCGTCAATCACCATGCCAGAATCCTGCCCGCTTCCCGGGGCCCGGGCAACGCGGCACACCCGGTGGCGACGCACCGGGGTCTGGGCAGGGCTCACTACCCTGACGGGCAGCACCCCGCACCCAACGGAGCAGACAGATGACATATCCCCCGCCCTCCGGCGGCTGGAACGACCCGGCGTGGTCGGGCCAGCAGTCGAGCCCGCCCGCCGACCCCGCCCTCCCGGTGAGTGGTCAGCCCATCCCCACCCAGCCCACCGGCCCCGACCCGTACGCGCCGGCCGACCCGTACGCGGGCGGCGACCCGTACGCCGGGATGAAGCAGGCCCCGGGCCAGCCGGCGCCCGCCGCCTACCCGCCGCCGGGCTACCCGGGTTACCCGGGCTACGGCTACGCCCAGCCGCCGAAGACCAACGGCATGGCCATCGCCGCCCTGGTGCTCGCCCTGGTCGGCATCGGGTCCTGCATCACCGCCCCGGTCGGCGCGATCCTCGGCCACGTCGCGCAGAAGCAGATCCGGCAGACCGGCGAGGGTGGCGAGGGCATGGCGAAGGCCGCCATCATCGTCGGCTGGATCCTCACCGGCCTGCTCGTGCTGGTGATCCTCTTCTACGTGGCAATCATCGTCTTCGCGATCACCCAGGCCGAGACGAGCAGCACCAGCTACTGACCCGACAGTGCCGCCCCGGCGCGGGCCGGGGCGGCACGGGTCGTCAGGCGGCCGGACTACTCCGCCGGCGGGGTGAAGGACGAGGTGCGGGTCATCCCGGCGGCCCGCCCCTTCGCCGAGACCACGAGGGCCATCTTGCGGGACGCCTCGTCGATCATCTCGTCGCCGAGCATCACCGCGCCGAGCCTGCCGCCCGCCTCCGACGTGTAGTGCTCGTACGCGTCGAGGATCAACTCGGCGTGGTCGTAGTCGGCCTGGGCCGGCGAGTAGACCTCGTTCGCGGCGTCGAGCTGGCCCGGGTGCAGCACCCACTTGCCGTCGAAGCCGAGCGCCGCCGAGCGCTTGGCCACCTCGCGGAACGCGTCCACGTCGCGGATCTGGAGGAACGGGCCGTCGATGGCCTGCTTGTCGTGCATCCGGGCCGCCATCAGGATGCGCATCAGGATGTAGTGGTAGGGGTCGCCCGGGTAGTCCGGGATGAGCGCGCCGACCACCAGGGACTTCATGTTGATCGAGGCCATGAAGTCGGCCGGACCGAAGATGATGGTCTCGACCCGGGGCGAGGCGGCGGCGATGGCGTCCACGTTGACCAGGCCGGCGGCGTTCTCGATCTGCGCCTCGATGCCGATCCGGCCGACCTCCAGGCCGAGCGTCTTCTCCAACTGGGTCAGCGTCATGTCGAGCCACTGCACCTGGGCCGCGTTCTGCACCTTCGGCAGCATGACGCAGTCGAGGTTGGCGCCGGCCCCCTCCACCACGTCGATGACGTCCCGGTAGGTCCACGGCGTGGTCAGGTCGTTGACCCGGACCACACGGGTCTTGCCCGACCAGTCGCCCTCGTTGAGCGCCGCGACGATGTTCTTCCGGGCGTCGGGCTTGGCCAGCGGGGCGACCGCGTCCTCCAGGTCCAGGAAGACCTGGTCAGCCGGGAGTCCCTGGGCCTTGCCGAGCATCTTGACGCTGGAGCCGGGTACCGCGAGGCAGGACCGGCGGGGGCGACCGACTGCGGTCATGGAAGCGCTCCTTCCAGCGTGCGGAGGGCACGCCGACGTCACCTGACGGAGATACCAGGGCTTAACGATCCCAAAGGTCTTTGTGACGCCACGGTAACCTCGTGCCGTGACCGGGGTGAATGGACCTGTGGAAGATCTCACTGGGCGTCGACTCGTGGTGGTGACGGGGGCCAGTTCGGGCATCGGCCTGGCCGCCGCCGTCGACCTGGCGCGCCGCGGTGACCAGGTGGTACTGGTCGGCCGGGACCCGGCGCGACTCCAGGCCGCGGCGGAACAGGTCCGGGAGGCGTCCGGCGAGCGACCGGAGCTGTTCCGGGCCGACTTCGCGGTGCTGGACGACGTACGCCGGCTGGCCGGGAAGCTGCGCGACGCGTACGACCGGATCGACGTGCTCGCCAACAACGCCGGGGCGATCGTGCTCCAGCCGCTGACCACGGTCGACGGCTTCGAGCTGTCGATCCAGGCCAACCACCTGGCCCCGTTCCTGCTCAGCAACCTGCTGCGGGACCGGATCGGCCGGATGGTGGTGACCGCCTCCGGCGCGCACCGCAGCGGCGTGCTCGACCCGGCCGATCTGAACGCCCCGCTGCGCCGCTACGGGCCGATGCGGGCGTACGGCACCAGCAAGCAGGCGAACATCCTGTTCACGGCCGAGGCGGCCCGGCGCTGGCCGGACATCCCCGCGTACTCCTTCCACCCGGGGGTGGTGCGCAGCCGGTTCGGCAACGACAGCCGGCTGGTCGCCCTGGGCATGCGGATCCTGCCGTTCCGCAGCCCGGAGAAGGGCGCCGAGACGCTGGTCTGGCTGGCCAACCAGGATCCGGCGCGGCTGGTGACGGGCGGCTACTACGCCGACCGGCGACCGCGCCGACCGCTGCGCCGGGCGGCCGACCCGCAGCTCGCCGCCCGGCTCTGGACGGCCAGCGCCGAGGCGGTCGGCGTCGCCGGATAGCGGGGCCGCCCGGCAGTGGCCGGGGGCGCCGGTTCGCAGGGGGCGCGGGGCTCGCCGGATACCCGCGACGGCTACGACGGCTTCATGGCCGAAGGTGCGGTCGGAGGCTGAGCGGGCGGGGACGCGCGCCGGATCAGCACGACGATCCCGCTCACCGCCGTGGCCAGCAACGCCACCATCTCGACCGGGACAACCAGCACGAAGGGAAGTCTCCAGTTTGCCGTCTGGGCCAGAAGCGTCCCAGCCACGGGTCCCAGACAGAGCGCCAGCCCCACCACGCCGCCCACGAGCGGCGCCACCCACACGCGCCGCGCCCCCATCTGCGCGACCAGCACGGCCGTGGTGCCCCAGGCCAGGCCAGCCCCGAACCCGGTCACCGCGCGGCCGAGCAGCAGCGAACCGCTTCCCGGCGCAAACGCGGTCAGCAGCGTTCCGAGAACCAGCAGCGTGATCGCGGACAAGGTGACGGCAGTGGGCCACCGCCGGCCGACCAGAGTGCCGGCCAGCACCGCCAGCACCGCGGGAAGCAGGTACGCGACGAAGATCCAGAGCTTCGCCGAGGCCGGCAGACCCAGGGCCCGCTGGATCGCGGTCAATGCCGGCCCGACAGTGACGGCGAGCAGGAAGGCACCCACCGACGCGGCAAGTGCCGGACCGATCACCAGCCAGACTGGACGGGCGTCGGGGCGCAGGCCATCTGCGGAAAGCTGCTTGGCCGTGCCGGGGAGGGGTGTGGTCACCGGAGCAGCATACGACCGCACGGCACTGTGGCCGGCGTCCCGCTGAGGCGAGGATCAGCCGATCCGCCGGAGAGGCTGTGTTCACAGTGGACTTGCTGGTACGGTCGATGCGTTCCAGTGATCAACACCGATTAGTGAGGGAGACCCACATGACCGAGCAGGTTGAGGCCTTCGAGCCCGTGGCGTCCGACGACTACGACCAGGAACTGACCTGCCTGGAGCCCCCGGTCGAAGCCTGAGTAGTCATGCGTGCCCGTGTGTCGCGGCTGGTCGTCTTCCTGTGGCGTGATGGTCAGCTCGTCTGCGACGATCCGCTGCGGCACCGGCAGTTCGCGTTGACTGTTGAGGCTGAGAGGCTGCTGCGCGACTACGCCGACTGGGCTGAGCCCACCGGCCGGCTCGCGCAGCAGCTCCTCGACGCCCACGTCCTCGTCGCCGAGGGCTCGCCGGAACATGCCCAGGAGGAACGCCTCGGCGCCTGGCGCGAGCTGGGGCCGGCGGCCACCTACTACCACCTGGCCAGCCGTACGCTCGGCAGCGACGTCTTCCGTTCCGCCGCCGAGGACGCCGCGGTGCTGCGCGCCAAGACCGGTCAGCCGGATCCGGTCAAGGAGTACGACGGGCCCCGCATCGCCCTGCCTCGTGCAGACCCGCCCGCGGTCGACTTCACCAGCGTCCTCGACGCCCGACGGTCGACGCGATGGTTCGACCCGGATCGCCCGGTGCCGCTGTCGGCATTCGCCGCCCTGTTGCGCTGGACGGCCGGGGTCCGGCGCGAGGTGGATGTCTCGGGCGTCGGGACGGCGCTGCTCAAGACCGTTCCGTCCGGCGGGTCCCGCCATCCGGTCGAGGTCTATCCGGTCATCCGTGACGTCGAAGGGCTGGAGCCCGGCGTCTACCACTACTCGGTGCGTCGCCACGAGTTGGTGCGGCTCGCCGACGCCAGCGGCGAGGACCGGCTGCGCGAGTGGTGCGGCGGGCAGCCGCACGCCGCCCAGGCCGGTTTCCTGCTGATGTACGCGGCGGTCCTCGACCGGACCGTGTGGAAGTATCCGGCGGCGCGCGCGTACCGGGCGCTCCTGCTCGACGTCGGCCACCTGAGTCAGACCGTGTACCTCACCGCGACCGCACTCGGTCTCGGGACGTTCTTCACCGCCGCCACCCGCGACGCGCCTGTCGAGGACGCCCTCGGGCTGTCCTGGCCGGACGAGATCTTCCTCGGCGTGTCCGGCGTCGGCGTGCCGCATCCCGCCGAACGGGACCGCCAGGCGGCGATGCTCGCCGGCGGCGAGGCGGCGTTCTCCTTTCCCCCGGACGCCTGGCACGGACGGGGCGAATGACGCCGAGGACGACCGTCGACCTGGCCAGGCTGGACGCGAACATCTCACGGTACGGCAAGCTCGCGGACGAGGCCGGTGTCGCCCTGCGCGCACACGTCAAGGGACACCGGACGCCCGAGATCGCCGCCCGGCAGGTCGCCGCGGGCGCGGTGGGCGTCGCGGTCCACTCCGCCGCCGAGGCCGAGGCCTACCTGGCGGTGGGCGTGACGGACGTGGCGGTGGCCTGGCCGTGGCGTGATCCGTGGCGGTGGACCAGGTTCGCCCAGCTCGCCCGGCACTGCGCGGTGACGGTGCACGTGGACCACCCGGACGCGGTGACCGGGCTCGGCGCGGCGGCCGTGGCTCATGGCGTCGCACTCGACGTACGGATCGAGGTCGACACCGGCCTGCACCGGGTCGGCGTCGACCCCGACGCCGCCGGGGAACTGGCCACGTCGATCGCGGAGACCCGCGGGCTACGCCTGGCGGGCGTGACCGGGTACGTGGGGATCACCGACCCCGTCACCGCACGGGACAGGGGCGACCTGGGCCGCCGCCAGGCGCAACTGCTGGTGTCGGTCGCGCAGCGGATCCGCGCCACCGGAGCACCCTGCCCGACGGTGAGCGTCGGGGGCACACCGACCCTCCTCGGCGCGCTGGGCGTCGCCGGTGTGACCGAGGTCTGCGCCGGCGCGTACGCGCTGCTCGACGGCGGGCTGGCCCGGCTCGGCGAGTGCGCCCCCGAGGCGGTCGCGATCGCCGTCACCACGACCGTCACCGGCATCGACGGGCAGGTGCCGCGCACCGACGCCGACACGCTGCTCGCGGGCGCCGACCAGACCTGGATGAGCGGTGTCGTGATGACCCGGCCCGACGGCACGCCGGTCGCCGCCGACTCGGTGTCCGTGGGAGACGAACTGCGGGTGCTGCCCGGACACGTGTGCCCGGTGGTGGCCCGCCAGCCGCTGCTGCACGTGCTCGACTCCGGCGAGCCGGTGGCGCGGTGGCAGGCGCTGGTCCGCCCGGATCGGGCATGACCGGCGCCGTCGCGTCCGTGGACCGCCCGGTGGACCCGCTGCGCCAGCGCCGGTTCGTCCTGTTCGCCACCGCCAGGACGATCTCCGTCTTCGGCAACGCGATGGGTCCGCTCGCGCTGACCTTCGCCGTACTCGATCTTCCCGACGGATCGCCCCCGGCGTTGGCGCTCGTGCTCGCCGCGATCTCGGTGCCCAGGATCGCGCTGATGTTGCTCGGCGGCGTCATCGGCGACCGGCTGCCGCGCCACCGCGTGCTGGTGGCCGCGGAGCTGCTGTGCGGTACGGCCTACGGCGCGATGACCGTCCTCGTCCTGACCGGGCGGGCGGGCGTCGCCACCCTCGCCATCTGCGCGGCCGTCGCCGGCACCGCCTCCGCGCTGCTGCTGCCCTCGCTGACCGGGCTGACCGCCGAACTGGTCGCGCCGGAGGCGCGGCAACGCGGCAACGCCGTGCTGCGGCTGGGTACGAACACCGCCACGGTGGCGGGCTTCACCGCCGGCGGCGCGCTGATCGCCTGGCTGGGGCCGGGTTGGGCGCTGGCCCTCGACACCGCCACGTTCGCCGTCGCCGCCGGACTTCTCGCGCGGCTACGCCTCGCCAGGACGTCCCGGCCAACCCGGCGGAACCTGCCGGCCGAACTCCGCGACGGTTGGCGCGAGTTCGTCCGGCGGGCCTGGCTGTGGCGGATCGTGCTCGCCGCGGCCGTGATCAACGCCGCCGTCGGGGTCACCTTCGGGCTCGCGGGGCCGTTGCTCGCCAGGACACACCTGGGTGGCGCGGGCGCGTGGTCCGGCATTCTCGCCGGGTACGCGGTGGGCATGTTCGCCGGTGTGCTGGTCGCGATGCGGATCAGGACGACCCGTCCGCTGCGAGTGGCCGTGCTCGCCGTGTCGGTGCTGGGACTGCCGGCGCTGCTGCTCGGATCCGGCGCCGCGCTGCCGTTCGTGATAGCCGCCGCCGTGCTGGCCGGGGTGGCCTTCGACGTCTTCGGGGTGCTGTGGGAGACGACCGTCCAGTCCGAGGTGCCGACCGAGGCGATGTCCCGGGTGAGTGCCTACGAGTGGCTGGGGGCGGTGGGCCTCGGACCGCCGGTCATGATCGCCGCCGGCTTCGTCGTACCCGAGATCGGCGTACGAACGACCCTGCTCGGTCTGGCCGCGGTGATCTTCGTCGCCGCACTCGCCCCGTTGGCCAGTTCCCCCGTCCGGCACTACGAAAGGCAACCCGATGGCCGAGTACGTTGACGCCTTCGCCACGGCGTATGACCGCTTCTGGGCGCCGTACCCGGAGCGGATGGGCGACGCGTGGCTGCGGCTGCACGCACAGGTGGCACCCGGAGCCGAGCGGAGCCTGCTCGATGTCGGCTGCGGTACCGGCATCGTGGCCGCCCGGTTCGCCGCCGCCGGCTACCGGATCGTCGGGGTCGACATCTCCGAGGCGATGATCGCCCGTGCCCGCGAACGGCTGGCCGGCACCGACGCGGTGCTGATCGCCGCGGACGCCACGGACTTCGAGGTGCCGCGTCCCTGCGCGTTCGCGCTCTCCACGTACGACATCCTCAACCACGTCGGCGAAATCGACCGGGTCCGCGCCTACCTGCGCCGCGTCCACGCGGCGGTCGCGCCGGGCGGATGGTTCGGCTTCGACATGTCGACGATCAGAGGGCTGCGCGCCGATGTCCCACCGGTCACCCGGCAGGACGGGACAGCCTCCGTCGTGGCGGCTCGTGGCCCGCTCGACGGCGACCGCCGCCCGCTGCACATCACCGGCGAGCTACGCACCGACGACGGCCGCGCGACCCCGTTCGCCACGACGATCACCAACACCGCCCATCCCGTCGCCGACGTGCTCCGCGCCCTGACGGAAGCCGGCTGGGTGCCGAGCCACGTCGCCGCCATCGACGATCTGCTCACCCCGGTACCGGACCCGGAGGCGCTGCCCCGGGTCGCGGTGGTCGCCCGACGCGACTGACGGGCGCGGTCAGTCGTCCCCGGCGCCACCGCCGGGACGGCTGTGGCGGTGCCGTTCGGTTTGCTGGTCCAGCCGGTGGCCGTCTCCGCCCACGCGGTCGATCCGCGCCCGGGTGCGCCCCACCGGCGCGGGCGGCTACCCGCCCGGGTGCACCGGGAGGCTGGTGACCACCACCCCCGGCAGCCGGCGCAGCGCGGCGCGCAGCCGCTGCTCGGTGCGGCTGTGCAGCAGCCGGTGCCAGCGGCTGCGCACCACCACCTCCGGCACGACGACGGTCAGCACCAGATCGGCCCGGGAGGCGTGCAGCGCCTCCAGGTAGTGCGCGAGCGGCCCGATCACCGCCCGGTACGGGGAGACGATCGTCTCCAGCCGCAGGTGGTCACCCCACGCCCGCCACTGTTCCCGGAACCGGTCCGCCTCCGGCTCCTCGGGGGCGATGTGCACGGCCAGCGTCGGCTGCCCGAGCGAGGCCGCGTACGCCAGGGCCCGCAGCGAGGCCCGGTTCAGCCGGGCGACCGGCACCACCACCAGGTGACGTACCTGCTCGGGCAGTTCCTCCTCCTCCGGCGCTGCGGGCCCGGCGGCGGGCGGCGCAGCCGGCACCACCGACGGCCCGGGCGCCGGGCCACCCGACGGCGGGTGCAGCGCCAGAGACCGGTGCAGCCTCTCGTAGTGCCGGTGGATGGCCCCGAACAACAGGACCAGCAGCGGCACGGCGACGACCACCACCCAGGCGCCCTCGGTGAACTTGGTGACCGCGGCGACGACCAGCACCAGGCCGGAGAACGCACCGCCCACCGCGTTGATCGTCGCCCGACGGCGCCAGCCGGGGCCGCGCCGTCGTCGCCAGTGCAGCACCATCCCGGCCTGGGACAGGGTGAAGGCGAGGAACACCCCGACCGCGTAGAGCGGAATCAGCGCCTCGGTGTGCCCGCGGAAGGCCACCAGGATCACCGCCGCCGCGACGGTGAGCGCCACCAGCCCGTTGCTGAAAGCGAGCCGGTCGCCCATGTGCAGGAACCGGCGTGGCGCGTGCCCGTCCCGGGCCATGAAGAAGAGCAGCCGGGGGAAGTCGTTGTAGGCCGTGTTCGCGGCCAACAGCAGGATCAACGCGGTGGCGGCCTGGATCAGGCCGTACCAGGGGCCGCTGGGAAAGGTGACCCGGGCCAGCTGGGAGAGGATCGACTGCTCGGCGGTGGGCACCAGCCCGGACAGGTGGATCAGCCCGACCAGGCCGCCGAAGAACAGCACCAGCATCGCGACCATCCAGGTGAGCGTGGTGCGCGAGTTGCGCCACTCGGGAGACCGGAACGCGGGAACCGCGTTGGAGACCGCCTCGATGCCGGTCATCGACACCGCGCCCGAAGAGAACGCGCGGAGCACCAGCAGCAGCCCCAGCCCCTCCACGGCCGACACCGGCGGCGGGTCGACCGGGACGAAACCCCGCCCGGCCGCGCGGAACCAGCCGACCGCGAGCAACGCCAGCAGCGCGACCACGAAGGCGTACGTGGGCAGCACGAAGAGGTTGCCGGCGGTCCGTACGCCGCGCAGGTTGCCGGCGAGCAGCAGGCCGACCACGGCCAGCCCGAGCGGCACCGTCCAGCCGGCCAACTCCGGCACCGCCGAGGTGACCGCCCGGATGCCGGCGGAGACGGACACCGCCACGGTCAGCACGTAGTCCGTCATCAGTCCCGCCGCCGCGGCCAGGCCCGCCCCCGCGCCCAGGTTGTCGCCCGCCACGATGTACGACCCGGCCCCGTGCGGATAGGCGGCGACGGTCTGCCGGTAGGAGACGCCGACCGCGACCATGAGCAGCGCCAGCCCGGCGGCCAGCGGCAGGGACAGCCCGAGCGCCCCGCTGCCGGCGAGCAGCAGCACGGCGAGCATCGCCTCCGGCCCGTACGCCACCGAGCTGAGCAGGTCGGAGGAGAGCACCGGCAGGGCCACCAGCTTGCGCATCCGCTCGTAGAGCACGGCAGCGCTGCTCAGCGGCGGCCCGAACAGCACACGTCGCAGCCGGGTGGCCGCCCGGCCGAGCCGGCTGCCGGGCAGGTTGGCCGGCTCGGTGGCGACCAGTTCGTCCGGCTCCCCGACCCGGAACATCACGATCGGGGCGAGCCGGCCGAAACGCGTCGGAGCCGGCCGGTCGGGGTGGCGGCGCAGCGTCGGGTCCACCGGCAGCAGGTCCGCGCCGGGCGGTCGACCCCGGCGGGCGTCGCGCCACCGGTCACCGATCCGGCGTAACGCCCGCAGCTCGTCCGGGTCGAGCGGCGGGAACTCGGCCGACGGCGTGACGACCGTACCGCCCTCGCCCTCGCCGCCGTCCCGATCCGCCATCGGCCTTCCCGTCCCGGTGTTTCCCTCCTCCGCACTCTCACGGACGCGGCCGGCTCCGGCAGCGAAACGGCCGTTCCCGCGCCGACGAGTGGCGTCCGCCGCGTCGCCCGGCGGTGCGGTCGGTCCGCCGGACCGAAGCGGATCGAGCCGCCGGCCGGGGAGTCGGGCGGCTCAGTCGGGCAGCGGGCCGGCGTCGGCGGGGACGACGGTGGGCACCGGTGGGATGCGGCGGGCGGCACGGGCGCCGCCGAGCACCACCACCGCGACGCCGGCCAGGAGCAGCGCCAACCCGAGCAGGGCGGTCACCCCGGGCAGCTGCCCCAGCCAGGCCCAGCCGAGCAGGGCCGCGCCCGGCGCCTCCAGCAGCACCAGCACGCTGACCGTGGTCGCCGAGACCTTCCTCAGCGCGTAGTTGAACATCGAGTGCCCGAGCAGTTGGGCCCCGGCGACCAGGGCCAGCACGGCGGCCCAGCTGCCGGCGTCGAAACCGGTCAGTGGTACTCCGCCGACCAGGCAGACCAGCAGCAGGAGCAACGCGCAGACGCCGTAGCAGATGGTGGTGTAGGTGGTCGTGCTGATCGTCGTACGAGCCCGCTCGCCGAACGCGGTGTAGACCGCCGCGAACATTCCACCGGCCACCGCGAGCAGGTCGCCGGCGACGGCCCGGCCGGAGACGGCGAAGTCGGCCCCGGTCGCCACGCCCGCCCCCGCGACCGCCACCGCGATGCCGGCCCACACGACGCCCGGCAGCCGGCGGCCCTGGACGCGGGCGATCAGTCCCTGCCAGACCGGCTGGGTGGCGCACAGCGCGGTCGCTGCGGCGACCGAGGTGAGCCTGGTGCTGGGCATCCAGGTGGCGAAGTGCGCGGCGAGCGCCACGCCCGACAGCATGCAGTAGACGCCCTCACGCCGACCGGCGCCGACCGTCAGCGACCGGAACTCGGCGCGTCGCCGGGCCATCGAGAACGGGCCCAGCACGACGACCGAGAGCAGGTTGCGCCAGAACGCGACGGCCAGGGCCGGCGCCGCCGCGAACGCCACCAGCGGCGCGGACGACGAGACGGCGACGACGGCCAGGGCGAGCGCCCCGGTGGTGACCGGGTCGAGCGGCGGGCGGCGCGGTGCGGGGGACACAGGGTGAAATCCTCACACGTGACGGGGCATCACCTACCGTCAACGCTCCGTTACGATCATGCCGTCCGCGCCGGCGATTCCCCTACCGCCCGGAGGCGCTCCCCCATGCCCACGTACCAGGCGGTCCTGTTCGACTTCTTCGGCACGCTGACCCGTTCCGTCCAGCGGGGTGCGGCCCACCGGTCGACCGCCGAGTTGCTCGGATGCCCGCCGCGCGCGCTCGTCGAGGTGCTCGACCGCACCTACTACGAGCGGGCCTGCGGGCGGCTCGGCAACGCCGAGGCGACCCTGCGCTGGGTCTGCGAGCAGGCGGGCGTGCACCCCTCGGACGACGCGGTCCGCTCGGCGGTCGCCTCCCGCCACCGGGCCATCCGCGCCGACACCCGGCTGCGGGACGAGGCGGTGCCCACGCTGGCCGCGCTGCGCCGGCTCGGCCTACGGACCGGGGTGATCAGCGACTGCACACACGAGCTGCCGGCGTTCCTGCCGCAGTTGCCGATCGCCCCGCTGCTCGACGTGCGGGTCTTCTCCGTACAGGTGGGACGCTGCAAGCCGGACCCGGCGCTCTACCAGGCGGCCTGCCGGCGGCTCAGCCTGGCACCGGCCGACTGCCTCTATGTCGGCGACGGCGGCAGCCAGGAGCTGACCGGGGCGGAGCGGGCCGGGATGACAGCCGTACGGCTGGCCGCACCGGACCTGGCCGGCCACATGGTGTTCAACGCCGACGCCGCCTGGATCGGGCCTGCGCTGCACTCGCTCGACGAGGTGGTCGACCTGGTGCGGGCCACGACCGTGCCGCCGGGCCCCCCGCTGCCGGCCGCCTGCGGCTCCTGCTGACCTCGGCCCGCCCGCCTCAGCGGCGGCGGACCCGGTGCAGGCGGAACGGTTTGCGGGTCACTCGCACCGCCGGCGTCTCGCGGGGCACCTCGGCCAGCGAGTCGGCGGGCAGCCCGGCACCGGCGACCGGCTCGCCGGCCGGGGTCAGCCGGTTCACCGCACAGCCCTCGGCCGCCCAGCGCTCCACCAGTTCGGCGGTGGATCCGGACGCGTTCAGCCGCTTCGCGGCCACCAGCGGCGCGGCGGTCTCCCAGTGCTCGGTGCCCGGCGCCAGGCGGCTCACCCGGGCCGGCCAGGTGACGATCCGCCCGCCATGGTCACCGCGGAGCGTGACCTGCGCCTCGGTCGCGTCGGCCAGCCCCGGCGCGGACTGTTCCCCCGGGCCGCTGACCACGAAGAGCGCCCCCTCCAGAGGTGCGCACCACAACGCGAGCGCCGGCCCACCGGGCACGCTCACCCAGGCCACGGCGGCCTTCTTCATCGCCTCGTCGACCAGGGGCGTGCTGGTCCGCTCCACGTCGGTCACCCTCGTATTCTCCCGCACCGCGTGCCTCCCGTCAGCGCCACCCGCCACCGGAACGCCGAGATCTGCCACGGAGACGTCCAGGCCCTCGTCGTCAGCCGACGAACGGGGGAACGGCGATCTCGCCCCGGGCCACCGGCATCACCTGGCCGGCCACGGTGGCGCCCACCGCCTGACCGCCGGCTGCGGTCACCGTGCAGGCCAGCAGGGACGGACGGTTGATCTCGACGCCCTGGTGGACGGTGTACTCCGCGCGCCCGTCGGCGGGCAGCAGGCCGCTGGCGACCAGCCACACCCCGAGGCCCAGGGCGGCCGAGCCGGTGGCCGGGTCCTCCGGCACGCCGAGCCCGGGGACGAAGACCCGGGCATGTGCGGTTTGAGCGACGGCGTTCCAGGAGAAGACGCTGACGTGCTCCACTCCGTACCGTGCTGCCGCCGCCGCGTTCACCCGGGCGCGGGCCACCGCGTCCGGACGGACCGGAAGGTAGGGGAACTCCAGCCCGCAACCGGCCACCCGGGGGGCCGGGCCGACGTGGTCGTCCGCGGCGAGCCCGGCCATCTCCAGCAGCGGCTCCGGGTCCAGCTCGGGGCCGAGGGTGGCCACGCCGCCCGTCAGCGTCGCCCCGGTGGGGGTGACCTCGATGGGCAGCACGCCCGCCCCGCACTCCTGGGTGACCTGCCCCACACCGAACATGCCGCGACGGCTGGCGGTCACCGCCGCGCCGACGCTCGGGTGCCCGGCGAAGGGCAACTCCTCGGCCGGGGTGAAGATCCGGGCCCGATAGGTGGCACCGACCTGGGTGGGCGGGAGCACGAAAACCGTCTCGGAGAGGTTGAACTCCAGCGCGAGCGCCTGCATCTGCTCGGTGGCCAGCCCTTCGGCGCCGAACACCACCGCCAGCGGATTGCCGGCGAACGGGCGATCGGTGAAGACGTCCACGATCTCGTAGGACAAGGTCGACATGTTGCTAGACACTAGGCGCTTAGGCTGGTGCCCGTGAGCACGCCGACCCGGGTCTACCTCGCCCGGCTCGCCGGAGTCGCCGTCTTCGATCCCAACGGTGACCAGGTGGGCCGGGTCCGCGACGCGGTGGCCCGGCTGCGGCCGACGCAACGCCCGCCCGAGGTGGTCGGCCTGGTCGCCGAGATGCCGATGCGGCGGCGCATCTTCCTCTCGCTGAACCGGATCACCTCCATCGACTCCGACGCGGTCGTGCTCGGCAGCGGCACGCTCAACCTGCGGCGCTTCGAGAAGCGCCCGAACGAACTGCTCGTGCTCCAGGAACTGCTGGACCGGCGGGTGCAGGTCGAGCCCGTCGGGCAGCCAGGGTCCGTGGTCGACGTGGCGATGGAGTGCAGCCGGGGCGGCGAGTGGTCGCTGGCCCGGGTCGCCGTACGCGAGCAGACCGGCCGGCTGACCCGCCGGGGCCACCTGCACCAGGTCGAGTGGGAACGGGTACGCGGGCTCAGCGGCATCGCCGACAGCCGGGGCACGGCCAACCTGCTCGCGGTGCTGGAGGACATGCGCCCCGCCGACCTCGCCAACGCCCTCCAGGACCTCCCCGACGCCCGGCGCAACGAGGTCGCCGCAGCGCTGGACGACGAGCGCCTGGCGGATGTGCTGAGCGAGCTGCCGGAGCGCGACCAGGTGGAGATCCTGGCCGCGCTGGACCGGCAGCGGGCCGCCGAGGTGCTGGAGGAGATGGACCCGGACGACGCCGCCGACCTGCTCAGTGAGCTGCCGCCGCCCGAGCAGGACGTGCTGCTCGACCTGATGCAGCCGGACGAGGCCGATCCGGTGCGTCAGCTGCTCAAGTACACGCCGGGAACGGCTGGCAGCGTGATGACCTCCGAGCCGGTGATCCTGCCGCCGGACGCCACCGTCGCCGAAGCCCTGGCCCGGATCCGGGAACCGCAGCTCTCGCCCGCGATCGCCGCGCAGGTGTTCGTGTCCCGGGCGCCGATGACCACGCCGACCGGCCGCTACCTGGGCATGGTGCACTTCCAGCGGCTGCTCCGCGAGCCGCCGGCCGACCTGCTCGGCGGCGTGGTGGTCAACGACATCGACCCGCTGCGGCCGACCACCCCGCTGCCGGAGATCACCCGCCGGATGGCCACGTACGACCTGGTGTCCATGCCGGTGATCGACCGCAACAACCGGCTGGTCGGCGCGGTCACGGTCGACGACGTGCTGGACCACCTCCTGCCCCGGGACTGGCGGGACCGGGACGCAGCCGCGCGCCCGCCCACCGCCGCGCCGACGCTGGACGGCGCGGATGGCTGAGCAGCGACGGGCGCAGCGGCTCGACCAGCCGCGCGAGCCCCGGGGCGTCAAGCTGCCCCGGTTCGACCCGGAGGCCTTCGGCCGGTGGTCCGAGGGGATCGCCCGGGGGATGGGCACCGCGAACTTCATCGTCTACATGACGATCGTGATCGCGCTGTGGTTCGGCTGGAACACCCTGGCCCCGGCGGACCTGCGCTTCGACCCGTACACCTTCACGTTCCTGACCCTGGTGCTGTCCCTCCAGGCCAGCTACGCGGCCCCGCTGATCCTGCTGGCGCAGAACCGGCAGGCCGACCGGGACCGGGTCACCCAGGAGGAGGACCGCCGGCGGGCGACCATGCAGAAGGCCGACACCGAGTACCTGGCCCGGGAGATCGCCGCGCTGCGCAACGCGATGGGCGAGGTGGCGACCCGGGACTTCCTCCGCTCCGAGCTGGCCCGGCTGGCCGAGGAGCTGGACGAGGCGGGCCGGCGCCGCCAGCGCCTGGAGCGGCGGCAGCAGGGGAAGGTCGCGCAGCACGGGGAAGGGCTGGAGGAACCCCGCGACGACCTGGACGGCGACTGGGCCCACGACGGCCGGCCGGGGGGCCGGGAGCCGGAGAGCTGAGCGGCCGGAAGGGCTGAGCTGAGCGCCGTCCGCCCCACGGAGCCGGGCGAGCGGCGTTCGCCTGGAACCTCCCACTTCGCCCCGCATTTCGGCCACCCAGCCGTCGCCATCGAATCGCTCACACCGGCCCCCGCTGGCGGCGGCGGGGCATCGGCCCCGACGTAGCATTGCGGGCATGTCAGCACCCGTCAGCACCGTCTCCGACGCGATCCAGGCCGCGCTGGCCACCGTCAACGACCCGGAGATCCGCCGGCCCATCACCGAGCTGGGCATGGTCCGCTCCGCCGAGATCGGCGACGACGGAGTCGTACGGGTCGAACTGCTGCTCACCGTCGCCGGCTGCCCGCTGAAGGACAAGCTGCGCTCGGACATCACGGCCGCCGTCGGCACGGTGCCCGGGGTCACCGGCGTGGAGATCGAGTTCGGCGTGATGAGCCCTGAGCAGCGCCAGGAGCTCCAGTCGAAGCTACGTGGCGGCGGCGCCTCCCAGGAGCCGGTCATCCCGTTCGCCCAGCCGGGCTCCCGCACCCGCGTGTACGCGGTCGCCAGCGGCAAGGGCGGCGTCGGCAAGTCCAGCGTGACGGTCAACCTGGCCGCCGCCCTGGCCGCCCGCGGGCTCTCCGTCGGCGTGGTCGACGCGGACATCTACGGCCACTCGGTGCCCCGGATGCTCGGCGCGGACGGCCGCCCGACCCGCGTCGAGGACATGATCATGCCGCCGCAGTCGCACGGCGTGAAGGTCATCTCGATCGGCATGTTCACCGCCGGCAACGCCGCCGTGGTGTGGCGCGGTCCGATGCTGCACCGGGCGTTGCAGCAGTTCCTCGCCGACGTCTACTGGGGTGAGCTGGACGTGCTCCTGCTCGACCTGCCCCCGGGCACCGGCGACGTGGCCATCTCCCTGGCCCAACTGCTGCCCAACTCCGAGATCCTGATCGTCACGACCCCGCAGGCCGCCGCCGCCGAGGTGGCGGAGCGGGCCGGCGCGATCGCGTTGCAGACCCACCAGCGCGTGGTCGGCGTCATCGAGAACATGTCCTGGCTGGAGCTGCCGGACGGCTCCCGGATGGAGGTCTTCGGCGCGGGCGGCGGCCAGACGGTCGCCGAGTCGCTGACACAGACCATCGGCGCGCAGGTGCCGCTGCTCGGGCAGATCCCGCTCGACACCCGGGTCCGCGAGGCCGGCGACGACGGCACCCCGATCGTGCTGGCCGCGCCGGAGTCGCCGGCCGCGAGGGCACTGGGCCAGATCGCCGACCGGCTCGCTTTGCGGCGGGAGTCGCTGCTCGGCAAGCCGCTGGGCCTCAAGCCCGCCGGCCGCTGACCGTACGCCGGTCGCCGGCGGCCGGCGGCCGGCGGCCGGCGCTGTCGCCACCGGCTCGAAGCGACGAAGCTCAATCGCAGGAGGGCGTCGGGGGCAGCCGGTCTCGCGCACAAGCTCTGCCCGACCATGATCGTCTGATGGAAAACCGGCCGGATCCATCCCCACGCTCCGGCTGCCCATCAACTGATCATGGTAGTGATCGAGCCGCAGTCGGGCGGGGGCAGGGCGCAGCCGGGCGGGCGGGTCAGGGCGCAGCCGGGCGGGCGCAGCCGAGCGGGCGCAGCCGGGCGGGCGCAGCCGAGCGGGCGCAGCCGGGCGGGCGCAGCCGAGCGGGCGCAGCCGGGCGGGCGCAGCCGAGCGGGCGCAGCCGAGCGGGCGCAGCCGAGCGGGCGCAGCCGAGCGGGCGCAGCCGAGCGGGCGCAGCCGAGCGGGCGCAGCCGCGCAGCCGAGCGGGCGCAGCCGCGCAGCCGAGCGGGCGCAGCCGCGCAGCCGAGCGGGCGCAGCCGCGCAGCCGGCGGGGGTTAGGGCGCGGCGGGGGTTAGGGCGCGGCGGGGGTTAGGGCGCGGCGGGCGGGGTCAGGTCGCGTCGTCGTAGCTGGCCCGGGGGGCGGGGGCCGGGGCGCTGCCGGTGGCGGTGGCCGGGCGGCTGCCGCCCGCCCGCAGGTCGGCGGCGGAGGCGACGTCCTTCAGCTCGTTGTGCACGCCGGTGACGTCCGCCCGCAGGTTGTCGTAGACGCCCTGCAACGGCTTCCGGATCGCCTGCTCGTCCTCCTCGCTGAGCAGGTGCTTGCGGATGAACGCCTTCGGGTGCAGGTCCTCCAGCTGGATGTCGGTGCCCAGCTCGCGACTGAGGTCGGTGGTGGCGTTGTTGGCCATCGTGCGCAGGTTGCGCACCATGCGCAGGCCGTCGCTGATCACCGCGGGCAGCCGGTCACCGAAGATCAGCAGCGCCACGAGCAGCAGCGCACCGATCTCCCACCAGTTCAGGTTCTCGAACACTGCACGGGCCTCCTTCGGCGTCAGCAGCAAGACTACGCACGTCGGACGCCACCGGGGAGGGGGTGACCGGCCCCTACTTGGCGTCTGCGGCCAGAGTCACGGAGGCGTTCTGCCGGTCCGCGCCCCGGCGATACTCCACGGTCACCACCGCGCCGGGGGCGAACTTGCGGACCAGGGCGATCAGGTCGGTCGGTTCGGTCATCGGCCGCCCGTTGAGCTTCAGGATCACGTCACCGGCCTTCAGTCCCGCGCCGGCCGCCGGCCCGGACGGCTCCACGGCCGCCAGTCGTACGCCGGCTCCTCCGGTGCCCGCGGCGGACCCGCCGACCTGGGCGCCGATCACCGTGCGGCGGGCCTTGCCGGTGCCGATGATGTCCTGGGTGATCCGCTTGGCCTGGTTGATCGGGATGGCGAAGGCGAGGCCGATGTTGCCCGCCTCCTGCCCCTCCGCCACCAGCGACTTGATGGTCGAGTTGACCCCGATCACCCGGCCCGCCCCGTCGACCAGCGGGCCGCCCGAGTTGCCGTGGTTGACCGCCGCGTCGGTCTGGATCGCCGCGTAGTAGCGCGTGGGGCCACCCGGCTCGCCGGCCCGCATCGTCCGGTCCAGTGCGCTGACGATGCCGGCTGTGACCGTGTTGGCGAGCGACAGCGGCGAGCCCATGGCGAGCACCGGGTCGCCCACGGCCAGCGCGTCGGAGTCGCCGAACTCGACCGGCCGCAGGCCCGTCCGAGAGACCTTGATCACGGCGATGTCGGATTCCGGGTCCTGCCCGATGACGGTCGCCGGGGCCGAACTGCCGTCGTTGAAGATCACCGACGCCTTGCCGGTCGCCCCGGCCAGCACGTGGTCGTTGGTGATCACGTGCCCGTCGGCGCTGGCGATGAAGCCGGAGCCCTCGCTCGTGCCGCCGAGGCTCGCCACCCGGACGGTCACCACGCTGGGCAGCACCCGCTCGGCGACCCCGGCGAGCGACTCGGGCCGGCGCTGGGCCAGACCGGGTGCCTGCGGATCCGCGCCGAGCACCGTGCCGGCGGCGCCGCCGCGCACCGCGAAGGCGTACCCGAGCGCGCCGCCCAGGCTGCCCGCGAGCAACGCGGTGATCAACGGGATGAGCAGCAGTTGCCGCAGCGTGGGCCGGCCCGGGGCGTCCGGGTCGCTGACCGGCTCCGGCTCGTTTCCGGGGCTCGGCGCGGCCGGCAGCAGCACGGCGGCCGGCGCGCTCGGGTCGCGCCACGGGTCGGCCAGCGCGTCCGACCACCAGGGCGAAGTCGTGCCGCCCCCGGCGCCCGAAGGCGTCGGCGGCGACCCCACCGGCGGATACCCGGGCCCCGGCGGTCGCGCCGGTGCCGGAGCTCCCCCGGGCTGGCGCCAGTCCCAGCCGTCGGTCACGTCGGTGCCCTCCCAGTCCATCCCCGGATCCCGCGCTCCACCGACCCGGCGACAGGGTCGCCCGGTCGCGCTCGCCGGAACACCGCTTCCAGGATTACACGGATGCCACGGCTGGAGTCACCTGTTGCCGGCCGTGATCGTCGGGTGGCGGACGCGCGGCTGCGCCCGTACGACGTCGCCTCTAGGCTCACAGTGCCCACCCGCCCCCGCACCACGCACGCCGCCCGGAGGTGTCCCATCGCCACGGTCGCCGGTTCCGGCACTTCGACGGCCCAGACCCTGCACTTCGCCGAGTCGTACGTGACCGAGGATCTCGTCCTACGCACCGCCCGCAGTCTGGCCCACGAGGTCGGCCTCGAGGCGGTGACCCCCGGCGCCGGCGCGGCCCTGCGGCTGCTCGCCGCCGCCGGCAGCGCCCGGGCGGTGGTGGAGATCGGCACCGGCACCGGAGTCAGCGGCGTCTGGCTGCTGCGCGGCATGCGCGCCGACGGCGTACTCACCACCATCGACGTCGAGGTCGAGCACCAACGGATCGCCCGGCGGATCTTCACCGAGGCGGGCGTCGCCGCAGGTCGGACCCGGATCATCACCGGTCGGGCGCTGGACGTGCTCCCCCGGCTCACCGACGGCGCGTACGACCTGGTCTTCGTGGACGCGGAGGCGACCGGGTTCGCCGCCTGCGTGGACGCCGCGCTGCGGCTGCTGCGGCCGGGCGGCGTGGTCGCGCTCAACGGCACGCTGGCCGGCGGCCGGATCGGCGACCCCGCCGCCCGGGACGTCGAGACGGTGACCGTCCGCGAGGCGCTGAAGACGATCCGGGAGTCGGAACACTGGATCCCGGCGCTGCTGCCGGTCGGCCACGGGCTGCTCGCCGCCGTCAAGTGCTGACCTACCGCCGCTGACCGGGCGCCCGCCGGGTGCGGGCGCCGCCCGGCGGTCAACCCAGCGAGCCCAGCCAGCGCAGCAGCGAGCGTACGCCCCAGCCGGTCGCGCCCCGGGTCAGCTCGGCGTCGTCGCCGTCGGCCCAGGACGGCGCGGACATGTCCACGTGCAGCCACCGGTCGCGCAGCCCGCCGGTGAACTCCCGCAGGTAGAGCGCGGCCATCACGGAACCGGCGCCCCGGTCCGGGGAGCTGTGCAGGTCGGCCAGCTCGCTGCCGAGGTGCTCGGCGTAGTCGGCGGGCAGCGGCATCCGCCAGGCGGCCTCGCCGGCGGCGGAGATCGCGGCCAGCACGTCCGCGGCGAGCCCCTCGTTGTCGCTGTAGAGGGCACCCATGCGCTTGCCCAGTGCGACCGCGTTCGCCCCGGTGAGCGTGGCGAGGTCGACCAGCAGGTCGGGCTTGAGCTCGGCGACGGCGTACCCGAGCGCGTCGGCCAGGACGAGCCGCCCCTCGGCGTCGGAGTTGGTGGTCTCGCTGGTCGTGCCGCCGTAGTGGCGGATGATGTCGCCGGGGCGGAACGCCGAGCCGCTGAGCATGTTCTCGGCCAGCGGAGCGAGCGTGGTGACCCGGACCGGCAGGCGCAGGGCCGCCGCGCCGAGGGTCGCCGCGACCACCGCCGCCGCGCCGGCCATGTCCTTGCGCATCAGCTTCATCGACGCCACCGGCTTGATCGAGATACCGCCGGTGTCGAACGTGATCCCCTTGCCGACCAGCACCACGTGGATGCGCGCGTCGGCCGGCCGCCAGTCCAGCTCGACCAGGCGCGGGCCGCTGGCCGAGCCGCCTCCGACGGCGAGGATGCCGCCGAATCCCTCGGCCGCCAGCTCGTCCGGGCCGCGTACCCGCAGGTGCAGGTCCGGCACGTCGGCGGCGAGGGTGGCGACCTGGTCGGCGAACCACTCCGGGTTCTTGGTCGACGAGGGGGTGTTGGTGAGATCTCGGGCGAACCGGGTCATCCGGGCCGTCGTCCGGGCCAACTCCACCACTGCGGTGTACGCGTCCGGGTCGGCCACCACCACGTCGACCCCGGCCAGGGCGGGAGTGCTGCCGGCGTCGGTCAGCCGGAACCGGTACGAGGCCAGCAGCAACCCCTCGACCAGTCCGCGTACGGCCGCCGGGGTGACCTCCGCCGGCATGGCCAACGTGATGTGTGTCTCATCCTTCCCGGCCCGGGCCAGGGCCGCGCCGGCCGTCCGCCAGCCCGCCTCGTCGCCCTCGCCGACGCCGAGCAGCAGCAGCCGGCCGGGATCGCGTCCGGGCCGCAGCTGTGCCTGGACCTCACCGGGGCGTCCGGTCAGCCGGGCCGCCGGCACCAGGGCGGCAGCCTCCTCGACCACGCCGTCGGGCAGCGTCGCCGCGGTCGGGGCCGGTCGGGCCGGGTCGTCGTCGCCCGGACCGGGCCAAACGGGCAGAACGAGGGTGTCGAGCCGGTCCGGCTCGGCGAGCAGACGGATGGCGAGCACGCGGAGCCGTACCTCCAGGAAGCGCGCGGAGGGTGGCTCCGCGGGGAATGAAGACCCTGAGCCACCGGCGGTGCCGGTGGCTCAGGGGTTGACGAAAGGCCCACGCGGGCGCGCGGGCCACTTCTCGGTCAGCCGGCGGCTGCCTTCAGTGCGTCACCGAGCGCGTTGGCCTCGTCGGGAGTCATCTCGACGACGAGCCGGCCACCGCCCTCCAGCGGGACGCGCATGACGATGCCCCGGCCCTCCTTGGTGACTTCCAGCGGACCGTCGCCCGTCCGCGGCTTCATCGCCGCCATGTTGTCTCCCCTCAGACCTACACCAGGGTCGGTGGGTTGCCCCACAGCCACTTCGTCTTGACCACCCGCAACCTACGCGGGGGTGTCGACCAACGATTTTCCCTGATGAACACCGCCGGACCCAAACCGAAGCAGCATTGATGTAACAGCATCTAGCTTATCCTGAGAAGGCCTGTCACAATGTGCGGTCATGCAGGCACGGTCGGCACTCTTCGACCTGTACGGCGACCACCTCCGGGCGAGGGGCGGCCGGGCACCCGTTGCCGCCCTGGTCAGGCTGCTGGCGCCGCTCGGGATCGCCCCGCCCGCGGTGCGCACGGCGGTCTCCCGAATGGTCCGCCAGGGGTGGCTCGACCCGTGCCGGCTCGCCTCCGGGCCGGGATATTCGATCACACCGAAAGCCGCCCGCCGGCTGGACGAGGCGGCGGCCCGGATCTACCGGACCGGCCGGATCACCTGGGACGGACGGTTCGACCTGCTGTCGCTGGAAGTCCCCCTGTCCCGGCGGGACCGGCAGCGGCTCGCCGCCAACCTGACCTTCCTCGGCTACGGCGCCCTGGACGAGAGCACCTGGGTGGCCACCCGACCGGGTGAGGACGTGGACGTGCTGCTCGACGAGGCGGGCGTGCGCTACGAGCGGTTCACCTCCGCGCACACCGCCGGCACCCCCGGCGCGATGGGCGTGGTCCGCCGGGCCTGGGACCTGACGGAGATCGGTCAGGCGTACGAGCAGTTCGTCGCCGAGCAGCGACCGCTGCTGGCCGGGGTCACCGTGCGCAGCCCCGACGAGGAGGCGTACGCGGCCCGGTTCCGGCTAGTGCACGCGTGGCGTACCTTCCTGTTCCGGGACCCGCAGCTGCCCCCGGCACTGCTGCCCGAACGCTGGCCCGGCACCGCCGCCGCCAGTTTCTTCGACCGGCACGCGGCCCGGCTGCGGCCGGCCGCCGACAGGTACGTCGAGCAGTGCCTCGACGTTGGCAACCGCATCGCCCGACAGAAGGGTCGTGAGAAGTGACCGAGCCTCTGCTCGTCGACCGCACCGACGCCGTCGTCACCCTGACGCTGAACCGCCCCACGGCGATGAACGCGCTCGACGTGGCACTCAAGGAGGCGCTGCGGGACACGCTGGCCGAGCTGGAGACCGACCGGTCCTGCCGCGCGGTGGTGCTCGCGGGCGCGGGCCGGTCGTTCAGCGCCGGCCAGGACCTGCGGGAGCACGTGCAGACCCTGGAGTCCACCGACGGCAACCCGTTGGACACCGTCCGGGCGCACTACAACCCGATCGCCGCCCGGCTGGCCAACCTGCCCAAGCCGGTCGTCGCGGCGGTGCGGGGGATGGCCGCCGGGGCGGGCGCCTCGCTGGCCTTTCTGGCCGACATCCGCATCGGCGGACCGTCGACCAGCTTCCTGATGGCGTTCGCCAAGGTCGGGCTCGCCGCCGACACCGGCGCCTCCTGGACGCTGCCCCGGCTGGTCGGCCACGCCAAGGCGATCGAGCTGCTGATGCTGGCCGAGCCGGTGCGCGCGACGGACGCCTGCCAGCTCGGGCTGCTCAACCGCCTGGTGGAGGACGACGAGCAGGTGCTGCCGACCGCCCAGGAGCTGGCCGCCCGGCTGGCCGCCGGCCCGACCGTCGCGTACGGGGCGATCAAGCGGCAGCTCTCCATCGCCGACGCGGGCACGCTGGCCGACGCCCTGGCCGCCGAGGCCCAGGCGCAGTCGATCTGCGGGAGCACCGCCGACCACCGCGCCGGCACCCTGGCCTTCGTCAACAAGCAGAAGGCGGTCTTCGAGGGTCGCTGACGCCTACCGGGCCGGCCCACCGCAGGCCTCGGGCAGGCGGCGGGCCGAGCCTGCGGCGGGGCACCGACCCGATCGGGTCAGTCGTCCTCCTCCGGATCCTGGTTGGCCTCCGCGCCGAGCACGAACGCCTGCATGGCCAACTCGTCGCCGAAGGGCGACACGAAGGCGGGCAGCTCGCGGGGCCCCAACTCCTGCACGTAGGCCCAGAACAGGCGGACCGCCTCGGCGGGCGACCCGGCCTCGATCGGCAGGTCGAGGCTGACCAGCCAGGGACGCCGTTGCGGCGGCGGACCGAGCCGGTCGGACAGTTCCCGGAAGGCCGTCGGGGCCAGCGCGGTCACCGGCCCGTCGAGCGCCAGCGCGTCGGCCGGCACCGGCTCGTCGAAGGCCCGCCGGGTGTACGCCACCACCAGCGGCGTCTCGGCCCGCTCGGACTGCGGGTCGTCCGGGTCCTCCGGCTCCTGGCCGCTGGCCGCGGCGACCCGGCCCAGCGCCACCAGCCGTGGCGGCGCGTCGACCAGCACGGCCACCCGGTCGCCGGGGCGGGGCCGGGGGGCGTCGGTCAGGCCGGTCAACTCGAGCGTGTCGTGGTGGACCAGCCGCTCGGCCTCGTAGCGCCCGGTGGGCAGCAGCACCGCCCAGGAGTCCGTGCCGTCGGCGGGGCGCGCTCCGTCCACCCGGTGCGCGGTGTCGGTCGTCATGGCTTCCATCCCATCACGCCGCCCGCGCCGCCACGACGTGGCAGCCCGCAAGGTGGTCGTCGACCATCCCGGTGGCCTGCATCAACGCGTAGGCCGTGGTGGGGCCGACGAAGCGGAAGCCCCGCTTCTTGAGTGCCTTGGCCAACGCGGTGGACTCGGCGGTCAGCGCCGGCACCTCCGCGAACGACGTGGGCCGGGCCGGCCGGGGTGGCGGGGCGAAGGACCAGAGCAGCGCGGAGAGCCCTTCCGGCAGCTCCAGCGCCGCCCGGGCGTTGAGGATCGCCGCCTCGATCTTGGCCCGGTTGCGGACGATGCCGGCGTCGGCGAGCAGCCGGGCGATGTCGGCATCGCCGTAGCCGGCCACGGTCCCGATCCGGAACTCGTCGAAGGCCAGCCGGAACGCGGGACGTTTGCGCAGGATGGTCAGCCAGGACAGCCCCGACTGGAACGCCTCCAGCGTGAGCCGCTCGTAGAGCGCGTCGTCGCCGTGCAGGGGCCGGCCCCACTCGGTGTCGTGGTAGGCGACGTAGTCAGGGGTGCTGGTACCCCAGCCGCATCGTGGCAGCCCGTCGGCGCCGATCACCAGGTCATTCACGCGTCCACGCTAGGGCACCGCCCCGACAGGCCGGTGGCCTCCGCCCCGGGTCAGGGGAGCCGGCCCTGCTCCACCAGCCGACCGAACTTCTTCAGCGCCTGGGTCAGGCCGAACTTCGACCCGGGCCAGAGCACCGGCCAGGCCACCCGCCCGGCAGGGCCGCCCGGCAGGTGGAACCACTCGTGCCACACCACCTGGGTGCGGTTCCGCTCCAGCGGTGTGCAGCGGAGCACGCCAGGGCCGCGCAGCAGCTTCCCGCAGTGCACGACGCCCACCTCGTACGGCGCGTCCACCCGGACCACCCGCATCTCGTCGCGCAGCACGGCGGGGCCGAGCGTGGTGACCGCCTCGACCAGGCTGCCCTCACCGCCGTCGCCCTCGACCACTCGGACGGTGGTGAAGGGGATCCAGTCCGACTGCCGCTCCCAGGCCGTCAGCGCCGCGAAGACCCGCTCCGCCGGCGCGTCGACGATCACCGTGGCGGTTACCTCGCCCGCGCCGGGGTGCGCCACGTCGCGCAGGTCCTCGCCGCTTCCCGGCCCGGTCACTTCGACTCCGACTGGACCACCGGATCGGGACGTGCCCCGTCGCCCGCCGGCCGCGTCGTGCCGTCGTCGCCCGCCCCGGCCCGGTCCGTGCCCTGGTCACCATCGGTCCGGTCCGTGGCGACGTCGCCCGCCCCGGCCCGGTCCCTGCCCTCGTCACCATCGGCCCGGTCCGTGCCGTCGTCGCCGTCCCTCCGGGCGACGGCCCCGTCGTCGGGGCACGCGGTGGCTCCGACGCCGGCAGGGGTCGCGTCTTTCGCCCCGGAGCCGACGGTCGGGCCCGCGAACGCGGGAACCGGCTCGACGACCACGTCGGCGTCCCCGGGCGCGCCCGGCCGGTCGGCACCGACCGGCACCGTCCCCCGGGCCTCCGGCGACGGCTCGGCGGCGCCCGCCCGGGCCGCCTGCTCCCGGGACCGGCGCAGGGCGTCGGCGTCCGCCGCCCGCCCCTCGCGCAGCGCGGCGACCTCCGCCTCCAGCACGCCGATCAGCTCGGACTTGTAGCCGATGTCGTAGGCCGCCCGGCGCAT
This sequence comes from Micromonospora peucetia, assembly GCF_900091625.1. NCBI lineage: Bacteria > Bacillati > Actinomycetota > Actinomycetes > Micromonosporales > Micromonosporaceae > Micromonospora > Micromonospora peucetia. The sequence goes on from NZ_FMIC01000002.1 coordinate 1,383,480, forward strand.
CGCGTGGTCGACCTGGGCCATCCGATAGCCCCGCAGCGCGGTGTCGAACCGGACCTCACCCACGTCGGACTCGCGGAGCGGACGGGCCGCCGGCAACGGCACGGCCCGCCCGTCCGGCTCGGCCGGCGTCAGGCCGGGATCCCGGCCGGAGACCAGCACAGTCACCCCGAACACGACCGCCGCGACGGTCAACGCCACCACAAGCAGGAGCAGAACCTGATCCATGCACAGATCGTGGCACGTCGAACCGGCTGGAGCGACCCCACCACCCGCCCGCGTCCGGATCCGCCCCGACTGACCTCCGTCCGGCGCACCGGCCCACGCCGCCGATGTGGCGGGGAAAACTCGTCCCGCGCCCGGCACGCGCGACGGCTTGGGCTGGGAGAGCAGCGCCCGGGGCGCCCGACCGCCGGCATCGGACCGGCGGGGCCCGACCGGGGTGGACCGGCTAGCGTCGTGATCGGCCGACGGCGGGCACGGGTCGGCGGCGCGGACCTTCAGGAGGCGGCATGGCCGGGGCGCTTCGGCTCGGTGGGCGCACGTTCGGCCCGGACGAGCTGGTGGTGATGGCGATCGTCAACCGTACGCCGGACTCGTTCTTCGACCAGGGTGCGACCTTCGCCCAGGACAGCGCGCTGCGCGCGGTGGAGCGGGCGGTCGAGGAGGGTGCCGAGATCATCGACATCGGTGGGGTGAAGGCCGGCCCGGGCGCGGTGGTCGACGTGGCCGAGGAGATCCGGCGCACGACGGCGACCATCGCCGCCGTCCGGACCGCCTTCCCCGATGTGGTGATCTCGATCGACACCTGGCGGGCCGAGGTGGCGGTGGAGGCGGTGGCGGCCGGCGCCGACCTGCTCAACGACACCTGGTCCGGCGCCGACCCGGCGCTGGCCCGGGTCGCGGCGCAGACCGGCGCCGGCCTGGTCTGCTCGCACGCCGGTGGCCTCGCGCCGCGGACCAGGCCGCACCGCGCGGCTTTCGCCGACGTGGTCGCCGACGTGGTCACGACGGTGACCGGGCTCGCCGAACACGCGGTCGCGCTGGGCGTACGCGCCGACGGGATCCTGATCGACCCGGCGCACGACTTCGGCAAGAACACCCGCCACTCGTTGGAGATCACCCGCCGGCTCGGCGAGCTTTCCGACACCGGCTGGCCGTTGCTGGTCGCCCTGTCGAACAAGGACTTCATCGGCGAGACGCTGGACCTGCCGGTGGCCGAGCGGCTGGAGGGGACGCTGGCGGCCACCGCGGTCTCAGCCTGGCTGGGCGCCCGGGTGTTCCGCGCGCACCAGGTCCGTCCCACCCGTCGGGTGCTCGACATGGTCGCCTCGATCCGGGGCGACCGCCCGCCGACGCTGACCCGGCGCGGCCTCGCCTGACCGCCGCGCCGGGAGCGGGCGGCACGGCGGCCGTCGCCGCCCGGGGCGGTCAGGTCCAGCGCAGGATGTTCTTCCGCCAGGCGTAGAGGATGCCGAGCGCCAGCACCGCGACGAAGACCGCCATCTCCACGACCGTGACCATCCCGAACCCGGGCCGGTCGAAGACCACCGCCCAGGGGAAGAGGAACACCGACTCCACGGCGAACAGCACGTAGAGGTAGGCGTACACGTAGTAGCGGATCTGCATCTGCGCCCAGTCGGCGCCGACCGGGTCGAGGCCGCACTCGTAGGTGGCGCGCTTGCTGAAGGGCTCGGCCGGACGGGCGGGACGTAACACCCGGTTGGCCGAGAACGCCGTCACGAAGAAGAGGACGCTGGCGAGCAGGAGCAGCCCGAGCGTCGCGTACGAGCCCAGGTAACCGGTCACGGTCGCTGAGCCTACCGCCCCCCGTCGCCGCCCGGGTCGGGTCGAACCCGTTACGGATTTGTTTCCCGGTGGGACTAGTGCCTCCAGACAACGGTTGTCGAGTATTGGAGCTCATTCATCGGCGCCGGAGGACAGATGGTTCGCGTGGACGTACGGCCCGGCCGGCGGGCGCGTGACCGACGCGCCGCGCCACTACTGGCGATCTGCCTCGCGATCGGGCTGACAGTCATCATGGTGCCGGGATGGGCGACCGCCACCCCGACCCCCCGGGTCGCCGCCCCCGCGACCGAACAACCGGGCGCCGAGCCGGGCGGGGACACCCCGACGACGGATCCCACGGACACCGGGCCGGTCCCCACCGAGGCGCCGCCGACCACGGCGCCTCCGCCGGAGACCACGCCACCAGTCGCGACGACCGAGCCGGCGCCGACGACGACGGCCCCGGAGCAGCCGGCGTCCACCACGGCCGCGCCGACCACCGGCGCACCGCCCCCGGCACCGTCGGCACCGCCCTCCGCGCCCGCACCGACCCCACCGGCGCCCCCGGTCGGGGTGAGCGTCACCACCGACGACATCACCCTGGACGCCGCGTACTGGAACGCACCGAGCACAGCGACCACGCTGCGGGTGACCGTCACGAACACCGGCGCCACGCCCGCCCGGATCCGGCTGGCCTACACGCTCCCGGCCGGGCTGACCGATGCCGGCACTGGCGGCTGCGCCCTGCTCGGCGGCGGGGAGCACCGCTGCGGCGAGTGGGCGGGCGCACCCGGTGCCCGGTTCAGCGCCCTGCTCCGGATCCGCGTCAGCGGCGACGCCTGGCAGCGGATGCCGCTCAGCGGCTCCGTACGGGTCACCGCGACCGCCCCCGGCGGAGCCGGCCCGGCGCACGACAACGAGGGGTTCGCGGTGCTCTTCCCGCCCGGCCCGCCGGTGCCGGGGATCAGGCTGGACGCCGACGGGGTCTCCTTCGACATCAGCGGCGTGGCGGGCGGGCTCGACGTGCGCCTGGGCAACACCGGCCGGGTGGATGCCGACGGCCGGATCGAGGTTGTCCTGCCGGCCGGGGTGACCGTGCCGACACCCCCGTCCGGTTGCACCACGGTCGACGCCGCCCGTACGCGTTGCGAGCTGGGCACCCTCACCGCGGGCCGGACGGCGGAACTGCGGCTGCCGGTGTCCGCGACGCCCGAGGCCCAGCGGCAGGCCCCGCTGGCCGGCGCGGTGCTCGGCTGGCTCGACCCGCGCAGCGGCCCGACCAGGCAGGTGCGGATGAGCTTCCGGATCACCGCAGCCGCCGCGCTGGCGACCCCGGTGGCCTCGCCACCCGCGCCGACCGGCTCGCAGGGCGTGCTGGCCGCCGGCGCCCCGGCCGTCAGCGATGGCGGCGGGGGCGGCTCGGTACGGCGGACGGCCCTCCTCCTGATCGCGGTCTCCACGCTGCTGGTGGTGTTCGCCCTCGCGCTCGCGACCACCACACTGCGGCGGCGGCTGACCGCCCCGGCGGCCGGACCGTCGACGGCATCGACGGAGTGAGCCGAGACGGCCCCGGGACGCCGATCGGACCGGGCTGGCGTCCCGCCGACCGGGGCGACCGGTGATCTCGATTACGGCGAGCGGATGGAAACACCTCAAATCGGGGTGGAATCTCGCTGGATCGCATCCCACAGGGCGGCCTCCGAGAAGGTTGGGGCGGCGATTCGACGTAGGCTCTCAGGTGAGGTAACTACAGCGGACCGGGCCCGTTCGGCGGGTCTGGTACAGCGGTGCGTCAAGGAGGTCACGTGGCCGGGCAAGGCGAGGTCACCATCAAGTTCAGCCGCCCGCGCGACCGCGCCCAGCGAAGCGAGGTGCAGGCGTGACCAAGCAGATCCGTCAACTGGACCGGGTGGTCATCCGGTTCGCCGGTGACTCCGGCGACGGCATGCAGCTCACCGGCGACCGGTTCACCTCGGAGACCGCGCAACTCGGCAACGACATCTCCACGTTGCCGAACTTCCCGGCGGAGATCCGGGCTCCCGCCGGCACCCTGCCGGGCGTGTCGAGCTTCCAGGTGCACTTCGCCGACTACGACATCCTGACCCCCGGCGACTCGCCGAACGTGCTGGTGGCGATGAACCCGGCGGCGCTCAAGGCGAACCTCGCCGACCTGCCGCGCGGTGCGGACATCATCGTCAACACCGACGAATTCACCAGGCGCAACCTGGCCAAGGTCGGCTACCAGTCGAACCCGCTCGATGACGACTCCCTCGCCGGCTACGTGTTGCACCCGGTGGCGCTGACGTCGATGACGGTCGGCGCGCTCGCCGCGCTCGACGTCTCCAAGAAGGACGCCGAGCGGGCCAAGAACATGTTCGCCCTCGGCCTGCTCTCCTGGATGTACAGCCGGCCGTACGAGTCGACGCTGCGCTTCCTGGAGCGCAAGTTCGCCGCCCGCCCCGAGCTGGTCGCGGCGAACGTCGCGGCGTTCCGGGCCGGCTGGAACTTCGGCGAGACCACCGAGGACTTCGCGGTCCGCTACGAGGTCAAGCCGGCGAAGATGCGGCCGGGCACCTACCGCAACATCACCGGCAACGCGGCCCTCTCGCTCGGTCTGGTGGCCGCCGGCGTCCGTTCCGGGCTGCCGGTCTTCCTGGGTGCATACCCGATCACCCCGGCCTCGGACATCCTGCACGAGCTGAGCAAGCACAAGCGCCTCGGTGTGCTCACCATGCAGGCCGAGGACGAGATCGCCGCGGTCGGCGCGGCGCTGGGCGCGTCGTACGGCGGGGCGCTCGGCGTCACCACCACCAGCGGCCCGGGCGTGGCGCTCAAGAGCGAGACGATCTCCCTCGCGGTGGCACTGGAACTGCCCCTGGTGATCGTCGACGTGCAGCGGGCCGGCCCCTCCACGGGCATGCCCACCAAGACCGAGCAGGCCGACCTCAACATGGCGCTGCACGGCCGCCACGGCGAGGCTCCGATCGCGGTGATCGCGCCGAAGTCTCCGTCGGACTGCTTCCACGCGGCCATCGAGGCGGCCCGGATCGCGCTGACCTACCGCACCCCGGTCATCCTGCTCTCCGACAACTACGTCGCCAACGGCTCCGAGCCGTGGCTGCTGCCCGACGTCGAGTCGCTGCCCGACCTGCGGGTCGAGTTCGCCACGAAGCCCAACGGCGACGACGGCACCACGTTCCTGCCCTACCTGCGCGACCCGGAGACGCTGGCCCGGCCGTGGGCCATCCCGGGCACCGCCGGGCTGGAGCACCGCATCGGCGGGCTGGAGAAGGCCGACAAGACCGGCGACATCTCGTACGACCCGGCGAACCACGACTTCATGGTGCGTACCCGGGCGGCCCGCATCGAGACGATCCCGGTGCCCGACGTCGAGGTCGAGGACCCGGACGGCGACGCCCGGGTGCTGGTGCTCGGCTGGGGATCCACGTACGGGCCGATCGGCGCCGCGTGCCGGGGCCTGCGCCAGCGTGGCCACGCCGTCGCGCAGGCGCACCTGCGGCACCTCGCCCCGATGCCGGCCAACCTCGGCGAGGTGCTGCGCTCCTACGACCGCGTGGTCATTCCCGAGATGAACCTCGGCCAGCTCGCCCACGTGATCCGGGCGAAGTACCTGGTCGACGCGATCAGCTACAACCAGGTCCGCGGCCTGCCGTTCACCGCCGCCGAGCTGGAGACGACGCTGGAAGAGGTCCTGAAGAATGTCTGAGCCCGTCGCCCTCAAGCTCACCACCAAGGACTTCAAGTCCGACCAGGAGGTGCGCTGGTGCCCCGGCTGCGGCGACTACGCGATCCTCGCCGCGATCCAGCAGTTCATGCCGGAGCTGAACATCCCGCGCGAGCGGATCGTCTTCGTCTCCGGCATCGGCTGCTCCTCCCGCTTCCCGTACTACATGAACACCTACGGGATGCACTCGATCCACGGCCGTGCCCCGGCGATCGCCACCGGCCTGTCGGTCTCCCGGCCGGACCTGTCGGTCTGGGTGGTCACCGGTGACGGTGACGCGCTCTCCATCGGCGGCAACCACCTGATCCACGCGCTGCGCCGCAACGTCAACCTGAAGATCCTGCTGTTCAACAACCGGATCTACGGCCTGACCAAGGGGCAGTATTCTCCGACCTCCGAGGTCGGGAAAGTCACGAAGTCGACGCCGGCCGGCTCGGCCGACGCGCCGTTCAACCCGCTGTCGCTCGCCCTCGGGGCCGAGGCCACCTTCGTGGGCCGCACCATCGACTCGGACCGCAAGCACCTCCAGTCGGTGCTGCGAGCCGCCGCGGAGCACCAGGGCTCGGCGTTCGTGGAGATCTACCAGAACTGCAACATCTTCAACGACGGCGCGTTCGACCAGTTGAAGGAGCCGACCACCCGCGACGACTTCCTGATCCGGCTGGAGCACGGGCAGCCGATCACCTTCGGCAGGGACGGGCAGTTCTGCGTCGTGCACCCGCCCGGCGGGTTCGGCCTGGAGGTCCGGGAGACCGCCGCTGTCGACGCCGGGGAGATCGTCGTGCACGACGCGACGGTCACCGACCCGGCGTACGCCTTCGCGCTCTCCCGGCTGCCCGGCCTGGACCTGCGGAACACCCCGATCGGCGTGTTCCGCTCGGTGGACCGGCCGTCCTACGACAGCGTGGTGCAGGCGCAGCTCGCCGAGGCGAAGGCGACGGTCACCGAGACGCCGGAGCAGCAGCTCGCCGGTCTCCTCGCCAGCGGGGACACCTGGACGATCAGCTGATCCGAGCCGCCTCCGCCGGCAGAACAGGGACCGGGGCCCGCAACCGATCGGTTGCGGGCCCCGGCACGTTCCACCTGCCTGGTCAGAAGACCAGGTTGAAGTAGTCCCAGTCGGTGGAGATGGTCTTGCCCTTGGCGTCGAGCCACTGGCCGTAGCCGTTGGTCGTGTAGATCCGCATCTGGTGGAGGTTGTTGACGCCCAACATGTCCACCATGTTGTCGCCGTCCCAGTCGCCCGGGGTGATGATGTTCTTGAAGCCACCCCAGCCGCTGCCGATCAGGTCGCCCTTCGGGTTGGTCCACCCGCCGGTGCCGTTGGACTGGTACAGCTTCAGGTCACCGCCCGAGGTGCGGCCGATGATCACCTCACGCCCGTCGCCCTTCCAGGCACCCGGCGTCAGGAACAGGTTGAAGGTGTTCCAACCGGTGCCGATCAGGACGCCCTTCGGGTTCTCCCAGCCGCCCGCACCGTTGCTGGTGTAGCGGACCAGCTCGCCGTTGGACCGGCGGACCAGCAGGCTCGGCCGGTTGTTGCCGACCCAGTTGTTGGTCACCATGAGCGAGGTGAAGTTCTGCCAACCGGTGCCGACCAGCTTGGCCCCGCCGACGAAGTTGCCCGCGCCGTCGGTGTCGTACCGGTACAGCTCGCCGTTCGGCCGCATCGCCATGATGGACGGCTTGTTGTCGCCGTTCCAGTTGTAGACGCGGAAGATGCGGCTGAAGCCGCCCCAGCCCGAGCTGATCGGGCGGGACATGTAGAAGCCGCCGAACCCGTCCTTGCCGAAGCCACTGCCGTAGTGCAGCCAGAGGTCGCCGGCAGCGTCCCGGGACATCAGGTCGGTGTGACCGTCACCGGTCCAGTCGGCGTTGACCAGCGGCGGCCGGGTGAAGTCCGCCTTGACCGTGGTGACGTAGTTGTTCAGCCGCACGTAGTAGCCGGCGTACTTGCCACACGGCCGGAAGCCCCAGCTGGTGATGCCCACCTGCTTGCCGCCGACGACGAGCGGGCCGCCCGAGTCGCCGTTGCAGGTGTCGCTGCCCAGCTCCGCGTCGGTGCCGCCAGTGCCGGCACAGATCATCTCGTTCGGGAAGTAGAGACCCGTAGCGTTGCAGTCGGCGTTGGACCGCATCGGCACGGTGGCCTTGCGCAGCCGGCTGTCCGGGTTCTGTTCGTCGGACGAGGTCTTGCCGTAACCGGCGATCACCCCGGTGGTGCCGGCCGTGTACGGCGCCTGGTCGCCCTGGGTGCCCATGGCGATCGGGGTGTACTCGGCGGGCAGGTTCTTCTTGAGAGTGATCACCGAAACGTCGTTGCGGATCGGCGCGTTCTCGTCGGCGTACTGCTGTTCGAGGTTCCAGTTCGGGTGCGACCAGGTGGAGGCCACCTCGGCGACGTACCCGCTGTTGTTGAGGATGTTGCCGTTGGAGTCGAGGATCTGATCGTTACCGGCGATGACCCGGGTGGTGCCCGGCCCGTCGGTGACGCAGTGCGCGGCCGTCAGCACCTTGTTTCCGGCGATGATCGTGCCGGTGCACCAGTACCAGTAGGACTCACCGTCGACCTTGAGGGTGGTGACGATCCCGACGATGTACGGGAACTCCGAGGCGCTGGCGAGTTCCCCCTTCACGATGCGGGGTGACGCCCCGGTGCCGGACTGGAACCGGCGTCCCTTGGCGCCCGGCTCGGGCAGCTTCAGCTCGCCCTTTTGCAGGTTCGGCAGCTTGTCCAGGTTCCTCTTCCCGGACTCGCCCGCCGCGTTGTAGACGCCGTCCCCGGCGGGGGCGGCCTGCGCGACGGTCGCGGGTGCGACGGCCACGACGCCGGCGAGGGCCAGGCCCGCGACGACACCGGCCGACAACCGCCGTCTGGCTCCTGCGGATGTTGCCACTTCAGCCACTGATGGTTTCCCGTCGTTCGATTAACGAGGCACTCGGAACTGCGCAGATTGGGTGCCCGACCGGACGGAAAGACGACAATCGACACCCGGGCCTGATTGCCCCGCGCGAAAGATGTTGCCCCCGTCGCCTGAGCCAGTGACGGTGCGTCGACTTCGGCCGATGATCGCACCCGTTTGGCAATTCCAAGCCGTCGAACGATATCAAGCATCCCGCCGGAGAAAAAGATCCGTAAAGGTGATTCTTCAATCAGCCCAAGGGTCCGACCAGGCACACCCTGCGGCCCACGACCGGTCAGGGCGTGCTGGTCGCCTTAGGACGGTCGTCGCGCACGTGCACCAGCATGTCGCCGGTTTCGATGACCGCGCCGGCCCGGTCGGCCAGGGTGACCACCTTGCCCCGCCGGACCAGGGCGATGACCAGCGATTCCAGCTCCCGGGGGGAGCGGCCCACCTCGGAACGCTCGGCGGAGCGCATTGCCAGCGCCATGCCCTGGCCGGGGGTGAGCAGGTCCTCCACCACGTCGATCAGCGGTGGGGCCGAGGTGGACAGACCCAGCAGCCGGCCGGCGGTGGCCGAGGAGACGATCACGTGGTGGGCGCCGCTCTGCTTGAGCAGTGGGGCGTTCTCGGCCTCGCGCGCGGCGGCGATGATCCGCACCTGCCCGGCGGTGAGTTGCCGCACGGTCAGGGCCACCAGGACCGAGGCGTCGTCGCTGTCGGTCGCGATGATCACCGCTTTGGCGTTGCGTACGTGCGCCTCGTTGAGCACCGACGAGCGGGTCGCCGAGCCCTCGATCGCCACCAGGCCGGCCGAGGTCGCCTGCCGCAGTGCCGGCCCGCTGCGCTCCACCACCACGATCCGGGACTTGTCCAGCCCGTTCTCCAACAGGGCGGAGACCGCGCTGCGGCCCTTCGTGCCGTAGCCGCAGATGATGACGTGGTCCTTCACGGCTCTCCTCCACCGCGACAGGCGACGCCCGGTGCGGTACTGCTCGGTCAGCACTTCCAGCGTGGTACCCACCAGGATGATCAGGAAGAGCACCCGGGCCGGCGTGATGTAGACGACGTTGATCAGCCGGGCGGTCTGACTGATCGGGGTGATGTCGCCGTAGCCGGTGGTCGAGAGAGTGACCACCGCGTAGTAGAAGCAGTCGAGGAGGGTCAGCCCGTCCTCCTCGACGTCGCGGTAGCCGTCCCGGTCGAGGTAGACCACGGCGACGGTGGCGAAGACCAGGCCGACGGCGGCGGCCAGCCGGAGACTCAGCGCGCTCAGAGGGCCCCGTCGCTGCGCGGGAAAATGGATCATGTAAGAGCCTGCCCCGGACCTGTCGTCGCCTGCACGACCACAACATAGCGGCCTGTGCGGATCTCGCATGGCGGGGTCGCCGACCCGGGCGGCGACGGATCGCGGCACGACGCGCGCCCGGGCGGGCCGACCCGCGCGGCCGGCAGGGGGCATGATGGAGGACGTCCCCTGGACGACGAGCCCGAGAGTGAGGCCGGCATGTCCCTGCTGCGACGAGTGATCGGTGGGGTGCTGCGCCGGCTCCGGCTGCGGCAGGGCCGCACGCTGCGGGAGGTGGCCGAGGCCGCCGGGGTGTCGGTTCCTTATTTGTCCGAGGTCGAACGCGGTCGCAAGGAGGCCTCCTCGGAGGTGCTCGCGGCGATCTGCCGGGCGCTCGGCATCCACCTGTCCGACCTGCTCGAGGAGGCGCGCGACGACCTGCGCCGGGTCGAGCCGCGGATCCCGGCCGCGCCCCGGGCCAGCCAGGGCCGGCTGGAGCGGGCTGAGGTCGGCCGGCCCGACACCGCCACCCCGGCCGTCCGGGTCGGTCCCCGGGCCGGCGGCCCCCTGCTCCACCTGGGGCCACGCACCGGTGGTCCGACCCTCCGGGTCGGGCGCCCCGCCTCCGCCGGGGGCGGTCGCCCCGGCCCGCGTACCCGCGTCGTGCTCGGCTGCGGGCGGACGCGGGCGGGCGCGCGGCAATTGACCGTCGTCTAGGCCGGCCGGTTCTGCCGTCGGCAGATCGGCCGACGGCAGAATTGCTGGGTTCCCGGGCCCGTCGCGCGCAGGCTGGAGGGGCCGGTTTCCGGGCGCCCTCCGGTCGCCCGCCGGCACTGCCGGGAGGGCGGACGCGATGATCGGTCTCGACGTGCGGATGTTGGACGGTGGGCAGCCGTCCTTCGGTGACCAGGTGTTCGATCGGCTGCTGAGGGAGCGGATCATCTTCCTCGGCACGGAGGTGACCGATGCCTCGGCGAACCAGATCTGCGCCCAGATGCTGCTGCTCGCCGCCGAGGATCCGGAGCGGGACATCGTGCTCTACATCAACTCGCCGGGCGGCTCGGTGAGCGCGGGGATGGCGGTCTACGACACGATGCGGTTCGTCCGCAACGACGTGGCCACGGTGGCGCTCGGCTTCGCCGGCTCGATGGGGCAGTTCCTGCTCTGCGCGGGCACGGCCGGCAAGCGTTACGCGCTGCCCCACTCGCGGATCATGATGCACCAGCCGTCCGGCGGGTTCGGCGGCACCGTCGCGGACATCACCATCCAGGCGGAGAACATGCTGCACGTGAAGCGGACCATGCAGGAGCTGATCGCCCAGCACAGCGGGCGCAGCCTGGCGGAGATCCAGCGGGACTGGGACCGTGACCGGTGGTTCACCGCCGAGGAGGCCCGCGAGTACGGGCTGATCGACCGGGTGGTCACGAAGGCCGAGCAGCTTCCGGCGAGCTGACGGTCCGGGCCGCGACGGGGGCGGTCCGGGCCATACCGGCGCCGGACGCGCCCCCTCGATCCGCGTCCGGCCCCCGGTACGCGATGGCCACTGATGGTGCTGGCCGCCGTACGCAGAGCCTATTCCCGGCAATGAGAATCCGTGCGGACGACAGCTTGCAGCGTATTGGGCACGAATCTCGTTACACCCGACGGCGGGGCGGCCTGAGCTTGCGGTCAACCCCGCCGGGGGTCAGACGGTCGGCACCACCATCGGGGTGCCGGTCACCGGGTTCGGCATCACCACGCTCGGCAGGCCGAAGACCTCCCGCATGAGATCCGCGTCCACCACGTCGGCCGGCGGCCCCTGCGCGACGACCCGGCCACCCTTCATCGCCACGAGGTGATCGGCGAAGCGGCACGCCTGGTTGATGTCGTGCAGGACCGCGACGATCGTACGGCCCTCGTCGCGCAGCCGCGCGAAGAGCGCCAGCAGCTCGTACTGGTGGGTGATGTCGAGGAACGTGGTGGGCTCGTCGAGCAGCAGGTACGGCGTCTCCTGCGCGAGCACCATCGCGATCCAGACCCGCTGCCGCTGGCCCCCGGACAGCTCCTCGACGGGCCGCTCGGCCAGGTCCGCGACGCCGGCCACCGTCATGGCCGAGCGGACCGCCTCCTCGTCGGCGGCCGACCCCGTGCCGAGCAGGGACTGGTGCGGGTAGCGGCCCCGGGCGACGAGCCGCCGGACGACGATGTTCTCCGGGGCGACCAGGCCCTGCGGCAGGAACCCGACCTGGCGCGCGAACCGCTTCGGACGGTGGTCGGCGACGTCCCGACCGTCGAGGCGGACCGCGCCCGACGACGGCGTGAGCAGTCGGACGAACGCCTTCAGCAACGTCGACTTTCCGCACGCGTTGGGCCCGACGATGGCCGTGAACGCACCGTCCGGCACGGCCAGGCTCACCCGCGTCGACACCACCCGCTCGCCGTAGCCGAGCGTGACGTCCTCCGCGGTCAGGCGGCTGCTCACCGTCGTTTCACCTCCATGCTCAACAACCAGATGAGATAGCAGCCGCCGATCGCCGTGGTGACCACACCGACCGGCAGGGCGACCGGTGCCAGCAGCAGTTGCGCGACGAGATCGGCGGCCAGCAGCAGCACCGCGCCGGTCAGCGCCGCCGGCACCAGGGGCACGCCCGCGGCCCCCGCCAGCCGCCGGCCGATCTGGGGCGCGGCGAGGGCGATGAACACGACCGGCCCGGCGACGGCGGTCACGGTGGCGGTGCAGCCCACGCCGGCCAGGACCATCAGCAGCCGCAGCCGACCCAGCCGTACGCCGCTGGTGCGGGCGATCTCGTCGCCCAGTGCCGCCTGGTGCAGGGCGTGGGAGATCACGAGGAGCAGCAGCACGAACACGCCGATGACGGCGAACGGCAACCGGATCTCGGCCCAGTCGACCCCGTTGAGCGAGCCGGCACTCCACCCGGTGGCGGCCATCGCCACGTCGATCTCGGCCCGCAGCACGATCCAGGAGTTGAGCGCGGTGAGCATCGCGTTGACGGCGATCCCGACGACGACCAGCCGCAGGCCGCTGAGCCCGGAGTCCAGCGACAGCAGGTAGATGACCGCGGCGGCCAGCAGCCCGCCCGCCACCGAGCCCGCCGCGAGCTGCCCGGCGCTGCCGTTCAGCACCGTGATCGCCACCAGCGCACCCGTGTACGCGCCCGCGTCGAGGCCGATGACGTCCGGGCTGCCCAGCGCGTTGCGGGTCAGGTTCTGGAAGATCGCCCCGGCGAGCCCCAGGGACGCGCCGAAGACCAGTGCGGCCGCCACCCGGGGCAACCGCCACTCCCTGATCACGAAGGCCGAGTCGCCGCCCCTGGTCAGGGCCGTGAACACCTCCGCCGGGGTGGCCCAGTCCTGCCCGTGGCAGAGGGCCAGCAGGGCGAGGCCCGCCGCGACCGCGACGAGCACCGACGACACGACGGCCGTACGGCGTTCGACCTCGACCACGACCGGTCCCGCCCGCAGCGTCAGCGTGCTCACAGCGTCGCCGCCCCGTAGCGGCGGACGGCCCAGATCAGCACCGGACCACCCAGGAACGCCGTGACGATCGACACCGGCACCTCGCCGGTGGGCAGCAGGATCCGCGAGCCGATGTCGGCGACGAGCAGCAGGATCGGCCCGAGCAGCATCGAGTACGCCATGATCCACGGAATCGAGTCGACCGCCAGCCGCCGCGCCAGGTGCGGCACCATCAGGCCGACGAACGCGATCGGCCCGGCGACGGCGGTGGCGACGCCGGTGAGCACGGTGACGAGCACCAGGACGGTGATCCGGATCCGCGTCACGTGGGCGCCGAGCGCGTGGGCGACGTCCTCGCCGAGGGCCAGCGCGTTCAGCGGTCCGGTGGTGGCCATCGCGGCGACCAGGGCGACCACGGTCACCAGCACGGGCAGCAGCAACGGCGTCTGCTCGGTGCCGGCCAGCGCCCCCACCGACCAGAACCGGTAGCGGTCGAAGACGTCGGGGAAGGTCAGCCGCAGGCCGAGCGAGACGCCCATCAGGACCCAGCCCAGCGCGACGCCGGCCAGGACCAGCCGCAGCGGCGAGACCCGCCCGACGGCGTAGACCGCGACCGCGGCGAGGGCGGCGCCGGCCACCGCGAGCCCGAGCTGCCCGGCCTGCGATCCGGCGACGCCTGCCAGGACGCCCAGGTTGATCGCGAAGCCGGCCCCGGCGGTCACGCCGAGGATGCCGGGCTCGGCCAGCGGGTTGCGGGTCAGTGTCTGGATCAGCACGCCGGCCGCGCCGAGGGCGGCGCCGACGCAGACGCCGAGGATCGTGCGGGGCAGCCGGATGTCGCGTACGACGAGGTGGTCCGCGGTGCCCGCGAAGTCGGTGAGGGCCCGCCAGACCTCGGCCACCGCGACGGCGCGGGCGCCCACCACCAGGCTCGCGCCCGCCGCGACGACGAGCAGCGCGGCGGACACGAGCAGGAGGGTCGCGCGTCGGGACAGGTCAGTCTTCAAGCCCGGCGATCCCGCGTTTCCAGTATCCGGTGATCAGCGAGTCGAGGCGGTCCCGGCTCCAGGCGCGCAGCGGCTTGATGTCGGTCGCCTCGCCGGCCGCGAAGAGGAAGCTCCGCCCGGCCGGCAGGCGCAGCGACCGCACCTCCTCCGCGAGCGTCGAGCTGATGCCCTCGCGCACCAGCCAGGTCACCGCCACCCGGTCGCGCGGCGTCAGCGGGTAACCCCGTTCGGCGGCGTCGTCGACCTCGACCACGACGTGGGCCGACACGTCGGCCGGGGAGTCCTCCAGCCACCGGCCGACCGCCGGCAGGGCGGTGCCGTCGACGGCGAAGACGTAGTGGTCGTAGGTGTGCGGGAACGCCTTCGCCCCGGGCGGGCCGGCGATCGTCGCCTCGTCGCCCACCGCCGCGGAGGCGGCCCAGGTCGAGGCGACTCCGCCGTCGTGCAGCACGAAGTCCAGGTCGATCTCGTGGGCGGCGGCGTCGTACCGGCGCACGGTGTACTTGCGGGAGGTGGGCGACGGCCGAGGCCAGTCGAGCATCCCCTGCCCGTCCGGGACGGGGTCGCGGCGGGTGCCGTCCGGATCGGGGAAGACGACCTTGACGTGGTCGTCGGCCTGGTACGTGTGGAAGCCCGCGAGGTCCGGGCCGCCGAGGGTCAGCCGCAGCATGCGCGGGGTCAGCTGCCGCCGGGCGAGGACCCGGACGCGCCGCACCCCGATCGGGTAGCCGATCCGGGTCGTACCGCTGCCGGCGCGGTGGTGGGCGGCGACCCGCGCCGCCGGGTCGTGCCGGTCGACGGTCATCGGGTGAGCAGCGGCGCGAAGGCCTTGTCGATGGAGTCGAGGGTCTTGAGGGCCGACTCGTACGTCGCCGCCTCCGTGTACCGGAGCGGGAACACCCGGCCGGCCTTGACGGCGGGCAGGTTCTTCCACAGCGCGGAGTCGAGCACCTGCTTCACCGCCTCCGCGGGGGTGCCGTCGGGCTGGACCGTGTACGTGATGGCGTCCGCCTCGCCGAGGCTCTCCGGCAGTTCCTCGAGCGCCGGGTACTCGCTGACGTCGCGCCCGCCGCCGCCCTTCTCCTTGACCTCGCCGTAGTAGGTCACGCCCGCGTCCTGAGCGATGTTCGTGCCCCACGCCTTGGCGAACTCACGCTGGAAGGTGCCCTTGGAGATGTCGCCGTAGGAGCCCACGTGCCCGAACTTCAGGCTGGCGAGCGCGGTGCCGTACCTGGCCTTCAGCTCCCCCGCTTTCTTCTCGTACGCGTCCTTGGCCGCCTGGAAGTGCTCGGTGCGGCCGGCGGCGTCGGACTGGCGGCGGGACAGTTCACGCCAGGCGTCGGGAACCGTGGGGCCGATCGCTACGACGGGCGCGATGCTCTCGAGCCGCTTCATGTCGATGTCGCCGAGGACCGGCTTCGGCACGCCGATCACGATGAGGTCCGGCTTGGCGGCGGCGATGGCCTCGTAGTTGGTCTCGGCGGCGGCCTCGCCGGCGACCTTGGACAGCCGGTCGTAGGTGGCGCGGTCCTGCTCGGTCATCATCGCCAGGCCGCGCTTCCAGGTCGAGATCCCGACCAGGGCGGCGTCCGCCTCGATGAGGACCGGCACCGCGTAGCCGGTGGCGACGACGCGCTTGGGGTCGACGGGGATGCTGATCTCGCCGTTGTCGGCGGCGAAGACGCGGGTGTCGGAGCCACCGCCGGACGTCGCGGCTGATTCGGCGCCGTCCGAGCCGCAGCCGGTCAGCACGGCGAGGGCCAGGGCTGCGGCAACGGTCAGACGCCGGTGCTGTCGTACGGACATCTACACAGTTCCTTTGCGGGGCATCAAGGGGTGGCAACCCCACTGGGCTGCAAAGGTTAGGTTAACCTTACTTTTTCGTGCGGGATGTCGACGAGAGGTCAACCCATGTCGGGGAGAGGTCAGAGCGTGACGGTCACGGGCCCGATCACGGCGGATCCCGTCAGCTGCGACGAGTTCGGCTACGGCCTCGGCCACCCCGACGGCATCCTCGTCCTGCGCTACCGGTCGGTGACCCGCCTGGCGTTCGGCGAGAACCGGCAGGACTTCCTGCACCAGCTCTACTGGTCGCCCGACGGCCTGCTCTCCGCCCGTCACGGTGGGCACACCACCTTCGTCGGGCCGGACGAGGTCTTCTGGGTCCACCGGGCGGTGACCCACGAGGTGCACGCGGCGGACCGGCAGTCCGTCTACCGGATCTGCCTGCGCGAGGTGCCCCCCGCCCTGGCCGGGCTGCGGGCCGGCGTCGCCGCCATCGACGCCGAGGCGGCTCGGCTCGTCCTCGCGCTCACCGACCGGGGGTACGACGAACGCGACGCGCCCGAGGCCCGCAGCCGCATCATGGCCGGGCTCGACCCCCGGTCCCACCCGGCCGACGACCGGCAGGCCGGCGGCCCGGGCGTCGCGGTGGCGGTCGCCACGGCGCTGGCACACGACCCCGGCGACAGCACCGGCCTCGCCGAATGGGCCGAACGCCTGCACGTCAGCGTCAAGACGCTGCAACGCGACTTCGCCCGCGAGTTCGGCATGTCGTACTCGCAGTGGCGGACGAGGCTGCGCCTGCGCGCGTCGCTGGCGCTGCTGGAGACCCGACCGGTCGGCGAGGTCGCCCGCCGCATCGGGTACGCCAGCCCGTCCGCCTTCATCTCCGCCTTCGCCCGGGAGTACGGCTACACGCCGGGACGCGCCGCTGCGATGAGACGCACCGCCGACACGCCCGTGCCGTCGTCCCGTCCCGGGCCGGGGTCCGCCCGCTCGTAGTCGTCCGGCCCGGCGCACCGAAAAGGGTTGGGCGGCACCCCGATCCGGGTACCGGACGAAACGGAAACGAGACGCGGTCCCGGTCCGTCCGGGATTCAGGTCCCCGGGATGACCTTTAGACTAAGGTCACAGTCCGTAATCCGGATTCCCCCGGACAATCGGAAGGACAACACATGATCGAGACCATGCAGATGAGGCCGATCAACCCCGAGTCGGTGCCGGAGGCCACGGGCGGTTACCACAACGCGCTGGAGGTCCAGACCGCCGGACGGATGCTGTTCATCAGCGGGCAGATCCCCCAGTCCCGGGACGGCCACGTCCCGGCCACCCCCGAAGCGCAGTGCCGACAGGTCTGGGACAACATCCGGGCCGTCCTCGCCGAGGCCGGCATGGGCGTCGACAACCTGGTCAAGGTCACCACGTTCCTGGCCGACCGCGGGCACGCCGACGTCAACACCAGGGTCCGCAACGAGGTGCTCGGTGCGCACCGCCCGGCCCTGACGGTGATCATCACCGGGATCTTCGACCCGGAGTGGGTCATCGAGATCGAGGCGATCGCCGTCGCCTGACCGCCCACCGACGGTCAGGCGGTCATGGCGGGAGGCTGGCCGCGCAGGGGGACCAGCTGGTCGCACTCGGGGTTGTGGCCCAGTTCGCGCACGTGGGCCCGGACCAACTCGGGGATCCGGTAGCGGCCGTCGGGCAGCGCCTCGGCGAGCCCCGTGTCGACCAGACGTTCGACGGCGACCTCGGCGGCAGCCGTCGGCTGACCCGACAACGCGGCGAGGTTCGACACGCTGACCATGCCTCGGTCCAGCCGACCCAGCAGGCACAACGCCCGCAGCGCCACGCCGTCGCCGTCGCCGTACCGGGCCAGCACCCGCACCGCGCCGGCCAAACAGTCCCGGACCGTCATCGATTCGCAGACCAGGGCGTCGAGCCGGCCGGCGGGATCGGCCAGCCGGGCGGCGAAGGCGGCGAGGGACCAGTTCTGCCGGGTCGCGAGCCGGGCTGCCGCGATCCGCAGGGCCAGGGGCAGCGCGTCGCAGCGCTCCACGAGCATCCGCGCCGCCTCGGGCTCGGCATCCACCCGCTCGGCGCCGAGGTGGTCACGGAGCATGTCGAGCGCGTCGTCCGGGTCGAGCGAGCCGACCGACACCCGGGTGGCGCCGTCGAGCGTGGTCATCCCGGAACGCGAGGTGGCGATCAGGGCGCCACCGGCCGGCATCGGCCCGAGGACACGCACCTGCGCGGCGGTCGCCACGTCGTCGAGGACGACCAGGACCCGGCGGCCGGTCAACAGCGTCGACCAGCCCGACGCCGGGTGCTCGTTCCTCGGTGACGAGAGTCCCAGGGCGTCGGCCAGGACCCGCACCGCCCGGGCGGCCTCCGCCGGCCCGTCAGGCGTCCCCCCACCCATGGGTACGAACACCAGCCCGCCCGGATATTCCGCGGCCAACTCGTGGGCGGCGCGTACCGCCAGGGCGGTCTTTCCGGCGCCGGCCAGGCCCTGGACCACGCCCAACCGCCCCGACCGCACCCCCTTGAGGAGCCGGTCCAACTCGGAGTGCCGCCCGCGCAGGGTCACCGGGTCGGCGGGGAAGCGGGAGACCGGCGGGCTCGACGTGACCACCCGGGCAGGCGGACGGGCGCCGGGTCGGTCCGGCCGCAGCGACGGGTCGTTGCGCAGGATCCGCTGTTCCAGGTCGCGCAGGGACTCGCTGGGCTCGATGCCGAGCTCGTCGACCAGCAGCCGCCGCAGGTCGCGGTACGCGCCCAGGGCGACCGCCTGCTGGCCGTCGCGGTACAGGGCGGTCATCAGATGGGCGTGCAGGCGCTCCCGCAGCGGGTGCTGGCTGACGAGCACCTTGAGTTCCGGCAGCAGCATGTTGTGCCGGCCCAGCTCCAACTCGGCGCCGATGCGTGCCTCGACCGTCGCGATCCGGGTCTCCTCCAGCCGGGCCACCTCGGCCATCACCAGCGGGGTCGGCCGGACGTCGGCCAGCGGGGCGCCACGCCACAGCGCCAGCGCCGCGTCGAAGCCCTCGACGGCGGCGTGCGGCAGGCCGGCCGCCAGATCGGTGTGGGCCTGCCTGATCAGCCGCTCGCACTCGCCGATGTCGATCGTCTCCGCGGCGACCACCAGGCGGTAGCCGGGGCTCCGGGTGGTCAGGACCCGACCCTCCCGGTCGTTGAGGGCCCGGCGCAGCCGCCACGCGTACCCGGCGACGAGGCCACTGGCCGAGGCCGGCGGGTTGTCGTCCCAGAGTTCGGCGACCAGTTGTTCGAGCGACACCACCTGGTCGGCCTTGAGCAGCAGCATCGCCAGCAACGCGCGCTGTTTCGCCGAGCCGATCCCCCGCCACTGGACGCCGTCGTGGAACTCCACCGGTCCCATCAGCCGGAACCTCAGGCGAGCGGGCGGTGACTGCCGCGGGATGGGCATCTCTGCTCTCGATTCGTGAGCCGTGGTGGAGTTCGCTGCCCCTCAGACCAGTCCGACGTCGGCTGCCAGCCGTCGGCGGTCGACCTTGCCGTTGGCGTTGACCGGGAAGAACTCGACCCGGTGGTACCGGGTCGGCGCCATGTAGCGCGGCAGGTGACCGGCCACCAGCGCGGCCAACGCCGTCTCCTGCACCGTGTCGCAGGTGTAGAGCGCGTGCAGCTCGATCTCCGCCGCGCCGGCGGGCAGCGCCAGGACCACGACGTCGTGCACCCCCGGATGCCGCCGCAGGACGGACTCGATCTCGCCCAGCTCGATCCGGTAGCCGTGAATCTTGACCTGGTCGTCGAGCCGGCCCAGGTGAACCAGTTCACCGCCCTCCCGACGCACCCGGTCCCCCGTCCGGTACCAGCTCTCCGGGCCGGGCAGGCCGTCGACGGGGGTCGTCCGGCGGCCGTCGTGGTGCACGAAGCGGCCGTGGTTCTGCCCGGCGTCGAGGTAGCCGTCGAACCGCTGGCCGCCCCGCACGCAGAGCTCGCCGTCGTCCCCGGCGGCCCCGTCGGCCGCCAGCAGGACCGCCTCCAGGTGCGGATGGATCCGCCCGATCGGCACGGTGTCGTTGCTGGTGTGGGGCCACCGTGCCGGATCGGCGGGAAGCTGGTAGCGGGTGCAGGTGACGGTGAGCTCGGTGGGCCCGTACAGGTTCTCCAGGGTGCTGTCCGGCGCGGCGTCCGCCCACACCCGCGCCTGGGTCAGGGTGAGCTGCTCACCGGCGAACAGGCTCCACCGCAGGCCGGGCATGCTGCCGGGCCGCAGGCTCCGGAGGCGGCGGGCCAGGGAGATCACCGACGGTACGGAGAACCAGTGGGTGATCTGGTTGTCGTTCACGAAGCGGACCGGAGCCAGGGTCTCGCCGGGTGCGGCGACCACCAGCAGCGCCCCCGACAGCCAGGCGACGAACATGTCGAACACCGACGGGTCGAAGGTCAGCTCGAAGTTCTGCGACAGCCGTGACCCCGGCCCCACCTGGTACGCCTCGACGCAGTGCGCGAGGTAGGGGGTGAGGTTGCGGTGCCTGATCGGCACCGCCTTGGGCGCGCCGGTGGACCCGGAGGTGGACAGCGTGTAGGCGACGTCGTCGGGGCCGCCGGAGTACGCGTCCGTCCACCGCTCGGCCGGCACGTCGTACCAGCGGTCGTCCGGGGTGTCGGGCAGGTGCAGGACGTCGAGGGGTCCGGCCGCCTCCTCGGCCACCCGCCGGCCCGCGTCGTCGGCGAGCAGGGCGTCCACCCCGGCGTGGGCGCAGGTGCGCCGGATCCGTTCCGCCGGCGCGTCGGGGCCGAGCGGCACGACGGTCGCGGCCAGCCGCAGCGTGGCGAGATAGCCGACGTACGCCGCGAGGCTGCGTGACGCGCAGAGCCCGACGACCCGGGGCGGGCGGCCGTGCGGGGCGACCAGCCGGGTGGCCAGACGCTCGACCCGGTCCAGGAGCTCGGCGTAGCTGAGCTCGTGCCCGGCGACGCGCAGGGCCGGCGCGTCGGGATGCCGACGGACCGAGTCGGTGAAGCCCTGGAAGAGGGTCGGGCCGTCCGCGCGCACCGGGAGGCCGCCCGTGCTCACCGGGTGCCGCCGGTGGTCGCCGCCTCCGGCAGGTCCCCGCCGTCGTCGGCGGTGCCGGTGCCCCTGTCGCCGTCCGGGCCCCCGCCGGGCACCGGGTCGGCGGCTCCGCCGGCCGGGCCGTCGACCTCGGCGATCCGCTCCGCGGTGACCACCTTGAAGAACGGGTAGATCAACAACACGCAGAGCACCGCGAAGAAACCGAACGCCACCTGGTAGGAGAAGACCTGGGCGAGGATGCCGGCGAGGATCGCGGCGACCGGGGTCATGCCCCAGGCCACGAGGCGGCTCGCCGCACTGAATCGACCGAGCATGTCGGCCGGCACCAGCGACTGCGTGATGAACCGCGAGTTGACCGTCCACATCGTGCCGCCGGCGCCGGCGACGAACGCCGCGACGCCGATGGCCCAGGCACTGGACGGCGCGGCGGGCAGCAGCGCGGGGGCCGCGACGAGGGCGAAGGCGCCGATGATGTCGGTGAACATGGACCAGCGCCGGCCGATCCACCGGTTGACCGGCCCGACGATGACGGTGCCGATCACCCCGCCCGCGCCGAGGCAGGTGAGCAGGAAGCCGTACTGACGCTCGTCGAGCCCGAGCGGGCCGTTGACGGCGTAGACCGGGATGAGGGCGAGCCAGGCCGCCCAGCAGCCCGCCATGATCGCGATGAGTAGCGCCATCGTCCGCAGCAGCCGGTGCTGCCAGAGGAACCGGATGCCCTCACGGATGTCCTCGTTGACCGAGCGCTTGCGCGTGGTGGCGGCCACCTTGAAGTTGCCGACCAGCAGGAGCAGCAGGACCGCGCCGACCACATAGGCGAAGCCGGTGACGCCGAGTGCCAGCCCGAACCCGATCGCCACCAGGAAGCCGCCGATCGGCTGCCCGGCGAAACCGTTGAACAGGTATTCCAGGGCCGTGATCCGCGCGTTGGCGGTCTCCCAGCGGTGTTTCGGCACGGCCGACGGGACGATGGAGGCTCCGGCGATTCCGGCCACCACGTCGGCCAGGCCGATGACCAGGGCGGCGACGTAGATCAGCGCCAGGGTGGGGCTGGCGGCGAGCACGGCGACGAGGAGCGCGCCGACGGATACCATCCGGGCGATCTCGGCGGCCATCATCAGGGCCCGCCGGTCCATCCGGTCGACGAAGACGCCGACGTGCAGCGCGGCCACCAGCCACGGCAGGCTCATGATGGCCGCGACCGCGGTGACCACGACGGGTGATCGACTGATCTGGGCGGCGAGCAGCGGGAGGGCGATCCGGGCCACCGCGTCGGCGATGTTCGTGGTGCCCGTGAAGATGACCAGAATCCATTCGTTTCGCCTGGCTCCGGGCGGATCCGCCTGCACTGTGGTTTGAGCTGTGGCCACGACAATCCCTCGCACGGTCTTGAATTAGGAGAAGTGAATGGGAACTTCGCCGCGAAACGCGCGCACCACCCCGACAAACGATAAAGGACCATTTACCCGATCGCGCTCGTCAATTAGCTGACAAGGTAATGCTGAGCGGACGGGTGGCTGATCCCGGGCATCCGCCCCGTCATCGCCGGCAATTCCGGCCGGACGGATCATCGGAGCGGAGCGGGTTCGCAGGCCAGCGGGGTCCGCGCGTTGAGGGTGTGGTCGTACATGCATCGACAGGCGGCTCCAACGATCGCGGATAGTCCCTTTCGCGCCTTTTAGAAATACTCTGCGTTGCGCTTGTTGCACCATAGGTCATCCGCAGGGATGTGTCCATCCTCACCGCAGCAGGTCCGCCCACCCGCCGGTAACGGCCACGACGGCCGATCGCGGGGCGGCCGGCGACCCGAAAAATACGTACCGGTAGTTCTGTCGTCCCGTGCCCGGATCTGGGGCGATTACGGTGGCATTGCCATCCCACGAGCACCACCGCCACGGGCTCCGCCACTGGCCAGCGCCCCTTTCCCGCCGCCCCGGCCCGCACTCCGGGCGAGCTCCGCGGTGCCGCCCGAATGAACGACCAACGACATTCCATCCCGGGAACATCGAGAGAACATCGGGGCCGGGATGCTCGGACCCGTAGAACTTCCAAGCGCAAATTCAGTCGACCAACGTCGATCGGAAACCCACTCCTTGTCCGGTTTCCGATCGTTCGGGCGCGGCCGACCTCAGGTGAACGGGAAGCAGGGATGACGACTCCAGCTGACCTCGACACGACGATCGCGAAGTACGCGTCGGTGGCCTTCGACGACTCGACCCCTCTGCTGGAGGCCGGACTCGAATCGCTGTCCCTGCTGCGGCTCGCCGTCGAGTTGGCCAACGACGACGACGCGGAGATCGACGCCACCCGACTGGTGGACCTCCGCACCGTCGGCGACCTCAAGCAGTGGCTGCGCGAGCTGAGCGCCGTGGGAGCCGACAGAGGAGGCGCACAGTGACCACGACGGCCGGGACACAGCCCACGGCGGACACCGGGCCGGTGCGACTGCCGATCACCGAATCCCAGAAGGGCCTGCTGGTCGTCAACGAACGCTCGCCCGGCCGCGCCGTCTACAACCAGCTGGTCCGGTTCGACATCGACCCGTCGATCCCCGACGAGACGATCGAACGCGCACTGGCCACGGTGGTCGCCGTCCAGCCGGCGATGCGGCAGGTCTTCGGGCTGCTCCCGGAGATGCACGCCCGGCTCACCCCGCCCCCTCGGTCGGAGGACTTCCCGCTCGACCGGGTGACGGCCCGCAGACGCGACTTCGAGGAGGCCGTCAGCGCGGCACAGCGACGGATCGGCCGGCCCGAGTTCGACCTCGCCGACGGTCCCGCGTACCGGTTCGCCGTCGTGCGCTGCGTCGACGAGCCCCACGTGGCCGTCCTCATGTGCGACCACCACATCATCCTCGACGGCGTGTCGATGGGGCCCCTGGTGCGGGACCTGGAGGAGGCGCTGTCCGGACGCCTCGCCGGGGCGGAGATCGAGCAGCGGCGCGTCGCCCGCGAGAAGGCCTTCGGCAAGGAACTGGCGGCGCAGAACCGCACCGCCACCTCCGACCGGGTCGTCGACCGGTCCCGGGAGTGGGCCGCCCGGCTGCGGGAGGTCCCTCCCCTGGTACTGGCCCCCATGCCCGGTCGCGCCGCGCAGACGGAGTTCACCGGCGACCGGGTCAGCTGGTACCTCAGCCAGGCCGAGACGACCGCGCTGGCGGAGACCTGCCGGCGGCTGGAGATCTCCCCGTTCGTCTTCTTCTCCGGCATCTACGGCACCGTGCTGGCCCGGCACGGCAACGTGTCCAGCGTCCTGGTCGGCAGCCCGTTCATGGCCCGCCGCACGATCGGCGCGTTCGACCTCGGCGGATTCTTCGTCAACACCCTGCCGGTCACCGTCGACGTGGAGTGGAGCCGCACCGTCGACGAGCATCTCGGCAAGGTGGTCCGGGAGTCCATCGACTTCTGCCGCGCGAACGTCGACGTCACCTTCAACCGGCTCGTCGCCGACGTACGGCCCGACCGGTCCAGCAACCGCAACCCACTGTTCTCGGCGATGCTCGCCATGCAGGACACCTTCACGCCGGAACCGGGCGGAGCCGTGCTACGGGTCCTGGAGCCCGGCAACGGCACCGCCAAGTTCGACCTCTGGCTGGGCGCCACCCCCGTCGACGGGCGGTGGCTACTCGAACTCGAGTACGACCGGCAGCTCATCGCGCCGGTCGTCGCCGACGGGCTGCTCACCTCGCTGCGCGACGCCGTACGCGGGGCGGTCCGGGACGGCTCGCGCCGGCTCGGTGACCTCTTCGCCGACGCGTCCGCCACGGCCAGCGTCCGCTCCGACGGCTGGACCAGCCCACTGACCGGTGACACGCCGTGGGACTGGGTGTCGGCGGCGGCCCGACAGCGTCCCGGAGCCCCCGCGATCGAGGACCCGACCCGACAGCTCGACTACCGCCAGTTGCTGGCCGAGGCCGAGCGGATCAGCGCCGGGCTCGCCGCGCACGGAGTGGGCCCCCGCGCCGTGGTGGGCCTCGCCGCGACCACCCTCTGCGACACGGTGACCGCCATCCTGGCCATCCTCCGCCGGGGCGCGGCGTACCTCCCACTGGATCCGGGGCTGCCCGCCGAGCGGCTGGAGTACATGGTCCGGCGGGCCGGCTGCGAGTTCGTCGTCGGCGAGGCGCTGGTGCCCGACGTACCCACGGTCGCGGTGGCGGACCTGGCCGCCACGACGGAGCCGGTGCCCGATTCGCTGGCCGACCCCGACGCCCCGATCTACGTGATGTACACGTCGGGCTCCACCGGGCAGCCCAAGGGCGTCCAGATGGGACACCGCCCGCTGGCCAACCTCACCGGCTGGCAGATCGCGGCCCTCGGCATGGACGCCGAGACCCGGTTCCTCCAGTACGCCCCGCTCGGTTTCGACGTCTCCTTCCAGGAGATCCTGCCGACCCTGGCCGCCGGCGGGACGGTGGTCTCCCGCGAGCCGGCCGACCGGCGGATGTTCACCGCGGTCCTCAGCCGGATCGTCAGGACCGAGGTCACCCACGTCTACCTGCCGGTCGCGGCGCTGCGCCCCCTGGTGCAGACCGCCGCGAGTCGGGGCACCCGGTTGCCCGCGCTGCGCTACCTGTGCGTCTCCGGCGAGCAGCTCGTCGTTGACGACGAGATCCGCGACTTCTTCCTCGCCCACCCGCACTGCACCCTGGTCAACCTGTACGGCCCCACCGAGACCCACGCGGTCACGTCGCACCGGCTGTCGTACCGGGACGCGGTGTGGCCGGCCCACGTGCCGATCGGCCAGCCCTATCCACGGGTGAGCGCGTACGTGGTGGACGCCACCGGTCACCTCGCCCCGCCCGGCGTCACCGGCGAGCTGCTGCTGGGCGGGGACTGTCCCGCCGACGGCTACATCAACGACCCGGAGATCACCGCCGAACGGTTCGTGCCCGACCGGTTCTCCGGCGTACCGGACGGGGTCATGTACCGCACCGGGGACCTCGTGGTCCGCGACGACCGGGGTGACCTGGTCTTCCTGGGCCGGATGGACACCCAGGTCAAGATCCGGGGGTACCGGATCGAGCTGGGCGAGATCGAGGCGGTCGCCAACCAGGTCGACGGCGTCCGGCAGGCGGTCGCGGTGGTCCGGGGCGCCGGCGCCGACCGGGAACTCGGGCTGTTCGTTCGTCCCGACGCGGACTCCACCGTCGACCCGGAGCAGGTCCGCCAGCGGCTGACCACGACGCTGCCGGTCTACATGCGCCCCCTGTGGATCTTCCCGGTGGACCGGGTCCCGACCACCCCGACCGGCAAGACCGACCGCGACGCCCTGCTGCGGCTCGCCGACGAACTGCTGGTGGAACAGCAGAGCGCGGACCCCGCCGAGGTCGCGTACGCCGACGAGCTGGAGCGTGAGCTGGCCGGGCTCTGGGGCGGGGTGCTCGACGTCGAGGGCATCCGGCCGGACCGCCCGCTGATCGAGTACGGCGCCCACTCGCTGAACATCTTCACCACCCTCGCCGAGGTGCAGGAACGCTACGGGGTGCCGGTGCCGCTGGTCGACTTCTTCGCCGCGCCCACCGTGGCCACCCTGGCCGGGCTCGTCCGCGCGGCGCGGGGCGGCGACCCGGCGGTGACGCCGTGACGACCAGGCTGCCCGGCCGGCTGGTCCCCCTGCTACGGCGGGGCGTCCGCCCGGCGTGCGTGCTGCTGCCGGGGGCCGGCGGCGGCCTGCACCCCTACCTGCGGCTCGCCGCGGCGATCGGAAAGACCCACAACGTCGCGGCGGTACGCGCGGCCGGCCTGCTGCCCGACGAGGAACCGGAACTCAGCATCGCCGAGATGGCCGACGCGGCGCTGCGGGCGCTGGACGAGGACGGCACGGTCCCGGCGGCCGTTCTCGGCTGGTCCCTCGGCGGCTCGGTCGCCTGGGAGCTGTGCGTCCGGCTGGCCGAGCGGGGGCACCTGCCCGACCTGGTGCTGGTGGACGCGTCGCCGCTGCCGCGCCGCGCCACCGCCGACGAGGACGCCCGGGTACGCGAGACCGTGGTCGGAATGCTCGGGCCGCGCCCCGACCCGGCGACCGTCGAGCGGGTCCGACGGGTCTTCGACACCCAGGTCGCCGCCTTCGCCGACTACCGGGCCGACCGGCCCTACGCCGGCCGGGTGCTGATGCTGACGTGCACCGACGAGGAGTTCGAGTTCCGGGCCGAGGCCTCGACCCGGTGGCGGGAACTCGCACCGGACCTGCGCGCCGGGCGGCTCGACGCGGGCCACTTCGACGTCTTCGATCCCGACCGCCTGCCGCAGCTGGTCGACGAGGTGACGCCGTTCCTCGGCCGGGCCTCGGGGGCGGTGCTCCGATGAGCCCGCTCGCGGTGGTCAGCGGCGGCACCCGGGGCATCGGGCTCACCTTCAGCCGCCGGCTGGTGAAGCTGGGGCACCGGGTGGTCGCGCCGTACCGGGGTGACGCCGGCGCGGCGGCGTCGGCGGCGGCCGAGCTGGGCGAGGCGTTCCACCCGGTCCGGCTCGACGTGGGCGACGCCGACGCGGTCGGCGCCACCGTGCGGACGGTCCTCGCGGAGCACGGCCCGCCGACCGTGCTGGTCAACAACGCGGGCATCAACATCGACCGGCCGTTCCTGGAGATGTCGACCGAGGACTGGCGGCGGGTGCTGGACACCAACCTCTCCGGCGTCTTCCACCTGACCCGGGGGTTCGCGCCGGCGATGCTGGCGGCCGACCGCGACGGCGTGATCGTCAACGTTGGCGCCACCACCGGCATCCGTCCCCGCCGCAACGGCGTGAACTACTGCGCCAGCAAGGCCGGCCTGCTCCAGCTCACCAAGTGCCTGGCGCTGGAACTGGCGCCCCGGATCAGGGTCAACTGCCTGATCCCGGGCATGACCGAGACCGACGAGCTGGTCACCCGGTTCCGGCTGGACGACCCGGCCGCCCGGGCGGCGGTGGTCGCGGAGATCCCCCGCGGCCGGATCGGCACCACCGACGAGATCGCCGACGCCCTGGAGTTCCTCGTCGGGCCGGCGAGCGGATATCTGACCGGGCAGAAGCTGATCGTGGACGGTGGGCAGTTCATGTGGTGACCGATCTGGACGAGATCCTGGACGACGCGACGCGGGCCCGGGCCGAGCTGCCCCCGCCCGGCGACGGACGCTACGACCGGTACTGCGCGGCGCTCGCCGACCGGCTCACCTCCGGCTGGGCCGACGTCCTGGCGGCCAACGCCACCGACGTGGCCCGGGGCACCGAGGCCGGCCTCGGCCCCGAGCTCGTCGACCGCCTGGTGCTCGGCAAACGCCACCTCGACGCGCTGGTCGACCTGATCGCGCGGACCCGTGCGGCGCTGCCGGCGGTGACCGCCCCGACCGGTGGGCACCACGCCGGCAACGGCGCGTTGGTACGCCGGGTGCCCAAGCCGCTCGGCGTACTCCTGATGATCTTCGAGGCGCGGCCGACGGTGACGGTGGAGGGCGCCCTGCTGCCCGTGGCAGTCGGCAACGTCGCCGTCCTGCGCGGCGGTGCGGAGATCGCGGCCACCAACCGGGCCCTCGCCGTCGTCATCGGGCGGGCGCTGGACGACGCCGGGCTGCCCGCCGGCACGGTGCGGATCGTCACCGACCCCGACCGCCGGCTGGTGCGGGCCCTGCTGAAACGGCACGACGCGGTCGACGTGCTGATCCCCCGGGGCAGCCCGTCGCTCATCGACTACTGCCTGACCAGCTCCACCATCCCGGTCATCGCCAGCGGCGGCGGGGTCAACCACCTCTACGTCGACCGCAGCGCCGACCTGGAACTGGCCGCCCGGATCGCCCTCGACAGCAAGCTGGGCGAGCCCACCGCCTGCAACACGCTGGAACTGGTGCTGGCCCACGCCGACGTGGCCGAGGAGCTGACCCGGGCCCTGCTGCGGGTCGGCGCCGGGCAGGCCGAGCCGTGGCTGCTGCGGGTCGACCCCCGGCTGACCGCCGCCGCACCCGCCGGGGCGCCGGTGGTCGAGCTGACCACCGCCGACGACGGCCGGGAGTTCCTGGAACGGGCGGTCGGCATCCGCCCCGTCGCCGGTCTCGACGAGGCGGTCACCCACATCCGCCGCTTCGGTTCCGGGCACACCGAGGGCGTGGTGGCCACCGATCCGGCCGTGGTGGACGCGTTCCTGGCCCGGGTGGACGCCGCCGCGCTGGTGGTCAACGGCTCCCTGCGCCTGCACGACGGTCCGACCATGGGGCTGGGACCGGAGCTGTCCATCAGCACGGGTCGGCTGCACGTGCGCGGGCCCGTCGACCTGTCCGCCCTGCTGACCTGGAGCTGGGTCGTGGACGCCGGGGGCCGGCTGCGCGGCGACGGGACGGAGGCGGCATGACGGACCGGTCCCTGATCAACGAGGCCGTCAAACGGCTGGTCGTACGCGAGTCCCGGCTCGCCGTCGACCCCGGCACGGTCGACGACCACGAGCCACTCAACGGCGACCTGCTGAGGGTCAACTCGCTCGGCTTCCTCGGCATGCTCGTCCGGCTCGAGGACGAACTCGACGTGACACTGCCCGACGACATCTTCGCCGGGCGGGTCTTCACGACCGTCGCCGACCTGGTCGACGTCGTCGCGGACGTGGTGAAGGAGGAGGCGTGACCGAGACACCCCGAGCCTGGCGCAGCGTCCTGCCGCACCTCGGTTACGAGCTGCCCACGGATCTGACCCCGGAGGACAGCGGCGGACCGGTGACCGCGACCCTGCCCCTGGAGCTGATCCGGCAGAGCATCTCCAGCCGGGAGTTCTGGCCGATCCCCGAGCCGGTGGCGGAGCGCTACCGGGCCTACCGGCCGGCGCCGCTGTGGCGGGCCCGACGCTTCGAGGCGGAGATCGGGGCCACCGTCCCGGTCTACGTCAAGTACGAGGGCGGGAACATCTCCGGCAGCCACAAGTTCAACACCGCGCTGGCACAGGCCCACTACTACCATCGCGCGGGCTTCCGGGAGCTGGTCACCGGCACCGGTGCCGGGCAGTGGGGCAGCGCCCTCGCCGCCGCCTGCGCCGCGTTCGGCATGGCCTGCACCGTCTTCATGGTCGACGGGAGCCTGCGCGACAAGCCGTACCGGGGCAGCCTGATGCGGCTCTACGGCGCCGAACTGCACGCCAGTCCCAGCCCGCTGACCGGGGTGGGACGTGCCGCGGCCGAGCATCCGGGGCAGGGCAACAGCCTCGCGCTGGCCATCGGTGAGGCCGTCGAGTACGCCCGGGCGGACCCGAAGCGGGCGTTCTGCATCGGCAGCGGCGAGACGTACAGCATCCTGCACCAGTCGGTGATCGGCCTGGAGGCGATCGACCAGCTCGCCGCCCTCGACGCCACCGTGGACGCGGTGATCGGCTGCGTGGGCGCCGGCAGCAACTTCGGCGGGCTGGCCCTGCCGTTCTTCGCCGCCGACTCAGCCGGCGAGCGGGAGGTTCCCGCCGACCTGATCGCGGTCGAGTCCAGCACCACCCCGAAGCTCACCCGGGGGGTGTACGCCTACGACCACACCGACTCCACCGGCACCGGCCCGATGGAGGCGATGTACACGATCGGCAGCGGGTACGCGATCCCCGCGTCGCACTCGGCCGGGCTGCGCTTCCACGGCGCGGCGAAGCTGATCTCCGCCATGCGGCACCGGGACCAGATCTCGGCGCTGGCGGTGGGCCAGCGGGAGGCGCTGACCGCCGGCCGGACGTTCGCCCTGACCGAGCTGGTGCTGCCCGCGCCGGAGTCGGGTCACGCGCTGGCCGCCGCCGCCCGGGTGGCGGCCGGGCGCGAACCGGGACACCCGGCGCGGCACGGGGTGCTGGTCTGCGTCAGCGGGCACGGCCTGCTCGACCTGGCCGCGTACGACAAACTCCTCGCCGGTCTGCCCGAGGACCGGCCGGCCGACGAGGACGCGTTGCGGACGGCGACGGCGTCGCTCCGCGCGGTCCACCCGATGTGAAGGGCCTGACATGGTCGTTGTGCCTGCGGTGCCGACGCGCAGCCGGGAGTGGACGCCGGTGCTGACCGGTCTCCGCGCCGACCTGCTGGACTGCGTCCAGGTGAACCTGGCCGCGCTGGCCGACCGGGCCTACCGGCCCGGCGCGCACCTGGCGCTCGGCGCCACCCTGCGGTTCCACACCGCCGAGGGGCCCGCCGGGGCTCCGGCGGTGACCGCGTCGGTCGACCAGCGCCTGGCCGAGGCGGCCGACCTGCTCGGCCTGCGGGTCACCCGACGCTGGGACGACGTCTCCGGCGCGCGGCTGCGCGAGCTGCTCGCGGAGCACTCGCCGCTCTACGTGGTCGCCGACACGTTCACCATGAGCTGGCTGCCGTACGCCGGCAACCAGCACATGGAGCACAGCTTCCTGCTGGTCGACGCCGGTGAGCACTGCGTCGTGGCCGACGGCTACCACAACTCCACCCAGTGGGGCGACGCGCGACCGGGGGTGTGGCGGATGTCGGCTGCCGACTTCGACGCGGCGGTGCCCCACGCGACCGCGATGACCATCGCCGCCGAGGGCGCCCCGGTGCTCGACCGGGCTGCGGTCCTGCGGGACAACGCCGCCGCGCTGCGCGCCGGAGCCGATCGGATCGAGGGCTACCTGACGGCGGTCCGGCAGCGGGCCGGCGAACCGGAGGCGGCGGCCCAACTGGTGCTCGACGTGTGGCTGCTCGGCCGGTCCCGGGCCCTGCACGCCGCCTGGCTGGCGGGCGAGGCGGACGCCGCCGACGCGGCGCGGGAGGCCGCCGACCGCGCCGACGCCTGGCTCGCCCTGGCCGGTCAGAGTTACGTGGCGATGCGCCGGGTCCGCCGGGGCGGCGTCTTCCCCGCTCCCGTCCTCGACCAGCTCACCGGCCTGCTGCGCGGCGAGGTGGCCCTCGCCGGAGCCGGGTCGGAGCCGCCGCACGGCGGGCCGGTGGCCGACCCGGACCGGATCCGCGCGGTGCTGGCCGACGAGGTGCGCGCCGTCCTCGGAGTCGGCCCGGAGGTGCCGGTCGACCAGCGTCCACTGCGGACGCTGCCCGGTTTCAACTCGTTCCGGCTGGTCGAGGTGATCGAGCGGGCGGAGGCCCGGTTGGGGGTGGAACTGGAGCCGGACGATCTCACCGGGCCCGCGCTGCACGACCTCGACTCGCTGGGCGCCGTGTTCGACCGGGCCCGGCCGGCGACGCAGGGGGTGTCGGGCCGGTGACCGGGCTGCTGCACGAACTGCTGGACCGCGCCGCGACCGACCGGCCGGACGCGCCGGCGATCGGTCACGGCGACCTGGTCCAGAGCTACGGCGAGCTGGACGCCGCCAGTCGGCGGCTCGCCGGCTGGCTGGCCGGCCGGGGCGTCCGCCGGGGCGAACGGGTGATCGTCTGCCTGCCCACCGACCCGCTGGTGCCCGCCCTGTTGTACGCCTGCTCCCGGGCGGGCGCCGTGTTCAGCGTGGTCAACGACCAGTCCCCCGCGATCGCCCTGGCGCACGTGCTGACCGACGCCGAGCCGGCGCTGCTCGTCACCGACAGCGCCCGGGCGCTCGCCGTGGCCGCCGAGCACGGGGTGCCGACCATCGGCTCGGCAGACCTGCGCCGGATCGTGCGGGACGGCCCGGACGCCGAGCCGGCGGCGGCCCCGCTGACCGTCGACCCGGTCTGCCTCATCTACACCTCCGGCAGCACCGGGATGCCTAAGGCCGTGGTGTCCACCCACGCGCAGGCGGTCTTCGCCGTCGGGGCCATCGCCTCCCAACTCGACTACCGGGCCGACGACGTGGTGTGGTGCGCCCTGCCGCTCTCCTTCGACTACGGCATGTACCAGATCTTCCTCAGCACGCTGGCCGGCGCCCGGCTGCACCTGGCCTCCCCGGCCGACACCGGCCCGACGCTGGCCCGGCAACTGGTGAACAGCGAGGCGACCGTGCTGCCCGCGGTGCCCGCGCTCGCCCGTGGCCTGGCCCGGATGCTGTCCCGCCCGGGCACGGCCGCGCCGGCGCTGCGCCTGCTCACCAACACGGGTGCCGCGATGCCGCCCGAGGTCCTGCGCGACCTGCGCGCCCGGATCCCCACCCTGCGCGTACAGCTGATGTTCGGGCTCACCGAGTGCAAGCGCGCCGCGATCATGCCGGTCGACGAGGACCTGCGCCGGCCCGGCGCCTCCGGGCTGGCCCTGCCGGGCACCGAGATCCTGATCGTGGACGCGGCCGGCGCGACGGTGCCGCCCGGCACGGTCGGCGAGATCGTGGTCCGCGGCCCGCACGTGATGGCCGGCTACTGGCGTCGCCCGGAACTCACCGCACAGCGCTTCCCCCGCGCCGAGGGGCTCTTTCCCCAGCTGCGGACGGGTGACCACGGCTGGCTCGACGCCGACGGCTACCTCTACTTCCACGGCCGGCGCGACGACATCTACAAGGAACGCGGCATCCGGGTCAGCGTCACCGAGGTCGAGGCGGCAGCGCACCGGATACCGCAGGTGCAGGCCGCCGCCGTGCTACCGCCCCGCGCCGAGGACGGCACCGACTCGGCCACCCTGTTCGCGGTGGGCGAGCTGACCGCGCCGGAGGTGCTCGCCGCGCTGCGGACCGAAATCGACGAGATCAAGACGCCCCGGACCTGCCTGGTCGTCCCGGAGATCCCGCTGACCCGCAACGGCAAGGTCGACCGGGCCGAGCTGTACCGGATGTGGTCGGAGCGGGCCCGTGTCTGAGCTCGCGGAACTCTTCGACCGGCCGGACGCGCCACAGACCCCGGCGTACCTCTACGACCTGGACGAGCTGGCCCGCTCGTACGCCGCGCTGCGCGCCGCCCTGCCCACGCCCGCCGAGCTGTTCTACTCGCTCAAGGCCAACCCGCACCCGACGGTGGTCGCCGGCCTCACCGCCTCCGGGTGCCGGGCGGAGGTCTGCTCCCCCGGCGAGTTGCACGTCGCCCTGGCGGCCGGCTGCGATCCGGCCGAGATCCTCTACACCGGTCCCGGCAAGCGGGACGTCGACCTGGCCGACGCCGTACGGGCCGGGGTCGGGCTCTTCTCCGTCGACTCGCCGTACGGGCTGGACCAGCTCGACCGGGTGGCCGGCGAGCACGGCGCCGAGGTACGCGCGCTGGTGCGGATCAACGACGACACCCCGGCGCCCGGGCAGGGACTCACCATGACCGGCGTCGCCTCGCAGTTCGGCGCGGACGTGCGCTGGGTGCTGGACCGACCCGACCTGTTCGGGCCGCGCGGCCACGTCCGCCCGATCGGGTTCCACCTCTACATGGGCAGCAACGTCGACGGCGAGGACGCCCTGGTCGCCCAGTTCACCCAGTCCGTCGACACCGTACGGCGGCTGGCGGCGGCGACCGGGGTGCAGCCGGAGCTGATCGACCTGGGCGGCGGCTTCGGGGCGCCCTTCGCGCGGGCCGGCGGCCGACCGGACCTGCCCAAGCTGGCAGACCGGCTGACGGCGTTGCTGGACGACGCCTTCCCGGGCTGGCCGGGGCGCGGGCCGGGGGTCGCCTTCGAGTCGGGCCGGTACCTGGTCGGCACCTGCGGCACCCTGGTCACCCGGGTCCTGGACGTGAAGCGGTCGCAGGGCGCCACCGTGGTCGTGCTGGAGTCGGGCATCCACCACCTCGGCGGGATGTCCGGGCTGCGCCGGCTGCCGCCGATCGTGCCGGACCTGGTCACCGTGGACGCGGCGGCCGGCCCACCGGTGCCGGGGACCATCGTCACCGGGCCGCTGTGCACACCGCTGGACACCTGGGCCCGTTCCGCCGCCCTCCCACCGCTGGTCCCGGGCCAGCTGGTCGCCGTGCCCAACGTGGGCGCGTACGGCCTCTACGCCAGCCTGGTGGCCTTCCTCGCACATCCCATGCCGGTCGAGGTCACCGTCGCCGGGGGCCGGATCACCGGCGTGACCCGGCTGGAGCTCACCCGGCACACCGTCATCGGCAGCGACAGGGGTTGATCTGACAATGGACGCCGCTTTTCCGGACCTGCTCAAGCCGTTCCTCAAGTACGCGGGAACGCAGCCCATCACCGCCGAGGCCTCGCTCAACGAACTGGGCCTGGACTCCATGCGCGCGATCGAGCTGCTGTTCACCATCGAGGACACCTACGGCGTGTCCATGCCCGACGAGTTGCTGACCGACAGCACCTTCGCCACCGCGGGCAGCCTCTGGAGCACCATCGAGTCGCTGCGGGGACGGGCAGCGTGAGCGCCGCGACCGGGGCGGCCCGCCACGAGAGCGCGCTGGCGGAGGTGCTGGACGCTGCCGCCACGCACGCGGAGCACGCCGACGAGACGGCGGAGTTCCCCACCGCAGCGCTGGACGCGATGCGGGCCACCGGCCTGCTCGGCCTGCTGGTGCCGGCGGAGCACGGCGGCGGTGGCGGCGGGCTCGGCGACCTCGTCGACGTGACCCTGCGGCTGGCCCGGGTCGACATGTCCGTCGCCTTGATCTTCGCGATGCACTGCCAGCAGGTCGTGGCCGTGGTCCGGCACGCCGACGGTCCCCTCGCCGAGCGGCTCCTGCCGGCCCTCGGCAAGGGAGACGTCTACCTCGCCTCGGTCACCACCGAGCGGGGCAAGGGCGGGCACCTGCTCAGCTCGGAGTCGGCGGTCCAGCAGGACGCCGGGATGTTGACGATCGACCGGGACGCCCCGATCGTGACCGGTGGCCAGCACGCGGACGCGTACCTCATCACCACGCTGGCGCCGGACGCCACCTCGCCGAGTCAGGTGTCCCTGGTGTACGCCCGCCGCGACCAGCTCACCCTGGAGGTACGCGGCGGGTGGCAGCCACTCGGGATGCGGGCCACCCAGAGCGTGCCGATGCGGCTGACCGGGCGGGTGCCGGCCGACCAGGTGATCGGTGCCCCCGGGAAGTTCCGCGAGATCGTCGCCCCCACCTTCGGCCCGCTGGCGCACATCGGCTGGTCGGCGGCGTGGCTCGGCGCGGCGACCGGCGCGCTGTCCCGGATCCTGCACCACATCCGCGACGCCGGCCGGGGCCAGTTCGATCCCTCCTCGGAGCTGCTGCTGACCCGGCTGGCCCGGGTCCGGGGCCGGCTCGACCTGATCAACGCGCTGCTGCGACACACCGTCGCCGCCGTGGACGCCGCCCCGGACGTGGCCGACCCGTCGACCCAACTGCTGGTCAACTCCCTGAAGGTGCAAGCCGCCGAGCAGTGCTTCGCCGCCGCCGACGAGATGGTGGAGCTGGTCGGTCTGCGGCACGGCTACCTCAGGTCGTCGCCGCTGTACCTGGAGCGGGTCTTCCGGGACCTCCGCTCGGCCTCGTTGAACTACGCCAACGACCGGCTGCTGCTGGTCAACGGGGCGCTGACGCTGCGGGACCGGCAGGTGCACCTTGCCTGAGCTGCGGACGGCACCGGCGACGGCCCCCGCCGGGCCCGTCCCGGCGGCATCCGACACCGGTGGCGACGTGGCCGCGCGTACCGAGGCGGCGCTGCGCGGGCTGGCGACCCCCGGGGACGCCCAGGCGCTCTGGCGGACGCTCGGCGACCACGGCCTGCTGCGTGACCTCGGGCCGGACGGGCTGCCGGGACTCCTCGCCACCCTCGACGCGCACTGCCCGGTCGGGGTGGTGCTGTCGGTCTGCGTCCAGGTCGCCAGCGCGCTGCCGGTCCTGGCCGAACAGGTCGACGCGGAGCGGGAGGACGGGCCGCTGCGGGCCGCGTACCTCGACACGGTCTCCGGTCGCGCGACGCTCGCGCTGGCCGCGACGGACCGCGACGGTGCCGGCTCCGACCTGATGGAACTCGGCACGACGGTACGGCTCGACGACCGGTCACTGGTGCTCGACGGCGGGAAGCGGTGGATCACCAATGCCCGCACCGCCGGGCACGCGCTCGTGCTGGCCCGGCACCGCCCGCAGCGGCACTTCACCAGTTTCGTGTGGGTGCTGGTGCCGATGGATTCCCCCGGCGTCCGGGTGTCCGCGACCCGGGGCACCCCGCTGTCCGGTGCCGGCCTGGGCGACCTGCACTTCGACGGCGTACGCCTGGACCGGTCGTACCTGGTCGGCCGGCCCGGCCGGGGAATGGTCAGCTTCGCCCGGCACATCGCCACGGAACGTTTCGCCGGTGGCGTGTGGGCCGCCGCGATGTGCCGGCGGGTGCTCGCCGACACCCACCGCCGGCTCGTCGAGCGTCCCCTCGGTGGCGGCCGGGCCTGGGACAACCCGGCGATCCGGGAGCGGTTCGCCCGGTGCGTGGTGGAGGCGTGGCGGATCGGGGCGGCCTGCGACGCCCACCGGGGGAGCACCGAGCCCCTGGTGACCAGCATGCTGCTCAAGACCTCGGTGGCGCAGAGCCTGGACCTGGTGCTCGGCGAGTGCGCCGCCCTGATCGGCGCGGAGGCGTACGCCGAGGGCGGGCTGGCGCAGCTGCGGGCCGCGGCCGGCATGTTCGCCACCGCCGGCGGCGCCACCGGCGCGATGCTGGCCGGGATCGCCGAGCACGTGCCCGACCTGCTCCGGAGCGGGCCGTGGTCGCGATGACCGCCCCGGACCCCCGGTTCGCGGGGCTGAGCTGCTACACCAGCAACCTGGCCGGCTACCAGGCCGGCGAGTTCGCCGACACCCCGGACCGGTTCGCCGACTCGGTACGCGTCGCGGTGCGCACGGACCTGCCGGAGGGGCAGCTCGCCTTCTCCCACCACCGGGTGCCGCTGCACCGGCTGCCGGACGGCACCCGGCTGGCCTGGGCCACCGCCGGGCCGGACGGGGTCGTCGACCGCGTCGACGCGGAGCTGCGCCGCCACGGCCGGGTGCTGGTGGTCACCGACAACGCGGCGTTGCCCTGGTCACCGTCGGCCGACGGCACCGGGCACGCGCCACACTGGCTGCTGCTCGACGACCGGCGCGGCGACGACTGGCACGTGGTCGACGGGTTCAGCGGGCTGCTGCCCGCCGGCGAGCAGGAGCCGTACGCCGGCTGGCTCGGCACCGCCGGGCTGCTCGCCGCGATGACCCCGCCGCCGACCTGGCACCCGGAACAGGACCGGCGCAACGCGTTGGCCTTCGGCTTCTGGCTGCCCCCGCCGGGCGGCGCGCAGCCGCACTGGCTGGCCCGTACGGACGGTGCCGGGGACGAGCCGGGGCTGCCCGGTGACTGGCTGCTGGACGAGGGCGAGGCCCTGGAGTTCCTGTGCGAGCACGTCGTCGCGCACCCGGAGGCCGCCGGGTCGCATCTGGACGACCTCTGGGCCGTCGCGCAGCACCGGACGTTCCGGTACCGCCACCTCGGCGACGACGAGGCGGTCCGGGCCTGGGCGGACCTGCCCCGGGCACTGCGCTTCGCGGTGGAGTCGGCCCGCCGGGGACGCCCCCGCCCGGCGCTGGTCCGGACCACCTTCGACCACCTGCGGCACCTGGAACGAGACCGGTCGACCACCCCAACGCCGGCGGCGGTACGCCCGCACCGGCAGACCTTGTGAAGGATGTGCGATGCAGACCCGTTCCCTCTACGACTGGTTCCGTACGTCAGCCCGGCTGCACCCGGACAACGTGGCGATCGAGGTCGCCTCGGACGCACTGACCTACGCCGAGTTGCGGGCCGCGGCCGAGCGGTTGTCGGCCGCCATGCAGCGGGTGCCGGGGCGGCCACCCCGACGGGTCGGGCTGCTCACCTCCCGCAGCCTCGTCGGTTACGTCGCCTACCTGGCCGCGCTGCGGCTCGGTGCGACGGTGGTGCCGCTCAATCCCGCCAATCCGGCGGCCCGCAACCTCGCCATCGCCGACGAGGCGGGGCTCGACCTGGTCATGGTCGACGACACCTCCGGCGACGGGCTGGCCGAGTTCCGGGCGCAGACCACCGTCACGGTCCTCGACCTGACCGGTGAGGGCTGGCGCCGGTTCCTCGCTCCCGGCGGCGGCCAGGAGGTCCCGCCGGAGGTGGAGCGGGGCCGCGACGACTTCGCCTACATCATCTTCACCAGCGGCACCACCGGAAAGCCCAAAGGCGTGCCGGCAACCCACGCCAACGTCGACTCGTTCCTCACCGAGGTGATCAAGAGGTACCGGTTCCGGCCCGAGTCGCGGGTCTCGCAGACCTTCGAGATGTGCTTCGACGGCTCGATCCTGGCGATGTTCGGCGCCTGGGGCACCGGCGCCACCCTCTGCGTGGCCCAACGCGGCGACGTGCTGACGCCGGTGCGCTTCATCAACACGAAGCGGCTCACGCACTGGTTGTCCGTACCGTCGCTGATCTCGTTCGCCAAGCGGCTGCGGGCCCTCGCGCCGGACAGCATGCCGACCCTGCGGCTGAGTTCCTTCGGTGGGGAGCCGCTCACCATCGAGCAGGTCAACGACTGGACGGCCGCCGCACCGAACACCGCGGTGATCAACTGCTACGGCCCGACCGAGACCACGGTCATCGTCACCGCGTACGAGGTGCCCGCCGACCCGGCCGCCCGGATCGAGTCGTCGAACCGGTCGGTGCCGATCGGGGACATCTACCCGCACCTCGACTACGTGCTGCTCGACGAGGACCTGCGCCCGGGCGACGACGGCGAACTGTGTGTCCGCGGCGAGCAGCGTTTCCCCGGCTACCTGGACCCGGCGGAGAACGCGGGCCGGTTCGTCTCCTTCGACGGCGACCGGGGCCGGCTCTACGACGGCACCGGGCCGCTGACCGCCGAGCACTGGTACCGCACCGGCGACCGGGTCCGCCGCGAGTTCGGCGAGTTGGTGCACCAGGGCCGGATCGACCACCAGGTGAAGGTGCGCGGCAACCGCGTCGAGCTGGCCGAGATCGAGGCCGCGCTGCGCGCCCACACCGACGTGGTGGAGGCCGTGGTGCTCACCGTGGCCGGCACCGACGGGGAGTTGGACCTGCACGCCGTCTACACCGGCACGTCGCTCGCCGACGACGACCTCACCCGGCTGGTGGGGCACCTTCCCCCGTACATGCGGCCACATGCGTTCCACCACCGGGCCGAGATCCCGCTGACCGAGGTCGACAAGGTCGATCGCAAGCGGTTGACCTCCGAACTGCTCGCCCCCCGTGGCTGAGCGGCGCGCCGGGGCCGCCCCGGACCTGATCCCCGCCACCGCCATGCAGGAGTCCCTGTGGTGGGTGCACCAGCGGGCTCGCAACCGGTCCGTCTACCACCTCACCTGGCGGCTCGCGGTCGACCAGCCGCTCGACGAGGCGGCGCTGCTCGTCGCCTGGCAGGCGATGGTCGACCGGCACGAGGCGTTGCGGACCTCGGTCGTACGCCAGGCGGACGCCGTCACGTTGGTGGTGGCGCCCCGGATCGTGGTGGGCCTGCACCGGGTGGAGGTGGACGACCCGGGCCCCGCCGATCCGGGCACCCTGCTGCGGCTCGTCGCCGAGGAGGTGCACGCCGGGCCGATGGAACCGGAGACGGCACCGCTGGCCCGGATCACCCTGGTCCGGGTCGGCGACCGGCACGAGGTGCTGCTGACCGTGCACCACGTGGTGCTGGACGGTTGGGCGGTCCAGTTGCTCGTCGGCGAGCTGTCCGAGGCGTACGCGGCCGTGCGGGAGGGGCGTGCCGTGAGCTTCGCGGCCGACCCGGTGCCGTTCAGCACGTACGCGCGAGAGCAGGCGGCGGCGCGCGTGGACGGGCGGTGGGACAAGAGCCTGGCGTACTGGTGCGACGCGCTCGCCGACGCCGCCTCCGCCGTGCTGGAGCCCGACCTGCCGGGCGAGGTGGCCAGCGGTGCACCCGGTGCGATCCTGCGCTACGGCTTCAGCGTCGAGGCGGGCGCCGGGATCGCCGCGCTGGCGAAGGCCACCTT
Organism: Micromonospora peucetia; assembly: GCF_900091625.1. Taxonomy (NCBI): domain Bacteria; kingdom Bacillati; phylum Actinomycetota; class Actinomycetes; order Micromonosporales; family Micromonosporaceae; genus Micromonospora; species Micromonospora peucetia. The sequence continues at coordinate 1,424,221 of NZ_FMIC01000002.1, forward strand.
CGCCACCCCGTTCGCGATCATCCTCGGCGCGGCGCAGCTCGTGCTCGCCCGGGCCGGCGCCGGACCGGACGTGGCGGTGGGCGTGGTGACCGCGAACCGGATGACCGCCCGCGACCAGGCGTTGCTCGGCTACACCGCCAACCTCTGCGTGGCCCGGGCCAGGGTCACCGACGCGGACACCGTCGCCGGGGTGGTGGGCGCCGCCCGGGACGGGATGTGGCAGATGCTGGCCCACCAGGCGGTGCCGTACCCGGTGGTGTTCGGGGCGCTGCCCGAGGAGACCCGGACCGCGCTCGGTGACCCCGCGCCGCTGCTGCTGAGCTACCTCGGCCCGATCGGCACCGACCTGCGACTCGGCGCGGTGCCGGCGACGCTGCTGCCCAGCCCGAACCGGGCCGCCCGGGCCGACCTGGCGATGTCCGCCTGGGAGGCCGACGGCGGCTACCTCGCCGAGATCGAATACCACACCGGGCGGTACCGGGAGAGCAGCGTGCTGGCCCTGCTGCACGACCTGGACGCGGTGCTGGCCGACGGCGGCGCCGAGCCGCAGCGCACGGTCGGCTCGTTCGACGTCGCCACCCGAGCCCGTACCGGCCGCGCGGCCCCGGTCGCCGTGGACGCCGACCGGGCGGCCGGCCCGCTGCCCGAGTCGACGGACTGGCAGCGGGTCGTCGCCACCTGGACCGACGTGCTCGGCGGCCCGCCGGCCGGGCCGGACGTCGACTTCTTCGCCGCCGGCGGCAACTCGCTGAGCGCCCTCCGGCTGGTGGACGCGCTGGCCGCCGACGGGCAGCCGGCGGTGGACGTCGTGCGGTGGCTGGGCGAGCCGACCCCCCGCCGGCTGGCCGACCTGCTGGGCAACGGGTCGCAGTCGGCGCCGGCGGAGTCGACCCTGGTGGGGCTGCGGGACGGCCCGGGGCCGCACCTGCACCTCGTGCACGGCGCCGGGGGCAGCCCGCAGGACTACCAGGACCTGCTGGCGGAGTTGCCGGAGCACTGGCGGGTGACCGCCTCCCGCGACAGCGCGGAACTGCCGACGGTGCCGGCGCTGGCCCGCCGGTACCAGGCCGACCTGGACGCCGCCGGCCTGGTCCCGGACCTGCTCGGCGGGTGGTCGTTCGGCGGTCAGGTCGCCTACCAGATGGCCGCCGACCAGGTCGGGCGGCGGCCCGCGCTGGTGCTGCTGGACTCCGCCCCGCCGGTCGGCTACGAGCTGCCGGCCGACGACGTCCGGCAACGCTTCGACACCTTCACCGAGAACATCCACCGGGCTCTCGACCTGGAACCGGACGCCCCGAGGCCCCGGGTGACGGGCGGTACGGAGCCGGCCGGCTTCGACGAGCGGCTGGCCGTCGGCACGCTCGCGGCCTGCCTGGCGGCCGTCCGGCAGCCCGTGCCGACAGCGCTGTTGGCGCACCGGTGGCGCAGCTACGAGCGCCACGTACGGGCCAGTGCCGAGTACGTCCACGACGGCCCGGTCGACACTCCCGCGCTGGTGATCGGCGCGGACCTGCTCGACGCGCAGCTCACCCAGTGGGCGGCCCGGCTCGGGGCACCGCGGTCCCAACGGATCGGGACCGACCACTTCGGAGTGTTGCATTCCGCCGCCGTGGCGCTGGTGGCGGCGGCCGTCATCGATTTCGCGCGCGTCGCGGCGGCGCGAGGTTAAACCAAGGAGGAATCCGTGTTCGACTCGAGAGTCTTGTACCAGGAACTGCGGGAGCATGTGGAACGCGACGTCGCACCGGACGACATCGCCACGGCCCGCCGCGACTTCTCCTACCTGGGGCACGCGAAGGTCTCCTTCGTCGCCCCCGACAGCGTCAAGAAGGCGGTCGCCGACGAGGTCAACGAGCTGATCGACAAGGCCGGTACGCGACGGGACCTGCGATTCGCCGAGACCGACTACACGCCGCGCCGGATGCGCAACGTGACCCGGGCCGAGATCGCCGAACTGGGCACCGTGATCACCCAGGTCTACACCGCCGAGCCGATGCTGCGGGTGCTGTCGGAGGTGGCCGGCGAACCGGTGCACCCGTGCCCGTACGAGCCGGAGCAGTTCGTCATCACCTGCCTGGAGAAGGACGGCGACACCCACGGCTGGCACTGGGACGACTTCGCCTTCGCCCTGGTCTGGGTGGTGGAGTGCCCGCCGGTGGAGCATGGCGGTTTCGTCCAGTGCGTGCCCGGCACCACCTGGAACAAGCAGCGTCCGGAGATCAACCGGGCGCTGGTCAGCCGGCCGATCTACTCGATGGAACTGTTCCCCGGCGACCTGTACCTGATGCGGACCAACACGACGCTGCACCGGGTGGCCCCGGTCCGCCAGGGCCGCCGCAAGATCATCAACATGGGGTACGCCTCGACGTCCGACCTGACCCGCGACTTCACCCACGAAACCATGGACCAACTGTGGGCGACCGCGCCCGCCGGAGAGGTGTGACCATCATGTCGACTCGGAACAACATCGCCCCCCAGCACATCGTGCTCGCCTTCTCCGGCGGGCTCGACACCTCGGTGGCCCTGGTCTGGCTCAAGGAGCGCTACCGCTGCCGGCTGACCGCCTTCATCGCCGACCTGGGGCAGGGCGAGGAACTGGACACCGCCGCCCGCAAGGCCGAGAAGCTCGGCGCCGACGAGGTGCGGGTGGTCGACCTGCGTGAGGAGTTCGCCCGGGACTACGCGTTCCCCATGTACCGGGCCAACGCCCTGTACGAGGGGCAGTACCTGATGGGGTCCTCCATCGGCCGGCCGCTGATCGCCGCCGCGCAGATCCGGGTGGCCGAGGAGGTCGGCGCCGACGCGGTGGCGCACGGGGCCACCGGCAAGGGCAACGACCAGATCCGCTTCGAGATGACCTTCGCCGCGCTGCGTCCCGACATCACGGTGATCAGCCCGTGGCGGGAGTGGGATCTGGCCTCCCGCAGCGACCTGCTCGCGTACGCCGGCCGGCACGGCATCGAACTGGACCTGAGCAGCGGCGAACGGCCGTACTCCATCGACAGCAACCTGCTGCACACCTCGTACGAGGGAGAGGCCCTGGAGGACCCGGCGCAGCCGGCGCCGGAGGGCCTGCTGTTCCGGGTGCGCGACCTCGCCGACACCCAGGACGAGCCGGAGACCGTCGAGATCCACTTCCAGGGCGGCAACCCGGTCGGCGTCAACGGGACGCCGCTGTCGGCCAGCGCCGTGCTGGAGGCGCTCGACGAGATCGGCCGCCGGCACGGGATCGGCCGGCTGGATATCGTGGAGAACCGGATCTTCGGCATGAAGACCCGGAACATCTACGAGGCGCCATCGGGCAGCCTGCTCTGGCACGCCCACCGGGCGGTGGAGTCGCTGGTGCTCGACCCGGAGGTGGCCCAGCTCAAGGAGGAGCTGATGCCGAAATACACCGCCCTGGTCTACCGGGGCCTGTGGTTCGCCCCGGAGCGGCTGATGTTGCAGACCGCCATCGACTTCAGCCAGCAGGACGTCACCGGCGACGCGATCCTGCGGGTGCACCGGGGCACCGTCCAGGTCATCGGCCGCCGATCCCCGCACAGCCGCTACGACACCGCGTTCGCCACCTTCGAGGCGGACGACGTGTTCGACCAGCGGGACTCCTCCGGCTGGCTGCGGGTCAACACCGTCCGTTTCCGGGCCGGGCTGGCCAACGGGGCGGCGAAGCGGTGAGAGTCGTCTTCTTCGGGTACGGCCAGTTGGGCGCCACCGTCCTGCGGGGCATCGCGCCCCTGCACGAGGTGCTGCTGGTGCTGACCCACCGGGCCGAGTTCAGCGGGCTCGGCGAACCGGACGTGGAGCTGGCCGCGGCGGAACTGGGGCTGCCCGTGCGCTACTCGACCACCGCCCGCGAGCCCGACCTGCACGAGCAACTTCGCGAGCTCGCACCGGAGGTCATCGTCTCCACCAACTGGCGGACCCGGGTGCCGCCGGAGGTGCTGCGGATCCCGGAACACGGCGCGGTCAACACGCACGACGCGCTGCTGCCCGCGTACGCCGGGTTCGGCGCCGTCAACTGGGCGATCCGCAACGGCGAGGAGGAGACCGGCCTCACCGTGCACTACATGGCGGAGGAGCTGGACACCGGGCCGACGATCACCCAGGCCCGCGTGAAGATCGGTCCGCACGACACCGCCGGGCAGATCCTGGAACGACTCCTCGCGGAGTACGTGCCGATCACGCTAGAGGCGTTGGACCGGGTCGCCGGAGGGCACCGGGGCGAACCGCAGCCGCCCGAGGGGGCGTCGTTCTACCACCGGATCGGGGTCGAGGACACCCGGATCGACTGGCGGGACAGCGCCACCACGATCTGCGACCTGGTACGCGGCCAGTCGGACCCGTTCGTCAACGCGTGGACGACGCACCGCGGCTTCCGGTTGTGGGTCAAGGCCGCCACCCGGCCGACGCGGGCGCACGGTGGCACTCCCGGCCGGATCGTCAAGGCCGACTACGGCGGAGTGGTCGTCGCCAGCGGCGGGCCGGGCGACGGCGACGACCGCGGGGTGGTGCTGCTCCAGGTCTGCACCGAGACCGGGCCACCCGTGCGCGCCATCGACTACTTCACCACCTTCGGCGAGTACCTTCACTGACACGGTGACCGGGGGCACCGGTCATCGCGCCATGACGATGACGGGAGAGGTCGGATGATCGGTCGACTGCACTCGGTGGTGCTGGACTGTCCGGACGCCGAGAAGTTGGCGGAGTTCTACGTCGAGCTGACCGGCCTGGAATGGGCTGACAGCGACGGGTACTGGGTGACGCTGAAGGGCTCGGACGGGCATCCCCGCCTCTGCTTCCAGAGCGTTCCCGACTACCAGCCGCCGCAGTGGCCGGATCCGACCTTCCCGCAACAGGCCCACCTCGACGTGGAGGTGGACGACATCCAGGAGGCCGAGCAGGCGGTGCTCCGGCTCGGGGCAACCCGGCTGCGCGGCGGCGGGAGCCGTAACCACGGCTTCCGGGTCTACACCGACCCGGCGGGGCACCCGTTCTGCCTGGTCTGGGGTCAGGACTGACACCATGACAAGCCAGGACCGGGCAGTGGAGTTCCGCCGTACCGCCGGGGCGTTCGCCACCGGCGTCGGCATCGTCAGCAGCGTGTACGACGACATCCCGCTGGCGATGACGGTCAACTCGTTCACCACCGTCTCGCTGAACCCCACCCTGGTCCTGACCTGTCTGAAGCACCGGAGTCGACTGCTCGGCCAGATCCGCGACTCCGGCATCTTCGCGGTCACCGTGCTGGCGGCGGACCAACGGGACGTCGCCCGTTGGTTCGCCGACGCCCGGCGGCCCTCCGGCGCGGCCGCGTTCGCCGGCGTCCGGGTGCACCGGGCACCGGCCACCGGCTGCCTCGTGTTCACCGAGGGACTGGCCTACTTCGACTGCCGGGTGCGCGACCTCTCCGACCAGGGCGACCACTCGGTGGTCATCGGGGAGGCGGTGTCCTACGGCGCCCTGAACCCGGCCAAGGCGCCGCTGTTGTACCTCAACGGGTCGTACCGGTCGATCGCGGTGGCACCCTCGGCGGTGTCGGCCGCCTAGCGGGCGGCTGGGCCGCTACGACCCAGCCGTACGAGACGGTCATGTCGAGTTACTCCGACGCAGCCGCAGAGCCACGGCCACCAGTCCCGCGACAATGACGGCCAGCATCGCACCCGCCATGAGCCACCAGCCCGGCAACTGCGCAGGCGCCGGTGCCGCCGTGGCAGGCATCGAGACCGCTGCGGGCGCGGATGGCGTCCCCGGCAGCGGGCGGATCCCGATACACAACCCGGTGGCCCCGCCGGCGGAATTCACCCGGTACCGGGTGCCGGCATGGAAGTCGTACCCACAGCTGGCCTCGTTGCGGCTAACCCTGAGCCTCAGCGTGGCCCCTTGCCCGGCGCTGCCCTTCTCGACCGACTCGACCGCGAGTCGAACCGCCTTGCCCGTCACCTCGGTGACCGCGCCGACGACGATGAGGTCGGCCCGCTCATCCTGCTCACCCGGTCCCAGGGCGCAGGAACAGGCCCACGCGGGCTCCGCCGGTGAGACGAGCACGACGAGGCCGAAGCCGAGCGTGGCCAGGGCAAACATGATCACGGCGCGCAGCATCATGCCATCACCGACGCGCGCGAGACGCCCGGGGTTCCGTTCAGCGCTGGCCGAATGCTGGGCCGCCAGCACCCGATTCTTCGATATCAACGGTTGGAGGGAAGGGCGCGCGGACGTAACGGTGGTCACGATCGTGGCGCTCTACTAACGGAACTCCGACGTTCCCGAGGATCGGGCCGCCGGCCCGGTCGATCCCTCCGACGTTAGGACGTGATGTCCGTTCAACTCCGCTCCACCCGCCAACACCTGCTCCGTAGCGGCCTCGCGATCGGCGCGCTGGCCGCAGTCGGCACCGGCCTGCTGCCCGCCGCCCCGGCCGTCGCCGCCCCGGCCCGGGCGGACCTGGTCGTCGCCATCTCCGTCGACCCCGTCGAGGTGCCGGCCAGCGGCGGCTCATCGAACCTCACCCTCGACCTACGCAATTCCGGTACGAAGGCCAGCCAGGACGTGACGGTGGCGTTCACGCTGCCGGCGGGGGCCTGGTTCTTCACCGACGGGTTCGTGATCCCGCCGAGCTGGAACTGCGACCTGCTGGGCACGGCGACCTGCACCCACGCCCCGCTCGCCGCCGGGGAGGTCGCCGACACGCTGGCCATCCCGTTCGGGATGCCGGCCGGTACCGCCGGCGACACGCTGACCGTCACCGCCACGGCGTCGACCGGCATGGAGTCGTCGACCGCCAACAACACCGGCCAGGCAACCCTGCGCTACATCCCCAGCACCGTGGATCTCGACGTCGTGCCCGCCGTCACCACCCAGCAGCTACTTCCGAACGAGCAGGCGCAGCTCGTCACGTCCGTCCGAAACACCGGGAACTCGCCCTCGGGCGACGTCACCGTCACCACCCCCGTGCCGACTGGAATGCGCGGCTGGGAGACGTACAACGAGGGGTGGGACTGCGCGTTCGGTGACGGCGTGGCAGACGGCCGGACCGGCTGGCGGTGCGTTCACGGCCCGCTGCAGCCGAACCAGACGAGCGAGCCACTGACCTTCGCCGCGAACCTGACCGATGTCACAGCAGGCGACGTCGTGACGATTGAGGCGACCGCGTCGACGACGTCGACGGAGACCACCCTGGACAACAACACGGCGCGGGACACCGTCACGGTGGAGCAGGGCGCCGTCGTGCGCGGCATCGTCTGGGTGGACAGCAACCGCAACGGCGTGCGGGACGCGACCGAGGGAGGTGCCCCGGTCGGCAACGGCGGGATCGACCACCTCGAGCTGATCCCACAGACCCCGGGCCAGCCCGGCTACACGGTCACCGTCAACCCCGACGGCACCTACGTCGCGTACGCCCGCTCAGGCACCTACCGTGTGGAGTTCTACGTGCAGGACCCGCACGAGTTCATTGACTCGGTCGACTCGGACCTGATCTACCACTGGAACGAGACCGGTGGCTACAACAACTACGGCTACACCGACTGGTTCACCGTGGCGACCGGTGACCAGGTCACCCTGGACGCGGGCGTGAACTGACAATCCTCGGCGCCGTGCCGGGCGGTCCGGCCTCCGCGGCCGGGCCGCCCGGACCTCGTCGTGGGCCCATCGGGTGGCGCGGTTGCGCGCTGTTCGTGTTCGGGCCCGCGCGGTTGCACTACACGCTGGCCCGCGGTGACATCATCTCGAAGGCCGCTGCAGGCGAGTACCTCGCGCAGTTGTTCCCTGGGTACGCCGATCTCGCACACCGAGCGGTCCGCTGGCGTACGGGCGAAGCGGAACGGTTCACCGCCACAGACCTTGTCGCCGCAGGCGACAGTGTCAACGTGGTGGCCGACGATGCGTGGCGTCGCATCGGAAACTGATCCACCGTCCTCGACGTACTCCAGGGTATGGGATGAGGCCCGGACGGAGCCCGACCCCGGACCGGCCGGCCTTACCCTGGCCGGCCGACCCTCCGACCTGCGGCACGCCGGGGTGTCGCTCTGGCTCAACGCCGGGCACCCGGTTGACGTGCTGCTCAAGGTGTACGCGAAGTGCCTCGACGGTGACCGCAGCCGGATGAACGAGCGGATCGAGGCGGCGCTGAGCCGATGATGATCACTGGTGGGATGTGTGGGCCGCGGCGATGCTGCGGCCCGTCCGCGTTGCAGCGGCTCTGAGCTGGGGAAACAGGGCCGCTCAACCGTCGAAGATCGTTACACGCATCTGCACGGAAAGCTGTAATCGGTGGCTACGGGTGACACTGGCTGCGCAGGTCGACCGATCGACGCGATGACGCATCCGCTGCTCAGATGGCGTCTTTGCTGATCTTCGAGGTGCCCCCGGCAGGATTCGAACCTGCGACACACGGTTTAGGAAACCGATGCTCTATCCCCTGAGCTACGGGGGCGCGAGGGCCTAGTCTAGCGACCTGCGGGTTCACCTGGGGTGGCAGGGAGTGGCCCACGTTCACCTACCTCACCCGTACCCCGTGTTCGCCCAGCCCAGGACCACACCCGGAGCACACGAACCCCGGTTGCGACCGGCGGCCGCCGCGGTGACCCGCGTTGGCACCGGTTCACCCGGGTTGGCATCCGCTGGAGAGCACACACGCGCACATCGTCGATCATTGTCGATGCTTTGTCAGGATGCCTACCGTGGGCGCCGCCACCGGAGAACCTACGGAGGGCTCACCTCGGGATGGCATCGCTCGGACCCGCCGCGATTCTGACTCTGACGGCCCCGCCAAGCGTCCGCTCACAGCCGATGAGCGGGCATTCGGGGCTTCCTGGAGCCAGGTGCCGACCTGATCCGCGAGGTAGCGCCGATGTCTGCGCCGGTCGGCCGCACACCGCTGCCCACCGAATGGAGCGAGTGAACATCGATCACACCGGAACGCTGCTCACCCGATCCATTCATCGTGCCCGCACCAGGCACCCATACCCACCGCACGTGACGAGTCCCGGTACGTGCGGACAGGGACGGCCCTTCGCCAGTTGGGCTTGAGGCCTACTCGTCGTTGCCGGTCGTCGCCTCGGATCCAGTCGGCTCCGTACACGTCGTGCCGGCGATCTCGCCCTTACTGCCCGACTCGATGGCAGCGTGGCTCCGCCGTTGAAGCTCTTCGCGTTCGACGTCGGGGATAGTCATCGACTCGGCGAGCACGGCGGCAAGCGTGTCCACCTGACTGTTGTCGATGTCGACCTGGAAGTGCCATCGGATGTTCTCGTCGCGCGTGATGAGGTCGATCGCCGAGCGTGAGCTTTTGTCCTGGCTGGTCACTGCTCGGACGTACCGCACCCGTTCGATCGGGATTTCCTGATGAATCTCGCCCTGCTCGAGGAATGTGTTCGTCTTCGCCGTGATGATGCGGCGATCGGTGACGGCGACAAGTATCTTTGTCGTCGCCTTGTCCCTCGCTGCTGCCAGCATTTCCATCGCTCCGTTGAGGATCGAAGAAATGGGGTCGGAAGCATCGGGCTGATCGGGGAAGCCGAGGACGCGGAGGGTCTCACCGTCCTCGAGGAACCATCGCAGAATGCGGAGGTACGGTTCGAGATCCAGCGATTCGGGTGCGCAGACGGCGCCTGGCGCCTCCAGCGGAGGGGCCGGCGGATGGAGAGCATCGGCAAGCGGCTGGATCGCCTCCAGGAGACGGGCGGAGGTTTGGCGGGCAGCGGTCGAGCCCTTCCGCTTGCCCGACAGCGGCAGTGTGCCGCGTCCGGGGAGCTCAACGATGATGCGTAGTTCCCGGGTCAGCGAGTCGACGAGGCTGGTCGCCTCGGGGAGAGCGGAATCGAGCGCCGTACGGGTATCGCGCGCGATGACGTCGACGAGCCGTGCCTCGTCGACGTCTTCGGCTCCAGCGGCTCTAGCCCGCGCGGCGTGCAGCGCCTGATGTCCGGTCCATGCTTTGAGGGAGGACAGCAGGGCGTGTGCGTCGAAGATTATCGCCTCGGCGTTCGTCTCCAGATATGCACGGCGGCCCTGCGTGTCGTGACGGATCTGCCCGATGTGATTACTGACGTTCAGCCGGTACAGCTCAAGCTGCTTACGCAACGACGCTTCATTGCCCGCGATGCTGTTCCACAAGGAGGTGGGTACCGATTCGATCTCTCGCGCCTGGTCGACCGCGCGATCGATGCTAGCGACGAGCGCCGTCAGTTCGGCCCACTGCTCGTGGCGGATGGTCGTGAGTACCTGGCTGGTCAGCGCGATGTTGGTTCTCGTGAGGCCGGTGACCTCACTGAGCTGCATCTGAAGGGCGATCATGGCCAGCGCCGGCCCGATCGTGGCCGCAAGCTGCGCCGCACCCACCGCGGCCACTGGGATGAGGCGGGCCTGACCGACTATCTTGCCGTTGGCGAATATCGCGCCGAGGTTCGCGCCGTCCTTGACCGCGAGCGTTCCGCCTGCCTTCAGCAGGGCCTGTGTCGTGCTGCTGAGCCTGTAGAGCCCCTGTGCGCTGGCGAATGCTTTTCCGAGGTTGCCGGCCGCAGTCGCCGTGTTGCCGATCGAGGCGAGAAATGTGGAGATCTGCGTGCGGTCGGCGGCCGGCACGAGCCCGAAGTCAATCAATTCGAGTTTGAGCACCGCCGGGACCTCGCCGAAGACGACAGCAACTCCTGGGAGCACCTCCGCCAGGACCGTCGATGCCGTCGTTGAGTCGATGTCCGAGTCGGGTGCCGGTCTGTCCACAACAGGCGAATCGACGGTTTTGCGCTGACCGTTCTCCTCAGGCACGGCGCTCCATCGAGTCTGAAGGGTCTTGCATGCGATCTCCTCCCCGCGGGCGCGCAACGGCCAGACGTCGTTGGCGCTCGATGCCGGAGAGTGTACGGCTCGACGCCCTAAGTTCAGACGCCGCCGAGAGTAGAGCACGTTTCACTCGCGAACAATCGTGCCGCGCACCCTCCCTGGCCTCACCCCCCGTACTACATGAGGTGTGCGCTTCTGCCGCAGACCGCATGCCCGCAGCCGCTGCCGCCCGACCTCAGAATTCAGTTGGCCGCTTGAAGGCTTTAGATCTAGGGCGGCAGGGGAGATCGCCAGAGATGCTGCGAGAACGAGTCGACCGCACATCGTCCGGCCACGCAACGACCAGACGGCCCTGAATCGTCTACGACATCAGCTCGACAGGTCCGGTACGGAGATCCTCTGCCGGCCGGCACCGTGGCGGATCCTGACGCTCACGTCTTTTCAAGATCATTATGTTTCGTCTGCTTGCCCGCGGTGCTATACGGTCAGCAGGTGAAAATCGAGCGTCACTGGTGGAATGGGGACCGGAGTTCGCGGGGGCGTCGCGACGTCTACATCCGCACCGACGGCCAGCGGTGGGAAGTAGAGGCGCAGACCGGCGGCGTCGCGGGCCGGTCGAAGCTACACGTCTGTCCGAGCCAGACGTCGGCGCAGATCCTCGCCGATGCATGGCTGGGTGTTCGTCCGGGCTGGCGGGAACTGGTGCCCTGACGGCGAACGTCAGGAGCACTCCCGGCAGACCTCCCGACCATCGGGCTGCGCGGCGAGCTGACTGCGGTGGTGCACCAGGAAGCAACGCGGACATCGAAACTCGTCCGGCTGCATCGGCACGACCGCCACGGTGAGTTCCTCGCCGGACAGGTCCGCGCCAGGCAACTCGAACTTCTCGGCAGCCTCGGCCTCGTCGAGGTCGACTCTCGGTGACTGCGCCGCCGCGCCGCGCGCCTTGAGTTCCTCCAAGCCGTCGTCTTCAACCTCAACCGCCGGCCGGCGCGGTGCGTCGTAATCGATGGGCTTGCTCATCGTGATGGCCCCTCCGGTTTGGTCCACGGTTGCCACGACGGTAGACCGCGCGGGTCATGTCGTGGCGCTCAAGAGAGCCGTGGAAGGGTAGCGCTCCCCCCTGAAGGCGAGGGGCACCATAGGCAGTGATTGCCCCTCCCAACGGCGAATGGCTCCGCACTCCCCCGGCCATGACCGGCCCTGAAGAGCGCTGGGAGGGACAGCAGGTCACGTACGACCATGCGAGCAGCGCAGCGGGGCCGACGCCATTCAGCGCCGTTCAACGCGCCCTGCTGCTCCCGCTCTGCCCCCTGTCACCATCGCCGCGGACACCGGAAGCCGTGTACCGACGAAAGCTCCAGCAACGGATCAGCCGCTTCGGCGGTTACCCCACTGGCGAGGGCTCTGGACCGAGCTCCGGCCGCCGGGGTGCTGACCCTTTCCATACGGTTGAGGCGAGGCCACCTTGCCCTTCGCGCGTCGGGCAGCCCGATTTGCGTAAACGGCAGCCTCGTCGGTCTCGGTCTCGGTCTCGGCCGTGGTTGGCCTGTCGGCGTCCTCGGCGTGGACGTCTTGAGCCGGCTCAGGCTCCAGCATCGGTATCTCCCTGGATTCGTGGGTGCCCTGCGGACCGTCGCCAGCCGGCGGACGCGGACGGCTCGACGCCGGTGGGGGCACCTTGACGGTATCGCAAGGCCGGGCCCGTCCGATCGACGGTCCGTGGCCCAGCGCGGGTGGCGACGCCGTCCGGGACGTGACGGTGCCGTTGCCGTACCGCACGTCCGCATCCCGGTCGAGCAGGGCCGCCAGCATCAGCGACGCTGGTCCACCGCGGACGTCGACGGCCCAGCGGGCTGGCTTGCGGCGCGACGGATGGCGACGACGGGTATGGTGCGGTGTGTGCCGCCGGGCGGTCGCCGGCGATCCAGGTACCGCCACCGGATGCCAGCGCGAACGCGGGCCTGTCACGAAGACGGCGTGGCAAGAATTGCCCACGACCCAAGGCACTCCTCTCCCGAAGATTCGGACTGCTGCATGATTCTGAACGGCAATGATCGTCCGGCGTTGTTTCTCGCCACCCCGGCCGCCGACGGGCTCGACGACCCGGGCGTGACCTTCGACGGCAGCGAGGAGGCGATGCGGCGACTACGCCATCCGTTCGCGGTGAACCCGGCCCGTCCATCGCTGCGGCCGACGGCAACCGCGAGCGACAACCCGGAGCAGCGCGTCTGATCCCGCAGGTCGAAGGCCACCTGCTCCAGTCGTCGATCATGCGTTGTGTGGTGGCCGCCGGGCACCCAGCCCACCGTCGACTGGCAGGCCGAGACCGAGGAGCGACCGACCGGCCGATCAGCCCGGCGATCCGGCCGCGCCGCCACCGGCGGCCACCTGCGGGGACCGGCCGGTTCGCGACCGGGGGTTGGCCACGGTGACCAGCGCTGGCGCCGGTCACCCCGGGTTGACCCCGGCTGGAGAGCACACTCCTCCTCGATCGTGCGAAATCATGAAGGCCCCGCCGTCGGGGCAAGCCGCGGCGGGGCCCAGCCGGCCCGCCGGCATTGTTGCCACGGCGGCCACGGCGTCCCGGCGGGCGCACCCGCCGGGTGTTCGTCGGGGACGGTTCAGCTGCTGGCACCGACCGGGGCGGGCTTGATCAGGAACGGGTTGGGGTCGGCGTCGTAAACCAGCTTGAGGTCCTGGTACAGGACGTCCACCTCGGCGTCCACAGCAGCAAAGACCGGTGCCGTCCGCGCCTCCTCCTCGGCCTCCATTTCCAGCAGAGCGGCCGAAGACGGCTCACGCCGGGCCAGGTCCAGCGCCTTGCGCATGAAGTCCAGATCCAGTTCACGCAGCCGCTGCAGGGCGGGCTCGAAGGACCGCATCTGCTCACGGTTGATCGCCTTGGGGGCGGCCAACGGATCGATCGCCTTGTCGTACGAGGGCTGGTGCGCCACGTGCCAGCGCTTCATCGCGTCGTACACCGCGCGAGCCGCTTCGTCCCGCACCGAGTAGACGTAGTTCTGACCCACCAGCGGCAGGGGTTCGTTGTCCGTACGCCGGTTCAGGATCTTCGTCCAGGGAGTGCCCTCCGCAGCGTAGAGCTCTGTGAAGGCGCCCTTGGTCACCAGCCACGGGTACTGGCGGTACGCCTCGTAGTTCTCCTCGAGTTCATCCAGCACCGTCTCGGAGTCGAACAGGATCATGCCGCCCTGGACCACGTAGTCGAGCTTGCGGAGCAGCCGGAGCGCCTCGTGGTTCTGCTCGACGGTGGCTGGCTTGCTCCACCGGTCGAGCACCCTCTGCGAGAAGTTCTCGACACCCACGAAATACGACTGGAAGCCGGCCCGCTTCAACTCGCTGAGAATGTGCTCGTCCACCCGGTCCGCGCGCAGGTAGGTCCACATGGTGAGGTCCAGGCCGTTGGCCTCGATGGCGTCAGCGAAGCGGGTGCACCACTCCCCGTCACGCGGCGGCTCGATGAAGGAGTCGTCAACCACCTTGATGTGCCGAGCGCCGAGCGCCTGCAGTTCGACGAGTTCCGCGACGATCGACTCGATGCTGCGACTGCGCCAGCGCGGCGCGGACGCCTTGGTCTGGAAGGCATTGATGGAGCAGAACAGGCAGTGGGCGTTGCAGCCGCGCGCGGTCGAGATGTGCGCCGCACTCCCCCGCTGCAGGGCCGTGGTGGTGTAGTCCCTGCACGGGAAGGGGTACGAGTCGAGATCGGCGGACCAGATCGCCGGCCGGTCGTGCTTTACCCTGCCGTCCACGTGGTAAGCGGCGCCCGGGACGGAATCGACGTCCTTGCCCTGCAACCGGTCGGTCAGGGCGAGCACGGTCAGCTCCGCCTCACCGCGCACCACGTAGTCGAACCCGGATTCGAGAAAGTACTGCGTCTGGAAGGTGGGCCCGAACCCACCCACCACCGCCGGCACCGACGTCAACTTCTGCTTCACCAGATTGGTGGTCTCGATGGCCTGCGTGCTGTTGAAGCCATAGCAGGCAAAGCCGTACCAGAGCAGGTCGTCGACCTCGGTGATCCGGTCCGCCAGCTGGCGAGGGCTCAGCCCTTCCAGCCAGGCGTCGATCACAACGACGTTGATGCCCCGGTCCCGCAGCATCCGGGCGAGGTAACCGAGACCGAGGTTCTCCTCGGCTGTGCGGTGGGACGTCGTACCTGGCGTGGCCAGGACCACGCTGTTCTTCACGGAAGTCGACACTGGCTCTCCAACGGAGCTTGAAGGGGGATGGGGTCGGGGGCCGGCGAGCAGCAGCTAGGCCGAAGGCCGGGAACGCAGATCGGAGGCAGCGAGGAATGCGCCGCGCAGCACCGAGGTCCGCATGTTGGCGGACGGGGTCGGACCGGTCACGGGAGCGGGCTGATGAGCTCGTCGAGCAGCAGGGTCTTTGCCGGCGGAACAATGCCGGGACCGCTCTGGTACTCCTCGGCGATCAGCTCGTAGAAGGCAGAGAACAGCCGCATGGCGAGCCGTTGCTCCTGCAGGGTCGCGAAGTGGGAGAGGTGAAGCGCGTCCACCTCGTATCCGCCGGAGGCCAGGATGAAGGACTGCGTCAGCTGCCGCGGGGTGATGGTCTGCTCTTCGTAGGCGTTGGAGTACTCCGTCTTCCGATATTCCTCGCCCAGCGATGGATGCTGACGGCGGATGGTCGTGATGGAGTCGCCGTAGAAGACCCGGTCGTTCTTGATGAGCTGCCAGTTCTGCATCATCCCCTGGTGGATGTCCAGATAGACCTGGGACATCCGGCCACCCGACTTCTCGTTGGCGGGGTTCAGCACCTCCTTCTCGTAGCCGTTCTCCCGCGGCGCGTACGTCGAGTGGTTCGAGGTGTAGGTGATCACCCCGATCGGGACGTTTTGAGCGTCCAACACCTGGACGACAAACGAGAAGTCGAGCTCGCACGCCAGGGTCCGCGCCGGCAGCTCGACGTCCTCCAGCGCGAGGTCCCGCTCGCCGGTCAACTCCATGAGCTGCTGGTACCGTCTGCCGGCGAGGTAGTCCCGCACCCGGTTGACGTAGCTCAACGAGACGCGCAACTTGGCCGCCCGGCCGCGGGCCATCTGCAGATACCAGCCCAGCGTGTCCACATAGTGGTAGCTGGAGTGGGCCAGACCGCCCACGCCCTCGAGGTATCCGTGCGCCCCACCCTTGAGGAACTCGATGGGAAACCGGTGCAGGCCGCCGTTGACGATCGCGTTCAGGAAGGTGATGCCTTCACCGGTACGCCGGTGGACCTCGTCCAGATGGGTGGCGATGCTCAGGAAGGGGGTGAGAGCTCGGCGGCGCAGCGGCGTGCCGAAGAGGTAGTCCGCGCGCTCACGCACGGCCGCCCGCTCCAGGGCCAGATGCTCGTCGAAGGTCGTCCAGATCGCAGCGGCCTGCTCACGGTCCCAGGAGGCGTCCGGCATCAGCACCGGCGGCTTGTCACACAGCACGTTGATCCCCCGCTGGAGACCCCAGCGGGAGTAGGTCTCGTGGTGGGCAGGGCCGCTGGCCACGAGCACGGCGTCGCATCCGTTCTCGGCGACATGGCGATCGAGGGCGCCGACGACTTCGGCGTCCGAACGACCGACCGTGTCAATCCACTCCGGCCGGTCGGCGGCGACGAGTTCCCGGCCGGCCGGGCGCAGCGCCGTCGGCACCGGCTCCACGGGATCGACGATTCCCGTCACCCGCACGGGAACACCGTTCCGCTTCATTTCGAGAACTGCCGGATGATGGTTAAGTTCTGCCCACCAGCCACAACCTCCGGCAATCAATAGCCTGATCTCGCGCATGACGCCTCATTCCGGAAAACCTACTAACGTACCGTTCAGACTATGTGAACAACGACGCCCAAAACAGCGTGCAGAGGCGGCAAAACTGCTCACCCGGCCGGTTCAGACGTCGTCACCGCGGCAGGCCCGCAGAAACTCCCGGTACCGGTCCTCACCAAGCTCGACCAACCCCGTTCTGGCCGTTTCAGCAAAGCGGGCACCACTTTCCTCACCCGGCAGTCGTACGGGGACGGCCGGGTTCTTCGGGCGACTGTGCCGCAACTCCGCCAGAAATCGGGAATTATCTCGCTTGAAGTCCTCGATGCTGCCGAATCGCGCCGGATCGACGGCGACGAAGAAGTAGCCGAGGTCGGCCGGCGACCGGATGGCCGATCCCATCGGCGTACCCAGCAGAGAGCCGGTCAGCAACTGGAGCACGAGGCCGACCAGAAAGCCGCGGTGTTCGCCGAACCCGTCCACGGCGCGTACCTCGGCCGGAGTCGTCGTGTAGTCGCCCGCCCCGTTCAGGAAGGTCTCCTCCGGCAACGGGTCGTCGAGCAGCAGGCGGCTCATCGGTGCCTTGGCAGTCGCCATGTCGATCACCAACGGGGTGGTCGAGGTGGGAAACCCCGCGGCCAACGGGTTGGTGCCCAACACGGCTTGGGTGCCACCGAACGGCGCGACCGCCGGCTCACAGGAGTTCGTGACGATCCCGACCAGGTCGGCCTCCGCGATTCGGCGGGCCCACGGATCCAGCATCCCGTACCGCTGAATGTTCGTGAGGCCGACGAGCGCGATCCCGTGCCGCCGAGCGCGCTCGATCACCAGCCGCACCGCCAGGTCCGCCCCGACCGGCCCGAGTTCACCCTGCCCGTCCAGCAGAACGCACGCCCCGGTGTCGCGCACGACGACCGGTTCACCATCGCGTTGCCGGTACTGCGCCAGCTCCTTGCAGAACTTGCTGAGACCGTGGGTCTGCTTACCAAGCCGCTCGGCGTCGACATAGTGCTCCGCGGTAATCCGCGCCGCCGCCGGCGGACAACCCGCCGCCTCCAGCGCTCGACATGCGGTCTGGATCAGATCATCGACGGAGACCTTCATACGCCCTCCTACCCGCGCTGTCCGGACGCGGCGGTTAGCCGGCCTCTCTGGTCTGCTGCTTGAGACTGAGCGCGAGGCGACCCCACTCGTCCGCGCACTGTTGCGCCAGGTTGGCGAAGATATAGGCCGTGTGCGGTGGCAGCTGCGACACCAGTTGGTGCCACTCCCCCGGTCGCACGGCGCGGGTCGACAGCCAGCGCAGCATCGCCCGCCCTGACTCGGTGAACCGCAGAGACGGGTCGCGGGTGAGGCTGTCCAGGGTGGCGTTGATGTCCGCGACCTGGCTCTGCCCGGTCACCTGGCGCAGCTTTGGCGCGGGCTGGTCGATCCGGCGGTCCGTGGCCGATCCTGACAGCGCGGACGGCTCCTCCGCCCCCATCTCGCGCTGCATGCGGCACCGCACGTCGCGCACCGTCGACGGGGAAACTCCCACCTGCTTTGCGACCTCCCGCAGGGAGGCGCCCGGCGAGCGCTCGATGACTTCCCGGATCTGTTGCCGCTTCTCGATCGGGTCGGTGGGGCGGGCCCGGCCGTCTCGGCCGATCCGGGCCTCGTCGCGGGCCCCTTCCGGCACCGCGCGTTGCCGGACGCCCTTGACAGTGCCGGGACTCAGGCCGCTCGTGGCGGCCACCGACCGATCCGACCAGGATGGATTCTGCTGAATCAGTACGGTGGCGGCGGCGACGCGCTCAGCGTGGGTCAACGGCAGGCCATGGGTGATGTTGGCCCGCACGGCGAGCGCGAAGGCTTCCTGGTCGGTGCCGTCGAAGAAGCATGCCGCGATGGACGTGACGCCGCGCGACCGTGCCGCGGCCACCCGGTGTGCCCCGTCGATGATCCGCATGGTGGCGCGGTGAACGATGATGGGTGGCAATTGGGCGTCAGTCTCGGCGAGGGCTTGGATGTGTTCTGGGTCCTCGCCCTTCAGACGGGGTGACCGTGCGGGCAGCAACGATTCGATCACTACCAGTTCAGCATTTCCCGGGCTCGGACACACGCTGCCCTCGTCTGATTGATACGGCCCCCCGTGACGCACGTGGCGCAAGGTGTTCCTCCGTACTTTCCAAATGCAACCAGCAATTAACACAAGCACTGCGCCAGACGTACCGGAGAACGGACGGACACTCCTTCCGGGTTGCCGACAACCAATTGAGGCGTCCACAAGAGCCTCCCGGGGGACAGAGCGTACCGGACCATCGCGGCCACGGGGAGAGCACAGGTTCCCGGGGGCAGCCCGGTGCACAGGGCCCCAGAGCCCCGGCAAAGTCGTCAGGTGATGCAGAGTAAGGCCAACGGCCAGTTACTGTCACGGGCGTGGTGACGGTTGGTGACGCCGGCGGTGCATAGCGCGCCGATGGCAGCGTTGCGTAGGGCGGCCATTACTTTTCGATTCCACTCCGGCACACATCTGAGACCAGTTTTCGTCGCAGGTCACGTCACATAAACAGTCAATTTCATTATCATTAGTAATGACGTAGACGCTCTCGGTGGCGAAACGCTTCGGTTCGTCGAGGCGATGCCTTCGGCGACGGGTCTGCATCGCCTGGACAGCGCGCGGGAGGCCGACCCCGGTCGAGATGGTCAGGACCTTCGGGGTGCGGATCTCGTGGCGGCCGTGTCCACGGTCGGCCTCACGGGCGACGTCCAGGACGGCTCGCGGCCACCTGTTCAACTGCTCAGTCGGTCACTTGAACACCCGGCCGGGTGGCAGAACTCCACCGGCAGAGACCCTTTCACGCCCACCACGTCCGCCTGCCGGACGTCCACGTCGCCTGGCCGCGACTACGCCGCATCCAGAGTGGACGGACGCGTCGCGGGGGGCGACGCCCGCAGCTCGCCGTCAGGCCCGCCCGCTGGCCCGACCAGGCACCGCCAGCTACATTCGGCACCGCGACGCGGACCGCGAGGCAGCATGGCCGTTCGGGGGTCGACGATCGGCTCCGATCTCGGCCGCCTTCGCAGGCCTCGCCCACATTCATCCAGCCGCTCACTGTCTCCGAGGAGTGCGTTCATGACCTCCGTCCACGAGGCAACCGGCCTCGAAGACCGCGTGGCCCGGCTCGTCGAAGACACCACGGGAATGGGCCAGGTGCCATTCGACGAGTCACTGTTCGCTCTCGGCCTGAGCTCGATCGGAGCGGCCGTGTTGAACGTCGGACTCTCCGAGGCGTTCGGCGTGGAACTCCCGGACGACTTCGTGTACGTGAACCCCACGGTCCGCACGATGGCGCGAGCCCTGGCCGCGGTACCGGACGTGGCACCGGCTCCCGCCACTCCGGCGGCCCCCGCGCCCGCCCTCGCGTCCACCGACCTCGCCGCGACCCTCGCTCGCAACGGCGAGGTCTTCGGCGAGACAGCCGAACTGTTCCCGGCGTACTTTCTTCAGCGCTGGTACCTGCACGACGGCTATTCCAGCAACATCACGGTCGAGCTCTCCTTCGCGAAGCAGCCCGGCGTGGCCGACCGGTGCAGCCAAGCGATCGGCAAGCTGATCGAGGGTTCGGAGCTGCTGCGCTCCCGGCTCGTGCAGACCGAGGACGGGCTGTCCTTCCAGGTGGCGCCAGCAGGGGTGCAGTGGGAGATCGCCCGGGTCGGCGCCACCGACGCCGAACTTCAGGACCGGTCGTTCGTGGAGTCCCTCCGGAGCAAACTCTCCACCACGCTGGGCAAGGTGCGGACCGACCAGCCACTGCATCAGCCGCTGCTCGTGGAGTCCGACCACCATCTGCTGTGCGTCTGGACCTTCTCCCACGCGATCTTCGACCAGGCCAGCGCGCACGTGGTCAAGCGGTTCGTTGCCGAGGAGGTCGCCGGCATGGAGCCGGTCTATCCGGCACACTCGTCATACGCCGAGTACGCGCGATGGATGACGGCGTACAACACCATCGACCGGATCGAGGCCCACCCCCTCACCCTGCGGCTGGCTTCGGCCAAAACGCCGGAGTTCACCTTCCCGGACGAGCCACGGCCCCTGTTGCTCTCCTGCCCGGTGGAAGACTCGTCCGACCCGGAAGCCGTCACCCGGACGCTCATCCACCGGGTCGGCACGCTGCTCGCCGAGGTCGCGCAGGTCGATCGCATCGCGGTGTCCACCATCCTCAACATCCGTGAGGTCGGAAGCATGGACAACCGTGGCCTGGTCGGCGACTACCACTCGAACGTGACCTTTCCGGTCGACCGCGGTCAGAGCTCGTCGTCGCTACTGGCCGAGCAACGCGCCGTGCTGGCCGACTACCGGGACGGACTACAGCCGCTGGTCGCGGTGTTCGGCACCTATCCCGAGATGTCCGAGCGGCAACGCCGGCTCGACGACCTGTACAACATCCGTCCGGTCACCAAACTGAACTACCTCGGTGAACTCCAGAGCCAACGCCTGTCGGACGTGTTGGCGGGCCTCCAGGGCGTCTGGGCCTCGCTCGCCGCCTTCCGCGGCTCCCGGATCTACGCCACGGCGTTCAGCATGGCCGGTACCGCCTACGTCGCATTCCCGCGCTTTCCGGTCACCAGCCATCAGGTGGTCGAGGGTGCGGGTCTGAGCGTCGTGACGCTCGACGAGCCGGACCAGCTTCCTCACACCGAACTGAGGTAGCCGTCGCCGGCATCTGGGCCGACATCCTGAGTTGCCCGAAGATCGGCATGACCGGCAACTTCCTGCCACCATCCACGACATCCGTCGAATTGACGCCGAACGCGGTGCCGACTTAGTGCTGCGGCAATTTCCGTTCATTGTGCACGGTTGCCGCCGGACCTAGACTCGGCCCATGTTTGATGACTTGGACGAAGTCGTTCTCGTACGACATGCCATGCCTGTTCTCCAGCCCGAAATCCCGGCCGTGGACTGGGAACTGGACGAGCAGGGTCGTGCCGCTGCACGCGCATTTTCCGGCACCCTTCCGGATTCCGCATACCTCGTCTCCAGCACGGAACCGAAGGCGATGCAGACCCTCCAAGAGATGGCGTCCGGGCGCACCGTTGTGCCCGAGGACGGCTTCCGGGAGGTCCACCAGCCGATTCGCTGGTGCGACAACTACCACGATCTCGCGCGCGCCTACCTGGACGGGGTGGTGCCCGACGGTTGGGAGACCCACGAGGACCTCGTTGCGCGGTTCAACACGGCGGTCGCCCGTCACGCGGCCGCAGCCAGGGCCCAAGGGCAGACGCTGATCATCGGCACCCACGGGCTGGCAGCGACCGTCTGGCTCGCCCAGCATCTGCCTCTCGAGCCCACCCCGACCGACTTCTGGGCGGCCATCGGCCTACCGGACGTCATCGACGTGGATTTCGCCGGCAAGCAGGCTCGACGGCGACAGATTTCCTGAACTCGCCTGAACGAACAGCCCGGTGCTCCGTCCGGGCGAAGCGGTCCCGAAATGGCCCTCCCGACACCGGGGTCGGATGCCCGCACATGCGCATCGGGACTCATCTCGACGACCCGCCTGCCAGAAAGCGATGATCGGTGTTCAATGATTGAGTACGCGGCAACCGGAGAAGTCGACTGGGCGCAGCGGTGGCTGATCGAGAACGACCTGCAGGACCTGACTCCCGACGAGTACGAGCACTGGCTGACGCACAGCCTGTCGCAGGGCGGCGCCCCCGCCGAGGTCGCCGTCGCGTGCGCGATCTCGGGAGCCATCGACCCGGCCGCACTCCGCCGGGCACTGGCCACCCTGATCGAGCGTCATCCCGCGCTTTGCCTCGCGTACCCGGAAAGGTCGGGAGCTCCCTGTCGGATACTGGGCGGTCAGGACGACGCCGACGGGATGCTGACCGTCACGGAGGCCGCGGCGGAGTCTGTCGCGGCCTCCGTCAGTGCCCTCGCCGTCCGGAGTTTCGACTTGAGCACCGGACCGTTGTTCCGCGCCGGGCTCGTCCAGGTGGACGACGGGGACTCCGTCATCGTGCTCACCGCACACCAGGCGGTCTGCGACGACGCCTCCATGCTCGCGCTGCTGAAGGAACTCGGCGACCTGTACGCCGCCGTCGAGAACCGGACCGCCCCGGCGGCGGCCCCGGTCAGCCGCAACGGCACCCCCATCTACCCTGCCAGCTCGGCGCTGCTGAGGCACTGGGTCGACAGCCTGGCCGGATTCGATCCTGAGAACATGGCGCTCACCCTGCCCGACGGCGTGGACGCCGGCCCGTTCGACGGCGCCCAGTGCGAGCGCCGGCTGCCGGCCGCCATCACGTCTGCCCTGACCTCCGTCGCGGCGCGGCTCGAAACCGACGAGCGGACCCTGCTGCTGGCCGCGTACTTCGTCCTGTTGCACCTGCACGGAGCGCAGGACGACATGGTGGTGGGACATCCGCTCAGGTCGGGCGACGAGCCGGTGGTGGCCCCGCGTACGCCGACCGCCGCGATCCGGCTCCGCTGCCAGCCCAGTGACATCTTCGCCGAACTGGTGGCCCGTACCCGGGCAGCAGTGCTGACCGGGCAGCAGCACTCTCCCGTACCGCTCGGGCAAATCGTGACCGCGCGGGTCCCGACTGGTGCCGATTGGCGTACGCCGCTGTTCCGGCACCTCTTCGACTACCAGGTCGTCCACGCCCTGCCACTGGTCGCCGGCCGGCCGGCCCGGCTGATTCCGGTCGGTGCGCGTCGGTGCCGGCTCGACCTGGAGCTGCTGGTGCAGCGCGAGGCCACGGAGACGGTCGCCGTCCTCACGTACAGCCGGCGAGCCCACCGCGACCGCGACGTCGTCGCGCTGCTCGAACGTTACGAGGCCATCGTGCGGGCGGTCACTGCCGATCCCACGGTCGGCTTGTCCGCGCTGCGCGCGGTCGTGGGCGACCGCACGGTTACCACGGCGGCCCACGACACGGTGCCCGGCGTCGAGAGGGCACCGGCCGGCCCGTTGGACCGGCACACCGAACTCTTGACCGAGGTCTGGCGGCATGTGCTACGGGACAGCTCTCTCGGGCCGGAGACCAACTTCTTCCGCAACGGCGGCAACTCGTTCAAGGCGCTGCTGCTCATCAAGGAGATCGAGGACCGGCTCGGGGTGAGCGTGCCGCTGGACCTGGTGTTCGAGTCGGCGACGCCGCGCAGCATGGCCGCGGCCATCGAGACGCTGTGACGCACCCGGGTCCGTCCGGTCATCCGACGCGGTCGTCCACGAGCGCGGCCACGTCCCGGTCGAGAAACAGTTCCCCAAGTTCCACGGCCGGCTGTAGACAGTCGACGCCGTCGCGCCCGCACGGCGGCACCGCCCGGGAGTGGATGCACATCGCGACGTCGCCGGGCGAATCCTCCACCCGACCGCACAGCGCCAGGTACCTGAGGTACGTGGCGACCCGGGTGGCGAGTTGCTCAGCGACCTTCGCCGGCATCTTCAGCTCCTGCAGCGTCTCCCGGGCTAGCCGGGCATATTCGACGTGCAGCGCGGCGGCGATGTCGTCCAGCTCAGCCGGATCGAGGTCGAGCGACGGGTCACGGACGGGAAGGAGTGCCTCGGTCGGGGCACCCGCCTCCACGGCCCACTGGGCCAACGTCCGGACAGCCGTGACGAACTCGGCGCGCAGCGTTTCCGCGGTAACCCGGGCCGGGTCCAGCAGGACGAGTGGGAGGTCGCCTTCGACGCTGAGGCGCCGGTGCAGCATCCCGGCGACGTTCGAACCCGCGCAGTAGCCGAGCACTCCCCGGATCATCAGGTTCGACGAGCGCAGGTCCGCCAGCAACTCGTCGACGTACCGGTCGACGGTCATTCCGGCCTGGGCCGGGGGCCGCGATTCCAGAATCCAGCCAGAGAAGCTCAGGCGCTGAGCGAGATCCCCCATTCCGGCGCCCGGCCGTCCGATGCCGAAGTCGAGAGCCACCAGAGCTGCGTCAGTCTCTCCCTGGCGCACCACACGCCACTGCGTGAACGACATGTCGTTGCCCCCGACCCTCGTCATTTCGTCTCCGTCAGCGGAGATCCGTGCCGAACTCTGGCCAGGAACGTACAGCGGCATCCGGCCGCACGCCACACACGGCGGTTTCTACTTCACCTTGTCTGGAACGCCCCCTGACCCCGTCCACGTGGGAGATCGCGGAGCCTCGTGGTAGGCGGGGCATAGGGTCGCGTGGTGACTGACGCCGTCGTACCGTCGGGTGCTGAATATGTCGCGGGCGTGACGCGGGTGCGGGCCGCGGCTGGGGCGCTGCTGTTAGACGAAGCTGGCCGGGTACTCGTCGTGCACCCCACCTACAAAGACGTGTGGGAAGTTCCGGGCGGAATGCTGGAGCCCGACGAGTCGCCAGCGCAGGCGTGCGAGCGGGAGATCCACGAGGAACTCGGCCTGGCCCTGCCCGTTGGTGACCTGTTGTGCGTGGACTGGGTGGCGCCGAGCCCGCCTTGGGATGGCGGGCTGATGTTCCTGTTCGACGGTGGCGTGCTCCGTGGCGAGCAGGTCGCCGCGGTGCGGTTGCGCCGGGAGGAGCTGGACAGGTTCGAGTTCGTCGAACCAGCGGCCCTGGGAGAGGTGTTGATCCCCCGTCTGGCTCGACGAATCACCGAAGCGCTGTCCGCACGGCGCGACGCTCGGGCGGTCTACCTCGAGGACGGCTTCCAGCTCGCCCGGTGATCGCCCCTCGACGCAGGTCGTCGCGGCCGGTCAGGCCCTGCCGGACAGCAGCCGCGTCACCAGGTCGGCCGCCTCCTGGCTGCCGAGCAGCTCGACCCGTGGCATGTCGAGTTGTCGCACGTCGGCGTGTGCCAGTCGCAGCGAGTCGGCGTGTTCCAGCAGTGCTGCCGGCACCGGATCGTGCGATCGCAACACGAGCGCCGGTGAGGAGCCCGGCGACAGCGGCGCGGCCGCCGCGATTGCCAGGTACCGGAGATACCGCGCCAGCCGGCTGACCAACTGTTCGGCGAACTCTGCGCCGATGCCGAGTTCCTCGCAGCCGCGCGGCGCGAGGTCAGCGTAGGAGTCACTGAGCCACCGGGCGAGTTCGTCGATGCTGGTGGTGGCGTCGGCCTGGACCCGGGCGTGCTCGATGGCCTGGCCGACGACACTGTCGCCGAGGCCCGGCGCCAACTGGGTGACGGCTTTCGCGTACTCCTGCCAGAGCGACTGCGGCAGCACCGGCAGCGGGTCGAAGAAGACCATCACCGGCGCCGTCGGGCTGGCGATCCGATCGGCGAAGGCGGCGGAGAGCCGGCATCCGGCGCAGTACCCGAGCACGGCCACCACCTCGGGCCCGAACTGGGCGGCCGTCGAGAGCCACTGCTCCAGCCGGGCGGTCGGGCCGACCGTGCCGTCCTCGCCGTCGGTCCAGGCGGAGCGGAGCGGCGCCTGGACCGTGTAACGGTCGGGAAGGAGCGGGACCAGATCCCCGAACCCGGCGGTCTCGCGGCCGGTATCGGCGCTGAAGTCGACTACGAGCACGATCTCGCTGCCGGTGCCGACCCTCAGCGTGTCCCACATTGGAATGCTCACCCGTTCCGCCCTCCCACCCCACCACAGCGGTTTCAGTATCGCAAGAATTGCGCTGAGTAACTCCCGGAGCGGAAGTCGGGACGACACTATCAGCGACTTCCCAACCGCCCACGACGACGTCTATATTGACCAGGCCAACCGGGCCGGCCGCCAGGGATGGCGGACGTCCGCATGGCGCGCGTCGGGCCGACCAGCACCGCGACAAAGGAATCCGAATGCCAGCGGTTGTCGAAATTCGCGAATTGGTCCGCACGTACCGGACACGGCGCAAGGCTGAGGAGACCGTAGCCCTCGGTGGCGTCACCCTGTCTGTCGATGACAGCGAGATCCTCGGCCTGCTGGGGCCGAACGGAGCAGGGAAGACCACGCTGGTCAAGATCCTTTCCACCGTTCTCCTGCCCACTTCCGGTACCGCGATGGTGCTCGGAAAAGACCTGGTCACTGCTCCGCGAGCAGTCCGGGAGAACGTCGGTGTCGTTTTCGGCGGCGAGCGCGGACTGTATCCCCGCATCAGTGCGCGACAGAATCTTGCCTTCTGGGCCGCGCTGTACCGGCTGGACCGCCGTACCGCCCAGAACCGCTGCACCGAGCTACTCGAACGGATGGGGCTCGCCGACCGGGCGGATGAACCCGTGGAAACATTTTCCCGGGGAATGAAACAGCGACTGCACCTGGCTCGCGGGCTGATCCACGGGCCCCGGATCTTGTTTCTTGACGAACCGACGACCGGAATGGACCCAGTCGCCGCCCGCGATTTCCGCGTACTCGTGCGGGAATTGCGGCAGGAAGGGCGCACGGTCTTTCTCACCACGCACGACATGGCCGAGGCCGAGGCCCTCTGTGACCGGGTCACCCTCATCGACCACGGCCGGCTCGTACTCGATGAACCAACCAGGCACATCGGCCGGTACCTGGACGCCCGCGAATGCGTCGACTTCTCCTGCGACGACCCGGCGCTGCTGGCCCAGGTGCCGGAGTTGGCGTTCGTGGAGAGCGTCGAGCCACGTGAGGGCGGCTACCGGGCGCTGCTGAGGGAACCCGCGGATGTGGCACAGCTGCTGGTATGGCTGATCGAGCGGGGTGTGCTGTCGGCGCGTCGGAGCGAGTCCACGCTCGAGGATGTGTACCTGCGGCTCATCGGCACGAGAGCGATGTCGGTGTGAACGCGTTACGCGTCATCGCCGCGGCCTTCCGGCTGCAGCTCGCCATCACCCGGCGCAGCCCGGGCCACCTGATGATCCTGCTGACCTCACCGCTGTTCAGCGTCATCTTCCTGTCGCTCGTCATGAACGGCCAGCGGCCGGGAGCGCTGGTGAACGGCGTGCTCGCGCCGGGCCTGATCGGGCTCTGGTTGATGTCCCTGGACCTGGCGGCTTCGATCATCGAAGAGGAGCGGTGGGGCGGGCGGATGGAACTACTGGTCGCCTCGCTCACTCCGGTGAGCCTCGTGGTGTTCGGACGGATCGGAGTCGTCATCCTGGCCGGCGCGCTGACCTTCTTCGAATCGTGGTTGGTGGCGGTCGTCGGATTCGGAGCCGACGTACCACTCGAACGACCTGGCGTGTTCGTGGTGTCCATCCTGGCCACCTGCTTCGCGATGGCCGGTACCGCCACCCTGCTCGCCGCCGTCTTCATCAAGTCACGGGCGCTGCACGTGTTCCAGAACGCGCTCACCTACCCGTTCTACATCCTCGGCGGGGTCCTGGTGCCGGTCGCGCTCCTGCCGGGCTGGCTGGAACCGGTCAGCCGGGTCGTCTTCCTGTCGTGGAGCGCTGACCTGCTGCGCGGCTCGATGAGCGGGGATCTGCCGGACGCCTGGCCGGCCTGGATCGCCGTGACCGCCGGTCTCGGCGCGGCAGCGCTGGTCACCGGCTTCCTGCTGATCAACCGGATCATCGATCAGAGCCGCGAGACCGCACACGTGGGTCATTCATGAGCGCCCCCTCTTCCCTCGGATCTTCTTCGTTGACTGCCGGATGGCTACGCCTCGGGTACCAGTCGGTGCTGTTCTCGATCGCGGAGATGCGAACGGTCCACACGTGGCGCACCTGGCTGTTCGGCTGGGTGGCCCGGCTGCTGACGCAGGTGACCTTCTTCGCGTTGATCGGGAAGTTCCTCGCCGACGACGCCACCATGCAGTTCGTGCTGGTGGGCAACATCGTCGCGCTCTGCTGCCTGGAATCGATGATCGTCGTGCTGACGATAGCCGGTGAGCGCCGACTGGGCACCCTGCCGCTGCTCGCGATGGCCCCGACCAGCCACGTACCCGTGTATCTCGGTCGCGGTCTGCACTGGCTGGCCAGCGGCATCGCCAGCTCTGTCATCGGTTGGCTCGTCCTGCCGCCGTTGCTGGGCGTGCCGCTGCCGTGGCCGGAGGCGTTGCCAGCGATGGCGATCATCCTTCTCGTCGCGCTCAGCTGCTACTGCTACGGCTGCTTCCTGGCCGGTCTCGCCGTGCGCTACCGCAGCCTGCAGGTGATCGTGCTGAACCTCGGCTACCTGCCCATCATGGCGTTCTGCGGCGTGAACGTTCCACTCTCCTTCTGGCCCACCTGGCTGCAACCGGTTCTTCACCTGTTCCCGTTGACCAACGGCCTGCAGGCCATCCGTACCGTTCTCGCCGGTGGCACCTGGTCCGAGGTATGGCCGAAGCTCGCGCTGGAGGCGCTCGTCGGGATCGGCTGGTTCGCCCTGGCCACCGTTTCGATCAACCGCGTGGTCACAAAGGGTCGCGCCGACGGCACTCTGGAGTTTGGAAACTGAGCGGACGGCCGCACTGATCAATTCCTGATGCTACGGATCCGGCTTGGCCACCATTGCCGGAAATTGCGGGCCGGTGGTTTGATCGACCAAGGCCGGACAGGTGGGGAACCGGCACAGGCCCGCTGGCAGCGCCCCGTCGTCGCCAGCAAGGGCCGCGCCGACCGCCGCCGCTGACCGACCGCACCGGATCGGTCACACCGGGAATTGGGCGTCGATAATACGCGTCCGGTGCGGGCGACATCATTGACAGTGCCAAGGCCGGACCCTAGCATTTCTCACAATGTCGCAGCCTGATGATAACCCCGTAACGGTCAGCACGGATCTGATTGCGGTTCTGCGTGACGCGGGGCCGGCGCTGGTCAGTGAAATCGACCGACTCGAAATGATACGGGTGGACCAAGCCCTGGCG
Source organism: Micromonospora peucetia (assembly GCF_900091625.1). Lineage (NCBI taxonomy): Bacteria > Bacillati > Actinomycetota > Actinomycetes > Micromonosporales > Micromonosporaceae > Micromonospora > Micromonospora peucetia. Next base: position 1,453,467 of record NZ_FMIC01000002.1, read on the forward strand.
AATATCGGCCAGGCCGCGAAGTATGTCGTCCTCGGGTCCGGGCAGCCGGGTCCGCTGGGCCTTCTTACGGTTTATCCGGTCGGGTGGCCGTACAGCGTGGCGCCGCATCCTCGGCTGGTGCTCGACGGGTCGGAGGCGACCCGGGGATGGCGGACGGGCTGCTACCTCGGTTCGCTCGGCCGGGCACCGGCGATGGTTGCGTTGAGCCCCGCCGCCGAGGCCGGCCCGGTCCGGGCGGCCCTGTTGGAAGCCGGCTGGAAGCTGGTGCTGCAACAGTCCGAGGGGCTGGATTTCGCGTGCTTCCCGCTGTTGGATGACGAACTGCTGGCGGCGGTGATGCCGCTGGTCGCGGCGGATGACCCGGTGCTGGTGGAGAGCAACGAGGCCTTCGTCCCGGTGTCGTACGACTCCTTCGCCGGATACCTGGCGGCGCAGTCGTCGAGTCGCCGGGAGATGATCCGCAAGGAGCAGCGGCGGTTCCAGGCGGCGGGCTTGCGGGTCGTCGAGGTCGACCTGTCGGCGCGGCACCGGGAACTGGCGCCGCTGCTGCGGAACGTGGAACTCAAGTACGGGGTGGCCGGCACCGTCGAGGACTATGAGAACTACCTGCTCAGCATCGCGCGGACGCTGGGCGATCAGGCGATCTGCCTGGCGGTGTTCGGCGACGACGATCCACACCAGAGCGAGCCGGTCGCGTTCACGGTGATCTGGCGGCAGGACAAGGTGTGGCGGGTCCGCTGCTGGGGCTGTGACTACGAGCGGACGGCGGGCACGTACTCGTATTTCAATCTGGTCGTCTACGAACCGGTGCGGCTCGCGATCGAGGCCGGCGCGCAGCGGCTGATACTCGGGCGCGGCAGCCTTGAGGCGAAACTCGCCCGAGGTGCCGAGCTGCTGCGGCTCACCAGCGTTGCCGTGTCACTGGCACGATGAGCAAGAGATAAAGGAAAACTTATGTCTGGCGATGTCATCGCACAACTGGTCACCATCTGGCGGACGGCGCTCAAGAACGACGCACTCGGTGCGGAGAGCGATTTCGTGGATTTCGGTGGTACGTCACTGACGGCGGTGCGTATCCGGGCTCTCATCCGGACGGATCTGGCGAAGGACGTCGATCTGCTCGACATCCTCGACTTCCCTACCCCGACGGCGCTGGCTCCCGCCGTCGCGGCAGCACCCGGCTGGAGCGAATAGCCGGTCAGCTGGCCAGCGCCGCCGCCAGGCCGGCGATCGTCGGATAGCGGAACAGGTCCAGCAGCGCCACCTCCCGCGACAGCCGACGGGACAGTTCCGTCTGCACCTTCAGCAAGCCGGCCGACGTACCGCCGCAGTCGAAGAAGTTGACCTCCGGACCCGCCGGTCGCATGCCCAGCACCGTGCTCCAGACCTGCGTGATCGTGGCTACCAGCGCGTCGGTTCCCTTGGCGGAGGCGGTCGGCGTGGTGGTGACGGTCTTCGCGATCTCCGCGAGCCGGGCCAGGTCCGGCTTGCCGTTCGGTGTCAACGGGATCGCCGGCATGACCACCACCCGGCTGGGCACCATGGTGTCCGGCAGCCGTTGCGCGAAGTGCCGGATCACGGCATCGCTGGGCAGCGCCCCCGGGTCACCCTCCACGAAGGCGACGACCTCGGTCGACGACGACCGGACCGCCGTCGTCACCACGCAGTCACGTACCAGGGAATGTTCCCGGGCCACGAGTTCCAGCTCCGCCGGTTCCACCCGGAGTCCGTTGACGGTGATCTGCCGATCCGCCCGCCCGGTGATCACGACGCTGCCGTCCGGCCGGGTGTGGCCCAGGTCGCCGGTGCGGTACTCGCGCACCCCGTCCCGGAGCAGGAACTGCCGCGCCGTCCGGGCGGGGTCGCCCAGGTAGCCCAGGGCGAGATACGGGCCGCGTACCACGATCTCGCCCGTGCCGTTCACCGGCGCGGGCCCACCCGAGGGCGTGGCCACCGACACCTGAGCGGTCGGTCCACCGGAACCGACGCCCACACCGGCCCCCAGGTCGGCCACGCTCACCACCTGTGGCGTCTCGGTGGTGCCGTAGTACGACATCAGCCGTGCCTGCGGGAACAGGGCCCGGGCATCAGCGGTTCCCGCAGGCGTCATCGCCGCGCCACCGAACCCCACCAGCCGCACCGACGGCAGCGTGACTCCCTCGACGATCGCCGCGGCGCTCAACAGCCGTCCCAGCGCGGGCGTCAGGTGCAGGACCGTCGGCTCGATCCCGGCGAGCCAGCGCACCATCGCGACCTGTGACTCCGACGCCACCGGCGGTGGCACGAAAAGCCGTGCGCCGATGGACAGCGGCGTGAGCACGTCACGGAGAAGCGGATCGTGCCCGATCCCGGACAACAGGACGAACCGGTCGGACGCGGTGAGGGCGAACTGCGGTACGTACCACTCCAGGAATGCCTGCAACGGCTCCTCACCGGCGGCGATGGCCGCGGGTGCACCGGTGGTACCGGACGTGAAGGCCACGTACGCGGTGCCGTCGGCAACATCCGCGCCCGTACCCCGGTCGCATCCGCTGAGCTGGCCGACCAGTTCCGGGTACTGCCCGTCGGTGGCGTCCCACCATTGGCCGACCTGGGCCTGGGCGATCATTCGGCGCAGCCGGGCGAACGGCTGTGAGGCATCGAGCAACACGAACGGAACGCCCGCCGTGAGTGCCGCCAGGACGCCGACCGGCAGTGCGGGGGTACGCCCCGCCACGATCCCGACCGGACCCTTGCCGCGCCAACCGGCAGCGAGATCCGTGACCGCCGCATCCAGCTCCGCGTACGAGTACGCGTCGCCGATCGCGGGTGCCGCACCTCGCCGCGACACGGCCTGCCGGAACCGCTCCACGACGCGCGGGCCCGGCACGATGAAGTGTCGTGGCGTACGACCAGGGTCGTGCACCCCGAAGTCGAGGTCGGAGATCGCACCGTCCGGCACGGAGGCAGCCAGCGGCAACAGCGTGCACAGGTGGTCGGCCATCGCCTGTGCGTGGTCGGCCTCGAAGAGCTCCGCGTCGTAGACGACCTCGATGTTCAGCCCGGCGCCGTCCTCGACGAAGTACCAGGACAGGTCGAAGAGCGCCCCGGCCAGCGGTACCGGCAGCGGCTCGACCACGCAGCCGGGCAGCCGCAGCGGTGCCGGCGGGTAGGAGAGCATGTTGCACCACATCTGGAACAGCGGGTTCGCGCCCGGCGTACGGGGGGCGTTCACCTCGCGTACCAGCACGTCGAACGGGACATGCGGGTGTGCCAACGCGGCCATCAGCCGCTCGTGCGTGGCTGCGGTCAGCTCCGCGACCGTCGCGTCGTCGGCCACCTCGCAGCGCAGCGGCAGCGAGTTGTTGAAGAACCCGACCAGGTCCTCGGCCCGCAGGTCGTCACGCCCCGCCACCGGCATGCCCAGCAGGAACTCGTGGCGACCGCTGTACCGGGCGACGATCACCTGGACGCAGGTGACGAGCACGGCGAACACCGTGGTGTGCAGCGCCCGCGCCAGTTCCCGGACGGCGTCCATGGTGGACGCCGGCACCGGTGCCGTGACCCGGCCGCCGCGAAACCGTGGCCGGGCCGGCCGGAGCCGTTGCACCGGCAGCCGCAGCGGCTCCGGAATCGAGGCCAGCTCCCGTCGCCAGAAGTCCAGCTCAGCGGTGACTGTCTCCTGGTAGCCGGCGGCCTGCTGCTCGGCCGCCAGGTCGATGAACTGCGCCGGCAGCGGCTCCCACGCCGGCGGCCGACCGGCCTGCACCGCCTCGTACGCCAGCCCGAGATCGCGTTGGATCACGGTGAACGACCAGCCGTCGGTGATGATGTGGTGCGCCAGCAGCAACAACGCGTGCTGGTCGGGCCCCGTCCGGAACAGCACCGCCCGGAACAGCCGGCCCCCGGCCAGGTCGAAATCCGCCGCCGCGACCTCGGCCTCGCACCGCGTCGTCAGCTCCGCCTCCGACACCGTTACCAGCAGCAGGTCGATCGGCTCGTGGTCGACGACACGCAGGACGTCCCGGTCGGCCACCGTCGTGATGACCGTGCGCAGCGCCGAGTGCCGTTCCACCAGCAGGTCCAGCGCCGCCGAGAGGACGGCGACGTCGAGGTCACCGGTCAGGCGGTGCAGCGCCGCCAGGGTGTACGCCTGACAGTTCGGGTACAACCGGTGGAGCAGCAGCAACGCCTGCTGCGCCGTCGAGAGCGGCCCGATCCGCCGGCTCGGCCGCGCGGCACCCGGCGTCGGGGCGGTGGTCGCCTGCGCGTCGATGGCGGCGGCGACGGCGGACACGGTGCGGTGCCGGTAGACGTCGGCCACGGTCAGGGCGACCCCGAAGTCGCGCCGGATCCGCCCACCGAGGCGCACCGCGGCCAGCGAGTGCCCGCCCAGCGCGGTGAAGTCGGCGGCCACGTCGATCGTCTCGACGCCGAGTACCTCCGCCCACAGGCGGGCCAGCGCCGCCTCCGTCGGCGTCTGCGGTGCGTTGTCGCCGGTCGGGGCGATCGGCGGGGAACGCCGGGCAAGGGCTGCCCGGTCGAGCTTCTCGTTGGCCGTCAACGGGAACTCGGCGACGAAGACCACCCAGTTCGGCACCATGTAGTCCGGCAGCAGCTCACGCGCGTGGGCGAGCAGGGATTCCGTGGTGCCCGCGCCGGTGACGTAGGCGCAGAGCGTCTCGGCGGCCGACTCCGGCTGCACGACGACGGCGCCCGCCACCCCGGGGTGGCGTTCGAGCACCGCCTCCACCTCGGCCGGTTCGACGCGGAATCCGCGCAGTTTGATCTGCCGGTCGACACGTCCGCAGTAGACGAGGTTGCCGTCGGAACGGCGTCTCACCAGGTCACCGGTGCGGTACAGGCGGGCGGAACGGGCGGTGTCGAACGGGTCGGGGACGAAGCGTTCCCGGGTGAGTTCCGGCCGCCGGTGGTAGCCGAGTGCCACCTGGACACCACCGACCCACAGCTCACCGACCTGTCCGGCGACGACCGGGCGGCCGTCGGGGTCGAGAACGTGCGTGGTGACGCCGCGTACCGCCATGCCGATCGGGGTCCGGCCGTCGTCCGGCTCCGGGCCGTCGCCGGTGATGTCGTACGCGGTGGCGATGACGTGGGCCTCGGTCGGCCCGTACGCGTTGACGATCTTCAGCCCCGGGACGGCGGCGGCGATCCCGTGCAGGAGCCGCTCCGGGATCGGTTCCACGCCGACCATCAGCCGGCGCAGCGTGAGCGCGCCCGGATGCGCGTCCACCCATGCGCGCAGCGACGGCAGGATTGCCGGTGGCAGGTAGGCGGTCGCCACCGCGTGCCGGGCCATCAGGGCGAACATCGCCGCCGGCTCCAGCCGGACGTCGTCCGGTACGACCAGCAGGGTGCCGCCGGCGAGCAGCACCGAGAAGATCTCGTAGACCGACGCGTCGAATCCGACCGACGACCACATCGTGCCGACCGCGCCCGGGGCGAGCGGTTGCCGCGTCGCGAAGTCGGTCAGCAGGTTGCTGATCCCCCGGTGGTGGCAGAGCACCCCCTTGGGCGTACCGGTGGATCCGGAGGTGTAGATGAGGTACGCCGGATCGTCGCCGTGTGCCATCGGCCGCGCCACCGGCACGTCGGCCGGCGCCGCAGCCCAGTCCAGGTCGATGACCGGCGTCGTCGTCGCGGGGAGGGGAAACGTCGGCACCCGCAGGACGGCGGCCGGCGCGGCCTCGCCGAGCACCGCGGCGACCCGGCCCGGTGGTGTGTCCGGGTCGATCGGCAGGAACACCGCGTCGGCGGCGAGCGCGGCGAGGAGACCGAGGAGATACTCCGTCGACCGCCCGGCGCAGACCGCGACGACATCGCCCGGCCCGACACCGGCAGCCCTCAGCCGCCCCGCCAGCCACGACGCGGTGGTGAGCAGCCGCGCGTAACTGACCGACTCGTCGCCGGAGCGGATCGCGGCCAGTTCGGGGTCGCGCCGCCCTGCCGCACTGATGAGCGAGAACAGTCCCACGTCAGCCGGTGACGGGAACGGCTCCTCGTCGGCCGGTGACGTGAGTGTTTCCTCGTCAGCCGGCGACATCGAGGATGAGCTTTCCCGTCGTCTCCCGGTTGGCCAGCGCCATCAGCGCCTTGCCCGCCTCGGCCAGCGGATACACGTGCTCGGTGACCGGGGTCAGCGCACCCTTGCTGATCATCGCGAACAGGCCGGTCATCGTCTCCGCAGTGATCCTCGGGTACCGGGTGACCAGGTCGTTCGCCCAGAAACCGAGAACGCTGCGGGAGCCCTGCATCAGCGACTCGGCGCGGATCGGCGTGCTGCCCCGGCCCGACGCCGCGCCGTAGGTGACCAGTCGGCCGAGCCGCCCCAGCGACGCGAGCGCGGTGTCGAGGGAGGCGCCGCCCGACATCTCCAGATACAGGTCGACCGGCTTGCCGTCGTTCGCGGCGATCAGCTCGTCGGTGAGGTCCTCGGAGGTCGGGTCGAGCGCGACATCGGCGCCGAGCTGGACCGCGAGGTCACGTTTGGTCCCGGTGGACGCGAGCGCGATCACCCGCTTGGCACCCCACGCCCGGGCCAGTTGCACCGCCAGCGATCCGACGCCGCCGGCGGCGGCGGTGACCACCACGGTGTCCTGCCGGGTCATCCGGCCCGTGGTACGCAGGATGTGCCACGCCGCGAACCCCTGGTTGGCCACCGCGAGTGCCTGTAGGTCGGTGATGGCGTCGGGCACCGCGACCAGCGTCGCGGCGGGGGCGGCCACCCACTCCGCCCACGCCCCACCGGTGCGGGGCAACGCGACGACCCGCCGCCCGTCGGGGTCGGTACCGACCGCCTCGATGCCCGGGACGTACGGCAACGACGGCCGGTAGCTGTAGGAGCCCTCGACGACGTGCTTGTCGGCGAAGTTGATGCCGGCCTTCTCCACCCGGACGAGGACTTCGTTCTCACCCGGTACCGGTTCGGCGAAGTCGATCGCCGAGAGCGACTCCGCAGGGCCGAACCGCTCCACCACGACCGCTTTCACACTGCCTCCCACCGAAACACCAGCATCACCGCACCCTGCGGCCGATGATCTGACCCGACAACGTTGTCGCCACCGGCTGCCCGGAGTCGACAACGAAGAACCAATCCGTGCCGCCCGGGCAGCGCGGCCGAGCGACCACGGTGGGCGGCCTGCGTCGTCGACGCCAGGTCAACGCTCACCGGCCGAACCGATCCACGCAGACGAACCTGAACTCCCCGGTGTACCGGCGACCGCGGGAGTCCCTGAGCCACAGCTGTTCCGGCCCGGGCAACATCTCGCTGAACCGGAGCCGGGCATACCCCCGGCGGCGCAGCCGGTGGCTGAGCACCGCCAGCGACATGGGGTTCGACAGGTCGACATGGAACGGCTTGCGTTCTCCGGCGATCGTGGCGAACACGTGCCGGGGCAGGCCGAGCTCGTCCCGCAGCCGACCGGCTGCGGCGTGCAACACCCGATCCCGGCCGTCCAGGCGTCCCGCCGGGATCGTCCACGACTCCCGCGACACGACCAGGTTGTCGACCGTCACCCGTGGCTGGTGGGGGCGGGCCGGCAGCATCCCGAACCGCTGCGCCGCCGCGTGTGACAGGAAGTCGCCCAGCACCTGTACCGCCGGCGCCTCGAAGTCGCCCCGTACGTCGGTCACCACCAGTCCCGCCTCGCCGCGCCGCAGCCGTAGCCGGGAAGCGGGCAGCAGCCGGTCGGGCGGCCCGTACGGCGTCTCCGCGGCGAGCCCGAGGTAGCGGTACCGCGCCGACAGGTACGTGTCCGGCGGCACCGTGCGGGAGTTGAGCACGCCCGAGCCCAGCTGGTAGATCGGCACGACCCGGTCGTCGCCCATCACCTCGTCGATCAGCGCGTGCAACGCCGGACGATCCGGATGGAACTCGTACGCCGACAGCACATCCATGGTCTGCATGGCCGGATGCACCTCGCCCAGCACCGCCAGAGCCTGACCGGCGCGGACCTGTTCCAGGTCCGTGGCCGCGAACATCAGGTCGGGGCTGTGCCAGCGGGCCTGCGCCCACAGCGGCGGGCCGGCCGGGAACGCCGCCTCGACCCCTGCCCGCAGGTCCTCGCTGGTCAGCTGCACCGCCCTGACGTCGGGATCGGACACCAGCAGGCCTTCCCAGCGGCGCCGCAGCTCCGCGACGGCCGCGTCCGCGGGCGGCGAGGAGTCGCCGTACGTGGCCGACCTGGCGACCATGTCCATGACGCTCAGCAGCGGCACTCCCGCCACCGGGTCCACCTGCGGCGTGAGCCAGGCCTCGTACTCCGCGGCGGTGCGGCGGCAGTACCACGAGGCCCCGGCGAGCACGAGATCCAGCGCCGGCCCGACGTCGGCGAGCAGTTGTGTGCCCAGCGAAACGTCGAGGTCGCCCAGGCAGTCCTGGAACAGGACGGTGCGCCCGGCATAGAAGTCACCGGCCCGGTGGTACGCGTTGCCGCTGGTCAGCTCGACGAACCGGTCGTCGAGGCCGGTCAGCGCGGCGTCGAGCGCGGCCAGGTCGTCGCCCACCGCGGCCACCCGGTCCCGCGCCTCGACGACGCGGTCAAGGTCGGCCAGCGCCGCCGAACGGCGGGCCGGGTCGGTCACCCGCAGCAACTGACCCCGCAGCGCACGCTCCGGTTTCACCCCTCGCAACACCGCGAAACCGCTGGTCAGCAGTCGCATCGTACGCAGCCGGGCGATCTCGGCGAGCACCGTGTCGCGGTCGGCGTCAGCGATCTCGGCCACGACGTCGTCGACGGTACGGCGGCCGTCACACAGTGCCAGCACCCGGGCGCGCAACGCCGACAACCGCAGTTCGGTGCCGTCGGCGAGCAACAGGCTCTCGCCTTCCAGGTGGGTCACCGGCGCCCGTCGCGGTACTGTCCAGCGGCTCAGGTCGTGCCGTTCGTGCAGGGCATCGGCGACGGCGCGGATCGCCCACGACTCGAAGAACGTGCCACGTTGCCGTGGCGGCCGGCCCGCTTCGCTGACGTCGGTGGGCCCGTCGGTCCACTGCCCCCAGACAACCGGGCCGAAGAAGCCGATCATGTCGTTCTTGGCGCAGTACCGGGAGGCGTACGCCCACAGCGCCCGGTCCCGTTTGCGCTGTTCGCTCGGCTTTCCCGCCTTCTCGCGACTACGGTACCGGCGGCGGTAGACGGCCGGGTTCTGCCACAGCAGCGCCTCCCGCAACACCGGCTGCTCGTCGACGGCCGCCAGCGCCTGCTGCGCCGCCTTCTCGTCGACGTCGAAGTCGCCGGTCGCCTCGATCTGCACCCAGTCGAACGGCATTCCGGCGGTACGCGCCACGAGAGTCGGCCACACCTGCCACCGTTGCCCGTGGCCGAACTCGTACTCAGCCGATCGCATCGGCGGTCCGGTCAGAATCCAGCAGGCCCGCCAGTTTGCGGATGGTCGGATATTCGAACATGTCCGCGGCCGACAGCTCCACCGTCAACCGTTCCCGGATCCGCGACGCCAGCTGCACCACCGTCAGCGACGAGCCGCCGAGCAGGAAGAAGTCGTCGTCGATGCCGACCTTGGTCAGCCCGAGCGACTCACACCACAGCCGTGCCAGCTCCCGTTGCACCGGTGTCTGCGGCGCCACGAACGTCGTACCGATCGTGCGTACCGGCTCGGCGACCGTCTCGGCCGCCTCGACCGCCTGCTGGTTGAAGGTACGGGCGACAGCCAGCCGCTCCGGCAGCGATCCGACCGACGTGATGACCTGCGGCCCCGGTCGCAGCCGCATGATCCGCCGGAACAGTTCGCCGCCCTCGACGTTGGTCAGCATTCCGGTGCCGCGAACGGTCGGCTCGCCCGCCGGCCCCGCGGCGGTGACCGCCACCGACTCGTCCACGCTGCGCAGCGAGTACCCCTCGACGGTCACGCAGACCCTGCCGTCGGCGTCGACGATGACCTCGTCGATCTCCATGAAGTCCGGTCGCGTCGGGTCGCTGTGATAGGTCTGCACCACCCAGCACCGTTCCGGGATACGGCGGTGCACCTCCACCGACCGGTACAGGAACGGCAGGTAGCGGCGACCCTCGACGCCGGACAACCCGTAGACCGCCCGGTCCAGCAACGCCGGATGCAGCGTGTACCGGTCCGCGTCGTCGCGCCCCGCCGCCGGCAGTTCCAACTCGACCAGGCCCCGGGTGTCCTTCTCCCAGTACCGGCTGACCGCCTGGAACCGTTGCCCGAACGCGACGAGCCCCGAGTACGGCTGGGTCGCGTCCGCCTCGACCAGTTCCTCCCGGAACTCCGCGATGTCGACGCGCTCGGCGCTGCCGTCCGGTACGGCACGAACCCGGCCACGACAGTGCACCGTGGCCGACTGCCCCGCGAGGGCGAAGCTGATCGCGAATTCGAAACCGCCCGCGTGCGCCGGCGACAGCGTGACCACACCGGTCGCCGCCGCCGTGACCCGCACCGGGTCGATGAAGACGACGTCCTCGAGTCGTACCGGCACCTCACCCCACACGTGCCGGGCAGCGGCGTGGACCATCTCCAGCAGACTCGTGCCGGGCAGCACACCTACGCCGCCGATCCGGTGATCGGTCAACACCCAGTGGCTGTCCACGTCCAGGTCGACCTCGAAGGTCCAGCCGTCCCCGTCGGGCGACGCCCGATGCAACAACGGATGGTCGAGCGTCGTGACCGCCGAGCCGCCGCGCAGGCGCCGCAGGGTGCGGAACCCCTCACCGGCACGGTCGGTCGACACCATGCCGACCTCCTGCCAACCCCACCAGTTGATCGCGACCACGTACGGCGAACCGTCCGCGTGGGCGGTGGCGTACGCGTCGAGGAAGGTGTTCGCCGCCGCGTAGTCGCTGTGCCCGTAGTCGGCCGAGACGGCGACGATCGACGAGAAGAGCGCGATGAAGTCCAGCTCGGGCAGCTGACCGGCCCGCACGAGCGCGTCCAGCACGAGCGTGCCGCGCACCTTCGGCGCCAGCACCCGATCGGCCGTCTCCGCGTCGTGCAGCGCCAGCAACTGGCCCCCGGCGATCCCGGCAGCGTGGATGATGCCGGTGATCGGGCCCAGCTCGACCTGAGCTCTCCCCACCACGGACGCCATCGCGTCGGCGTCGGTCACGTCGGCGCGCAGCACCAGCACCCGGGCACCGGTCGCCTCGATCCGCCTGACCGCCGCGATCTGCCCCCGCACCCCGTCCGGCGTACCGGGGTCGTCCCAGCTCTCCCGGTCCGGCAGCCCACCTCGGCTGACCAGCACGAAGTCGGGCTGTTGCCGGGCTGCCAGGTCCTCCGCGACCGCCAGGCCGAGGCCGCCGAGCCCGCCGGTTACGAGCAGGACGCCGCCGCCGTCACTCTGCCGCGGCACGCTCACCGGCTCGTTCGGGATCGACGCGTGGTGGTGCACCCAGCGACGGTGTCCACGCAACGCCACCAGTTCCGCGTCCCCACCGGCACCGATCTCACCGACCACGGCCACCGCCACCGCGGCAGCGGTCAGCGCCGCGTCGACCTGCCGCACCCGGACCGTGCTCAGCTCACGCGGCAGCGTCCGCAACGGGCCGGCGATCGTGGCGCCTTCGGGCCGCGCCGGCTCACCGTTGACCGACCACACCCGGTCGGTGACCGCCACCAGTTCCACCTCGGCCCGGAAGGTCCGCAGCATCGCCTTGGCCAGCGCCGCCATCCGGTGGTAGCCCCGCATCGCGACCAGTTCCGGATCGGCGGTCAGGTCGTCGTCGAACACGGCGTAGACGATCCGGTCCGGCAGCAGACCCGCCTGGTGCACCGCCTCCACCAGCAGATCCACGTCGTGGCTGGCATCCGGGTCGAACTCGTAGCCGTCCGGCGCCGAGACGAAACCCGGGCCGGCGTACGCGGGCAGCACGAACACGTCCCGCCGTCGCGCCGCCTCGATGATCTCCGCGCCCACCGGACCGTCGCCCGCGAGGACCAGCCACGTCTCGCCGAGCAGGCTCCCGCCCCGGCGCGGTACCGGCTGCGACCGCCACGCCGGCAGGTACAACGGCGTCAGCAGCGGGTCGTTGGACACCTCGACGTCCTCGTCGAACGCCCCAGGACGGACCGGATCCGGGTCCACCCAGCAGCGCCGCCGCTCGTAGGGGTAACCGGGCAGGCTGACCCGCCGCCCGCCGCTCGTCCGTACCGCCGAGAAGTCCAGGTCGACGCCGGACACCCACAGCCGGCCCACCGTCGTCGCCAGCACCGTCACGTCGGTGGCGGTGGTGTCGTTCGGCAGCGCCATCGTGGTCAGCGCGGTCGCCGACCGGCCCTGGCTGGCGGCGTACTGGCGGGCGAAGACGCACATCGACTGCCCCGGCCCGACCTGGACGTGCACCGCGTCGGTCAGCTCGTCGAGCCGCGCCAGGCAGCCCTCCAGCCGCACTTCCTGCCGTACGTGGGTCGCCCAGTACGCGGCGCTGGTCGCCTGCTCGTCGGTGATCCAGTCGCCCGTGACGTTCGACAGGTAACGCAGTTGCGGCGCCTGCCGGGGGAAGCTGTCCACCAGCGCTGCCAGGTCGTCGCAGATCGGCGCCATCATCCGCGAGTGGAACGCGTGCGACGTGCGCAGCAGGGAGCCGGACAGCCCGATGTCCGCCAGTTCCTGCGCGAACTGCTCGACGGCGGCCAGCTCACCGGAGACCACACAGGACGACGGCGAGTTGCTGGCGGCGATGTCCAGCTCGCTCGGCAGCATCGCCCGTACCGCGTCCGCGCCCAGCGACAACGACAACATGCCGCCCGGCGGCAGCGCCTGCATCAGCTGCCCGCGTCGCGCGACCAGCCGCAACGCGTCCGGCAGCGCGAACACGCCGGCGACCGTCGCCGCCACGATCTCCCCGATGCTGTGCCCCAGCAGCGCCACCGGTTCGATGCCGAACGAGCGCAGCAGTTGTGCCAACGCCCATTCCACGGTGAACAACGCGGGCTGGGTCACGGCGGTCTCGTTGAGCTTCGCCGCGGCCTGCTCGTCGGTGACCTCGGCGTTCAGCAGCTCCCGCAGATCCAGACCGAGCAGCGGCAGAAGCTGGTCGGCGCAGGTGTCGACGGCGTCCCGGTAGACCGGCCAGGTCCGGTAGAGGTGCCGCCCGGCTCCCGGGAACTGCGCACCCTGGCCGGGGAACAGGAACGTCACCTGCGGCGACCCCGCGACACCGGCGATGGTGCGTACCGTCGGCTCGCCGGTCAGCTCCGCGACCGCCGCCTCCGGATCGCCGGCCACCACCAGCCTGCGGTGCGCGAACGCGGCCCGCCCCTCCTGCAACGTGAACGCCACGTCGGCCGGGTCGTACCCGGCGTCGCCGAGTCGCTCGGCCAACGTCTCGCAACTGGCGGCGAGGGCGTCGGCGGAACGGGCCGACACCGGCCACAGCTGCGGTGCCGCCGTCGTCCGCGCCGGTGGCGCCGTCTGCGTGGGGGGCTGCGCGATGATGACGTGCGCGTTGGTACCGCCGATGCCGAACGAACTCACCGCGGCGACCCGCGGCGCGTCCCGGTCGAGCCACTCGGGGTTGGACCAGTGCTGGGCCTCCCTGGCGAGCCGGAACGGGGAGTTCGCGAGGTCCAGCGCCGGGTTCGGCTCAGCACAGTTGATCGTCGGCGTGATGACGCCGTCGCGTACCGCGAGGATCGCCTTGAGCAGGCCGACGGTGCCGGCCGCCGGGCCGAGGTGGCCGACGTTGCCCTTCGTCGAACCGAGCCAGCAGTACTCGCGACGTTCGGTGCGCTCCAGGTATGCGGCACTCAGCGCCGCCACCTCGATCGGGTCGCCCACGACCGTGCCGGTGCCGTGCGCCTCGACCATCCCGATCGCCTCGGGATGCACCCGGGCGTCGTCCAACGCCGCCCGGACCAACTCCAGTTGGCCGTCCACGCCGGGAGCGGTGAACCCGGCCCGCCGGTTGCCGTCGTTGTTGACCGCGGAACCCTTGATCACCGCGTACACCTGGTCGCCCGCGGCCGTCGCCGCCGCCAGTGGCTTGAGCACCACCAACGCGCCGCCGTCAGCGAAGATCGTGCCGGTGGCATCGGCTGCGAACGGACGGACGTGCCCGTCCCGCGACAGGATCCCACCCTCCAGGTACGGGTAGCCGCCGCCCAACGGCAGGTCGATCTGCACGCCGCCGGCGATCGCGACCTCGCACTCGCCGCGGCGCAGCGCCTGCATCGCCTGGTGCACGGCGACCAGGGACGTCGAGCACGCCGTGTAGACAGACACGCTCGGCCCCATGAACCCGAGGCGGTACGACACCAGCGGAGCGATGTAGTCCGGGTTGTTGCCGGTGCTCATGCTGGTCAGGCCGGCGGCGCGACTGACGGCGCGGTTGCGTTCGATGTGGTCGAACCGGTACCGGTTCGTGGTCGCGCCCCCGAAGACACCCACCCGCTGCCCGATGCCGCGCGGGTCGTAGCCCGCATCGGTGAGCGCGGTGTAGGAAAGCTCGAGGAACAGCCGGAACTGCGGATCGCAGAGCTCGGCCTCACGTTGCGTGAATCCAAAGAACTCAGGATCGAACAGGTCGAGATCGGCGGCGGTGGCCGTCACCGGTTGGTAACCCGGCGCATCCGTCTCTTCCGGCGGCAGTTGCCGTGCGCGCGCCACTTCGGGAGCAAAGCGCTCGACAGACTCCACACCGCTTTGGAGGTTGCGCCAAAACTCACGGACATTGCGTGCGCCCGGTAACCGTGCCGCCACTCCGACAACAGCTATGTCGTTGTCAGATGTGCCGTGAGTGTCCGTCACCAACACTCCCTTACAATACTGTTGGGCGGGCCAGCCTACGGGACGATAGTCGCGCCCCCAGGCCGTGTCAATGGGCCTTTGTGTGACACGCCCGCCGGTCGGTTCACCAGCTACAATGACGCGTGCCAGAAGAAGCCCCGAACCGTTTGAGTAACGAATTTGCCGATTACGCGACGGTCGGCAGTCAAATGGTCGTCGCCGAGGCGATGGGACTGTTACAGCTACCGCCAACCAACGTCACTCTCGGTGATTTGGGCATCATCGGCGCGGAATGGGAACGCATCCAACGCGACCTGTTCGAGATCTTCCACCTCCGCGTCGACCCGACGGCACTCAGCGTGCTCACTCCGGCACAACTCGGTCAGTTCATCGCCGACCAGCCGATCAACCGGCCCGGCCCCCAGTTGCGCCTCGCGGACGGAAGCGGCACCGCGACGTGGCTGGTGCACGGCGCCGACGGCGAGGTGAGCTGGTTCCTCAAGCACCTCGACGGGATCGGGTTGCCGACCCCCCTGATCGGTCTGCGCGCCCCCGGCTGGTACGACGAGCCCACGCCCGCGTCGATCGAGGAACTCGCCGCCCGGTACAGCGACCAGGTCCGGGCCGCGCAGCCGACGGGCCCCTACCGGCTCGCCGGGTACTGTGCCGGCGCCGTCATCGCCGTCGCGATGGCGAACCTGCTGGAAAGCCAGGGGGAGACGGTCGAACGGATGTTCTTCATCGACCCGGACCTGCGGCACGAGCCCGCGTCGAGACGCGACGCCGTCATGTTCCGGCTGCACCAGCTCAAGCGCCGTCCCGAACCGGCCGCGCGGCTGCTGCGCAAACCCGCGACCGAGACGACGCTCGCCCAGGTGCTGGAACGGATGGCCGACCCACGGCCCCATCAGGACCCGGTGGAGCGCGTCCTCTACCGCGGGCTCGGGGTCGTCGCCGACATGATCGGCCTCACCGGTGGTGACACGCTGACACCGGTCGCCAGCACGGCGACCGCCTGGTTCACCGATTCCTACCTGACCTCGATCGCCGAGAGCAAGGACAAGGTCATGGCACACCTCGCCACCATGTTCAGCGGCGGCGTCGACATCCGGTACAGCCCCTCACACACGGAGATATTCGCGACCACCGAATTCCGTGACTGGCTCATTCAGTATGCCGCAGCGGAAACCCACAACGCCGCCAGATAGCCGCCATCTCCCGCAACCCGGCGATTCGCTCGGCCATTGTTGCGCCGCGGGGCGCAACCGACAGCGTATTGAGACCGGCTGCGGCGTACGCCCGCACCCTGGCCTCGATCCGCGCAGTGGAGCCGAGCAGGCACGTACGGTCGAGGAATTCGAACGGTACTGCCGCGAGCGCGTCCGGGTCGCCTTCCTGGAACAGTTTCCGCACCTTGTGTGCCGCGTCGCCGTAACCGAGCCGCTCGGCCTGTTCGACATAGAAGTTGCGGGCGTTTCCACCCACGCCCAGGAATTGGGCGGCGTACGGCCGCACCTGATTCGCGCACGCCTCCAGGTCATCACCCATGGCCATTGGCATCGTGGCGACCAGGTCGAACCCGGTTCTGTCGCCCGACGCCCGGTTTCGGCCCGTCGCGATATGCGCGAGGGTCTCCGCGACGCCCTCCGGCGGCAGGAAGAGCGACAGCGATCCGTCGGCGATCTCCCCGGCCAGTTCCAGATTCTTCGGCCCCAACGCCGCCAGATAGATCGGCAGGTCGCGCCGTAGCGGGCGCATCGTCAACCGTTGCGGCTCCCCCGGCGCGCCCGGCAGCGGCAGCGTCGTGTGCCGTCCCGCGAACCGGACCGGCCGGCGGGTCAGTGTCGCGCGGACCACGGCCACGTATTCCCGGGTCCGGGTCAACGGCTGTCCGAAGGGCACCCCGTACCAGCCCTCCGACACCACCGGGCCGGATATTCCCAGCCCCAACCGGAATCTGCCGCCGCTGGCCAGGTCGAGCGTCGCCGCGGTCATCGCAGTCATCGTCGGCGCCCGGGCGGGAATCTGCATGACTGCGGCGCCCAGGTCGATCCGCTCGGTCTGCGCGGCCAGCCAGCCCAGCAGCGTCGGCACGTCGCTGCTGTACGCCTCGGCGATCCACAGTGCGTCGTACCCCAACTGGTCCGCCGCCTGTGCCAACGCCAGCAGATCGTCGAGACTGGTCCGGTCGTGCAACGTACCGAGATTCAGTCCGAGCCTCATCGTCATGCTCCCTCCGATTGTTGGCTCAGCACGAATCCGGCCAGCTGCTGCGGTGTCGGTGCCGAGAAGACCGTCGACAACGACACACTCACCCCGGTCGACCTGGTGACCTGCTGCGCCAGTTTCGCGGCGAGCAGCGAATGACCGCCGCTGCGGAAGAAGTTCGACTGCTCGTGCAACTGCGGCGCCTTCAGAATGCTCCGCCACAACTCCACGAACTCACCGACCAGACCATCGGCGACCGGCGCGGCCTCGGCCGAGTGAGCTCTCCGGGCCGCTGTCCGCTGCTCGGCCATTGCGCTCAACGTCGGATAGTCCACTTTGTCGTTGCCGGTCGTCGGCATCGCCTCCAGCACCACCACGTCGGTGGGTACCGCGTACGACGCGAGCTGGTCCTTCGCGAAACGCCACACGTCGTCGGCGATGTCGGCGCTGGCACCACGCACGAAGGCCACCAGGCCGCCGTCGGCGCTCGGGTCGCCGGCCAGCACCACCGCGGCGGCGCTCACCCGCGGATGCTGCTCCAGCACCGCCTCCACCTCGCCGAGCTCGATCCGGTGGCCCCGCAGCTTGACCTGGCGGTCGGTACGTCCCCGCAGCTCAAGCGTGCCGTCGTGGCGCCAGCGGCCGACATCGCCGGTGCGGTAGAACCGGCCCGCACCCCCGAGCTCACCGAACCGCTGCGCCGTCAACTCGGGGCGGCGCAGGTAGCCGATGGCTACACCGTCGCCGCCGATGCACACCTCGCCCGGCATTCCGGGCGGCTGCGGTCGGCCATCCCCGTCGGCGATCACCACGGTGGTGTTCGCAATCGGCCGACCCACCGGTACGCCCGCGTCGATGTCGGTGACCAGCGCGCTGGTGGACCAGATCGTCGTCTCGGTCGGCCCGTACACGTTCCACAGCGTGCAGCCGGTCGCGAGCAGCGCCCGTGCCAGATGCGCCGGCAGCGGTTCACCGCCGCAGAGAACCCGCCGCCCCCGCAGCCGGCCCTTCGCCTCCTGCACCACCAGCCGCCACGTCGTCGGTGTCGCCTGCAGCACCGACACGTCGTAGCGCTCCACCAGGTCGAGCAGGACCGCGCCGTCGCTGCGGGCGGCATCGTCGGCGACGACCACCCGCGCGCCGGCGACGAGGGGCAGGAACACCTCGAGAGCGGAGATGTCGAACGCGAAGGTCGTCAGCCACAGCAGGGCGTCCTGGCTGGTCACGCCGAGGTCGGTGAGGTAGTGCCGCACCACGTTCGCCAGGTTGGCGTGGCTGATCACCACGCCCTTCGGCAACCCGGTGGAGCCGGAGGTGTAGATGACGTACGCCGGGTCGGTCGGTGTCGGCGTCGGTGCCGGCCAGTCCCGCTCGTCCGGATCGGCCGACCCGAGCTCGATCACCCGACAGCCGGCGGGAACTACCCCCGGCGGCGGCTCATGATCCACCAGGAGCACGCTGACCTGGGCATCCGTGAGCTCGTACGCGAGCCGCGCAGCCGGTTGGTCCGGGTCGAGCGGCAGGTACGCCGCTCCCGTCTGCCAGATGCCCAACGCGGCCACCGCGCACGGGAAGTCCCGCTCGGCGTAGAGGCCGACGATCGCACCCTTCCCCACCCCCGCCCGGGCCAACAGCGCGGCGACACCGGCCGTCCGCGCCGCCACGTCACGGTACGTCCATGTCACGCCGTCGCGATCGATGATCGCCGTCGCTTCCGGCTGGGCCGCCACCTGCGCGGCGATTCCTTCCGCCACCGTTCTCAACGGACTGTCGACCGCTGTCGCGTTGGCGTCGTCGACCACGGCCCGGTCTGCGGCGCTCCAGATGTCGAGGCCCCCGACCGGCCGGTCGATCTGAGCCGGCAGTCGTTCCAACACCGCCTCGTACCGCGCCAGCAGCGCGGCGATGTCGTCCGCGTCGTGGACGTCCGACCCGTAGACCGCCTTCAGCGTGACGCCGTCGCCCTCGCGCATCACGACCAGCTCGATGTCGAGCCGGCTGTGATCGCTGTCGATATCCCACACCTCCGCCGCCAGTTCGTCCAGGCCGCCGGTCATCGGCTCCGCGGGCGGCCGGTGGTTGAACATGTGGCGGAACGGCGGCACCCACCACGCCGCCTCACTGCGCGTGTGCGACGTCTCCAGTTCCTCGTACGAGACATCAGCGTGGTCCATCGCGGTGACGAACAACCGCCGGACCTCCCGTACCAACTCCCCGAAAGTGCGCTCCGGCGCCACATCCACCCGCAACGGCAGGGTGTTCATGTAATAGCCGACCGCCCGCCGCGCCGCGCCGTCCCGTAGGTCGACCGGCACCCCGACCACCACGTCCCGACCCGCGCCATGGCGCATCAGCAGCACGTAGTACAGCGTCAACAGCACGATGTTGTCGGTTGCGCGGCACGCCCGACGCAGGTCTCGCATGGCGGTGATCGCAGCCGCGGACAGGCGCCGGGTGACGGCGCCGCCAGCGAACGTCGGCGTCGCCGGGTCCGGCCGGCCGAACTCCAACGCGGCCGGTAGGCCCCGCAGGTCCGCGAGGTGCCGGTGCCAGAAGTCGAACGCCGCCGCCGTCGGCGCGGCGAGTTCCGGTGCCGGTCCGGGCCCGGCGAGCTCCGCCGGTGGTCGGCCGTCGGCGAGCATCGCCGGATACAGTGCCGCGAACTCCTCGACCAGTACCGCGGCCGACACCGCATCGACCGCCAGATGGTGCAGGCACAGGCAGATGACGTCCCGGTCCGGGCACCGCACCAGGACCGCGCGGACCGGAATGTCCTCGGCCAGGTCGAACGGCCGCCCCGTGGCAGCGCGGCACACCTTGCCGGCCTCGTCGGCCGCTGCCTCCACCAGTTCGAGCGGCACCGGGGCGGACTCCGCCACCACCCGCGCCGGCAGCCCGTCAACCTCGACGAACCGCGTCCGTAGCGCCCGATGCCGCCGCGCCAGCTGATCCAACGTGGCCTGTAGCGCCACGACGTCCAGTCGTTCCGTCGTGACCAGCGTGATCGGCACGTTGTTCACGCCGCTGCCCGGCAGCAGCCGCTCCAGCGTCCAGAGCGCGTTTTCCTTCACCGACAACACGGTTTTCACCTCACACAATCGGCGGCGAGGACGTCAGGGCAGTCGTCGTGACGCGGTACGCCGTTCGCGAGCGCAACGGCGGACGGAGTTACGCCCGGGCGACGACGTGACGACGCGGCCGATCCGGGCAGGCGGAACACTGGGGATTCCGGCACATGAACCCCCTGAGACACGGCTCTGAGCCGCCCCGCGACGAATGATCTCCGACAGGCTAGCGGCGCATGTCGCGTGGCATCAAGGGCGTGGCGCCGCAGACGCGACCCCAGTCCACCACTCCCCGGCGGCCCATCGAAGCTTGTCGTAGGCCGGCACTGGTCCAGTAGCGACAGTCGTGGCCTCGTGCGGTAGCTCCTCGTTGGGGAGTTGGGCCTGGTGGATTGTGGCGACCCGGCCCGAACGTGGCGGCACGGAGGAATTCGCTCCCGGAGGCAACCCGGGGAGTCCGATGCCGCGTGACTATCTCGAAACGGGGATCGGAGGCCTGGATGGGCGATCGCGACACGGCGTTCGCGGAGTACTTCGCGGCAAGGTCGGACGCGATGCGCGGGACCGCGTACCTGCTCTGCGGCGACTGGCACCGGGCGGAGGACCTGGTCCAGACCGCGTTCACCAAGCTCTATCTGGTCTGGAACCGGATCTCGCGGCACGAGGTGCTCGATGCGTACGTGCGGCAGATCCTGATCCGCACCTTCCTCGACGAGCGAAGGCGGGGCTGGTGGCGGCGGGAGCGGGTGGGCGGGGAGGCCGCCGAGCGGACGGCACCGCCCGACGCGCCGGAGAACCGGCTGGTGATGCTCCAGGCACTGGCCGCCGTACCGCCACGCCAACGAGCCGTCCTGGTCCTCCGGTACTGGGAGGACCTTTCGGTCGAGGAGGCCGCGGCAATGCTCGGATGCTCGCCGGGCACGGTGAAGAGCCAGGCCGCCCGTGGCCTGGGCACGCTGCGGAGCCTCCTGTCACCCACACACAGCGGGATCGAGAAGGGGGCACGATGAACGGAGAAGAGTTGCGGGAGGCGTTGCGCGGCGAGATGTCGGCAACCACCCCGCCGCCGCCGCTGAGTACGACCGCCATGTTGGGCACCGCCCGACGCGCGCGCAGCCGCCGTCGTACCGTCTGGGCCTGCGCCGGATCGGCGGCGGCAGTTCTGGCGGTCGTCGGCGTCGCGACGGTCAACCCCCCCGGTGCCGGCGGCTACGGCCCAGCGGGTCCCGCGCCGCAGGCCGTCCCGCATCCCTCGGTCAAGGACACCGCGCAGCCGTGGCCCACCGGACCGGACGGCCGCCCGCAGGAGGACCGGACCGCGCGGGCCGGCTCCAGATACGACCAGGGGATCCGCCTGCTCGACGAGGTCACTTCTGTCGTGCCCGCCGGTTACACCGCGCCGGAGAACCCGGCGAACCTGCCCGCTGATCGGATGCCGTTTCGGACGCACCAGGCGCAGTTCGAAGACAAGGTGAACGGCGTCGACGTGTGGAGTTACATGTCCTCAGCCGCCTTGGCGCAGGGGAAGCGGATGGGGCGCCTGCTCGTCGAGGTGCACACCGCGGGCAACCAGCTTCCGGCCGAGCCGTGCCCGCTGGCCCGCCAGTTCTGGGGCATGCAGGGCGAGTGCCAGGTGGTGAGCGCCGGAGCGGCTCAGGTCGGCGTGGTGGTCCGGCCGGCCAGGGACGACCGGTTCGACCAGTGGGCGGCCTATCGGCATCCGGACGGTGTGGTGGTGTTCGTCGCGCAGGGCGCGAGCCTCGATGACGAGCGGCAGGGCCTGGCCACGCTGCCGTTCTCGGTGCGGCAGCTGGCGGCCCTCGCCGTGAACGAGAGGTTCCACCTTCGGTGAGTCGGCATCGAGCGGGCCGCCGGGCCGCGCATCGCGCCCCGGCGGCCCGTCGTCGTCAGCCGTTGGCGATCAGACTGGCGATCTCGTTGTAGATCAGGTGTGCCTTTGCACCCTGGTTCGACGGGCAGCCGCCGAGGTGGTGCAGGGCGATCACCCGGTGGCTGGCATTCAGCACCGGCGAGCCCGAGTTGCCGCCGGAGGTGTCACAGCTGTAGCTGATGTTCCAGGTGTTGTAGTTCGCGTTCTTGACGGTGCACGTCGCGCCGTTCTGGGTGTCCTCGAAGATCGACAGTCGCTTCGGGCTGCCGTCGCCGTGCCCCGGGATGTACATCCGGGTGCCGGTGGTGGTGGCGGTGGTCGCCAGGTAGAGCGTGCCGAAGCTCTGGATGTTGGCGAAGTTGTTCACCGAGTACAGGGTGTAGTCCAGCTGGTTGGAACCACCGCTGCTCACCTTGTAGAGGGTGGCGCCGCTCACCTTGGTGCCGGCGCCCGGGTTGGCGCCGCCACAGGTGGCGCACTGGTAGTTGAACTGCATCTCGCTGCCGCTGACGGCGGACTGGGTCGAGAAGCAGTGCTTGTTGGTCAGCATGCGGTTCGTGTTGCCGACCCGCCAGGTGGTGCACATCCCACCGCCGCTGATCAGCAGCCGCGCCACCGCGTTGCCCCGGGCGTACTCGTTGGGGTGGCTGCTCTGGTAGCAGACCGCGTCGCGGCGGGCGTCGGTGCTGCAGACGGACTGCGTGGAGAAGTTGTGCTGCGCGATCTCCGCGCGGTCGTAGCCGCGCCAGAACCGGTCGATGGTCGCCACGTTGCCACGGGAGGAGCGGCTGCTGTGCACCGTCACCACCGCGGTGTCGCCCTCCACCGACATCGCCCAGAAGCCGGGCTGCCCGTCGGTGGTGTAGTCCGAGCCGGTCGCCCGGTTCAGGTAGCGGTCGTACCGGTGGCTCTCCCGGCCGTCGGGGCTCGCCACGGTCACGTAGTCGCCGTGCGCCAGTCGCAGCGCGCTGAAGTGCACCTTCACGTACGACGCGCCGGGGTGCTGGATGATCTGCGTCCGGCCGTCCCGAGCGGAGGACAGCGCGCCGTCGACGGTACGGAGTTCACCGACCGTGGTGACGCCCTCCGCCGAGAACTGATCCGATTCGGGTGCCCGCTCGGAGTGTGGTGCGAGAGGTTGAACCGCGTACGCCTCGGCGGCCGGCACCGAAAGCAGACTCAGCCCGAGTGTGCAGGCGCCGAGCGCGACCGCCGCCGTTCGCAGGCGACGCATGGCATGTTTCATCATCGCTCCTCCCCAGGAACCAGCACCCAGAAGTGCTTTCAGCCTTCATACACGAAAGCAAGCAAGACATGCAAGATTATCGATGTCTTGGAATCTGCGGGGCGGTGCGGTCGGGTCGGTCTCCACATTGATCGGTTCCCGTGCGGTCCGCTCGACGCCCGGGCCGGCGGCGCCGGTCAGGACCGGCCGGAGCTGATCCGGTCCAGGTGGGGCGCGAGTTCGTCGGTGATCAGCAGGTCGCGGCGGATCTCGTCGTGCGGGTAGCCGGCCCGGCCCACCATGTGCGCCGCGACGGGCGCGGTGGCGAGTTGGAAGGCGCCGACGAGCACGAGGGTGGTGATGTCCACGCCGGTACGCAGCCGCAGCGCGCAGCCGAGCATGACGAGCAGCAGGCCGAGCACCTGGGGCTTGGCCGCGGCGTGCATCCGGGCGAGCAGGTCGGGGAAGCGCACCAGCGCCGCCCCGGCCGCGACGCAGAGCAGCGCACCGGCGATCAGGCAGACGGCGGCGATGACGTCGAGGACGGCGTCGAGCGTCACTTGTCGTTCCTCCGGGCGGCGAACCGGGCGACGCTGACGGAGCCCACGAACCCGAGGATGGCGAGAACGACCAGCACGGGCAGCGCGGTGGCGTCGCGGCTGTAGGCGACCTCGGTGGCGATGGCGGCGACGACGACGGCGAGCAGGACGTCGACGGCGACGGCACGGTCGAGGATGGACGGTCCACGGATGATGCGGACGAGGGTCAGTCCGACGGCCACGGCGAGCAGCGCGGCGACGGTCACGGCGACGACGGTCATCTGGGTGCCCCTTCCGGGTGGGCCGGCTCCGGCGGGCCGGCGGGGTCGGGTTGCGTCACGCGGCGCAGTTCGTCGGGCGAGCCGATGGCGGCGACGATCCGCGCTTCGAGGTCGAGTACGCCCTGCCGGAACCGCTCCACCTCGGCGCGGTCGCGGATGCCGATGACGTGCACGTAGAGGGTGCCGGTCGCCCGGTCAGCCTCGATGATGAGGCTGCCGGGCACCAGGGAGAGCGCCTCGGCGGTGAGCGTGAGGTTGAGGTCGGTGTTGACCCGCAGCGGCACGGCGATGATCGCGCTGAGCGGGGGGTGCCCGAACCGCACCGCCAGCCGGGCGATCTGGACGGAGGCGACCACGAGGTCTCGCAGGAAGCGCACCCAGAACCGGGCGAGCGGCACGGGGCGGATCCGACCGGCGAAGGTCACCGGCGGCAGCGGGAACACCGCCAGCAGCACGACGGAGAGCACCAGCCCGCTGATCAGGTTGGCCCAGGTGAAGGTGCCCCAGAGCAGCACCCAGACGCTGGTCAGCCCGATCACGGCGATGATCCGGTTGCGACGGCGCGCCTTTCGGGTCAGCGGCGGGTTCGTCGGTCCGGCGGGGTGCGCCGGGGTCGTCGGTCCGGCGGTCACGGGGCACCGTCCGGGAACACGGCCTCGACGTACGGGGTCCGGCGCAGCAGGTCGTCGGCGGCGTCGGTGCTGATGTCGAAGAGCGGCCCGGCCACCACCGTCAGCGCCAGGCCGAGCACCACCAGGGCGGCGGTCGACCCGATCATCAGCCGGGGCAGCACGGCGCCCGACGCCTCGGGGTCCGGTTCCCGGTGTGGCTGCTCGGCACCGTCGGTGCGGGCGGCCCGGACGGTGTCGCCGGCGTCGGGCATGTCCGGGTGCGGGGCACGCCAGAAGGCCAGGTTCCACACCCGGGCGATGGCGTAGAGGGTGAGCAGGCTGGTGAGCAGCCCGCCGGCGACGAGCGTCCAGGCGAGCGGGCCGCCGTCGTCCACACCGGCCTGGACGAGGCCGAGCTTGCCGAGGAAGCCGGAGAACGGTGGGATGCCGGCGAGGTTGAGCGCCGGCAGGAAGAACAGCACGGCCAGCAGCGGCGAGAGTCTGGCCAGCCCACCGAGCCGGTCCAGGGCGGTGCTCCCGCCACGTCGTTCGACGAGGCCGGCGGCGAGGAACAGGGTCGTCTGGATGGTGATGTGGTGCACCACGTAGAAGATCGCCGCGGACAGCCCGAGGGAGGTGCTCAGGCCGACGCCGAAGAGCATGTAGCCGATGTGGCTGATGAGGGTGAACGACAGCAGCCGTTTGACGTCGGACTGGGCGACCGCGCCGAGGATGCCCACCACCATGGTCAGCGCCGCCACCACCAGCAGCAGGTCGGCGGTGCGCCCGCCGGGGAACAGCAGCGTCTCGGTGCGGATGATCGCGTACACGCCGACCTTGGTGAGCAGGCCGGCGAAGACCGCGGTGACCGGGGCCGGGGCGGTCGGATAGCTGTCCGGCAGCCAGGCCGACAGCGGGAACACGGCCGCCTTGATGCCGAAGGCGAGCAGCAGCATGCCCTGGAGGACCAGCCGCAGGTCGTCCGGCAGCGCGTCGAGCCGGTCGACGAGCTGGGCCAGGTTGAGCGTGCCGGTCGCCGCGTAGACCAGGCCGATCGCGACCAGGAAGATCAGCGACGACAGCAGGCTGACCACGACGTACGTGGTGCCGGCCCGGATCCGGGTCTCGGTGCTGCCCAGGGTCAGCAGCACGTAGCTGGCCACCAGCAGGATCTCGAAACCGACGTAGAGGTTGAACAGGTCGCCGGAGAGGAACGCGTTGCACACGCCCGCGGTCAGCACGAGGTAGGTCGGGTGGTAGACCGACAGCGGGGTCTCCTCGTTGCCGTCGGCCGTGCCCTGCCCGATCGAGTAGACCAGCACGCAGAGGGTGACGGCGGCGGATACGACGAGCATCAGCGCCGCGAGCTGGTCGGCGACCAGGACGATGCCCAGTGGCGCGACCCAGCCGCCGACCTCGACGACCAGCGGCCCGTCGACGGAGGAGAAGAGCAGCAGCATGGCCGCCACGGCGACGGTGGCGGTGAGGACGGTGAGGCTGACCCAGCGCTGGGCACGGGGTCGGGCGACGAGCAGCAGCGTCAGGGCCGCGCCGAGCAGCGGCATCACCACCGGCAGGGGTACGAGCCAGGTCATCGGCCCCTCCCCGCGTCCCCGGCCGGGCTCGCCGCCCGGTCGTCCGCGGGCCCGGTGACCGGGCCACCGTCACCGCTGTCGTTGTCATTGTCGTTGTCGGCGGTGCCCGGGCCCTCGTCCCGGTCGGCCAGCTCCATGATGCGGCGGTCCTCGACGTCGTCCTGCACCTCGTCGTGCCCGTTGAGGTGCCAGCTGCGGTACGCCAGGGCGAGCAGGAACGCGGTCATGCCGAGGGTGATGACGATCGCGGTCAGCACCATGGCCTGGGGCAGCGGGTCGCTCATGTCCCCCTCGGCGGTGGTGCCGACGATCGGCGGGCCGCCCGCCCGGCCGCCGGTGAGCAGCAGGAGGTTGGCGCCGTTGCCGAGCAGGATCACGCCCATCAGCACCCGGGTGAGGCTGCGTTCCAGCAGCAGCGTCACCCCGGCGGCGAAGAGCACGCCGACCACGAGGACGTAGGTCAGGTTCGGGTTCACACCAGCTCCTTCGTCCGGTCGTCGGGCTGTTCGGTCTCGTCCTGGTCCGTCTCGTCCTGGTCGTTCTCCTGCTGGTCGGTCTCCTGCTGGCGGTCCATCTCCGCGCCGAGGCTGCGCAGGATGTCCAGGATCAGGCCGACCACGATGAGGTAGACGCCGACGTCGAAGAAGGTCGACGTGACGAAGTGGAGGTGACCGAGGACCGGCACGTGGAAGTCCAGCAGGGCGCTCTGTAGGAACTCCCCGCCCAGCAGCATCGCGGCGACGCCCGTGCCGACCGCGACGAACAGTCCGGCGCCGAGCAGCTTGCCGGCGTCGACCGGGGCGGCCCCGTTGAGTTCGGTACGCCCGCCCGCCAGGTAGCGCACGGCCAGCGCGAGCCCGGCGACCAGTCCGGCGGCGAAGCCGCCGCCGGGGGCGTTGTGCCCGGAGAAGAGCAGGTAGATCGAGAAGAGCACGATGGCGTGGAACAGCAGCCGGGTGACGACCTGGAGGATGACCGACTGCTGGCGGGTGGTGGCGCCGGTGGTGAGCCAGCGCGGCCGCGCCGACGCGGTGCGGCCGGCGCCGGGGATGCCCCGGCGCAGGCCGAGGTCCCGGGTCCGGCGGAAGATGAGGCTGGCCACGCCCGTGGCGGCCACCACCAGGACGGCGATCTCGCCCATCGTGTCCCAGGCCCGGATGTCCACCAGGGTCACGTTGACGATGTTCTTGCCGCCGCCGTAGGAGACGGCCTGGTCGGGGAAGTCGACGGAGATCGGGGTGGCCACCCGGGCACCCGCCGCGACGTACGCCATGCCGGCCGTGACCACGCCCACGGCGACGCCGAGCGCGACGCGACCGCGCCGGCTGGACCGGATGGGCCGCTCGGAGAACTTGGCCGGCAGGTGTCGCAACACCAGCACGAACATGACGATCGTGACGGTCTCCACCAGGAACTGGGTCAGGGCCAGGTCCGGAGCTCCGTGCAGGATGAACAGCAGCGCGGTGCCGTAGCCGGCGACGCCGACGAGGATCATCGCGGTCAGTCGGCGCCGGGCGCGGGCGGCGGCCACGGCGGCCACGATCACCACCGCGGCGGCGACGGCCTGCAACGGGGTGTCCCACAGTTGGAACCGCTGTGGCCAGGGGAACCCGGCCAGCAGCGCCCCACCCGGCAAGGTAATCAGCACCAGCAGGATGACCCCGAGATAGAACGGGAGGGATCCGCGCTGGGTGGCGCCGGTCAGCTCCACCGCCAGCCGGTCCACCCCGCCGATGAGCCGGTCGTAGACGGCCGCCCCGTCGAAGGGCAGGCGGGCCGCCGGGCCCAGCCGCCCCCGGTGGCGCAGGAGGAACAGCCCGACGCCGGCGGCGACCGCCAGCGCCGACAGGCCCAGCGCCGGGGTCGGCCCGTGCCACAGCGCGAGGTGGTAGCCGGGCTCGGCGGTCGGGTACAGGTCCGCGTACGGGGCGAGGAACCTGTCGACGACGGGCGCGAAGAGCCCCACCGCCAGGCCGGCGGCGGCGAGCACGACGGCCGGCGCGAGAAAGAGCCAGCCGACCGGCCGGGCCTGGGTGGCGGGCACGTCGCCTTTGGTGGCGAACGCGCCCCATACGAAGCGCAGCGTGTACGCCACGGTCAGCGCCGAGCCGAGCACCACGCCGGCGAGCACCGCCAGGTCGGCGGCGCCGCCGTGCAGGAACGCCTCGACCGCCGCCTCCTTGGCGACGAATCCGGCCAGCGGCGGCAGGCCGGCCATCGAGGCCGCCGCGAGGCATGCCACCACCGCGAGGGCCGGTGCCCGGCGACCGAGGCCGCTGAGTTCGCGCAGGTCACGGGTGCCGGCGGCGTGGTCGACGACCCCGACGACGAGGAACAGGGTGGACTTGAACAGCGCGTGGGCCAGCACCATCGCCACGCCGGCCAGGGCGGTGTCGCGGGTGCCGGCGCCGAGGACCACCATCAGCAGGCCGAGCTGGCTGACGGTGCCGTAGGCCAGCAGCAGCTTCAGGTCGACCTGCCGCAGCGCCGCCCACCCGCCGAGGAACATGGTGATCAGCCCGCCGGCGAGCAGCACCGGCCGCCACGGCGTGACCCCGGCCACGGCCGGCCCCATCAGGGCGACGAGGAACACACCGGCTTTGACCATCGCCGCGGCGTGCAGGTAGGCGCTGACCGGGGTGGGCGCGGCCATCGCGCCGGGCAGCCAGAAGCTGAACGGGAAGATCGCCGACTTGCTCAGGGCGCCGAGCAGGATCAGCACCAGGGCCACGGCCAGGTAGCTGCCGCCGGGCAGGTCGGCGGCGATCTCCGACCAGCGGTAGGTGCCGGCGTGCTGGCCGAGCATGACGAACCCGGCGAGCATCGCCAGGCCGCCCAGGGTGGTCACCAGCAGCGCCTGCATCGCGGCCCGCCGGCTGGCCCGCCGGGTCGGGTCGCTGCCGATCAGCAGGTAGGAGAGGACGGTCGTCAGCTCCCAGAACACGTACAGCAGCAGCAGGTCGTCGGAGACCACCAGGCCGAGCATCGCCCCGGCGAAAGCGACGAAGACCGCCGCGAAGCGGCCCAGGCCCGGGTCGTCGGAGCGGAAGTAGCGGGCGCTGTAGGCGAGCACCAGCGCCCCGACCCCGCCGACGAGCACCACCATCAGCCACGCCAGGGTGCCCATCCGCAGGGCGACCTCCAGGCCGAGCTGGGGAACCCAGGTGACCGTCTCGACGACCGGGGTGCCGGAGCGGACCGTCCCGGCCCGGGTCAGCGCCCAGCCCAGGGTCGCGGCGGGGGCGAGGGCGACCAGGTAGAGGGCGCGCCGCCCCCAGATACGTATCAGTCCCGGGGCGATCACGGCTGCGAGCGCATGGATCGCCACCAGAACCAGCACATACCCTCCCCAGAGCTCGACAGCCGGTTAGTCAAGCCTAACCGGTAAGGAGCGAATCCGCCTACTGCCGATACCGGTCCAGCAGCGCACCCGCGCCTGTGGATGGTGCGACTACCGGTCGTCAGCCCCCCGCGAGGAGATCCGCGGCGGCCGACGTCGCGGCCTCGGTGCCCGCGACCACGACCTCGTCACCGGCGTGCAGGACGAACCCGTCGCCGGGGGTCGGCACCACCGTGCCGTCACGGACGACCGCGAGCAGCGCCAGTGCCTGCCCGGCCAGGCCGGTGCCGGCGAAGGGCCGCCCACCGGCCGGCGAGTCGAAGCTGACCGGTATCCGCACCACGGAGACCCCGGGCAGCCGCCGCTCCAGCTCGGCGACGTGGTCCACCGTCACCGCCTCGTCCAGCACGGCGGCGACCGCCTGCGCCTCACCTTTCGCCAGCACCAGGGTGTGCAGTGCCGTGTCCAGGTCCTGCGGGTGGTAGACGACAAGGTCACGCTGGCCGTTGACGTGCGAGATGACGGCGGCCTGCTGACCCCTGGCGGTCGTGAAGCGCTGGCAGACACCGATCCCGGCCATCACCGTACGTTCGAACCGCATGGCCGACCTCCCGTCGCTCGCGTACCTTCTGCCTATCATGATCAGGAGGCGATCGCCCACCTTCCGGCTACTCTTGGCGGCCTGGTGAGCAGGGCGGACGGCATGCTCCGAAGCGCGCCGGATCGCGCCGGTGATCGAAGATGACAGATGGGTGGGGCGATGCGGATCGGGGCGCTGGTGTCGACCCGGGCGGCCCTCGCCGGGGCGACGGGCAACGCCCTCGTGATGGGCGTGGCCGAAGTGAGCACCCCGCTCGGCTGGGTGCTCCTTCCCGGGCTCCTCGGCGTGTCCACCCGCCCCCGGGTGGCCGCGCTGGTCTCCGCCTGGGCGGCCGTCCTGCTGGCGGCGTCCGTGGTCGTTCCCGTCGTACCCGGGCACCGCGCCGATCCGTGGGCGCTCGGCGCCTCCGTGGCCAGCCTGGCCGCCGTACCGCTGCTGGCCTGGACCCGGCGACGTCGTGTGGAGCGCGCGGTAGCCCGCGTGCCCGCACCGCGCGACGTCGCCGTGTTCACCATGCCCGCCGGCACGGGACGCGCCGCACTGGCCGTCTGCCGCACCCCGGGGGAGGTCGCCGCGGCGGTACCGCTCCGGCGGGGCGGCCTGCGCGTCCTCGTCGGTGTGGCGCACGGCGCCACCCTGGCCCGACCCGAGCACACCCGGGCACTGGAGGCGGCCTTCCGCACCGAGGCCCTGCGCGGCGGACGATCGCTGCCACGGATCGCCGACACCCTCGACCACGTCGTGCGGGACATCTCCCCCGGCGGCTACCTCGCCGCCACCCTGGTGGAGGTCGCCGGGGACGGGCGCGTCGTGCTGCTGCGCCGCGGCGGCCCGGACGTCGCCGTGCACGCCGGGGACGGGACACGTCCCGGGGATCTGCCCGACGCGGGCCCGATCGGCCTGGCCGAAGTGGCGACGAGCGTCACCGAGGCGCCGGCGGACGCCCTGCGGCTGGCGGTCACCCCGGCCGCCGACCGGCCCGGCCACGCCGCCGGGTCACACCGGTGGACCGACGAGGCGCTACGGTCCACGCTTCCCGCGGACGCCGTGGTCGCGCTGACCCGACTCCCCGGCAGCGGTCGCCGGATCGGCCCGGCGCTGGTGATCGACCTGCCGCCCGAGCGACCCTGACCGCCGGCCCCGCTCCGCTCGGCGACCGGCGGGTCAGCGCTGCCCGGCGACCGGCGGGTCAGCGTCGTCCGGCGGGTCAGCGCTGCCAGCGCACCACCCCGCCGACCACGGTCAGCGCCACCGTGAGGTCGCGCAGGTCCGCCGGCTCGACCCGGTACGGGTCGGCGGGCAGCGCGATGAAGTCCGCGAGCATCCCGGGGGTCAGCCGCCCCTTCAGGTGCTCCTCGTAGGAGGCGTACGCGCCCGCCTCGGTGAAGCAACGCAGCGCCGTGTCGACATCGACCCGTTCGTGCGGGTCCACGCCGCCGGGCGGGGTGCCGTCGGCCTGCTGCCGGGTCACCGCCGCGTGGATGCCGAAGAACGGATCCGGGTCCTCCACCGGGGCGTCCGAGCCGAACGCCACCGTCGCGCCGGCGTCCAGCAGGCTGCGCCAGGCGTACGAGGCGAGGTCCCGGCCGGCGAGCATCCTGCTGGTCAGGGGAATGTCGCTGGTGCAGTGGGTGGGCTGCATCGAGGCGGTCACGCCCAGCCGGGCGAGCAGCGGCACGTCCGCCGGCCGCAGGTGCTGGGTGTGTTCGATCCGGTGCCGCAGCCGCCGTACGGCTCCCGCGACGGTCGGGTTGGTGCGCGCCGACTCCTGCCACCGGGCGTACGCCCGCAGCACCATCTGGTTGGCCGCGTCACCGATGGCGTGCGCCGCGACGGCGATGCCGGCCCCGGCTGCCTTCGCCACCAGCCGCTCGAACTCCTCCACCGGGGTGACCGCGATGCCATGGTTGCCCGGCTCGCCGTCGTACGGTTCGGTCATCAGGCAGGTGTGCGAGCCGAGCGCCCCGTCGGTGAAGATCTTGACCGGGCCGGTGCTCAGCCAGCGGTCCCCGTCGCCGGTCGCCCAGCCCCGGTCGATCGCCTCGTCCAGCGCGGTCGACGGGATCGACTTGTGCACCCGCAGCGGCAGCTCGCCCCGGGCGTACAGGGTCTCGTAGGCGGCCCGGCAGTCCTGCCCGTCCAGGTCGTGGATGCTGGTGAGGCCGACGGAGAGCAGCCGGGGCAGGTGGGTGCGCAACAGCGCGACCAGGTCACCGGTGAGCGAGGTGCGCATCAGGTCGTAGGCCGCGTCCCCCGCCGACTCCCGCAGGATGCCGGTCGGCTCGCCGCGTTCGTCACGGACGATCTGCCCGCCGGCCGGGTCGGGGGTGCCGGCGTCGATGCCGAGCCGGCGGAGGGCGGCACTGTTGACCCAGGTGGTGTGCCCGTCGATGCTGGGCAGCACGGCGGGCCGGTCCGGGCAGACCCGGTCCAGGTCGGCCCGGGTCGGCTGCACCGGCCGGTCCCACTTGTGGCTGTCCCAGCGCCCGCCGAAGAGCCAGGCGTCGGACGGCAGGGTGGCGGCGTGCCGCCCGATCCGCGTCAACGCCTCGTCGAGGCTGGTCGTGCCACGCAGGTCCACCTGTTCCAGACCGCGTACGTAGAGCGCCGAGTGGAGGTGGCTGTCGACCAGCCCGGGCAGCACGGTCATCCCGTCGAGGTCGACCCGGCGTGCCTCGACGCCGGCGCGGTCCCGGCATTCGGCGAGGCTCCCGACGGCGACGATCCGCTCGCCGCGGACCAGCATCGCCTCGGCGTGTGGACGGGCGGGGTCGAGGGTGTGGATCTGGGCGTTCTCGAAAACCGTGGCGGTCATGGGCTGCCTGCTTCGACGGTCGGGTGGGGGCCAACCATGCTAGACAGCTCCCGGCGACGGGCACAGTGACCCCCGGAGATGGGTGCCGGCAGTGGGTCCCCGCTGGAATCGGTTGCGGTACGCTACCGACCAGTCACTACTACAACCTGTCGTGATTGTCGGCGGGCTCCCCCTCCGGCAGCCCGACGCGGAGGTGCCGGATGGCTGACGACGTGGAGCTCGCCGCGTGGGCGCTGGCCGCCGGCCGGGGCGATCGGACCGCCGCCGCCTCGCTCGTCCGGGCGACCCAGCAGCAG
This sequence comes from Micromonospora peucetia, assembly GCF_900091625.1. Taxonomy (NCBI): domain Bacteria; kingdom Bacillati; phylum Actinomycetota; class Actinomycetes; order Micromonosporales; family Micromonosporaceae; genus Micromonospora; species Micromonospora peucetia. The sequence goes on from NZ_FMIC01000002.1 coordinate 1,486,632, forward strand.
GTCCGGCGCTTCCTCGCCGCGTTGATCTCGCCCCGCGAGGCGGACGACCTGACACAGGAGACCTTCCTTCGGGCGATGCGGTCGCTGCCGTCGTACGCCGGACGCTCCTCGACCCGGACGTGGCTGCTCGCCATCGCCCGCCGGGTCGCGGCGGACCACGTCCGCACCGTGACGTCACGGCCACGGATGGTCCCGATGCCGGACCGGTACGACGCCCCCGACCCGGGGCACAGCGGCTTCGACCGGCAGATCGTGCTCGAACACCTCATCGCGGCATTGCCCACGGACCGGCGGGCGGCGTTCGTCGCCACCCAGGTTCTCGGCCTGTCCTACGCCGAGACCGCGCAGGTGTGCGGCTGCCCGGTGGGCACCATCCGTTCCCGGGTGGCCCGGGCCCGGGAGGATCTCGTCGCCGCCGTGCACAACTGGCCCGAGTTGGACGCGCACCGGGGCGGCAAGGCCACCGGCTGAGCCGCACTCCCCCGCTGACCTGCGCGAAAGCGGCGGTCCGGCAAACTGCGCGGGAACCAACGACCTGTCCGGGCCGACTACCGGTACATGGGGTGTGAGCAGTGGCGTGAGGTGCTGTCGGCGCAGTTGGACGGGGAGGAGACCACCGCCGAGCGGACGGCGGTGGCGGCCCACCTGGCCGGCTGCGGCGGCTGCCGGACGTGGTACGACCAGGCCGCGGCGGTGACCCGTCGGGCCCGACTGTCGGTCGCCGTCACCGGTGCCGACCTCACCGACGTCATCCTCGACGCCCTGCCCACGCCGGCTCCACGCCGCCGGCGGGAGCGGGTCGCGCTCACCCTGCGGGCGGCGCTGGGTCTGATCGGGGCGTTGCAACTCGTACTGGGGCTGGCACAGGTCGGACGCGGCACGGCGGGCGCACACGGGCACGCGGCGACCGGCGCGCTGGCCTCCGGGCACCTGTGGCACGAGTCAGCGGCGTGGAACGTCGCCGTGGGCGCGGGCTTCCTGTTCGTCGCGGCCCGGCGCACACCCCCGACCGGGCTGGTGCCGATGTTGAGCGCCTTCGTCGGCATGCTCGCCCTGCTGTCGGTCAACGACCTGCTGACCGGCCAGGTGGACGCCACCCGGCTGGTCAGCCACGGCTTCCTGCTCGTGGGCTACCTCATCGTCGTCGCCCTGTCCCGCCGGAGGGCGCACCCCGACAGCCCGGTACGGCGCAGCCGTCCGGACGAACCCCGCTGGAGCCTTCCCGCCGACGAACCCGCGGAGTCGCCGGGGCTGCGGCTGCTCCCGGCTCCGCATCCCGGCTCCGCGCGTGTCTCCGACCGTCGCGCGGCCTGACTCGGCGGAGCCGCCCGACGGCGGGGCGGATCGCTCGGAAGGCGCCCACAGTCGCCGGCCAGAGGTACCCGTCCGGGCCGGAACCTCCCCGGCCAGCCTGCCGACCAACCGGACGTCACATGACCAGTCACCACCAACAACCAGGAGAAACACCAGACATGCACACCCGGTCCCGCCGCCCGACCGCTGCGGCCCTCGTCGCCGCCGCGCTGGCCGCCGCCGCGCTGCTGCTCGTACCGGCGACCCCCGCCGCCGCGCACAACACGCTGCGGGCCGCCAGCCCCGCCGACGGCGCCCACCTGACGACGCCGCCGACGCGGATCACGCTGGAGTTCGCGCAGCGGCTCGACCCGACCTTCACCACCATCGCGCTGACCGACGCGGTTGGGCGGAAGATCCCCACCGGTGCGCCAGCCGTCGACGGGACGAAGGGCACGGTGACGATCGACGAGGCGCTGGGCGAGGACACCTACACCGTCGCCTTCCGGATCGTCTCCGCTGACGGACATCCCGTGCAGGGGTCGTACCGGTTCACGGTCGCCGGCGGCGTCGGCGCCGCTCCCGGAGCGACCGGAGCGAGCAGCGCCCCGCAGACCGGCGGGGCACCCGTCTCGTCGGGTGGCCCCACCGCCACCGCTGCCGCGACCGACTCCGGCGCCGCTCCCTCGACCGCCGCTGCGGCGACCGGCTCGGGCGGCTTCGGGGCGGGCGCCGCCGCGCTCGTGGCCGCCGGGGTCCTGGTCGCCGTCGTCGGCGGGGCAGCGCTACTGCTGCGCCGACGCCGCGAGACCGCCTGACGGGCCAGCACCCCTACCTCCTGACGGGGACCGCCCGGCCTCGACGCCCCGGCCCGTGTCAACGGCAGGACGTCCACCGCTACCCCTCCTCCCGCACCGCCGCCCTCCTCGTACACCAAGGGACACCGACGTGCCAGACACCACTTCCCGCCCTGCCCACCCCGCCCCGGGTCCGGACGCCGACTCCGGGGCGGAGACGGCGGTGGGTGATTCCGGACCGGTCGCGGACCCGGCCGGCGCCGGCGTCCGTCCCGACGTCCGGGGTCGTGGCGGGTGGCTCCTGCCCGTCGCGGCCGTGGCGTCGGCGGTGGCTGTTCTCCTGCTCGGCCTGCGTGTTGGCGGAGCGCTCGCGGTCGCGATCCCCGGGCTGCCGGACCCGGGGCCGGTCACGGCGTGGGCGCTACCCGTGGTCCGACTGCTCGCCGACGGCCTCGCCACCCTGACGGTCGGGCTGGTGGTGACGGCGGCGTTCCTGCTACCCGGCGACGGGCGGAGCGTCTCCCCGTACGGCTGGCTGCTGCTGCGCCGCGCGGGCGCGGTGGCCGCGGGCTGGGCGGTGGCGGCGGTGGCGCTGATCGTGCTGACGGTCTCGGACCTGCTCGGCATCCCCGTGGGCAGACTCGGCATCGCCACGGTGGTCAGCTTCGCCTCCTCGATCGCACAGGGGCAGGCGCTGCTGCTCCAGGCGGGGCTGGCGCTGCTCGTGGCGGTACTGGCCCGGGTCGGGGTGTCGCGTGGGCTCGCCGCCGTGGCCGCGTTGGTCGCGCTGGTCGGGGTGCTGCCGCCGGCGTTCACCGGGCACGCCGCCGGGGCGGGCAACCACCAGATCGCGGTGTCCAGCCTCGCCCTGCACGTGCTGGCCGCCGCCCTCTGGGTCGGCGGGCTGGTGGCGCTGCTGATGATCCGCCGCAGCCGGCAACTGGCCGACGCCGCCGACCGGTACAGCCGCCTCGCCCTGGGCTGTTTCGTGGCCGTCGCGGTCAGCGGGACGGCCAACGCCGCCGTACGCCTCGGCGCCGTGGCCGAGCTCTGGCAGTCCCGGTACGGCTGGCTGGTCCTCGGCAAGCTCTTCGCCCTGGCGGCCCTGGGTGCCCTCGGCGCCGTGCACCGGTCGCGGACCCTGCCGGCCCTGCGAGCCGGCCGACGCGGCGCGTTCGCCCGGCTGGCCGCAGGGGAACTGGTCGTGTTCGCCGCCACCGTCGGGCTGGCGGTGGCATTGTCCCGCAGCCCCACCCCGGTGACGCAGAACCCGCTGGACGCCGATCCGATCACCGAACTGCTCGGCTTCCCGATGCCCGCCGCGCCGACCCCGGAACGTCTGGTGGGCCAACTGCTGCCGGACATGTTCTTCCTGACCCTCACCGTCCTCGGCGTCGGCGGCTACCTGGCCGGGGTGTGGCGGCTGCACCGGTCCGGGCACCGCTGGCCGGTCGCCCGGACCGCCAGTTGGCTGGCCGGTCTGCTGCTGCTGGCCGCCGTCACCAACCTGGGTGTGGCCCGCTACGCGTACGTGCTGTTCAGCGCTCACATGGTGCAGCACATGGTGCTGTCGATGCTGGTGCCGATCCTGCTCGTCGGCGGCGCCCCGGTCACCCTCGCGCTGCGCGCCCTGCGTCGCCCCACCGACCCGCAGGTGCGGGGCGCCCGGGAATGGCTGCTGCTGGCGTTGCACAGCCGGCCCACGAGGCTGCTCACCCATCCTCTGGTCGCGCTGGGCATCTACGCCGGGAGCCTCTTCGGCCTGTATCTCAGCGACCTGCTCGGCACGTTGATGCGGTCCCACCTCGGCCACCTGGCCATGCTCACCCATTTCGTGGTCGCCGGGTACCTGCTGTTCTGGGTGCTCATCGGGGTCGACCCCGGCCGGCCGCGGATCGCCCACCCCCTCCTGGTGATCATCCATCTCGCGTCGATGATGGCGCACGGCTTCTTCGGCCTGGTCCTGATGCAGACCACCACCCTCATCGCCCCGGACTGGTACGTCGCGGTCCACCCCGACTGGGCGTCGTCGCTGATGGAGGACCAGAAGCTGGGCGCGGGCATCGCCTGGGCGTTCGGGGAGATACCGGCCGCGGTCGTCCTGGTCGTGCTGGTCCGGCAGTGGATCCGTGCCGACGGGCGGGAACAGGCGCGCCTCGACCGGGCCGCCGCCCGCGCCGAGGCCACCGGTGAGCCGGACGACCTGGCCCGCTACAACGCCTTCCTCGCCGCCGCCGGCCGCGCCGGTCCTCCCGTCCCCGCCGGCACCGCTGCCGGGGACGGCGGCTTCGTCGGCGACAGCGGCCCGCCCGGCGACGGTGTCGGCGCTGACGGCCCGGCGGCGAGGGCCGGCGACGGTCGGACCGCAGCGTCGGGGCCCACCTGAGGCCGCCTCACCGGCCGGGGCGGAGCGCCGGGGCGACCACCGACAGCTCCAGCGCGGCGGGCAGCGGCGCCACGCCCGGCCCGCCGGCCCGGACCCATGCGGTGATGTCGTCGACGACGGTGTCGTGCAGGACCAGGCCGAACCAGACCGGACGTGTGCCGGCGCGGCGGGCCGCCGGCGCGGGGTGGACGACGACCAGGTTCGACTGCGCGCAGAGGTCGAGGCAGTCGCTGATCCGTACCCGGTGAGGTGCCGGCAACCCGGCGCGCAGCCGCCGCAGCTGTGCGTCGTGGTCGACGGAGGGGTGCTTGCGGGTGCTGCCGCAGCAGCAGTCGCGGCAGACGGTGACGAGGCAGCCCGGTGCGACGGTCATGGCGCGGGCGGGTGGTAGGTGATGGCGGGTCGCCCGGTGGCCGGGTGCGCCACGACGTCGGCTCGTACCCGGTAGACGTCGGCGAGCAGCCCGGGGGTGAGGACCTCGGTGGGTGTACCGGCGGCGACGACCTGCCCGGCGGCCAGGACGACCACCGCGTCGCAGAACATGGCGGCCAGGTTGAGGTCGTGCAGCGCGGCCAGGGTGGTCACCTCCGAGCGGCGGACCAGGTGCAGCAGGTGCAGCTGGTGACCGATGTCGAGGTGGTTGGTGGGCTCGTCGAGCAACAGCAGCAGCGGTTGCTGAGCCAGGGCACGGGCCAACTGCACCCGCTGCCGCTCGCCGCCGGAGAGGGTGTGCCAGCGGCGGTCGGCGTACCCGTCCAGGTCCACCCGGGCCAGCGCGTGCGCCGCCGCGGCGCGGTCGGCGGCGCTGTCGGACCACCGCGAGCCACGGTGGGGCGTACGACCGAGCAGCACCACCTCGCCGACGGTGAGGTCCAGGTCCGTGTCGGCATGCTGGGCGAGCAGCGCGGTACGGCGGGCCAGCGTGACCCGGGGCAGGGCGGCGACGTCGTCGCCGCCGACCGTGACCAGCCCGGCGTCCGGCGCGGCGAGCCGGGCGACGATGCGCAGCAGGGTGGTCTTGCCGCAGCCGTTGGGGCCGAGCAGCCCGACGAGGCTGCCCGCCGGCACCGCGCAGGTGACGTCGTCGAGGATCCGCCGGGCTGCGACGGACCAGGACACCCCGGTGACGGCGAGCATCAGCCACGCACCTTCCGGCGGTGCAGTAGCACCACGAAGGCGGGCACCCCGAGCAGCGCCGTCAGCACGCCGACCGGCAGTTCCCGGGGCGCGAACACGGTCCGCGCGGCGGTGTCCACCCAGACCAGGAAGATCGCCCCGACGAGGACCGCGACGGGCAGCAGGCGCCGGTGGTCCGCCCCGGTGAGGAACCGGGCGGCGTGCGGCAGGATCAGCCCGACGAAGCCCACCGCGCCACTGACGGCGACCAGCGCCGCGGTGAGCAGCGCGGTGGCGACCAGCAGCAGCCACCGCACCCGGGCGACGGGGACACCGAGGGTCGCCGCGGCGTCCTCGCCGAAGGCGAACGCGTTGAGCGTGCGGGCGTGCGCCGCCACCAGGGCGAGCACGGCGGCCAGGACCGGCGCGGCCCAGGCCAGGGCGCTCCAGTCGACGCGGGCCAACGAGCCGGAGAGCCAGAAGGTGATGCTCTGGGTGGCGTGCGGGTCGGCGACCCAGATGATGACGAACGAGGTCGCCGCCCCGCAGAGCTGCGCGACGGCCACGCCGGCCAGCACCACCCTTGTGGGGGCCAGCGCGGCCCGCCGGCCGGCCACCGCGGCCACGACCGCGAACGCGGCCAGCGCCCCGGCGAAGGCGCCCCCGGTGAGCGCGGCGACCCCGCCGCCGAAGCCCAGGACGAGGACCGCGACCGCGCCGAGCGACGCCCCCGAGGAGACCCCGAGCAGGTACGGGTCGGCCAGCGGATTGCGGGTGACGGTCTGCATCACCGCGCCGACGGCGGCCAGCCCGCCCCCCACCGCGGCGGCCCCGAGCACCCGGGGCAGGCGCAGCCGCCAGACGATGTGCTCACGCAGCAGCGGCACCTCGGCGTGCGGGAGTCCCAGGCGGTCGGCCACGACCGACCAGACCGTCGACACGGGAATGTCGGCCGGCCCGACGGTGACGGCCACGCCGATCGACACGACCAGACCCGCCAGCAGGGCCACCAGCAGCGCCGCCAGGCCGACCGGGTGCGTCGCGCGGAACCCGGCTTGGCGGACGGGTCCGGAGTCGGTGGGCCGGGTCGGGTCGGCGGCGGCGCGGTAGGTCGGATCGGCGGCGGCGCGGCGGACCACGGCGGTCAGCGGTCCGCCCCGGCGGGGAGCTGCGCCACGCCCGCGGCCAGCGCCTCGACGCCGAGCACGACGCGTACGCCGGCGGAGGTGGACGAGAACGGGATGACGACGAAGCGTTGCCCGGCCACGGCGGGCAGGTCCTTGAGGCTGGGGTGCCGGGTCAGGAAGGCCCGCTTCGCGGCGGCCGGGTCCCAGCCCGCGTCGACCAGCACGATCGCGTCGGGGTCTCGGTCCGCCACCGCCTCCCAGCTGGTGTTGGCCCAGCCGCCGGTGAGGTCGCCGAAGGCGTTGCCCACCCCGACGGCCGACATGATCATGTTGGGGCCGCCGCAGCAGGCGCCCACGCTCGGGGCGTCGGTGCCGGCGTCCCACCAGAGCACGGAGACGTCCCGTGCGCCGCCGATCCGGGCGACGGCCGTGGCGATCCGGGCCCGCTGGTCGGCGATGAGCTTCTCGGCCCGCTCCGGCACCCCGAAGACGGCCGCCACGTCCCGGATCTCGGCGAACACGTCCTCGACAGTCAGCCTCGCCGGCCGGTGCTGCTTCGGGCATCCGGCCCGCGAGAGGTACGTGCCGATGCCGAGTCCCGACAGCGCGGCGCGGTCGCCGACACCCTCGTCGCCGAAGGCACTGTGGAACGAGGCGTAGACGAAGTCGGGTGTCGCCTCCAGCAGTTTCTCCTTCGCCGGGTACCTGTCCGACAGCACCGGCACGGCGGCGTACGCGACGGCGTGCTCCGGCAGGATCGCGTCGTCCAGGTACGCCGTGCCGGCCATGCGATCGGCGAGGCCGAGCGCCAGCATGATCTCCGTGGCGGGCTGGTTCAGGGTCACCGCCCGCTCGGGCGGGGCGGGGACGGTGACCGGCGTACCGCAGTTGGTCAGCGTGACCGGGGCGGCGGACGGCGGGGGCGTCGTGGCCGGATCGTCCGTGGCGCACGCGCCGAGCAGGACGACGAGGACGGACAGGGGCGCGGCAACGCGCCGGGACAGGGTGGACCGCACAGCGCGCACGCGCATCGGGACTGCCTTCCAACACCTCGTGGACGGGTCATCGCAGTGCCGTGGCCGGTCTCCTGGCTGACGGGAGGTGCGTCCGTGGCCGGCCTTCCCAGGCGTGTGACGCCCAGTGACCTCTTACGACGAGGGCCGCGAACTTCCCGATCACAGTGGCGAGGGCCGCACCGGTCTTCCACCGGCTTCCCGAACACCACGGCAGCGTCACCATAGCCGCCCGCCGGCCCGGAAGTCACGGTGACGAACACCATCGGGGACGGTCGAACCGAGGGCGCTCGGCCGGACACCGCCCTGTCAGGACTGCGGCGGGGACGGCAGGTCGACCACCCGGGTTGCCCAGCGGGCCATCAGCGCCGGGTCGTGGGTGATGAGCAGGACCCCGGCCGCGTGCTGCCGCTGGTAGTCGGTGATGACGGCCGCGAGGTACGCCTGGGTGGAGGCGTCGAGCATGGCGGTGGCCTCGTCGCAGAGCAGGTAGTCCGGCTGGTGCACCAGCGCGCGGGCGAGGCAGGCGCGTTGCAGTTGCCCGTCGCTGACCGCGTGCGGGCGGCGGGCGAGCAGGTCGGGCGTGAGGCCGACGAGGTCGGCCAGCTCCGCCGCCCGGGCTCGCGCCGGTTCCTCGGGTGTGCCGGTGGCGCGCAGCGGTTCGGCGATGATGTCGGCGAGACTCAGCCGGGGGTCGGTGGCGGCGCGGGGGCTCTGGAACAGGATCGCGACGCGGGTACGGACGGCGGCGGGCAGCCGGTGCCGGGCGCCCGGCACCCGTTGGCCGTCGAGGGTGACGTGCCCGGCCTCGGGGGCGTGCAGCAGGGCGAGGACCCGGGCGAGGGTGGACTTGCCGCTGCCCGAGGGCCCACGCAGCCCTACCGTCTCGCCGGGGGCGACGCGCAGGTCGACGCCGTCGAGGACGCGCCGGCCGCCGTAGGAGACCGCGACCTGGTGGACGGCGAGCGCGGTGCTGGTCATGCCGGCGCTCCGAGGGTCAGCGGGTGGTGGCAGGCGGCCCGGCCCGGGACGCCCGCCGAGGGCACCGGCGGGGTGCGGCAGAGGTCGGTGGCGCGCCCGCAGCGCGGCGCGAAGGCGCAGCCGTCGGGCAGGTCGGTGAGCATCGGCGGGTGGCCGGGGACCGGCCGGAAGGCCCGCTCGGGCAGGGCGTCGAGCAGGCCTGCGGTGTAGGGGTGGGCGGGCGCCGCGAACAGCTCGCCGGTGGGCCGCCGTTCGACGATCCGGCTGGCGTACATGACGGCCACGGTGTCGGCGACCCGGCGGGCGGCGGCCAGGTCGTGGGTGATGAGCAGGACGGCGCCACCGGCGTCACAGCGGCGGCGCAGCAGGTCGAGGGTGTGGTCGACCAGGGGACGGTCAAGGCCCGTGGTCGGTTCGTCGGCGAGCAGCAGCGGCGGGTCGGGGGCGAGGGCGAGGGCGGTGGCCAGGCGTTGGGCCATGCCGCCGGACAGCTCGTGGGGATAGCGGTCCAGGTCGACGGGGTCGAGACCGACGTCGGCGGCGACCCGCTCGGCCGCCGCGGGCGCCTCACGCCGGGTACGCCCGTGGGCGCGCAGGGTCTCCTCCAGCAGCCGCCGCCCCGTCCGTACGGGAGTCAGCGCGGTGGCCGGGCTCTGCGGCACCAGCCCGACCGCGCGTCCGCGTACGGCGCGGGCGAGGTGACGCTCGGAGGCGCCGACCAGGTCGACCGGCTCCCCGGCGGCTGGGCGCAGGCGGGCGTGCCCCGTGACGGTGGCGTTGCCGGGAAGCAGGCCGAGCAGGGCGTGGGCGAGCACCGACTTGCCGCAGCCGGACTCCCCCACCACCGCCAGCAGTTCGCCGGGTTGGACGGTCAGGTGCAGGTCGGTGACGGCCTGCACCACGGCGTCGCGGAGTTGGAAGCGGACGGTCAGCCCGTCGACCTCCAGCAGGGCGGGCCGACCATCGGTGCCGGTGCCGGCGGTGCCGCTCGTCATGGCGGTGGAGTCGGGCGTCGCGGTGGAGTCGGCCGGTACGGCGGCGGGCTCGCGGGTGGTGGTCACAGGTTCAGCTCCGCTCGTACTCGCGGGTCGAGACGGTCGCGCCACCGGCCGGTGAGGGCGGCCAGGGCCAGCGTGACGACGACGAGAAGCAGACCGGGCACGATGCTCGCCCACCAGGCGCCGGTGAGCAGGGACCGCTGCCCGTCGTTGATCATGTTGCCGACGGAGGCCAGGTGCGGGGGCAGACCGAGACCGAGGAAGGACAGCGCCGTCTCGTGCCAGACGGCGTGCGGCACCATCAGCGTGGTGGCCAGCGCCAACCGGGGCAGCACGTGCGGCAGCAGGTGCCGCAGGATCACCCGGGGGCGGCTGGCGCCGCCGGAGATCGCGGCGTCGATGAACGGCCGGGTGCGGAGGCTCAGCAGCTCGGACCGGACGATGCGGGCGGTGGACAGCCAGTGCGTCAGCCCGATCGACAGGATCACCGCGCCGAGGCTCGGACGCAGCATCGCGACGATGAAGATGCCCAGCAGCAGGTGCGGCAACGCCGCGATGGTGTCGACCACCCGCATCAGCACGCGGTCGACCCAGCCGCCGAGGGTGCCGGCCACCGCGCCGACGAGGCCGCCGATCACGGTGGCGACGATCGCGGCGACCGCGCCGACGAGCAGCGAGACCCGCAGGCCGTAGAGGCTGCGGTGGGCCACGTCGCGGCCCAGGTCGTCGGTGCCGGCCGGGTGCGCCCAGGACGGCGCCAACCGGGTGCGGGCCAGGTCCACCGCGCTCTCGTCGAGCGGCCAGAGGACGGGGGCGAGGAGACAGGCCAGGCCCGCGCCGACGAGCACGGCCCAGGCGACGACGGCACCGGCCCGGCCGGTACGCGGCCTGGACCGCCGGACCCGGGCGGGCAGGGAGAGGTCAGTCATCGAGGCGTACCCGGGGATCGGCTGCGGCGTAGCCGAGGTCGGTGGCCAGGTTCGCGGTCAGCACCACGACGGTGGTGGCCAGGGTGGTGGCGGCCAGCAACGGGAAGTCGCTGCCCAGCGCCGCCTGGACGGTGACCGCGCCCAGACCGGGCAGGGAGAACACGGTCTCCACCAGGACGGCGCCGCCGATGAGCTCGGGCAGGTGGGTGCCGACGAGGGTCAGGAACGGCAGCAGGGCGGTACGCAGGGCGTGGCCGAACAGGACGGTACGGCCGGGCAGCCCCCGGGCCCGGGCGGCGAGGACGTGATCGTCGCGGAGGCTCTCGGCGACGGCGTCCCGGATGAACAGCACGAACCACGGCGTCTGGGAGATCGCCAGCACGCCCACCGGCAGGATCAGGTGCCGGGCCACGTCGGCGGGGTCGGTGCCGGTGGCGGTGATGTCGGTGAGCCCGCCCGCCGGCAGCCAGCCGAGGGTGAGGGCGAACAGGGCGATCGCGGCCAGCCCGATCCAGAACACCGGCATCGACTGCACGGCGTACGCGGTGGCGCGCAGCGCCCGGTCGAACCAGCCTCCGCGCCGGTACGCGGCCAGCGTGCCCAGCAGCAGGCTCGCCAACAGGACGAGGGCGAGGGCGGCGCCGACGAGCAGCAGGGTCCAGCCGGCGCGGGCGGCGAGCACGGAGGTGACCGGTTCGTGCCGGCTGGTGGACCAGCCCAGGTCGCCCTGGAGCAGGTTGCCCACCCAGCGGAGGTACTGCACCGGCAGCGGGTCGTCGACACCCCAGTTGGCGCGGATCTGCGCCAGGTTCTCCTCGCTGGCGGTGAACGCCGCCGCGCCCGCGTACTGCTGGGCGGGGTCGATGGGCGAGGCCGCGCCGAGGGCGAACATGCCGATGCTGGTGGCGGCGAGGATGGGCACGGCCACCAGCAGCCGACGGCGGACCACCGTGCCGGCTCCCGCCAACCGACGCGGCCGGCGCCCGGCGGTGGTCTTCGCCGGGGCTGGCGCGACTGTCGGGGCGGGTGTCGTCACGACTTCCTCGTCCAGGTGTGGATGTTCCACCACAGGCTGTTGGCCACGTCGTGCTCGTGCGGCTCCACCCGCGGCGTCACCCCGGCGACGGCGTCCTTCACCACATAGGTGTGCTGGAGATAGTTGAGGAACACCCACGGCATGTCGGTGGCGAGCTGCTTCTGGAACGTGGCGTACGCGGCCTTGCGGGTGGCCGGGTCGGCGTTGGCGCGGCCATCCTGCAACGCCTTGTCCGCCACCTCGGACCGGTAGGAGCCGGGGTTGAAGAAGCCCTGGCCGGCGAAGGCGGAGCCGAACAGCTTGTAGGTGACGAAGTCCGGGTCGTACGGGGTGCCGTAGCCCATCATCAGCGCGTCGCTCTTCATCCGGGGGGTGATCGCGTCCCAGGTCAGTCCCTCGGGGGTGATCTTGATGCCGACCTTCTTGGCGTCGGCGGTCACCGCGAGGGCGAACTCCTTGCGCAGGCTGTCGGTGGCCGGGTACATGAGCGCGAAAGCGGCCTGCCGACCGTCCCGGACCCGGATCCCGTCCGGGCCCGGCTTCCAGCCGGCGGCGTCGAGAGCGGCGGTCGCCGCGGCCGGGTCGGCGGTGGGCTTGCCGACGATCGACGGATCGGCGTACTCCGAGCTGGGCGGGATCGGCCCGAACGCCGGCTCGCCCGCGCCGCCGAGCAGGCCGGTGACCATCGCCGCGCGGTCCACCGCCGCGTTCAGCGCCCGACGCACCGCGAGGTCGGCGGTGACCGGGTTGCCCATCGGCAGCATCACGCCCCGGTAGTCGGCGGTGGGCACCCGCTGGACCCGGTAGCCGGCCTGCCCGTCGAACCCGGTGGCCAGTTTCGGGGCCAGCTCCGCCGCGTCGAACTCTCCCGCCCGCATCCGCTGCGCGCGCACGTTGTCGTCGGCGACGAACGCGACCACCACGCCGCTGTTGGCGGGCCGGCCGCCCCAGTACTTCTCGTTGGCCGCGAGCACCAGCCGGTCGCCCGGGGTCCACGACGTCACCCGGTACGGGCCGGTGCCCACCGGCTTGCGGTTGAACTCGGCCTTGTTGATGTCCTGCCCGGTCAGTGCCTTCGCCGGCACGATCCCCAACGCCAGCCGCTGCGCGAAGGGCGCGTAGGCGTACTTCAGGCTGAACACCACGGTCGACGGGTCGGGCGCGGTGACCGAGGCGAGCATGTCCAGGTCGGAGCGGAGGGTGGAGTCGACCTTCGGGTCCAGCACCGACTGGTAGGTGAAGACCACGTCCTGGGCGGTGAACGGGCTTCCGTCGTGGAACAGCACGCCGTCGCGCAGCTTCGCGGTGACCGTCCTGCCGTCCGTCGACACGGTCGGCAGCTCCCGGGCCAGCGCCGGCACGAGCTGGTTACGGGCGTCGCGGGCGACCAGCCCGTCGAAGATCAGGGAGCCGCCGTCGACCCCGTAGTTGAGCACCGGGTTCAACGCGTCCGGCTCGCCCCCCGTCGCCACCACGAGGGTGCCGGCACCGCCGCCCCCCGTCGCCGTGGTCGTCGGGGACGAGCAGCCGGCGAGGGCGAGGACACCGGCGACGGCCATCGCCGCCACGCGCTTGGACACAGGCGTACCCATCACATGCTCCCGGGTCGGTTCATCGCACGACCGGCGGGCGCACGCCGGGTCGGCGTCCTGCGGTGGACCGGCCGTGCCGCTGTGGTTCGCGGTCACGAGCGGGGCGGACATCCTGGAGATGGTCTGGTACTCGCCACGACACCGCCCACTAACGCCAGCATTACGCAGTTGCCAGTTACATGCAACAAGCGCCACGTCACAACAGGTCGCAACCGGCCGTCCGGCGCCCCCGCCTCGCCCAGCATGATCCGCTCGCTGGTCCGTCCCTTGATCATGCGCGAGACACCCTGCGCGAGACGGTACGGGCAGGCATGCCGGCGCCACCACACGCCGTGTAGCGCCTGTCGACTACGTCACGAACGCCCGGTGCGGCTCATCGGGCGTTCGGGTCGACGGATCAGCCGACGGGCAGGGCGGCCAGCCAGTCCTGCCAGGCCCGCTCGGCCCGGGCCGGATCCTGCCCGGCGGCGAAGACGTGGTGGCCGAGGACCAGGGCGTCGCCCCGCTCGGCACCGGAGTAGAGGAACCGGTGGAGCGCGTCGGCGGTACGCACGCCGACGTAGGTCGGGAGGCCGGCGAGGTCGACGACACCCTCGATCGGTGGCAGTCCCTCGACGGTGAACCGGACCCGGTCCCCCTCGGCGATCGGTCCACGCAAGCCGAAGGCACCGGCCACAGCCGCCCACACCCGGTCCGGGCCACCGGCATCCGGTCGGAATGCCGAGATCGGCACCGCGGTCCGGCCGGGGAAGTGGGCGAGGTAGGCGGCCAGCGTCCCGAGGTACATGTCCCAGCCGACCGCCATCGCCTCGTACTCGGTCTCCCAGTTGTCGCCGAGGACACCACTCTGGACGAGCCGCAGGGTCGTGCTGCCCCGCTCGCGGCCCTCGATGAGATATTCCATGGCCATGAAGGTGCCGTCCGGGGCTGGCTCGGTGCGGTCGGCGAACCGCTTGCCGGGCTCCCAGCCGGTGATCGTCGCCTCCTCGACGTGGCCGGCCATCGTCAGGCGGGTCCGGCCGCCCTCGCCCGGCTCGACCTCGGTGCGGCCCATGAACCAGGAGTCGATGCCCGGGCCGGTGGCGATCGCCTCCCACACCTGCTCCGGCGTGGCGGCCAGCTCGACGTCCTTGCGCAGCTCGAAGTGGTGTCCCATGTCAGTGCTCCTCGTTCGGGGTGCTGTCGTCGGGGTCGGCGCTGGGGTGCAGGGCGACCACCACCCGGTGCTCGCGCCCGCCGGGGGCGTTCTCGTCGTGATACCTGCCGACCAGGGCGGTGACGGTGGCCGCCAACTCCTCGGCGAAGGCCGCCCGGTCACGCGCCGAGGCGAACCGGACGGTGCCGTCGACGGCGAACGTCGCCACCCGCTGCTTCGCCCGCTCCGAGCCGGTGATGAGCGCGCCGACGTCCTGCACGAGCCGGGCGGCCAGCGCCAGCAGCCAGCGCGCCGAGAGCCGGTCCGGCGACCGGGACGGATCGGGTCGCACGGCGGCGAGGGCCAGGGGCGAGATCACGTACGACGCCGCGGTGGCCCGCATGACCCGCTCGGTGACGTTGCCCTTCCGTCGCTCCTCCACCAACTCGACCAGGCCGTGCTGCTCCAGCGCCCGGAGGTGGTAGTTGACCTTCTGCCGGGGCAGCCCGACGCGGGCGGCGAGCATCGTCGCCGAGGCCGGCTCGGCGAGCGCGGCCAGCAGCCGCGCCCGCATCGGATCCAGCGACACCTCGGCCGCCGCTGGATCCTCGATCACTGCGATCTCGAACATGACCACAGCGTCCCACCGACAGATTTTTCTGTCAAGACAACCCGATTAGTCGGCGTGCCTGCTGGTCGGCCTCGGCGTCTTCGCACAGCATCCTGGCGCTGAGGCCCCTCACCCCTCCGGCCTCAGGCGTACCCGGCGCAGCAGTTGGGCGTTGAGCGCCACCACGATCGTCGAGGCCGACATGAGGACCGCACCGACCGCCGGGCTGAGCGACACACCGGCCCAGGCCAGCACGCCCGCGGCCAGCGGAAGGGCCACCACGTTGTAGCCGGCGGCCCAGGCCAGGTTCTGGATCATCTTGCGGTACGAGGCCCTGGACAGCCGGATCACGCCGGTGACACCGCGCGGGTCGGACGAGGCGAGCACCACCCCGGCCGACTCGATCGCCACGTCGGTGCCGGCGCCGATGGCGATGCCCACGTCGGCGCGGGCCAGGGCGGGGGCGTCGTTCACCCCGTCGCCGACCATCGCCACCCGCAGCCCACGCCGTTGCAGGTCGGCCACGGCGTCGTCCTTGTCGGCGGGCAGCACCTCGGCGAAGACCTCGTCGACGCCGGGGCGGAAGCCGAGGTCGGCGGCGACCGCCTCGGCGACCGGCCGAGCGTCCCCGGTGATCATCACGATCTTGCCGATGCCCTGCTGTCGCAGCTCGGCGATCGCTTCCCGGGCCTCGGGGCGGACCTGGTCCTCCAACGCGAGGGCGCCGAGCACGGTGGCCGTGTCGCCGTCGAGGCGCAGCAGGTGCAGCACCGCCGCACCCCGCCGCGACCAGTCGTCCTGCCGGTCGGCCAGGTCGCCCGGCACCTCGGCCTTCAGCTCGCGGAGCAGGGCGGGACCCCCGACCGCGTACGCCGTGCCGTCGACCTCGGCGCGGACGCCGCGCCCGGTCAGCGAGCGGAACCCCGTCGCCCGTCGGGCCGGGCCGCGCTCGGCCCCGGCGGCCACGATGGCCCGGGCGAGTGGATGCTCGCTGTCCGCCTCCACCGCCGCTGCCAGGACGAGCACGTCGTCCTCGCTGCCTCCCCCGGTGGCGACCACCCCCGACACCACGTGCTCACCCCGGGTCAGGGTGCCGGTCTTGTCGAACAGCACCGCGTCGACCGTGCGCATCCGCTCCAGCGCCAGCCGGTCCTTGACCAGGATCCCGCCCCTGGCCGCCACGGCGGTCGACAGCGCGATCACCAACGGGATGGCCAGGCCCAACGCGTGCGGGCAAGCGATCACCAGCACGGTGACGGTACGCACCACGGCCTCGCCCGGGTCGCCGAGCACGGCCCAGGTCACCAGGGTCGCCAGGGCCACCGCGGTCGCGATGTAGAACAGCCAGGCGGCGAACCGGTCGGCGAGCACCTGCGCGCGACCGCTGGACTGCTGCGCCTGGGCCACCAGGCGCTGGATGCCGGCCAGCGCGGTGTCCTCACCGACCGCCTCGACCCGCACCCGGATCGCCGCGTCGGTGGCCACCGTGCCGGCGACCACCCGGTCGCCGACGCCACGGGAGACCGGCCGCGACTCGCCGGTGACCATGGATTCGTCCAGCTCGGCGTCGCCCTCGGTGATCCTGCCGTCGGCCGGCACCCGGGCGCCGGGCCGGACCAGCACCAGGTCGTCGACCCGCAGGTCCGCCACGGACACCCGCTCGACCCCGCCGTCGGCGGTCACCCGTTCGGCGTCGTCGGGCAGCAGCGCCGCCAGGGCGGACAGGGCGCCCTGCGCCTGGCCGATGGCCTTCATCTCCTGCCAGTGCCCGAGCAGCATGATCGTGACCAGGGCCGCGAGCTCCCACCAGAAGTCCAGGTCGAAGGCGCCGAGCGCGGTGGCCGCCGAGGCGACGTAGGCCACCGTGATGGCCATCGCGATCAGCAGCATCATGCCGGGCGCCCGGTCGCGCACCTCCCGTACCGCGCCGACCAGGAACGGCCAGCCGCCGTAGAGAAAGACGACCGTGCCGAGCACCGGACCGACCCAGGCCATGCCCGGGAACTCCAGCCGGTAGCCGAACCAGTCCATCACCATCTCGCTGGTCAGGATGATCGGCACGGACAGGGCAAGGCTCAGCCAGAACTTCCGGCGGAACATCTCCGGGTCGTGCCCGGCGTGCTTGTCGTGGCCGCCGCCGTGGCCGCCGCCGTGGGCGTGCTCTGCGGCGGGCGGCGACTCACCCGGGGCCGACTCGTGCGGCCGGTGGTCGACGTGCTCGTGGTGTGGATCGTGGGACATGTCCGCCTCCTCTCGACCACCATATACCCCCTCGGGGTATCGGCAAGCAGTGGTTGCGAAACAGCGGCGATCGACGTGACGCCGGCCGCGTCCGGTGGCGTCGATCGGGTGGGTCACCGCGTCCGGGGCCCACCAGTCGGCCGGTTCCGGGGGTGGCGGCGGGTCGGTTGCCGCGCTGGTCGATCATCGGCCCATGTTCAGACGCCTCCGCGAGACCGCTCGCGAGAACCGCCGACAGCAGGACCTCCGGGCGAAGTCGAAGAACCCCGACGGCTGCTGCGACTGCTGCGACCTGGGCCTGTTCTCCACCCTGCTGATGGTCGGCTCGGCGACGGCCGCGGCCACCCACGCGCCGGTGCTGGACCGTGGGAGGCCGGATGGCCGCCGAGCGGGTGCGTCGCTGCCGTCCCGGGGTGGCCCGTGGCACCCACGATCCGGTGCGCTGACTCGCCCACCAAGGGCGTGAGCCGGCGGGAGATCGGGTACGACAAGGCCATGGGCAAGCTGAGCAGTTCCCCATTCCCGCCGCAGGCCAGCGAGCTGCGACGGTGGACGTTGTCGGAGGCGGCGGACCTGCGGGCCCTGCGGGCGTCCCTGCACGAGGAACTGACCGGCGACGTGCTCGGTGAGGACGAGGCCCTGGAGGAGGTCCCCGAGCTCATCGCGCTGATCGCCACGGAGCTCGCCACGAACGCCCTGCGCCACGGGATCCCGCCGACCGTCGTCCGGCTGCTCGCCACCGACGACCATCTCGTCCTCGACGTCGCCGACCACGACGTGGGCTCGCTGCCAGAGCTCGTCGAGGCCCGGCCCGTCGGCGACGGCGGGCGCGGCCTGGAGTTGGCCCGCGCCCTATCCCTCGACGTCGGCTGGTACGCCACGGGCACCACCAAGAACATCTGGGCGTCCTTCCCCCGCTCCGCGCGCGTCTGAACAAACACGCGCACCGCCTGACCGGCCGCCGGCCGGCACGGCGCCGGAAGCCGGCCCGCCGGGTCCCGGCAGGTCGGGGGACATGGCCCCTGTCTCCGTCCGGCCTACACTCGTTGTCGTGAGGCAACCAGCGTGATCAGCAGAGAGCGGCGGGCCACGTCGCGGGGTCACGTCTGCTGGACGTACGACGACCCGGAGGCTCTCGCCGACCAGGCGGAGCGTCACCTGGCCGCGAGCCTCGCCGCCGGCGAGCGCTTCTGGTACATCACCCCGCAGCCCTCGGACCAGGTCGCCGAGCGGCTACGCGCCCTGCCCCACTTCGCCGCCGCCGTGCGCCGCGGAGCCGCCGCCGTGGTCCCCCTGGTCGCGACCTACTCGCCCGACCACGTCGTCGACCCGGCGACGCAGGTCGCCGCCTACGCCGCCGCCACCGACGAGGCGCTGGCCGCCGGCCACACCGGGCTGCGCGTGGTCGCGGAGGCCACCGAACTGGTCCACACCCCGGCCAAGCTGGATGTCTTCACCCGCTACGAGCACCAGATCGACCGCTACATGTGCACCCGGCCGTTCGCGGCCCTGTGCGCCTACCACCGGCCCAGACTCAGCGACCGGGCGGTCACCGAGCTGGCCTGCATGCATCCGGAGAGCAACGTCGAGGGCCTACTGTTCCGGTTGTACGCCGTGGCGCCCGGCGACGGGCACGCCGCGCTGGCCGGCGAGCTGGACATGTCGAACCACGAGCTGTTCCGCACCGCCCTGGACCGCGCCGACCTGCGGCCCACCGACGGTGAGCTGGTGCTTTCGGCGGCCGACCTGCGCTTCCTGGACCACCGCGCCCTGACCTACCTGGCCGAGTACGCGAGTCGGCGCGGCGCAACCGCCGTGCTGCGCACTCCCCGCCCGGCCACGACCCGCCTGGTGGACCTGCTGGACCTGCCCGGGATCCGGGTGGAGGTCACGCCATGAGGACCGGCGCGGCCACCCAGCACCACGGCTACTACCACGAGGCCATCCGCTACGCCTCCGACGAGGAGCTGCTGGCCGTCACGGTGCCGTTCCTGCTCGGCGGCGTCGAGGCGGGCGAGCCGACCTTCGTGGCCCTGGGCGAGCGCACCGGCGGGCTGGTCCGCTCGGCGCTGCCGGCCGGTTCCCCGGTCGACTTCCTCGCCGGCGGCGACGTCTACGCCCGGCCCGCCGCCGCCATCCGGTCCTACCGTCAGCTCCTCGCCGAGCAGGTGGCCGCCGGCGCCGGGCAGATCCGGATCATCGGTGAGGTGCCCCCGACCTCGTTCGGCGCGACCTGGGACTGGTGGGCCCGCTACGAGTCGGCGATCAACCACGCGTACGACGACTTCCCGCTGTGGAGCATGTGCGCGTACGACACCCGGATCACGCCGACGTCGGTCATGGCCGACGTGGCCCGGACGCATCCCCGGTTCGCCACCGCCGACGGGCGGCACCTGCCCAGCCCGAACTGGACCCCACCCACGGACTACCTGCGGGAGAACCGCCCGATCGTGCCCGACCCGGTCCAGGCGCAGCCGCCGGCCGTCGAGCTGACCGACCCGACGGCGGCCGAGGCGCGCGCCGCCGTGCACAAGGCCGACCACGGGCAGGTGCCGGTCGACGACGTGGAGGATCTCGTCGTCGCGGTCAGCGAGATCGTCACCAACGCGCTGCGCCACGGCCGGCCGCCGGTCCGGCTACGCGTCTGGGCTGGCGACGACCGCATCGTGGCAGCGGTCAGCGACGGTGGCGAGGGGCCGGACGACCCGTTCTGCGGGCTGCTTCCGGCGTCCGGCGACGCCCCCGGCGGGCTCGGTGTCTGGATCACCTACCAGTCCTGCAACCACGTGACCTGGCAGCGCGAGGACGGTGGCTTCATGCTGCGGCTGACGGCCGGGAACGCGTACACCGGCTGACCGGACCGACCCGGACGGCCTCCCGCCCCGGCGCGGAGCCCGGCGGGCCCACGCCGGCGGAGGGCGGGACCGGCGTGCTGTGCTCCCGCTGCGCACCGGTGGCACCGGTCACGACTGGCGTACGGCTGCCCGGCCGGGAGGTACCTTCGGCGGGCGGGCGACGATCGTTTCCCGGCGCGGGAGAAGCAGACCCCAGGAGGACGCGGCCGTGCCGGACGCCGAGGAACTGATCAGCGACGCGCTCGCGGCGGTGCGCGGCACCGACGTACGCCTCGCGGAACGGCAGCTGGACCGGCTGATGATCGGAACGGGCGCCCCGGACGGCGCAGCGACGGTGGACGCCACGCTTCTGCGCCGCCTGGCCCGGGGCGTCGGCCGGCTCGCGCAGCGCGGCTGGCAGCCGGTGGACCTGTGCCGGCTCGCCGCCCGCCGGCTCGACCCCCGCGCGGCCGGGCTGGTCACCGACGCGTTCGCCGCACAGCGCCGCGACCTGACCGGGCCGGTGCCGCCGTGGTGGGACGACCAGCTGCGCGACCTGGGCGCGGCGGTCTGGTGGGACACCGACGAGGGCCACCTGGCCGCCTGGTCGACCCGCGCCGGGTGTGACCGGTTCACCACGCTGCGGGCGGCGGTCGACGCGCTGGCCCTCGTCGAGGGACTCCCGCCGGTCGCCGTGTTGCGCCCGCCGCCCGGCGCGTCCGTGGCCGACGTCGCGCGTGCCGGGTCGGGCAGCGGCTCCCGGATGCTCGGCCGGGTGCGGGCGCTGCTGGCCAAGGCGGAGTCGACCACCTACCCGGCCGAGGCGGAGGCGCTGACCGGCAAGGCCCAGGAGTTGATCGCCCGGCACAGCATCGACCAGGCGCTGCTGGCCGGCGCCGCCGAGCCCGGCGACCGGCCGGGCGGGGTGCGCCTCGGCACCGAGTCCCCGTACGCGGGTGCGAAGGCGCTGCTGGCGCAGGAGGTGGCGGCGGCGAACCGCTGCGAGGCCGTCTGGTCCGACGATCTCGGCTTCACCACCGTGCTGGGCTGGCCGGCCGACCTGGAGGCAGTCGAGCTGCTCTACACCTCGCTGCTGGTGCAGGCCACCGCCGCGATGCTGCGCGGCCGGGGCGAACGGCGCACCAAGGGCGCCGGCCGGCGGACCCGGGACTACGACGAGTCGTTCCTCAACGCCTTCGCACTGCGGGTCGGCGAGCGGCTGCGGGCCGCCACCGACGCCGCGGACCGGGAGGCGGCGGCGCAGGCCGGGCCGGAGCGGCTGCTGCCGGTGCTCGCCACCCGCTCCGCAGCGGTACGCGAACGCCTCGACACGCTCTTCCCTGGCGTCACCCGGTCCCGGCTCACCGTCCGCGACGCCGACGGCTGGTCGTCGGGCACCTCCGCCGCGGACCGCGCCTCGCTCAGCGCCGGCCCCGCCCCGAAGCGCCAGGTGCGCGGCCGGCGCTGAGGGTTCCTCCGCGCCGGCCGGCTCCCCACGTCAGGCCCCGGGCTCCGCGACGGCGGGGCAGCTGCTGCCGTCGACGGGCACGTCGACCGAGATCAGGTAGCGGTCGATCGCCTCGCCCATGCACGGGCTGCGGGTGTAGTTGCCGTGTCCCCATCCCTCGTAGGTCAGCAGCACCCCGGAACGGCCGAGCTGCCGCGACACGTTCGTCGCCCAGTTGTGGCCGCTCGCCGGGTCGTGTCGGCTGTTGGCGAGCAGCAGCGGCACGTCGGTGCGGACCCGGAGCCGGTGCTGCGGGTTGGCGACGGGGGCCGGCGTGCCGAGGCAGGTCGCGATCGCCGGCAGCGCCTGCGGGTAGCGCACGTCGGGCGCGATCCGGGCCATCCGGCGCAGGTGGGCCGCATACTCCCGGTGGTCGCGGACGGGCAGGTGCCAGTCGGCGCAGAAGACCGCGAAGGGGTACGGCGCCACGGTCTCCTCGCCGCCCTGGTCGTCGGCGGCACCGGGCCCGGCGGCTGCGGTCGGCTCCGCCCGCAGGGCGACGATGCGCCGGACCAGACCGGGCCAGTCCGGGCCGTACAGCCTGCGCTGCGCGAACCGGCTGAGGTCGTACGGGGTCAGCGCCACGCCGGGCCGGTCCGGGTCCACCAACTCGCCCTGCTCCGCCCGGGCCAGGAGGCCGGCCCAGACGGCGCGGACATCCTCGCCGTGCAGGGCGCAGCTCGGCGTACGGACGCACCAGGCGACGAACTCGTCGAAGGAGTCCTGCGCGGTGGCGGCCTGGGTGTCGAGGAAGGCGCGGGTGCCGAGGCTGTGGTCCACCACGCTCTCCAGCACCATCGCCCGGATCCGGCCCGGGAACTCCTCGGCGTACTGGGCGCCGAGCAGGGTGCCGTACGAGCTGCCGTGGAAGGTGAGGCGCGACTCGCCGAGCGCCGCCCGGACGGCGTCCACGTCCCGTACGGCGCTGCGGGTGTCGACGTGGTCGTACAGCGGCCCGGTCCGCGCCCGGCAGTCGGCCCGCAGCAGCGCGTTGTCCTTCAGCGCGGCGTCGAACCGGGCCTGGTCGGTGATGACCTGTGGCTGCCGGCCGAGCAGTTCCGCCGAGCAGCGCACCGGGTTGCTTCGTCCGATGCCACGCGGGTCGAAGCTGACAATGTCGAACCGGCGGCGCAGCTCGTCGCTGAACCGGTCGTTCTTGATGATCCGGTCGACGCCGGAGTCTCCCGGCCCGCCCGGGCCGAAGACCAGCGAGCCGATCCGGGCGGCCGGGTCGGTGGCGGCGCGGCGGGCCAGGTGGAGCGTGAACCGGTCACCGTCCGGCCGCTCCCAGTCGACCGGGAGCGACATGGTGCCGCACTCGGCGGTGCGGTCCTTTTCGCAGGGCTGCCAGGCGATGCCCGGCGCGGGAACTGGCGTGGGCCGGGCTGCCGAGGCCGGCGCGGGCGTCGGCAGGGCCGCCGCCAGCAGCGCGGCGGTCGCGCCGACCGCCAGCGTCCGGAACCAGACGGGGCGTGGAAGCTGGGCTGGGCCAGCCCGGCGGCCAGCGGCCTGACCGACCTCCGCGTCCTGTCGAGCTGAGTCGTCCACGACATCGGACGGGTCGCCGCCACGAGCGGCGGATTTGCGTGTGCGCAGCACGAGATGCTGTCCTCTCCATCGAAGGAGCGTTGCGATGAGAACTCGCCCGTGGGCGAGGCGATGCTTCTTCCACCCGGGCCGTCGAGTTGGCGCTCGGCGGTCCGGGGCCTTTCGGGTCCGTCAGTCGACCTCCTTGAGGACGCGTTCCACCGAGACCAACCGGGACTCCATCGCGCCGAGCCGGCCGTCGAGGGCGGCCAGCACCCGCCCGTTGGCCTCCTGGGCCTGGACGGCGCTCTCGGCGAGCCGTCGGTACTCCTCCTCGCGTGCCCCGACCACCCGGGCCCGCCGGGTCTTGGCAACCTGCACGATCGTCACCGTGATCACGCTGAGGAGCAGGGCGAAGATCCCGATCGCCCCGACCACCTCGGTCCAGTCGTGCTCGCTCATGCCGGCCACTTCTCGTCCTCGTCCGGCCCAGCGCCCGGGGCGGCGGTGAGGCTGTCGGCCGCCGTGGCGATGGCGGCCGGAGTGAGGGTGTACACGAACGGATTCACCTCGTAGTACTTCATTGCCTTCCCGTCCTCCGATAGCTCCAGGTACGCGGACACGAGGCCGGCCGCCGCGAGCTTGCGCAGGTGCACCTGCACCAACGCCCGGCTGATGCCCAGCTCGCGAGCGAGTTGGCTGACGTACGCGCGCCGTCGCGCCAGCACGGCGACCACCCGCATGCGGTGCGGGTTGGCCAGCGTGGCCAGTACGCGCACCAGTTCGTCGCCGGTGACCGGCGGATCAGCGCTCATGACCAGCCCTTGCACATGCAAACGAAAGTTAGCGGGTCGAGGTCGGTGATGTCACCAGTGGACGGTCGATCTCAGGGGCGGGTGGGGGATGCCCCTGTTCCTCCCCGGAGCGGGGCGGGGCGGGAGGCCCGGGGTGATCCCCCGCCGCCCGCGCGGGCACGCCGACGCCTCAGACCGCCCGCGCCCGGCCGGGCCGCCGTCGAGGACGCGCGCCAGCGCCGGAGTTGGCGGGCGATGGCCTGGCTGCTGGTCGCCGGGGCGGACCGGGAAGCGTCGACGCCGTCAGCGTTCAGGCGCGGCAGTCGCGGGTCAGCGTCGGCGGGAGGCCCGTGAAGGTGGAGTCCAGCCAGGCGGCCGGGCGGGAGGCCCGGGAGCCGGCGTCGATCCGGTCGGCGGTCTCCTCGATCAGGGTGCGGATCTGCGGGTCGGCGGCACGGCGGGCCTGCGCGCGTACGTCGTCGGCCAGTTCCGCCAGGTTGCGCCGGAGCTGGGGCGACCTGCTCACGGTGCGGTCACGGGTGAGCGAGGCCGCCGGGTCGGTGGAGATCTTCCGGCTGCCGGCGCGGATGACCTGGTCGACCTCGCGGCAGACCTCGACGGTGTTGGCCGCGGTCGTGGCGACCGGGTCTCGGCCGGCCCTGTGGACGGCACGGGTTCAGCCGACGCCGGGGGCGGCAGCACGTCGTCCTGCCAACGAGTGGCGGCGGCTGCGGGACACGTCGACCGGTACGCCTTCCGCCGGGCCGGCTTGCAGCCGGCCCGGCGGTGTTCGCGTACGCGAATCAGCTCTTGAAGGCGTCCTTGATCTTCTCGCCGGCCTGCTTCAGCTTGGCGCTCGCCTGCTCGTTGCGGCCCTCGGCCTCGAGCCGCTCGTTGTCGGTGGCCCGGCCGGCGCCTTCCTTCAGCTTGCCGGCCGCATCCTCGGTCGTGTTGTTGATCTTGTCGTCGAAACCCATGTCAACCTCCCGATTGGCAGTGCCGGTACGCCCCCGATGTACCCCGTCCGGCCGCCGCCCAACCGCCCCGGTCACCGAGCGTCAACAATTCACCGGCACCGCCCGCCCCCACGCGGGAGCGGGCGGCACGGTGTGGCGGGCTCAGGCGACCGAGCGGAAGCCGCGCAGCCGGAGGCTGTTGGCGACCACGAAGACCGAGGAGAAGGCCATCGCGGCACCGGCGATCATCGGGCTCAGCAGGCCGGTGGCGGCCAGCGGCAGGGCCGCCACGTTGTAGGCGAAGGCCCAGAACAGGTTGCCCTTGATGATGCCGAGGGTGCGCCGGGCGAGCCGGATCGCGTCCACGGCGGCCATCAGGTCGCCCCGGACCAGGGTCAGGTCGGACGCCTCGATCGCCACGTCCGTGCCGGTGCCCATGGCCAGGCCGAGGTCGGCCTGGGCCAGCGCGGCGGCGTCGTTGATCCCGTCGCCGACCATCGCCACCGTCCGTCCCTCGTCCTGGAGCCGCCGCACGACGTCGACCTTGTCGGCGGGCAGCACCTCGGCGATCACCTCGTCGATGCCCACCTCGGCGGCGACCGCGCGGGCGACGGTGGTGTTGTCGCCGGTCAGCAGGATCGGGGTCAGGCCGAGCCCGCGGAGCTGTGCGACCGCCGCCCGACTCGTCGGTTTGACCACGTCGGCCACCGCGAGGACGCCACGGGCGCGGCCGTCCCAGCCGGCCAGCACCGCCGTCCGTCCCTCGGCCTCCGCCGTGGTCGCCGCCCGCTCGACCTCCTCCGGCACGTCGAGACCATGCTCGCGCAGCAGCCGGAGCCGGCCGATCAGCACCTCCCGGCCGTCGACCGTCCCGCTCACGCCGAGCCCCTCGGCGTTGGCGAAGCCGGTCACCGGCGGCAGCACGCCCGCCTCGGCCGCCCCGGCGGCGATCGCCCGGGCGATCGGGTGCTCGGACGCGGACTCCAGCGCCCCGGCGAGCCGGAGCAGCTCGGCGCGGTCCTCGCCGGCCGCCGGGAACACGTCCACCAGGGTCATCTGACCGGTGGTGACGGTGCCGGTCTTGTCCAGCACCACGGTGTCCACCTGCTTCGTGGACTCCAGCACCTCCGGCCCCTTGATCAGGACGCCGAGCTGCGCGCCCCGGCCGGTGCCGACCAGCAGGGCCGTCGGCGTGGCCAGCCCGAGGGCGCACGGGCAGGCGATGATCAGCACCGCCACGGCGGCGGTGAACGCGGCGGTCGCGCCCGACCCGCTGCCGAGCCACCAGCCGAGCGTGCCCACCGCGAGGGCGATCACGATCGGCACGAAGACGCCGGAGATCCGGTCGGCCAGCCGCTGCACCGCCGCCTTGCCGGTCTGCGCCTGCTCGACGAGCCGGGCCATCTGGGCCAGTTGGGTGTCGCCGCCGATCCGGGTGGCGGTGACCACCAGCCGGCCGCCCGCGTTGACGGTCGCGCCGACCACGGAGTCACCCGGACCGACCTCGACCGGAACGGACTCACCGGTGAGCATGCTGGCGTCGACCGCCGAGGTGCCCTCATCGACCACCCCGTCCGTGGCGATCTTCTCGCCGGGCCGGACCACGAACCGGTCCCCCACGGCGAGCTGGTCCACCGGGATCCGGGTCTCCGTGCCGTCACGCAGCACCGCGACGTCCTTGGCGCCCAGCTCGAGCAGGGCGCGCAGGGCCGCGCCTGCGGTCCGCTTCGCCCGCGCCTCGAAGTAGCGGCCGGCGAGGATGAACAGGGTCACCCCAGCCGCCGCCTCCAGATAGATGTTGCCGGCGCCGTCGGTGCGGTCGATGGCCAGAGTGAACGGGTGGGTCATCCCCGGTGTCCCGGCGGTGCCGAGGAAGAGCGCCCAGACCGACCAGCCGAGCGCGGCCAGGGTGCCGAGCGATACCAGGGTGTCCATGGTCGCCGCGCCGTGCCGCAGGTTGATCCAGGCCGCCCGGTGGAAGGGCAGGCCGCCGTAGACGACGACCGGGGCGGCCAGGGTCAGCGACAGCCACTGCCAGAAGTCGAACTGCCAGGCGGGCACCATCGCCAGCACGATCACCGGCACGGTGAGCACGGCCGAGACCCACAGCCGGGTACGCAGGCCGCGCAGCTCGTCCACCGGCTCGGCGGCCGGTTCGTCACCGGCGGACCTGGGCGGGGGCGGCAGGGCCGCGGTGTAGCCGGTCTTCTCGACCGTGGCGATCAGTTCGTCCGGGGTGACCTCGTCGGCGAACCGGACGGTGGCCTTCTCGGTGGCGTAGTTGACGGTGGCGGTCACCCCGTCCATCCGGTTCAGCTTCTTCTCGATCCGGGCGGCGCAGGAGGCGCAGGTCATCCCGCCGATTGCCAGCTCGATCTGGTTCGGCGCGTATGGCAGGGGCTTGCTGCTGGTCGTCATCACGGTCCCGTCAGTCATGCCCGTGACCGGGGACGCCGTGGCTGGCGTCGACGGTCGGGGAACTTGTGGCGGCGGGCGTGCTCGCCGCCGGGGCGCCCGTCGCGGCCGGGGCGCCCGGCACGGTCAGGCTGCCGGCGACGACGGTGAATTCGGCGGTACGCACGACGCCGCCGTGCTTGAAGTCCAGGTAGAGCCGGTAGGCGCCGGCCGACGGCACCTCGGCGGAGAAGCTCACCTCGGGGCCGGGCCTGGTCCGCCCGTCGCCCGGCTCACCGTTCGGGTGCACGTGCAGGTACGCCAGGTCACCCTGGCGCAGCGCCACCAGGTGGCCGTACGCGCCCAGGTAGGGCTCCAGGTCGGTGACCGGCGCGCCGTCGCGGCTCACGGTCAGGGTCAGCTCGGCGGTGCGGCCGGGCTGCGGGGCGCCGGCGAGCGTGACGGTGTAGCCGTCGACCGTGGTGCTGGTCGCCGGGGCGGGCAGGGGTCGCCCGGTCAGCGCGCCGGGGACCGTCACGTCGACGCCGAGGGTCAGCGCCTCGCCCCCGGTCGGGGTGAAGTCGGCGAACGCCCGCCAGACGCCGGGCCCGGCGAGCGGCGAGTCGACCCGCCAGGTGCCGTCCGGCTGCATCTCCGGGTGCACGTGCCGGAAGCCGGAGAGGTCGCGGCGGGCCACGATCAGGTGCATGCGCTTGTCGTGCGCCACGTCGTACGCGGTGACCGCCCGGCCGTCGGGACCGGTGACCTGGAAGGCGAACTGCCCGGCCGGGGCGCCGAGAGGGTGGAGGGTGTATCCGCGGTCGGAGACGAGCAGGCCGCCGGGCAGGTGCGCCGCCGTGCCGTTGTCGCCTCCGTGTCCGGCCTCGCCGTCGTTCCCGTGACCGCCGGTGGCGTCGTGCGGGGCTTCGACGGGCGGCGCCACGGGGTCGGCCACCCGGCCGACCCCGTACGTCGCGCCGAACACCACTGCGAGGCCGAGGGCGAAACCGCTCAGCTTCGTCGCCGTGTTCATGGTGTTCCTCGATTCTCCGTGCTCGCTGTCAGACGCCGACGAGGTCGTAGCCGGCCTCGTCGACGGCGGCACGCACGGTGTCGGTTTCCAACGGGCTCTCGCTGGTGACGGTGACCCGACCGGCGGCGACGTCGACCTGGACGTCGCTGACGCCTGGGATCGCGCCGACCTCGGTGCTGACCGAGTTGGCGCAGTGCCCGCAGGTCATGCCCTGCACCTGGTACGTCGTGGTGATCATCGAACTCTCCTCTCGACACCCCCAGCCTATACCCCCCGGGGGTAAGGCGGAGGCAGACCGGCGCCTGTTCAGTGTACCGGTACCCGGTGGGGGTATCCCGGCCACGGAAGGACAGTACCATACCCCCGAGGGGTACGGTATCCTCGACCCCATGACCACACCGACGCCCGCCCCGACCAGGGGCTACACCGCCACCAAGGACCAGCTGCTCGCGCGGCTGCGCCGCGTCGAGGGGCAGGTCCGTGGCATCGAGAAGATGGTCGACGACGACCGCTACTGCATCGACGTGCTCACCCAGATCTCCGCGATCCAGGCCGCCCTGGACAAGGTCGCGCTCGGCCTGCTCGACGGGCACGCGCGGCACTGCATGCACGAGGGCGCGGCCGAGGGCCGCGCCGACGAGATGGCCACCGAGATGATGGCCGCCGTGGGCCGACTGATGAAGCGCGGCTGAATCCGCGATCCCCGGGTGACTCCCTGAGGGACCCCGTCGGGCCGCGCCCGTCGAGGCTCGGCCGGGGCGCCCCGGCGCTCCCTCGATGGGAGCGCCGGGGCGACCGGGTCAGAACCGGCCGAGGATCTTCCTCATCGTGTCGATCTCGGCCTGCTGGCTGCTGACGATCTGCCCGGCCAGGGCCTTGGCCTCCGCGTTCACGCCCTTGGCGATCTCGTCCCGGGCCATCGTGACCGCGCCCTCGTGGTGGGCGATCATCATGGTCAGGAACTGCCGGTCGAACTCCCGGCCGGAGGCCGCCGCCAGCTTCGTCATGTCGGCGTCGGACATCATGCCGGGCATGCCGTGGTCCATGTGCGGCATCTCGGCTCCCGGCGACGGCACCGGCCGCCCCCAGGCCGTCAGCCAGCCGCTCATGGTGGCGATCTCAGGTGCCTGGGCCGCCTTGATCTCCGCGGCGAGCCGCTTCACCTCCGGGTCCGCCGCCCGCGTCGCGGCCAGGTCCGCCATCTCCACCGCCTGCTGGTGGTGCGGGATCATCATCTGGGCGAACATCGCGTCGGCGTCGCCGAACGCGGCCGCGCCGGTGGCCGTGGCGGACGGCCCGCCGGTGCCGGGCGTGCCGTGTCCCATTTCCGGGGACGAGTGGCCGTCGCCGCCGCAGGCGGTCAGGGCGAGGGCGGCGGTCAGAGTGGCGCCGGCCAGGGCGGCACGGCGCGCAAGGGTACGAGTGGTCACGTCTGAGGCCTTTCGGTGTCGGAACGTACGCAGCACGACGAGGACGCGGAGCGGCGTGGGGCCGGACCGCGCCGGACGCGTCCTACCTGCGCAGCACCGAGACCGTGGCGAGCCGCAGACCGACCGGCCGGTGCGGCGGGGCCCGGGGCGACGGGAAGGTGCCGGCCGTGCCACGCCCCGGCGGACCGACGGCGCGTGCGACGGCCGACAACAGCGCGGCGGCCAGCAGCGTGACCACGAACGCACCCAGCACGGCCAGGCACACGCCCCACCCGGGCAGCTCTCCACCCGCGCCGCCGAACGGCAGGAGCCGGTCGGGCACACAGTCACCAGCGCAGCCCGCGACGGCCTGGAAAGTCGCCACGGCGGCGTACTCGAGGACGGTGTCGTGCCTGGGTGGCATGGCCGCGTCCGCCCCGTCCGGGTGCGGGCCGGGCCCGGCGACGGCGTGCGCCGACGGTTCGGCGGAATGCCCCGTCGGGTGTGAGTCGTGGCCGATGGTGTGCATCGCGGCCAGACCGAGCAGCGTGCAGAAGAGCAGCAGGAGCCGGGCCCCCCGCGCCGCTGTCACCGTCGTCCGCACACCCGACACGCTAGCGTGCCGGCCCGCCCGTATGGCGGCCACCGCGCGGTACGGCACCTGAACAGGCGGCACCGACGGCGGCGGACGGTGGTCCACGTCCCGACACCCCCCGCACGACCTGCGCCCGGACGTCGGGGTGACTACCATTCGCCCGGTGGCCCTCCGGATTCCGCACCGGCCGGCACGTACCCCGCCCTGGATTCGTTGGGAGACACTCGATGGGCGCCGACCACACCCGTCCCGCTCCGTCCGCCCCGCCGGGGGTACGGCGGATCCTCGTCGCGACGGTGGTGCCCCTCTTCGTCGCCACGCTGATCGCGGCCCTGGTGCTGTGGCCGTGGGACACGTCGGATCCCGCGGCCGGCACCGAGCCACCCCGTTACCACGGCACGGTGACCCGGGTGGTGACGGAGCCGTGTCCGCCGGCCCCGGAGACCCCGGAGGGGAGCCCGGGCACGCCGCAGGGTCCCTGCGGCACGGTCACGGTGCGGGTGGACGACGGTCCCGACGCCGGCCAACAGGTGCAGACGCCGGTGCCGGCCGGCCCCGGTGCGCCGACCGTCGCCGTGGACGACGAGATCATCCTGGTCGAGCTCACCGACCCCGCCGACCCCACGGCCAGCGCGTACAACATCGCCGAGCACCAGCGCGGCAAGCCGCTGGTCTGGCTGGTGGTGCTCTTCGCGGCCGCGATCGTCGCCTTCGGGCGGTGGCGTGGGCTGGCCGCGCTGGCCGGCCTGGCGGCGAGCTTCGCCATCCTGCTGACCTTCGTACTGCCCGGCATCGGCGCCGGAAGCCCGCCGCTGCTGGTCGCGGTCGTCGGCGCCGCCCTGATCATGTTCGTGGTGCTCTACCTGACCCACGGGGTGACCGCGCAGACCTCGGTCGCCGTGCTCGGCACGTTGGGCAGCCTGGTGTTGACCGGCATCCTCGCCACGATCGCCACCGCCGCGACCCACCTGACCGGGTTCGGCACCGAGGACGCCACCACGCTGTCGATGCTCCAGGCCGACGTCGACCTGCACGGCCTGCTGCTGGCCGGGATCATCATCGGCTCCCTCGGTGTGCTCGACGACGTCACGGTCACCCAGGCCGCCACTGTCACCGAGTTGGCGCACGCCAATCCCGGGCTGTCCCGGAGGCAGCTCTACCGGGCGGCGACCCGGGTCGGCCGGGCGCACATCGCCTCGACGGTGAACACCATCGTGCTGGCGTACGCCGGCGCCTCGCTGCCGGTGCTGCTCCTGCTGACCGCCGACTCGCGGGCGGTGACCCAGCTCCTCACCAGCGAGTTCCTGGCCCAGGAGATCGTCCGCAGCGCGGTCGCCACCCTGGGCCTGATCGCCGCCGTGCCGCTGACCACCGGGCTGGCGGCCGTGGTGACCACGGCGGGCCGGCGGGGCGGTGCCGCCACCGGCCGCGACGGGCCCGCGCCCGCGCCCGCGCCTACGCCCGCACCGACGCCCCGGCCGGCGGCCGACCGGTCCGAGGCGCTGGAGGCGCTCGGCGGGCCGCGTGCCGGGAGCACGCCGTCCGCCGCCGGCTGGCCCGACCGGGACAGGAGCACGGATACCGCATGGTGACACTCCTCAGCGTGACCGCTCTGGACGTCCGGCTTGATAAACGCATCACTGGTCACCGTCTGCCATTACGAAATAACGCATTTAGTCGGCTTAGGGGCGTAGATCCCCAGGAGGCATCTCGGGTAACCTCGCTGCCGGTCACCGCCGAAGGCGCGCAGCGGCGCCTGCGGTGCCACCGCCCAATCGCCGCCAGGCGAGCCGGGGACCCAGGCACGTGGGGTGAATCCGCGACAGCGGTAGGGGCCACTTCCGCCCCGAACCCGTCAGCTAACCCGGTCGGCGGTCGACGGAAGGGAAAACTGTGACGGCACCCCTACGCCGCTGGTTGACGCCCGTGGTGGCCGTGTTCGCCGCCCTGGCGGTCTTCGCCGGGCCCCTCCCGGCGGTGGCCGCGCCCACCCCGCCCAAGCCCTCCGGGCACGGGGACGACGAGCCCAAACTGCTCGGCGACCTGATCGAGGCCCGGAACCGGTCCTTCGTGCAGGCCCAGGCCAAGCTGAAGAAGTCGCAGGACCGCCAGCGTGAGCTCGCCCGGGAGGTCGACCGGGCGCAGGCCGCGCTGGCGCTCCTGGCCCCGCAGGTGAGCCAGATCGCCGCCCAGTCCTACCGGACCGGGCGGATCGGCGCGGTGTCGATGCTGCTGGACACCGCCAGCCCGGACTCGTTCGTCCAGCGCGCCGCCGCCCTCGACGAGCTCAACCTCGTCAACTCCAAGAAGCTCGCCGAGGTGAACGCGGTCAAGGACCGCGCCGAGCAGGCCAAGCTGGCGCTCGACGCCGAGGTCCGCGAGCAGCAGAAGCTGACGAACGAGTTGGGCCGTGAAACGAGAGAGGCGAAGAAGGCGCTGGCGCTGGTCGGCGGCAACGGGCTGACCAAGGGAAAGGTGGTGGCCGAATCACCGGTGGCCCGATTGGCGCCCGGTCGTACCGCCGACGGCGACTGGAAGCCGCTGTCCTGCACCGAGAACGACCCCACCACCGCCGGCTGCATCACCGCCCGCACCCTGCACATGTACAAGGAGGTCAAGCGGGCGGGCTTCAACAGGTTCGTCGGCTGTCACCGCTCCGGCGGACCGTACGAGCATCCGAAGGGCCGGGCCTGCGACTGGTCGTTGCAGAACAGTGGCTTCGCCCCCTGGCACAACGACAGCACATTCAGGTATGGCAACGACCTGACCGCGTTCCTGGTCCGTAACGCCGACCTGCTCGGCATCTACTACGTGATCTGGAACCGGCAGATCTGGTTCCCGGCGACCGGCTGGAGCTCCTACAGCGGCCCGTCGAACCACACCGACCACGTCCACGTTTCACTGCTCTAGCCGAGCGCTACGAAAAGGGCCGCCCCGCCGACGACGCGGGGACGGCCCTTTCTCGTCGGGTCAGGCGAGCGCGGCGCTGGCCGAGGGCTCCGGTGTGTCGACCGCGCCGGCGGGCACCGCGGCCACCGTCCGCACCCCGCCGGCGGTCAGCCGGTACGACATGCCGACCACCCCGCAGCGACCGGCCGCCACCTCCGCCGCGAGCGCGGCGGACCTGCCCAACATCGCCTCGACGGTGTACGCGATGTGGATGTCGACGATCCGGTCGATGTCGTCCACCCCCTCGGCGGCGGCCCGGCGCAGGCTGGGCACCACGGCGTCCACCACGGCGCACAGGTGCCCGGGCGGCGGGGTGCCGGTGGCATCCGCCGTACGCGCCGCCTGGACAGCCCCGCAGGAGTCGTGCCCGAGCACCACCACCAGCGGCGTGCCCAGGACCGTCACGGCGTACTCCACGCTGCCCAGCACCTCAGGGCCGATGGTGTGCCCGGCGGTACGGACCACGAAGAGGTCACCGAGGCCCCGATCGAAGATGATCTCGGCGGCGAGTCGGGAGTCGGAACAGCCGACGATCACCGCGAAGGGGTGCTGCCCGTCGGCGACCGCGGCCCGGTGCCCGGCGTCCTGGTTGGGGTGGCGCGGAGCGCCGGTCACGAACCGGAGGTTGCCGGCGTGCAGCTCGGCGAGCGCCTGTCCGGGATTCGTGGGGGCGGCGGGCGTGGTGCCGACGTCGACGGGGGCACCGCCCGTGGTCGGCACCGGGAGCGTCCGCTCCGGGCCCGGTTGAGTGCCTGGCGATCCGGGACGGCTCATCCCCCACCTCGCTGCCTTACGTGAACGGCCTGGTCACCCGGGCCGACGCTGGACGCGGGCTGCCACCACCGTCACACGCAGCGCAAGATACGTCAAGGGATGCGTGATATCCATTTCATATGTTCGGCGACCCTCGTGCGCTGGTGATCGGCCCCTCGCGCACCCGCCGGCCACGAGGGCGCGAAGCGAAACCCGAAGCAGTGGCCATACGATGACGGACATGGCGACGACAGGGGAGAACGGGAGCACCCGCAACTGGACCTTCCTCACCAACCACGGGCACGTGCTGCTCGCCATCGCCCGCAACCCCACCGCCCGGCTGCGCGACGTCGCCGACGAGGTGGGCGTCACCGAGCGGGCCGCCCAGGCGATCGTCGCCGACCTGGAGGCCGGCGGCTACCTGAACCGCACCCGGGTGGGCCGGCGCAACGAGTACACCCTCAACCCCGCCGGACGGTTCCGGCACCCGGCCGAAGCGGACCGGCAGGTCGGCCACCTGCTCGCCCTCTTCGCCGACGAGCAGGAGCCGGCCGAGGCCGTCGAGCGCTCCTGACGACGGATCCACCCGTCCGCTGCCGCAACGCCTCCGCCCGGGTCGTCGCCGGTCGCCCCCACCCACGTCACCGGCCACCTGGCAGGGCTCCCACCCCGCCACGACGCCCGGCCCGGAGGCCGTGGCGCGCGCCCTCGGCCCGCGGCGGTAATCTCACCGCGTGCGCGAGAGTTTCCGACCGGGCGGGCCCGAGCCGGCCCGCCGACCCGGGCGTGGTGCCCGCGCGGTCCTCTGTGGAGCGGCTGCGGTTCTGCTCGGCACCACCGTCGTCGCTCCGTCGCCCGCTTCGGCGGCGGTCCCCGACTGCGGTCCAGGCGGCGTCGCCGCCCCCGCCGAAACCCCGTGGCCGCTACGGAGACTCGAGCCCTCGTCGGCCTGGCGGATCTCCCGGGGCGCCGGCGTCACGGTGGCGGTCATCGACTCCGGCGTCTCCGCCAGCCATCCCGCCCTGAAGGGCCAGGTCAGGGTGGGCCGGGACTTCAACGGCCTGCCGCAGCAGGAGGGCCGCTGCGACCTGGCCGGGCACGGCACCATCATCGCCGGCATCATCGCCGGGAAGGAGGGCCGCGGCGCGTCGTTCAGCGGCATCGCGCCACAGGCCAGGATCCTTCCCGTACGCGTACTGCCCGACACCAAGACCACCACCGACGAAGGTCTGCCCGGGCAGATCGCCGCCGCGATCCGGTGGTCGGTGCAGAACGGCGCCGACGTGATCAACCTGTCACTGGTGACCCAGGACCGGCAGGAGCTCGCCGACGCCGTCCGCCACGCCCTCGACGAGGGGGTGGTCGTGGTGGCCGCCGCCGGCAACCGGCAGGAGAACCAGCAGGACCGGCCCGCGTTCCCGGCCGCCTACCCGGGGGTGATCGCGGTCGCCGGGGTGGACGAGGAGGGCGGCCACGTGGGCAGCTCGGTGAGCGGGAACTACGTCGACCTCGCGGCGCCCGGGGTGAACATCCTCGGCCCGGCCCCCGGGGGCGAGGGCTATCTCGTCGAGCCACAGGGCGGCACCAGCTTCGCCGCCGCGTACGTCTCCGGGGTGGCCGCGCTGGTCCGGGCCGCCCACCCCGACCTCGGCCCGGAGCAGGTCGCCGACCGGTTGACCCGGACGGCCGACAGCCCGCCCGAGGGGAAGAACGCCGAGGTCGGCTACGGGGTGGTGAATCCGTACCGGGCGGTGGCGAGCCTGCTCGGCAGCCGTACCGACCCGCCGGCCGGCGCGATGCCCACACCGCCCTCCACCGCCGACCCACTGGCCTGGCAGGGCACCGTCGCGCTCTGGGTCGCCGCCGTCGCCGCGCTCGTCGCCGGGCTGCTGCTGTCCGTGAAACCGATCATGGTTCGTGGACGGCGTCGGGGCTGGCGCCCGGGCCGCCGCACCTCGGAAGCGGACGCCACCGCCGGCTGACGCCCGCCCCGGTGCCACTGCACCAGCGACGGCAGCATCCGCCCGGTGGAGAACGCCGCCCCGCGCGCCCGTGCCTCATGCCTCGCATTCCACCCACACCGGCCGGTCCCGGCCCGTACCTCTGCTGCCGGATGCCCGAACCGGGCACCGGTGACGGGTCGGGGGCACGCCGAAGGTCCGTCCGGCACCTCGGGGATGGCGGGTGCCGCACGGCGCCGGACAGCGCTGAGCGCCGCCCACCTGTGCGGTGGACGACGCTCAGCCAACGCTGTCAGCGCAGGATGCCGGGCGTACCGCCGCCGTCGGCACCCCAGACGTCGTCGTCCTCCTCCAGCCAGGTGTTGCGAGCGGTCTCCTCCTCGCCGTAGCCGGCGCCACCCATGCCGCCCATGCCACCGACGCCCCGTGCGCCCGCACCGGCGCCCTTGGCGCCCGCACCGGCGGCACCCGCGCGACCGCCGCCGCCACGACCGGCCCCACCGGCCGCGCCGCCCATCATCGGCGACATTCCACCCGCGCCGAGCTTGCCACCGGCACCGAGCTTGCCGCCGGCGCCCCGGCCGCCACCGCGATTGGCACCAGCCGCGCCGCCGCCCATCATCGGCCCCATGTTGGGGCTCACCGGCCGGCCGAGCGAACCGCCACCGGGGATCATGCCCCCGCCCAGCCCGCCGCCACCGGAGCCCAGCCCGCCACCGGAGCCGAGCCCCGAGGTGCTGGGCAGGCCGCCACCGCCACCGCCGAGGGCGGGAACGGTCGGGGCACCGGCACCGGCCAGACCGCTGCCGTAGTCGTCGGCGAGGCTGCCGGTGCCCGGCGGCCTGTAATCGCCGGAGAGGTCGGGATGCGTGCCGGAGCCGATGTCCGGAGTCTTCGTGTAGGGCGGGTTGAAGTCCGGCTTCGTCACGTCCGGAGGATTACTGCCGATGTCCGGCATCTTGGTGTCGGGGGTCTTGATGTTCGGGTTCCCGATGTCCGGGTTGGCGCCGATCGGTTTCACCGGGCCCGGCTTGTCGAGGTTCGGCGTCTCCACGTCCGGGCCTCTGTCGTCGATCGGCGGCCTGCCATCACCGGGCGTGCCAGAATCGACAGTCAGGTACTCGCCCCTGACCTGGTTGTAGACCTTGGCCGCCTCATCGGACTTGTCATTGATCCAGTCGGCGAGCGAGGTGAGCGGGTCGAGCAGACCCAGGAAGTCGGGCTTGACCTTCATCTCGAAGAACCCCGCGCCGATCACGAGTCGGCCGTTGCGCGCCTCCAGCACGTCGTTGAGGCAACTGGCGGGGATGGGAAAGTCGGCCTGCGCGGCACTCAGCTTGTCGGCGGCGGTCTTCAGCGACTGGACGATGCCATTGTGCTTCTCAGCATCATCGACGATCTGGCCCGTCGTCATGGCGAGCCCCTTGACGTGGGTCTTGAAGGACTCGTACGCCGGGCCCTTCCACACGTCACCGAGATCGGTGACGTTCTTCTCCAGGCTCTCCTTGACGGCGTTCAGGTTCTTCAGCAACTGCTCCCAGCCCAACGCGGCGCTGGCGACGTCGCCCGGCCTGCCTGCGACGACGAGTTCCTGGCACATCTCTTCCCAGCTTGGCATCCTGTCAACCTCCCGTTCAGCCGGTGGGCCCGGTGGGGGCCTGCGTGAAGGCACGCGTCATCTCGGCGGCAGACATCTCGTTCGCCTTCTCCGCGGTCTCGTAGTTCTCCTTGACCTCTTTCAAGGCGTTGGCGGCCTGGTAGAGGCTCTCGGAGAGAGCGCGGACCTTCTGCTGAGAGGTGGTGAAAAGACCACTGTGCTTCCGCGCCAGGTCACCCGCCCGGTCGAAGGCACCCAACGGGTTCGACGACCCGCCGCCCGGGCCGCCCACGCCCCCCGCCGCGACGCCGCCCATCTTGTCCTGGATCTCAACCATCTCGTACGACTGGTTGTGCAGGAAGGAGGCGTGCGCCTCCAGCCAATCGATGGCGCTGTCCAGGCTGGACGCGTCCCACTCCGTGTCGTCGCCCTTCTCGCCCGCCCCCGGCACCAGACCGGAGGGGGTCTTCGCGCGGTTGACGTTGTCCATCGTGATGCCGTTGTAGGTCACCATGGGCGCCAGCGGGTGGACCGGCACGGGAACGGGCAGGTCCGCCCGTATCTCCTCCGGCAGCTCCGTCCTGTCCACCCGTGGGCTCGTCCCGTCGTCCGTCATCGGTTCCTCCCCGTCGCCGACTGAAAATCTGGCTTACTGCTGGTGCCCGCCGGAAGCCGGCGGAGGTGGGGGTGCCGTTGGGCCCGCGCCGGGCGCCCAGGCACCGGCCTGGGGCGCTGGCGGCGTGCCGTACGGGTGGGGTCCGCCGGTGGGCGTCGGGCCGTACCCGGCCGGGGGTCCCGCCTGCGGCGGTGCGGGCGAGCCCGTCGGCGCCCCACCGGACGGCGGGTGTCCGGGCACACCGAACTGCGGGTTGCCGGACGGCCTCCCCGGTGCACCGCCGAGCGGCGCGTAGCCGGGCGGCGGTGGATAGCCGGGAGGCGTTGGGTAACCGGGGGGCGGTGGGTAGCCGGGGGATCCGGGCGGCGGGCCACCGGACGGTGGAAAACCGGGCGGGCCAGTCTGCGGGCCGCCGGACGGCGGGTAGCCGGGCGGGCCCGTCGCCGCCTTCCGCCGGGACCGGCGCACCAGCACGATCACGAGAATCAGCAGCGCGATGGGCACGAGCAGGCAGAGCGCGCCCTGGACCAGCGCGCCGGTGCCATTCTTCATGCTGATCGACACCGCCGGACCGTCGTCCTTCGACGGCGTCGCCGCTGGCGCGGACGGGGCGGCGCCGTTGGTGGCGCCGGCGAGCAGCGGGTGCGCGTCCACCGCCGGCACTGAGCGGGTGAGCGCGGCGAGCGGGTCGACCGCGCCGAAGCCGTACTGGCTGTCGCGGCCGGCCGGGCCCTGGTCGCGGGCGGTCCGGATCAACCGGTTCACCACGTTGGCCGCATCGAGGTCCGGGTACTTCGCGCGGACCAACGCCGCCACCCCGGACATGATGGCGGCTGCGTCGCTCGTGCCGCTGCCGAGGCCGTAGCCGTTCGACGAGACCGACTTTGGCCGTGGCGAAATGATCTTCTCCATCGGCGCGGCGAGAACCGCCTCCGGCCCGCCGACGCTCTCGGCGAAGTGCCCGCCGTCCTTCGCCAGGCCGGTCACGGCGATGATGCCGGGAATACTCGCCGGGCTGCCGACGCCCCGGGCGCCCTGTTTCCGGTTGCCCGCGGAGGAGACCAGAACGACGTCCTTGTCCAGGGCATACCGGACGGCCGCGACCTCCTCCGGAGTGGGCTGTGCGTCGGACCCGATGGACAGGTTGATCACGTCCGCGCCGGCGTCGGCCGCCCACCGGATGCCATCCGCGACATCCCTCGTGTCGAAGGGCCTGCCGAGTGCGACGGGCAGGATCCGGGCCTCGGGCGCGATGCCGAGGCACCGCATCGCGCCGCCACCTCGCGACGCGATGATGCCCGCCATCGCCGTGCCGTGGGCCAACTTCTCGTCGTCGTCACGCCGGCCGTCGGAAGCGGTCGCGGAGCCCACCCCCTTGCCCGGGAGGATCTGCCCGCGCAGGTCGGGGAGGCTCGCGTCGACACCGCTGTCGATGACCGCGACGGTGACGCCCTTACCCTTGGTGATCTTGTGAGCCTGCGGGATCTTCAGCGTGTCGAGATACCACTGCAGTTCGCGCACCGTGTCGGCGCGTGCCGGAGCCGGCGCGGCCAGTGGACCGGAGCCGGCGCCGACGACCAACGCCAGCGCGGCGACGGCCAGCCTGAGCTTGGGCCGCGGAGGCTTCCTCGCACGCATGATTCTCCCAGGACCTATCGACGCACAACGCGATGCGGCTCCGGCCCGGTCGAACCGGACCGGAGCCGCATCGGCGATTGTGTCAGTTCCACGCCTTGGCGTTGCTCATCTCGGTGCTGACGTAGTTCTCGCGGGCAATGCCCACCGCGCCACCGATGTCGTTCAGGATCTTGTTGATGTCCCGGACGGCGGCATCCCACTGCGCCTGGTGCTGCTCGTACGAGGCACGGTCCTCACCGTCCCACTGGAGCTTCGACAGCATCGAGCGCAGCGTGTCCAGTTTCTCGTCGATGGTCTTCGAGATGGCCATCATCTGCTGGTTACTGCTCTCGAGGACCGCGTAGTCGACCTTGATGCTCATGAGTTCCTCCCCTGCTCGTCTCGGCGGATCACGGGTTGAGTGCAGAGTGGAACTTGTCCAGCATCTGCTGCTGCTCTTCGTCGTTGACCTGGTGCGTCGTACCCGACTTGTCGAGCAGGTCGGCGATGTTGTCCATCGCCGTCAGCAGCTTGCCCGTGTCCTCGTTCCAGCGCTGCATCAGCGACTGGAAGCCGGTGGACGCCCCGCCCTTCCAGGCGATGGCCAGGTCGTCGACCACGTTCCAGAGCTTCTTCAGCTCGCCGTCGACGTCGCTGCGCGTGGAGCGCACGTCACCCGCGGCGGTATGCAGAGTCGCTGCTTCGACCTCGAACGCCATGCTTCACACCCTTCCGTCATGTTGTGGCGGCGCAGTCGCCGCGCCCTCCCCCGCCGCAAGGCAATCACCCCACCGACGGACACTCAGTCAAGACCGTAGCGGACGGTGTCCAATCCGCGCAGCCCTGCCCCACATGGCGCGACAACCGCTCAACTGGGCCCCTGGGACGGCCGGAAGTACGAGCGGAGGTGCATCACCACGCCGACGGCGAACAGGGCGACCAGCAGCACCACCAGCGTCCACTGCAACCCGTCGTCGGCGAGAGTCCCGAGAGCCACCGCGAACGCGGCCACACCACTGAGCAGAACGATCTCCATCAACCGCCGGGCCAGCCGCGAGCGAGTCAACTGCGCGACCAGTCCGAGGACGATGAAGACCGGGATGGTGACCAGTGCGTACACGAAAACGCCTGTCTGCCACACGTTGCCAACCACCTTCCGGCCAGCCGATCAGGCCGTGTAGAAACCCGAATCCTGCACCCAGTCGATCTTGACGTCCTTGATGTCGGGGTCGGGCCCCGTCGCGAAGCCCGGCTTGGACTCGGTGGTGAACTGGTGCACCTCGGCCCCCCGGAACGAGCTCGTGATGGTGGAGAGCAACGACCCGATGTCCTGGAAGACGAACGCGACGATCGCCATGCTGGCGGTGAGGCCGGCCACCCCGATCGCGTTCGCCAACGGAATGGTGGGCGGGAAGGCCTGGAGTGCCACCGCCGCGATCACCGCGATCAGGATCGTCGTCAACACGGCGACCAGCGCGTCGATCACGGCGTTGTAGTGGTCCTGTAGCCCCTGCAACGCGTCCTTGTTGGCATTGAGCGCGTCGGCGAGGGCCGAGACCTCCATGTTGAGCTGCTGCACGAACTTGTCGAACGCCTCGCGGTCCTCGAAGTTCCACTCCTTGTCGGACGGCGGCACGCTTTCCATCGCCTTGCCGAACTGGTCCCCGCCGAGATAGGCGGCCGCGTCACCCCAGTTCTTGACGGCCTTGGAGATCTCGTCGTTGTCGAAGGACTCGAGGTGGACGATGGCGATGATGAGGACACCGGCACCGACGAGCCAGGCCCAGTTCGCCCGGGCCGCACCGGCCAAGGTCCGGACCGGCGCGGTCTGCGCGGCGACGCTGTGCGTCCCCACCACCGAACCCGAGGAATTGGCGATCAGGATTTCCGGCATCAGGGCCTCCCTGCGTCCTGCGCCTGCGGGATCACTTGACCACCCAGGGCTGGTCCGACTTCTCCCAGTTGCTTGCGGTCTTCTCGAGGTTGTCGGCGGCCTTCTGCAGGTGCTCGATGCCGGAGGTCAGGTTGTCCACGTGCTCGTCGATCACCGCGTTGTGCCTGCCCACGGCACCGATGCCCAGGATGGTCATGGACAGGCCGGACAGTTTGACCTCGTCCAGCTTCTCCTTCGCGTTCCGCAGGAAGGCCTTCGGGCCGTCCTCTGCGGCGAGCTTCTTACCGGCGCCCCGAATCGCGCCGACGTCGACCTCGTTCGCCACTGTCCTCCCCTTCCCGTCAGCCGCGCAGCCGGCGCAGCGGGTCCTTGAGGTCCACCCCGAAGTGCTTGAACCACTCCTCCGGAGTCACCTTCCCCGCCTCGGCCTGCCGGACCAGGTCGGCGCCGCCGACCATCTCCTCCACCAGCTCACGCTGCCGATCAGCGTGCGCGGAGTACGCGGCGTCGATCGCGGCCTGGAGCGACTCGGCCAGGGCGAAGCTGTCGAGCCGCATGGCCCGCGCGTTGATCTCGATGTCGCCGACCTTCATGTCACCGTCGACGGTGACCTGGACCAGGCCGTCCGGGCTCTCCCCGGTGACCCGCAGTTCGGCGCGCTGCCGCTGGAAGTCCGCGAGCCTGCGCTGCTGCTCCTGCGCCTGCCGTAGCAGT
This sequence comes from Micromonospora peucetia, assembly GCF_900091625.1. Classification (NCBI taxonomy): domain Bacteria; kingdom Bacillati; phylum Actinomycetota; class Actinomycetes; order Micromonosporales; family Micromonosporaceae; genus Micromonospora; species Micromonospora peucetia. The sequence continues at coordinate 1,529,036 of NZ_FMIC01000002.1, forward strand.
CCCTCGAGACCGGCTGCTCCCGCGCCCCCGGGCGTCCACGATGTGCTCAACACGGTCCTCTCGTCGGTTGCGACGCTCGTGCCGCAGGTTACCGGATGCCGTCCCGTCGGTCCGCCCCGTCGACCCGGCCGGACCAACACCCCCTCAGAGCGGCTCTGACCAGGCCGTCTGGATGAGCTGCTGACCGTCCCGCCGACGCACCAGCGTGCCCCGCCCCGGCGGCTGCGGGCTCGGCCGCAACGTGCCGAAGACCGCGCCCTCCTCCCGGTTGCCGGACATCAGCAGGCCGGGCTGGTCCAGCTCGCGCAGGCGTTGCAGGACCGGCTCGTAGAGCGCCCGGGCCACGCCACCCACCCGCCGGGTGATGATCAGGTGCAGGCCGATGTCGCGGGCCTGGGGCAGCAGCTCGTGCAGGGCGCTGAGCGGGTTGTTCCCGCCCGAGGCGACCAGGTCGTAGTCGTCGACCAGGACGTAGAGGTCCGGCCCCTTCCACCAGCTGCGGTCGCGCAACTGTGCGGTGGTGACGTCCGGGCCGGGCAGCCGGTTGGACAGCGCGCTGCGGATCGAGCCGAGCCCCTGCGCGAACACCTGGTTCGAGGGCGCGTAGTCGAGCAGGTGGTCCCCCTCGACCGCACCGAGCAGGCCACGTCGGTAGTCGGCGATGACCAGCCGGGCCTGCGCCGGGCTGTACCGCTCCGTGATGCCGCGCGCGATCAGCCGCAGCAGGCTGGTCTTGCCGCACTCGGCGTCCCCGAAGATCGTCAGGTGCGGCTCGTTGACGAGGTCGAGGTAGACCGGGGCCAGCGCCGACTCGTTGACACCGATCGGCAGGCCCGGCGCCGACCGGTCGACGACCCGGGCCAGCTCGCTGACGGGCAGCCTGCGCGGCAGCAGCCGCACCTTCGGGGCCGGCTGACCGGTCCAGGCCTCCGCGACGTGCTGGCACAGGGCGATCGACGCCTCGGTCAGGTCGTCGATGTCACGCCGGCCGTCGATCCGGGAGATGGCGGTGAGGAAGTGCAGCTTGTCGCGGGTCAGGCCGCGCCCGGGCGAACCGTTCGGAACGTTCGCCGCCGCCCGCCGGTCGATCTCCGACTCGTTGGGGTCACCGAGACGCAGCTCCAGCTTCGTGCCGAGCAGGTCCCGCATGTTGATTCGGATCTCCGCCCACCGCACGGCGGTCAGCACCACGTGCACGCCGAAGCCCAGGCCGCGGTTGGCCAGGGTGGTGATGGTCTGCTCCAGCTCCTCGTACTCCTGGCGCAGGGTGTTCCAGCCGTCGATGACGAGGAAGACGTCGCCGAACGGGTCGTCGGCGAACTCCCCGGCCGCCCGGCGGCGACGGTAGCTGGCCACCGAGTCGATGCCGTGCTGGGCGAACCGGTTCTCCCGGTCGTCGATGACGGCCACCACCTCGGCCACCGTACGGCGTACCGCCTCGGTGTCCCGCCGCCCGGCCACGCCGGCCGTGTGTGGCAGCCCGTCCAGGCTACGCAGCGCGCCGCCACCGAAGTCGAGGCAGAAGAACTGCACCTCGCGCGGGGTGTGGGTGAGCGCGAGCGAGGCGAGCATGGAACGCAGCATCGTGCTCTTGCCGCTGAGCGAAGCGCCCACGATCACCACGTTGCCGCCGGCACCCGCCAGGTCGACCAGCATCGGGTCACGGCGCTGCTCGTACGGCCGGTCCACGATGCCCACCGGAGCGGCCAGCCGCCCGCGACCGCCCCACGAGGCGGTGCAGAGGCCGAACCTCGGGTCGACGCTCAGCGGCGGCAGCAGCTCGCCCAGGCCCGGCGGTTCCGCCAGCGGCGGCAGCCAGACCTGGTGAGCCGGACGGCCCCGTCCCTTCAGCCGGTCGATCAGCACGTCCAGCATCGCCACGGCCTTGCCGTCGGTGGACTGCTCCGGCTCGGGCGCGTCCGGCACCGGCAGGGTGGGGTTCTGCACCGGCACGAAGTCCACCCCGTACCGGACGATCCGGCGCTGCACCATCGCCCGCGACGACGCGGCGGCCTGCCCCGGCGCCCGGTACGGCCCGGACACGTACGCGGCCCGGAACCGCAGCATGGTGCTGGTGTCGGTCTTCAGGTAGCCGTGGCCGGGGGCGCTGGGCAACTCGTACGCGTCCGGCACGCCGAGCACGATCCGGCTCTCCACCGCCGAGAAGGTACGCAGGCCGATCCGGTACGACAGGTGGGTGTCCAGGCCGCGCAGCTTGCCCTCCTCCAGCCGCTGGCTGGCCAGCAGCAGGTGCACGCCGAGCGAACGACCGAGCCGGCCGATCATCACGAAGAGGTCGATGAAGTCGGGCTTCGCGGCGAGCAGCTCGCTGAACTCGTCACAGATGATCAGCAGGCTGGGCATCGGGTCGAGTGGCTCGCCGGCCGCCCGGGCCTTCTCGTAGTCGTAGCGGGAGACGTAGTTGCCGGCGGCCCGCAGCACCTCCTGGCGACGGTTCATCTCGCCGGCCAGCGCGTCCTTCATGCGGTCGACCAGCGTCAGCTCGTCGGCCAGGTTGGTGATCACCGCGCTGGTGTGCGGCAGCGCGTCCAGCGAGGCGAAGGTGGCACCACCCTTGAAGTCGACCAGGACGAAGTTGAGCTCCTCGGAGGAGTGCGTCACCGCCAGCGCGCCGACGATCGTCCGCAGCAGCTCGCTCTTGCCGGAACCGGTCGCGCCGATGATCAGGCCGTGCGGGCCCATGCCCTCGTGCGCGGACTCCTTGAAGTCCAGCTCGACCACGTTGCCGTCCGGTCCGACGCCGAGCGGGATGCGCAGCCGGTCGCGGTGGCTGCGCGGGCGCCAGGTGTGCTGCACGTCGACCGAGGCGGCGTCGCCGATGCCGAGCAGGTCCGGCAGCTCCATGCTCTTCGCCAGCGGCTCGTCCGACGTGCTCTGCTGCTGCGACAGCCGGTACGGGGCGATCTGCCGGGCCAGCCCCTCGGCGGCGGCCTCGGTGAGCCGGTCCGGCCGGCCGAGCCGGGACGAGGACGTGCCGCGGACCAGTTCGAGGGAGCTGCCGTCGCCCACGTCGAGGCAGAGCAGCCACCGGCCGGCGTCGCGGGGCACGGTGCCGGAGAGGTCGAGCACGGTCGCGCCGAGCAGGCCCGGCCCCATGAGCTGGCAGGCCGCCGAGACCTCACCGCCGTCGATCACCACCACGAGGTGCGGCGCGGCGGTCAGCGGCTTCGCCTCCGGCGCGAACCGGGGCCGGCCGGCCAGCTCGTCGGCGAGCGCCTCCTCGGCCTCGGCAAGACTCGCGAAGACCATCCGGCGCGCGCCCGCCGCGTCGGTCCGGGCGCTGTGGTGGTTGTGCGGCAGCCACTTCACCCAGCCCCAGGACGCCTGCCGGTCCGGCGCGGCGACGATCGCGACGACCATGTCGTCCGGGGCGTGGAAGGTGGCGAGCTGGCCGAGTGCGGCCCGGGTCAGGTCGAGCACCGGCTCCCGGTCGCCGCGCAGCACCACCCGGCTGAACGCCCGGACCGAGAGCGCGGTCGGCAGGTCCGGCACGTTCGAGTGGGCGCGGACGAAGCGACGCAGCGCGATCGCGCTCATCGGCTCCAGGTCCTCGACGGGCTTGGTCTCCGGCGGAACGATCTCCACGGCCAGGCGCTGCGGACCGGTGGCGATCCGGGTCTCGCCGAAGTCGTCCTCGGTGATCCGCCGCTCCCACAGCCGGCGGGAGGCGCCGATCGACCAGAGCGCGTCCGGCTCAGGGTGCCGCCAGGCCATCGCCGCCCGCTGCTGCTCGGCGGCCCGCCGGGTGCGCTTGCGCATCTGGGCCAGGTAGCGCATGTAGTCGCGCCGGTCGGCGTTCAGCTCGGCCTTGTCGTTGTTGCCGTTGCTCATCGACCCGAGCGCCATGCCCAGCATCGAGACGCCGAAGAGGCCGCCGACGATGTAGGTCATCGTGCCGCCGCCCCGGCCGGCGTACAGGAACGCCATGGCGCCCGCGCCGCAGAGCATGGGCAGGATCATCAGCAGCTGCCCCATCCCGCGCGGGGTCGGTTCGGGCAGCTCCGGAGGCGACTCCAGCAGCACCTCGCCTCGCGGCAGCGCAGGCCCCGGCTGACGCGGGAGCCGGCGGAACACCACCGTGCTCACGGCTGTCTCCTCCCAGAAGCGGCCCTGATGAAGTTCGGCGAGCGACCGGAGTCGTCGGGTGGGCATCGTACGTGCCCGCCATCGTAGGTAATCTCCCGTGGGCGTCAGGAACCCGTACGTCGGTACCGCCGGCCAGGGGTGATCGTAGAAGAACGCGAGGAGGCCACTGTGGCGACGAAGACGGCGACCGGCGGCCTGAGCCGGATCACCATCGTGGCGCCCCGCACCCGGATGGATCTCGCGCTGCCGTCGGACGTACCGCTCGCCGATCTGCTGCCGACCCTGCTCCGTTACGCGGGTGAGGACCTGGCCGACGAGGGGGTGCGGCACGGCGGTTGGAGCCTGGCCCGGCTCGGCGGCGAGCCGCTGGACGGCGGCCGGACCGCCACGCAGCTCGGCATCCGCGACGGCGAGGTGCTCTATTTCAACCCCCGGTCCGCGACCGCGCCGGAGATCGTCTTCGACGACGTGGTCGACGCCGTGGCCACCGCCACCAACCAGCGTCCGGGCGCCTGGCAGGTCGGCACCACCCGTTCCTTCGCGGTGCTCTTCGCCGCCGCGGCGCTCGGCGCCGGAGCGGTGGCGGCGCTGTTCACCGGGCCGCCGCACCTGCCCGCCGCGCTCGCCGCGCTGGTCGTCGCGGTCGCCCTGGTGGTCACCGCGGCCGTGTTGTCCCGGGCCGCCGCCGACAGCGCGACCGGGTCGGTGCTCGGGGTCGTCGGCCTGGCGTACGCGGGGGTCGGCGGCCTGCTGGTGCTGGCCGGCGACCGTCCGTTGACCGGGTTGGGCGCCCCGCACGTGCTCCTCGGCGCCACGGCGGTGGTGCTCTGTGCGGCGGTGGCCGCGCTGGCCGTCGGCGACCGGATCCCACTCTTCTTCGGCGCGGTCGGGGTCGGTGCCGTCACCGGCCTCGGCGCGCTGGTCAGCCTGGCCTTCGACACCGATGCGCCGGCCGCCGCCGCGGTCGTCGCCGCGGTCGCGTTCGGCACGGTGCCGGCGCTGCCGATGGCGGCGTACCGGCTGGCCCGGCTGCCGGTGCCGTCCATCCCGACCGGCCCCGACGACCTGAAGAGCGACACCGAGTCGGTGGACGGCCGGCAGGTCCTCCAGCTCAGCGAGCGGGCCGACGAGTTCCTGACCGGCCTGCTCTGGACGGTGTCGCTGCTGGTGCTCGGCGCCCAGGTGGTGCTCGCGCTGCACGGCAGCCTGCCGGCGGTGCTGCTCTGTCTCGTGCTGGCCCTGCTGTCGCTGCTGCGGGCCCGGCCGTTCCTGGGCCGCGCCCAGCGGACCCCGGTGCTGTTCGCCGGCACCGGGGGGCTCGGCCTGACCGCCGCGGCCACGTTCGGCAACGGCTCGACGGCGGTACGCCTCGGCCTGATCCTCGGCGGCCTGGTGCTCGCGGCCGTGGTGAGCCTGATCTACGGGCTCAGCGTGGCCGGCAAGCGGATCTCCCCGGTCTGGGGCCGGCTGCTCGACATCGTGGAGATCATGCTGATCATCGCCCTGGTCCCGCTGGCCGTCTGGGTCATCGGTCTCTACGGCTGGATCGTCAACCTCCGTCCCTGACCCACCCCACCCCACCCCTGCCGCCCGCCGGGCGGCGGGGGTGGGCGTCTTCGTCAGTCGGTCGGGGGCAGGGTCGTGACGGTGGTGGCGACCGGGGCGGTGGCGTAGACGGCCGGGCCGTGCTGGCCGTCCACCGGGCGGGCCGGGGCGCCGGACCGGCGGGCCACCTCGCGCACCGCCTTGACCAGCGCCTCCACGTGGTCGTCGAGCGCCGCCACCCGGAGCATCGGCGGGGCGACGCGCCCGCCCGGCAGCACCACGGCGGCCAGCGTGTGCGACGGGGCGGACGTCGCCGTCACCGCTTCCACCAGCGGCCCGAACGGCGCGTCGGCCCGGGGCCGCAGGACCAGGCAGCGCTGGGTCCAGCCACCGCCGCGCAGGCCGGTCCAGGTCTCCGCCGGCGGCGCCGGCGCCAGGTCCAGCCCGGCCGCCGAGACCACGGCGGCACGCAGCTCGTCGCGGCTGAGCGGGCGGTGGGCGAGCCCGGCCGCGGTCAGCGCCTTGCCCAGCCGGCCGATCCCGGCGGACAGCGTGCGGTGCACCCCGGGCATGCCGCCGCCCCGGCTGACGGTCTCGGCGCGGGCGTCCCGTACGGAGAGCCGCAGCGCGAGCCAGACCGTCCGGTGGGCCGCGGGTGGCGCTCCCGGTGCCGGGTACCAGACCAGGGTGTGCGAGATCGCCTGGGCGCGGGTGACCGGGCCGGTGAAGTCGGCGAGCACCCGCAGTGCCCGGTCGATCACCGAGGCCTCGACCGATCCGGCGGGCTCCCCGGCCCGGCCCTGCAACGCCACCGCCGCGAACCAGCCCTGTGCGTCCTGCCCGATGCCGAGCCGAATGCCACGGTCTGTGAGCTCCGTCACAGTGAGCTCGGGGGCCAGAACGGCCAGCCTCGGATCGACCCCGCCGTCCGCCGCGACGGTGCTCCTGGCCGCCTCCCGTCGCCGCCGCAGCCGCCGGCGCAGCAGCAGGTCCTCGTACCACCAGCGGCCGCCCCGGCGGGCGAAGACGGCGACCACCACCGCCAGCGACAGCGCCCCGACGGCCCCGGCCAGCCAGACCGGCCCGCCCAGCGCCGCCCAGACGGCCAGGGCGCAGAGTTCCAGCACCACGAGTTGCCCCACGGCTACGGACCCGATCCGACCACGGTCGCGCCGGTCGGCCGGAACGACCGGCCGTTGGGCGACGCCGGACGGCTGCGGAGCCGGACGACCGGGTGGCGCCTGAACCTGCGTCATCGCTGACAGTCCTTTCTGGACGGCGGAGCGTCCGCCGGATCAGGTCGGGCGCTGGTCCCGGTGACCCGTCGACGGCCCCTTATCGTAGGGAAGCCCGCGACACCGACTCGGACCTGCTCGTCGCGGACCCACCCCCCGCCGGAGGTAAGTCATGCGGACCCGCCGCGATCAGGTGCAGGCGTACCGCTTCGTCACCCGCCGGATCGTCTCAGCGCTGCTGTCGGGCGACCCGGAGACCAGCAACCTGCCGATGCGGCGGCTCGGCATGGCGGTCTTCGGCAGCGTCATCGCCGCGGCCGTGGTGCTCGGCGGCGTCGGCGCGTACGGGCAGTTCACCGGCAACACGGCGCCGCTGGAGCCGAACACCCTGGTGATCGAGCGGGAGACCGGGGCGACGTACGTCTTCGTCGACGGGCAACTGCACCCCACCCTCAACTACGCCTCCGCCCGGCTGATCATCAACGAGCCGGCCCCGCAGGTCCGCACGATGTCCCAGGCGTCGATCCGGGAACGGCCACGGGGGCGCACGGTCGGCATCGTCGGCGCCCCCGACGCGCTGCCGGACCGCAAGTCCCTGACCGGTCTGCCGTGGTCCGTCTGCGACGTCCCGGACCCGGCCGATCCCCGCCGGTCCGGCACCCGGGTGGTGATCGACCGCCCGCTGCCCGGCGGTTCGCCGCTCGGCGACCGGGGCGTGCTGGTGGAGGCCGACGGCCAGCGGCACCTGCTCACCGCCGACACCCGGTTGCGGGTGACCGGCGGCGACTCCGCGCTGGCCGCGCTGCGGATGGCCAACGCGCCCCGCCTGCCGGTGGGGCAGCAACTGCTCAACGCCGTGCCGGCCGGGCCGGTCATGCGCGAGCCGGCCATCGCCGGCGCGGACGAGGCCAGCAGCCTGACCGACCGCCCGGCCCGGGTCGGTCAGGTCTTCCGGTCGGCAGGCCAGCACTACGTGCTCACCCGGGAGGGACTCTCCGCGATCGGCGAGATCAGCGCGCTGCTGTTGCTGCGCGACGGCGGCCAGGTCACCGACATCACCCCGGCGCAGGCTGGCAAGCTGCTGACCGACCAGCGGGCGGAGGAGGCCGGGATGCCGCAGGCCCTGCCCGCGCTGCACCCGGTCACCGCGGGCCGGACGGCGATCTGCGCGACCTACCGGGCGGGTACCGACGGCGGGCCGCCCACCACCACGCTGGAGGTCTTCGACCGCGTACCGGCAGAGCTGGCCGCCTCCGGCGCCGTCCCGGTACGGCAGGGCGCGCGCGACGGCGTGCGTACCGCCGAGGGCGTGCTGCTGCCGGGTGGCAAGGGCGTGCTCGTGCAGGCCACGCCCGGGTCCGGCGAGAGCGGCACGGCCGCCCCCGGCGCCACCGTCTACCTGATCAGCGCCCAGGGGGTCCGCTATCCGCTCGGTGTCGGCGCCATGTCGGCGCTCGGCTACGAGGGGGTCACCCCGGTGGCCGTGCCCGCGTCGCTGCTGGCCCTCGTGCCCACCGGGCCGACCCTCTCGCGGGACGACGCGCTCGCCCACTTCGCGCCCGGCCCCGCGGCGTCGACCCCGGCGGGCGGCCAGCCGAAGCCGACGGGCAGTCCCGCGAAGCCGACAGGCAGCCCCGCGAAGCCGACGGGCAGTGCGACACCGGGCAGATCCGGCACCCCGGCGACGCCCTCCGGCGGGCCCACGTCGAGGTCACCGGCCTCCCCCGGCACGTCGTCCCCCACCGCCGGGTCGGACGGCTGAGTTCGCACCTGGTGGATCGATACCGGCGGCGGGTCGCCCGTGTCGCACCGGTCGACTAACCTGTGCCCTGCCAACGGTTATCGACGATGACGTACGGGGATGCTGCCATGACCGGGCGCACGACAGTCGACCTGATGTCCCTGGAAGACTTCCACCAGAAGTTGGCCAACCGGCTGACCGAGGCGGAGAAGGCGTTGCGGAAGCTGAGCACCGAGATGCAGTGCCAGCCGCCGGCGCTGGGCTCGTTCACGGACGCCACCCAGAACTCCCGCCGCTACTCCGAGATCCACCAGTCCTACCTGGACCAGGTCGACCGGCTGCGTGCCGCGGTGAAGGCGGCCCAGAGTGCCACCGCGACGATCCTGGCCAACTACCGCACCACCGAGGAGCGCAACGCGGCCAACTCCGCCGACATCTCCGCCGTGCTGAACGGGGTGGACGACGCGTTGAAGCCGAAGGAGGCGCCCCGTGTCTGAATACACCTCGCGTTACGAGGGCGTCGGCCACCAGCAGCTATACGACGGCGTGATGGCCGGCCAGCCAGGTCAGATCGACGGCATCGCCGCGCAGTGGACGTCACTCAAGGGCATGCTCGACGGGTTGTCCCGCGACCTCAGCAGCGACCTCGACAAGCTCGCCAACACCTGGACGGGCTCGGCCTCGCAGGAGTTCCAGCGCCGGTTGACGCTCGTCACCGACTACGCCGACACGCTCGGCGAGGGCATGGCGGACGTGAGCCGGGGCCTGACCCTGATGGCCGGCGAGCTGCGCACCGCCCGCAAGCAGGCGGAGAGCCCGGCCGAGACCGACGACCACGACCAGACGCTCTCCGGCGCGGCCAAGGGCGCCGTGTTCGGCGTGCCGGGCATGGTGATCGGCGGGCTGTTGGGCCACCAGCAGGACAAGGCCGAGCAGGAGAAGGCGCACAAGCGCATGGTCAAAGTGGTGGCCGAACTGGCCGCCGGCTACGACCTCTCCGCCTACGGTCGGCTCGTCGCGCCGCCCCCGCCGCACCCCGACACCCCGGGCCGGACCAGCCGCGATCCCTCCACGACCCCGCGCAGCGGCCCGAAGGCCACCACGCCGACGGCCGCGCCGACCACCACCGGCCTCGACGGGCGGCCAAAGCGCGCCACCGTCGCGGCCCCCGACCGGCCGGGCTCCGGACCGGACGGCGGTAACTCCGGGACTCTCACCCCGGGCGTCGTCGGCGGCGGGCACCCGGGCAGCGGCGCGACCGGCGGCACGCCTGGCGTCGTGGTTACCGGCACCGATACCGGCACCTCCCTCGCCGGGGCCACGCCGCTGGCCCCGACCGCCGTGACGGGTCCTGGCGGGCCGGGCGGCACCTCGACGGCCTCGGCCAGCCTCCAGTTCGGCCCGCAGGGCAGCGGCCCGGCGGGCGGCGTGCTCGGCACCGGAGCCCTCGCCGGGTCGAGCGGCAACGCGCCGACCTCTGCGGTCCGGTCCGCCGGTGGCAGTCCGATGGCGGACAACCGGTCCGCGACCGGGATGGGCCGGCGCTTCGACAATTCGCGGGACGGGGCACGGCAGGGCGCCGCCGGTGACCGGGCGGCCACCGGGACCGGGCGTTCGGGCGGCGCTCGCGGCGCGGCCAACCGCCACGGCGTCCTCGGCGCCGGCCAGGGAGCACACGACGACGACGCCGACGGCCGGCTGACCTGGCTGACGGAGGACGACATGGTCTGGGGAAACGACGCGTCCGCCGCTCCGCCCGTGCTCGGCACCGACGGCTGACGCACTTCCGCACGACGACGGCCCACCCGGCGGGCGTACCACCGGGTGGGCCGTCGCACGTCCAACGGGCCCGGTCGGTTCCGGCCACTGGGCGATCCACTTCGGACATGGTGGTGGCGGTCACCCGATCCCGGGCCGTCGCCGCGCTGCACGAGCCGGGCCCGGGCGATAGGTTGGACGGGTGCCGTCCGTAGCGTCCGTCGACCCGTTCTGGTCGGTCACGCTGCGCTCGCTGCGTGAGCTGACCCGACTGGCTGTCGCCGCGCTGGTGCTCGCCGTGGGCCTCGGAGGGGCCGCCGCCGCGCCGTCCGCCGCCGCCGGTCCGGCCGCCGTCACCGTCGGTCCGGTCGCCACGACCGCCCGGGTCGCGCAGCCACTGCCGGGCCGCGAGCCGATGGCCGAGCAGGCCAGCGACGCCGCCGCCCCGCCGAGGATCCGTCTGGCCGACACTTCGGTCGGCACCTCCGCCGGTCCGACCGACCGCCCGGACGGCCCCGCCCACGACCCCGGCCGGGGCGTTCCCGCCCGCCGCGGTCCGCCCACCGCCTGACCCGTCGGCCACCGGCTCCGCGTCCGGAGCGCCGGCCGCCACGGACCGCCGTCGTACGACGCGGGTCCGTCCGCCCGGCCCCGATGCTCCGGCCGCCGCGTCACCGGCGTCCGCCCGTCGGCCTACCGCCCCGGCGCTGTCCGCTACCGGAGCCGTACGCCCCGCACGCGCGCCAACGATGCTCACCCGCCCGTACGCCGGGCGCAGACCCTGTCGACTCCCTCGATCGACCGCGAGGTGCTGACCATGCAAAACGTGTTCTCCTCCGTCCTGCTCGACGTGCCCCGGGCCGCCGTGATCTGGCTGAGCCTGCTCGGGGTCGTCGCCGTCACCGTGGCCGGCCTGCTGCTGCGGCCCGGCCGGCTCCGGTTCGCCGCCGGTTCCCGGATCCGTCGCGCCGCCATGCCGAGCGAGCTGGAACGGGCCGAGGAAACGCGTGAGCGTTCCCGGTACGCCGAGGAGGTCTCGGTGGCCGCGGAGCGGTCCGCCACCACCGCTGCCCGGCTGCGGGCCGAGTGGCTGACCGCCCAGGAGGAGGTCGAGGCGGCCTGGCAGGCGTACGAGGCCGCCGAGGCGGATGTCCGCCGGTTGACGGTCGCCGAGGCGATGCCCCTTCCACGGACCGTCCGGACGCCCGCCGAGTACGCCGAACGCGAGCGTTTCCTGCACCGGGCCGCCCTCGACGCGTACTGGCGGAAGGACCTGTCGGTGGAGCAGCTCAGCGACGTCTTCGCGCACCGCAACGGCTGGGACCCCCGGCTGCACCCGGTCGAGCAGGAGCTGGTGCTGCGCCGGGCGGTACGGGACAACCTGCTCGCCCGGCAGCGGACGGCCCGGGAGCGGGAGCAGGCCGCCTGGCGGGCTGCCGAACTCGCCGCCGAGTCGGCGGGCAGCCTGCGGGACGAGGCGTTCGCCGCGGTCAACCGCCGCCCCGAGGAGTCGCAGTCACTGCTGCCGCTGATCGAGGGCACCGGTGTGACGGAGCAGACCCGGGAGTTCCCGGCGGTGACCAGCCGAGAGGTGCCGGCGGTGGCCCGGGGCCGGGCTCCGGTCGTCGCGTACTGACCGGCCACGCCGGGCGGAACCCGGTCCGGCGGGGCTGGCGTGCGGGCGGAACCGGCCCGGCTGGGCTAGCGTGGCGGTATGTCCAGGGAGGCGTGGGTCGTCGTCGGCGTCGTGGCGGTCGCCACGTTGGTCGGCGCGGTGCTGCTGGCCGTCCGAGTGATCCGCACCCGCCGGCTGCTCGGCACGCTCGGGGTGAACGGCAAGGTCGCCTTCTACGGCGCGCTGCTCTACACCATCCTGCCGGTGGACCTGCTTCCCGACCCCATCTACCTGGACGACATGGCGGTGCTGACCGGCGCGCTGCTCTACCTCGGCCGGCTGGTCCGGCAGCGTCGGGCCGCGAGCGCACCCCTGCCCGGCGCACCGGACGCGCCGTCCGACCTCGACCGGGCCGGCCGCCGCATGCCATGATCGGTGCCGCGCCGCGAGACGGGGGACGGACATGCCCGGCGACCATCGGTTGGCACCGCAGGACGAACTGGTCGTCGCGTTCTGCCGGGAACGGCACCTGGCCACGTTGACCACCCTCCGCGCGGACGGCAGCCCGCACGTCGTACCGGTGGGGGTCACCTTCGACGCGGCGACAGGCCTGGCCCGAGTGATCACCGACGGGGCGTCCCGCAAGGCGCGGCACGTCGCCGCCGCCGGCCCGCAAGGCGCCCCGGTGGCCGTCTGCCACGTCGACGGGCGACGCTGGCTCACCTTCGAGGGGCGGGCCGTGGTGCGCTCCGACCGGCCGGCGGTCGCCGAAGCCGAGCGCCGGTACGCCGAGCGCTACCGGACGCCCCGCACGAATCCGGGCAGGGTGGTCATCGAGATCTCCGTGACCCGCCTGCTGGGAAACCTGTAACCGACTGACCGTTTCGTCCCGCGACGCGTCGGGCCGCACGATTGACCGGTCCACCCGCCCCGCCCGCCGTGCCCCGGCGGCGGAGGCAGTGGGGATGCGAACCGGCCCGGCGTCCGGATGGCATGGCCGGCGGGCGGCGTGTGACACGCGGCATCCGTACGCCGGAATTCTGCTGCCCGCGGCCCGGTTGAACCTCGACGTGCGGCCGGTACGCCCCGGCCGAAAGCCGGAATGCCCACCGGAGCAGGGCCGTTGCGTCCCTGAGTACGCCCGTGGGCCGACCGCCCCGGGCCGTCGAGTCCCCGAGCCGAGCGCCTCTCCCGGTGCTGTGCGCCCCCGATCCCCCGGAGGCGTCGACCCCCGATTGGAGCCCGACCATGAATCCGATCGTCCAGAGAAGCGGCCTTTCCGTCGTCGGCCTGCTGGTCGCCGGTGGCTGCCTCGCGGGCACGACGGTGACTGCCCAGGCGGCAGCGGCGGCGACCACCCCGGCCGGTCCGGTGCACACCGACCGGGATGGCCGTGCCGAACAGAACGGCCGCGCCGACCGGCGGGCCGAGCGCACGGTGAACATCGAGTACCAGGCTCAGCCCAACTTCTACTATTGCGGCCCGGCCGCGACCCGCATCGCCCTGTCGGCGATGGGCAAGGCGCTCTCCCAGGACGAGGTCGCGAAGAAGTTGGGCACCACCGAGGCCGGCACCGACTCGGCCCTGGACACCACCCGGGTGCTCAACGAGCTGACCGGCGGCAGGTACCGGACCACCGAGATCCCGGACCCGGTGGCCAGGCCGGCGCAGGTCGACCGGCTGCGGGCCGACGTGCTCGCCGCGTTGGACGAGGGCCGGCCGGTGGTGGCCAACGTCAAGGGCACCGCAGTCGACACCGACGGCCACCCGCAGTCGTACGAGGGCGGGCACTACCTGACCCTGGTGGGCTACCGGGACGGCGGTGGCCTGATCCGGATCGCGGACCCGGCCTCTCCGGAAGGCGAGTACTGGATGACCCTGGAGAAGGTCGCCAACTGGATCGCCGAGCGTGGTTACTCGTCCTGATCCGACCGAAAACTGGTTGACCTGTCCCCGGGCCGGCGGCACGATCGGCCCGGCTGCGATCATCGCCCCCACGCCGGCACACCCACCCGGGCTCAGGGCTCCGGTGCGATCCGGCGCGGGCCGTCCGCCTCGGACACGATGATCGCCTCCATCGGGCAGGAGTCCGCGGCGTCCACCAGCGCGTCGTCCGGCGCGACCCGTTCGGCCAGCGGGCGGGACAGCCCGCTCACCAGCACGAAATGCCCCGGCGCGGTGCCCGCGCAGATCCCCGACCCGATGCACCGCGTCGGATCCACCCGCACCCGCCACTGCTCGTTCGTCGCACTCACCGGATCACCAGCTCACCGGCATGGCGAGCAGGCCCCGGACCAGCAGCCCACTCTTCCAGGTCAGCTCGGATTCCGGCACGGCCAGCCGCAGGCCGGGGGTGCGGGTGATCAGCGTTTCCAGGACGACCTGGAGTTCCATCCGGGCGAGCTGTGCGCCGATGCAGTGGTGCACCCCGTGCCCGAAGCCGAGGTGCGGGTTGGCCTGCCGGGTCAGGTCGAGCCGGTCCGGCTCGGCGAAGACCGTCCCGTCCCGGTTGGCCGAGGAGATCGACACCACCACCGGCTCGCCGGCCCGCACCAGCACGCCGCCGAGCTCCACGTCCTCCAGGGCGTAGCGGGCGAAGGCCGAGGACGCGCCGAGCGGCACGAACCGCATCAGTTCCTCGACGGCGCTCGGCACCAGATCCGGCCGGGCCCGCAGCCGATCCCACTCGTCGGGGTGGGTGAGCAGCGCGTACACGAAGTTGGGTATCTGGGTCACGGTCGTCTCGTGCCCGGCCGCGAGCAGCCCGGCGGCCAGCCGCACCACCTCGTCCGCCGCGAGCCGGTCGTCGGCGTCCCGGGCCCGGACCATCGCGCCGAGCAGGTCGTCGGTGGGTTGCTCGCGCCGCCGCGCGATCAGCTCGCCCATGTACGCGAACAGGTTGTCGATGTACTCCTGGGCCTGTTCCAGGCTCAGCGAGGTGGTCGACACGATCGCCTCGGACCAGGTGTGGAATCGGTCCTGGTCGGCCACGGGGACGCCGAGCAGGTCGCAGATGACCCGGATCGGCAGCGGGGTGGCCAGGTGCGCCACCAGGTCGGCCGGCGGACCGGCGGCGAGCATGCCGTCGACCAACTCGTCGGCCACCTGTCTGGTCCGGGGTCGCAGCTCCTCCACCCGCCGGGCGGTGAACGCCTTCGCCACCAGCCGACGCAGCCGGGTGTGCTCCGGCGGGTCCATGGACAGGATCCCGCCCTCCTGCCGCCGTGGCGAGTTGCGGGGCTCGTCCCGGTCCACCGAGGCGGCCCGGCTGAACCGGGAGTCGCCGAGCACGGTCCGGACGTCGGCGTGCCGGGTGGCGAGCCAGGCCGGCTCGCCGAACGGCATGCGGATCCGGGTGAGCGGTTCGTCCCGGCGCAGCCGGGCGTAACACGGGTCCAGGTTGAGCCGGTCGGGATCGCTGAACGGGTAGCGCTGGGGCACGGTTTCGGGTGCCTCGGTCACCGGCTTGACTTCCTCTCGCCACGGCGCCCCAAGGGGTTGGGCGCCGGTCCGGTCGGGGACGAATTGACTGTTAGTCATGCTCCGACTGCGGATAGTAGCGAGAGTGGTCGATCCTTGGCTAGCGGTGCGCGTCGATCCGCCAAAAAGGTGACCGCCCCGGGCCGCCGACCGCACGGCGATCCTGGGACGGTCCCGACCGGGTCAGCGAACCTGGTCGCCCTCGCCGGTGCGCGCCTGGGCCTGGTCGACGCCCTTGTCGATCTGCTCGTCGTACTTACCGCCCGTGCGCTTGTCGGCCATGTCGCCGCCCTTCTCCATGCCCTGGTCGACCTGCTTGTCGTGCTTGTCAGCGAAGTCCTTGGCCTTGTCCATGAAGTCGCTCATCGGGTCCTCCTCGAATCCGGGGTCCGACCTCCGCCTTCCCTGAGGTAGCGCGCGCAAACGGACGGGCAGGCGGCCGGGAAACGGTCGGTCGGTCCTCCGACGTCTCGCCCGCCTGTCCAGCGGGAGAGGGGACGCGGGTGTCGGAGGGACTCCGGCCGGGTACCGACTCGCCGGAGATCGAGGAGGGCCGACGTGGTCACAGACGATGCCGGGCGTACGCCCGAAGGGACGACAGGCCGGGGCGCGGGTCCCCGACAGGCCTGGGCCGGGCTTCCCTGGCTGGTCCGCTCGGCCGTGGTGTGGAGCGCCTGCCTGGTGGTGATCGTCGCCGGGCTCTACCTGCTGGGGAAGATCGCGGTGCTGCTCGCGCCGCTGGCCATCGCGCTGGCCGTCACCGTGTTCCTCACGGCGCTGCTCGACCCGGTGCAACTCGCGCTGCGCCGACTCCGGCTGCCCGCCGCACTGGCGGCCCTGCTCACCGTGCTGCTGCTGCTCGGCGTCCTGTTCGGCGTCGGCGCGCTGGTGTGGAGCCTCACCGCGGGCCAGTTCAGCGAGTTGAGCCAGGAACTGGGGCAGGGCCTGCAACGGACCCGGGACTTCGTGACCTCCACGCTGCCGGTCAGCGACCAGCAACTCGACCGGCTCGTCGAACAAGCCCGTCAGGGCCTCGGGCAGAGCTCGCTCGACCCGGTGTCCAGCGCCCGGACGGCCACGGAGGTGATCGGCTCCGCGCTGCTCGCGCTCGTCCTGCTGTTCTTCCTGCTCAAGGACGGTCGGTCCATGTGGCACTGGACGCTGTCCCGGATGACCGGACCGAACCGGGCCGTGACCGCCGAGGCGGGCCGGGCAGGCTGGCGGACGCTGGGCGCGTACAGCCGGGGCACGATGCTGATCGCCGCGATCGACGCGATCGGCATCGGCCTGGCGCTGGTGGTGCTCCGGGTGCCACTGGCGTTTCCGCTCGCGCTCATCACCTTCTTCGGCGGCTTCATCCCGATCATCGGGGCGACCGTGGCCGGCGCCGTGGCGGTGCTGGTCGCGCTCGCGGCGAAGGGGCCGGTGACCGCGCTGCTCGTCCTGGCCGCCGTGATCACCGTGCAACAGGTCGAGGGCAATCTGCTGGAGCCGCTGGTCATGAAGCGTCAGGTGCGCCTACACCCGGCGGTGATCCTGGTTGCGGTCACCGCCGGCACTCTGATCGCCGGCGTCGCCGGTGCCTTCGTCTCGGTGCCGATCACCGCCGTCGTGTGGCGGGTCATCGACACCATCCAGCAACACCGCCAACGCCCGACACTCCCACCCCCCGCCTGACCCACCCACCCCAGCCCCAGCCCCAGCCCCAGCCCCAGCCCCAGCCCCGGTGATCATGAGGTTAGCGGCGAAGTCGATCTCCATTACCGCCGCCAACCTCATGATCAACCCACATCGGACGGGCGGGGGCGGGAGGCGGGGCGGGGCGGGCGGGGCGGGCGGGAGCGGGGCGGGGAGGCGGGGGTCAGTGGGAGGGGGAAAGGTGGGTGGTGAACCAGTCGGCGGCGCGGCGGGCGACCTGTTCCAGGGTGCCGGGCTCTTCGAAGAGGTGGGTCGCCCCGGGGATCACCGTCAGCTCGGCGGTGTCCGGCAGCGCCTCCTGCGCCTGCTCGTTGAGCGTGATCACCTGCTCGTCCAGACCGCCGACCAGCAGCAGCGTGGGCGCGCGCACCTGGCCGAGGGCCGGGCCGGCCAGGTCGGGACGGCCGCCCCGGGAAACCACCGCGCCGACGAGTTCCGGTCGGGCCGCCGCCGCTACCAGGGCGGCGGCGGCCCCGGTGCTGGCCCCGAACAGTCCGATCGGCACCGCGCCGAAGGGCCGCTCCGCCGCCAGCCAGTCCACGATCGCGGCGAGACGACCGGCGAGCAGCGGGATGTCGAAGCGCAACTCGGCCGTCCGGGCGTCCACCCGGTCCTCAGCCGGGGTCAGCAGGTCGACCAGCACGGTGCCGAGGGCGCCACGGTTGAGGACGTGCGCCACGGCCGTGTTACGCGGGCTGTGCCGGGAGCTGCCGCTGCCGTGCGCGAAGAGCACCACACCGGCCGGCTCCGCCGGCACCAGCAGGTCGGCCGGGAGATCGGCGTCCCCCGCCGGGATCGTCACCGCACTGTCGCGCACGTCCATCTCGCCTCCGTACGTCCTCGGTCGGTCCCCGCCCGGCCGTCGTCGCCTGCCCGGCCATCGTCCCCCGCCCGGCAGGCGGTCGCCTCGGCCCGGGGCAGGCGGGTCGCCCGCCCGACAGTCGTCGCCCGGCCGCATACCCGCCCCTGACGGCGGCAAGCGGCCCCGGCGCACCGGCGTTTGTCGCCGGGGGCCCCGGGTAGGCGATAGGTGACCGCAGACCGTACCGGCGCAACCGCGCCCCGACGGATCGCGAGGATCGCCATGGCGCAGCAGCAGCGGAACCCTCGACAGCAGACCACCGACCGGGACCGGCGGGAACAGGACACCGAACGTGGCCGCGACTGGGCGGACGAAGCGGCCCAGGCGCGCACGGCCGACGATCCGCGGGCGATGGCGCCCCGAGACGCGGCCGGCCGCCCGTCACAGGGCAGGCCGCTCTGACCGGCGCCGCCGGTCGCCATTCAGGGCCGCAAGCCGGCCTGACCGGCACCGCCGGTCGCCCGCACCGGAGTAGGCCACGCTGATCCACGACGCCGGCCCGCCGCCACCGGGCAGGCCACGCTGATCCGATGCCCGTCGGCCGCCGTGACGAAGGCGGGCCCGGCGGGCATCGGTCACGGTTCGTTCTCCGGCAGGCGGAGCAGGGGAGCACGGCCCGGGGCCTGCTCCGGGGCCGGACCGGACACCTCCGCCGGGGGGATCGGCATCGTCACCGGTTCCGCGCCGGTGACCCGGACCGGCTCGTCGTGGTGGCGCAACTCCAGCACGTCGTCCGGCTCGCCGTGACGCAGCGAATACGTGGTCCGGTCCGGCCGGACGTCCACCCGCAGCCGCATTCCGCGCCACTGGAGCGAGAACTCCAGCCGCCCGAGCCGGCTGGACAGCCGGGGCGCGAACGACAGGTTGCCGTCATGGTCGCGCAGCCCGCCGAACCCGGCCACCAGGGCGATCCACGCCCCGGCGAGCGAGGCCATGTGCACGCCGTCGCGGGTGTTCTCGTTGAGGTCGTGCAGGTCCATCAGCGCCGCCTCCCGCAGGTAGACGTGCGCCAACTCCGGGTGGCCCACCTCAGCCGCCAGCACCGACTGGGTGCACGCCGACAGCGACGAGTCGCGCACCGTCCGCCGCTCGTAGTAGAGGAAGTTGCGCAGCTTCTCGTCCGGCGTGAACGCGTCGCCCCGCCAGTGCATGGCCAGGACCAGGTCCGCCTGCTTGACGACCTGCTTGCGGTACAGGTCGAAGTACGGGTAGTGCAGCAGCAGCGGGTACTTCTCCGGCGGCGTGTGCTCGAAGTCCCACTCCTGGAGCCGGGTGAAGCCCTCGACCTGCTCGTGGACGTCGATATCCTCGTCGTACGGGATGTGCATGGACGCCGCCGCGTCCCGCCAGGCGGCTGCTTCCTCGTCGGTCACGCCGAGGTGGAACGCCTCGTCCCGGTAGCGCATCACCGCGTCGGCGGCGGCGACCAGGTTCCGCTGCGCCATCAGGTTGGTGTAGATGTTGTCGTTCTTCACCGCCGTGTACTCGTCGGGGCCGGTGACCCCGTCGATGTGGAACTGGCCGTGCCGGTCGTGGTGGCCCAGCGACCGCCAGAGCCGGGCGGTCTCCACCAGCAACTCCAGCCCGATCTCGCGTTCCAGCTCGGTGTCGCCGGTGACCTGCACGTAGCGTCGCAGCGCGTCGGCGACGCCGGCCGCGATGTGGAAGGCCGCGGTGCCCGCCGGCCAGTACCCCGACGACTCCGGTCCCTCGATGGTGCGCCACGGGAAGGCCGCGCCCTCCAGGTTGAGCGTCCGGGCCCGCTCGTGGGCGGCGGCCAGGGTGCCGTGCCGCCAGTGCAGCGCGTCCCGCACAGCGGCCGGGTGGGTGTAGGTGAGCACCGGCAGGACGAACATCTCGGTGTCCCAGAACGCGTGCCCGTCGTACCCCGGGCCGGTCAGGCCCTTCGCGGCGATCGGCCGCCGCTCCGCCCGGGAGCCGGCCTGGAGTACGTGGAACATGCCGAACCGGACGGCCTGCTGGATCTCAGGGTCGCCCTCCACCACCACGTCGGCGGCGTCCCAGAACTCGTCGAGGTACTCGCGCTGCTCCCGGTGGAGCCCGTCCCAGCCGTCGAGCCGCGCCCCCGTCAGGGCGGCCTCGACCTGGTCGCGCATCGCCGGCAGCGACCGGCGGCTCGACCAGCCGTAGGCGAGGTACTTGACCACGCGCAGCGTCTCGCCGGGCTGGAGCACGCACCCGATCGTGGTACGCACCCAGTCCTCGTACCCCTCGGACTCGATGGTCTTGCGCGCCGGGGCGTACACCTCGTGTTCCATCGCGGCGGCCACCCGCAGCCCGGAGAGCTTGGTCCGGTGGATCAGCAGCCCGCCGTCGGCGGTGGTGAGCTCCTCCTCGGCCTGCAACGGCGACTCCAGCACGGCCGCGACCCGCGGGTCCCGGCTCTGCGCGGGCAGCGTCTCGTTCGCCACCAGCTCCGACTGGAGGATCAGCCGCAGCGGGCCGTCCACCGCCTCCACCTCGTAGTTGATCGCGGCGACGGCGCGTTGGGTGAACGAGACCAGCCGGGTGCTACGGACCTTGACCTCGCGACCGGCCGGGGAGCGCCAGTGCATCTCCCGGTGCAGGGTGCCGGCACGCAGGTCGAGGACCCGTTCGTGGGCGAGGAGTTCGCCGTAGCGGACGTCGAGCGGCTCGTCGTCGACCAGCAGCCGGATCAGCTTGCCGTTGGTCACGTTGACGACCGTCTGGCCGGACTCGGGAAACCCGAAACCAGCCTCCGCGTACGGCAGCGGGCGCAGCTCGTAGAAGGAGTTCAGGTACGTGCCGGGCAGGCCGTGCGGCTCCCCCTCGTCCAGGTTGCCGCGCAGCCCGACGTGCCCGTTGGACAGGGCGAAGACCGACTCGGACTGGGCCAGGACGTCCACGTCCAGTCGCGTCTCCCGGACGTGCCACGGCTCGACCGGATAGGCACGTTCCCGGATCACGCGGGTCCTCCGGTGTCGAGCAGGTCGGCGAGGTCGGTGACGACGACGTCGGCGCCGTGGGCCCGCAGCTCGTCGGCCTGGCCGACCCGGTCCACCCCGACCACGTACCCGAACCCGCCGGCCCGTCCGGCGGCGACCCCGGCGAGGGCGTCCTCGAACACGGCGGCGTCACGTGGGTCGACCCCGAGCAGCCTCGCGCCGGCGAGGAACGTGTCCGGCTCGGGCTTGCCGCGCAGCCCCTCGGCGCGGGCGACGAGCCCGTCCACCCGGGCCTCCAGCAGCGGTTCCAACCCTGCTGCGGCGACCACCTCCCGGCCGTTCGCGCTGGCCGTGACGACTGCCCGGCGCAGGCCGGCGGCGGTGACCGCCTCCAGGTAGGCGACCGATCCGGGGTAGACGTCCACGCCGTGGGTGCGCAGCTGCTCCAGCAGTAGCACGTTCTTGCTGTTGCCGACCCCGTTGACGGTGTCGGCGTCCGGCGGGTCGTCGGGCGATCCCTCGGGCAGCACGATGCCCCGGGAGGCGAGGAAGGTGCGCACCCCGTCGGCGCGCGGCCGGCCGTCGACGTGGCGGTTGTAGTCCGGCCCCGGGTCGAAGGGGCGGAACGCCTCGCCGGTGGTGGCGGCGCGTCGGCGCAGGAAGCCGTCGAACGTCTCGGTCCAGGCGGCGTTGTGCACCCGGGCGGTCTGCGTCAGCACACCGTCCAGATCGAAGAGGCAGGCGGTCACATGAGCAGGTAGGCCCAGCACGGTACGAATCTATCCAGACCTCCGCACCCGCAAACCGCTTTCGGTCCGCTTGCCGCTCCGACTCAGTTGGGGCGCAGCGTCCAGACCACGGTCATCTCGCCGGTCGGCTTGCCCTCCTCGGTGGCGATCTCCACCCGCACCGGGAACTCCGGCCGCCGGCCGGACTCCAGTTCCGCGACCACCTCGGCGACCGGCCGGTCGAGGCGCGCGGTGGCCCGCACCGGCCCCAGGGCCAGCTTCCGGTACGCGATCTCGGCCCGTACCGCCAGCGGCGTGGCCCGGTCGAGCAGCTGCCCGAACGCGGCCAGCACGACCGCGCCGGAGGCGGTCTCGCCGAGGGTGAACATGGCCCCGGCGTGCGGCCCACCGACGTGGTTGTGGGTGGCCGGCGAGTCGGGCAGCCGGACGGTCACCCGCACCCCGCTCTCCGCCTCGGGGGCCACCTCGACGAATTCGATGCCGAGCGTACGGGCGAACGGTACGGCCTCCAGAATGCCGGCCGCCACCTGGCGTGAGTCGATGGTCATGGCCCGACGTTACTAGCCAGTAACTTCACCCACAACCCCCGTCCTCAGACGCAAGGCGTCGCGCGGCGGGCTGATCGGCCAACCAACGGTGATCAGGACGCCATGGACCCTAAAACGGCCGGGTAACGTCCATGCCGTCCTGATCACCGGGGCGCCGCGCGGAGCGCCCCGGCAACAAACATGGGAACTGCGTCCGGTCCGGCGGTGTCGGGGCTGCTGCTCCTTGCTGGCGCCCGTCAGCGCCAGCCGACGTCGATCCGGTCACCGCGTTCGTCGAAGAAGTGCAGCGCGTCCATGCGTACGGAGACGGCCAGGGCATGACCGGCGGAGACCCCGGGGTACGGCGCGAGCCGTACCGCGAGCTCGGCGGGGCGGCGGTGGTGCCGGCCCGGGTCGTTGAGCACGCTGGTGCGGGTGACGGTGGCCGGGACGGGCTCCTCCTCGGCGGCGGCGCGACCGGTCAGCCGCTGCATGACCTGCCCGACGCGACGCAGGCCGCGCTGGCCGGTGGGTGCGTCGACCCGGGTGCCCATCTCGTCCACGACGATCGCGGTGGCCCCGATGTCGAGGTAGGCGAGCGACTCGTGCCCGTGGTGCTCCAGGTAGCGGATCCGGCCGTGCAGTACGGCGCCCCGGGTGTCCGGCGCGACCGGGGTGAGCGCCTCGGCCCGCATCCCGACCACGATCCGCTCCCCGTGGTAGTGCGCGACCGCCCGGCTGCGGATGTCGTCCCACGGCAGGTGAAGCGCCTGGTCGCCGAGGGTGAGGGTCACGTAGCGGTCGAGGTGGACGTAGACCGACGCCTCCAGGAGGTTCATCCGCGGGCTGCCGAGGAACGCGGCCACGTAGAGGGTGGCCGGGCGGCCGTACACCTGGGTGGGGGTGCCGACGTCCTGGAGGACGCCCTTGCGCATGATGGCGACCCGGTCGGCCATGGTCAGCGCCTCGGCCTGGTCGTGGGTGACGTAGATGGTGGTGACGCCCAGTTCCCGGGTCAGGCCGGAGATCTCGGCGCGCAACTCCGCCCGGAGCCCGCTGTCGAGGTTGGACAGCGGCTCGTCCATCAGGAACAGGCCGGGGCGGCGGACGATGGCCCGGCCCATCGCGACCCGCTGGCGCTGCCCGCCGGAGAGCTGGCTGGGTTTGCGGCCGAGCACGTCGCCGATGCCGAGCGCGCTGGCCACGTCGGTAACCCGCTCGCCGCGGGGCTCGGGTTCCATCCCGGACAGCCGGAGCGGGAAGGCGATGTTCTCGCCGACGGTCATGTGCGGGTAGAGCGCGAAGTCCTGGAAGACCATGGCGATCTTCCGGTCGCGCGGCGGCAGGTCGTTGGCCAGCTCGCCGTCGAGCATCACCGCGCCCGACGTCGGGTCCTCCAAGCCGGCGACCATCCTCAGCACCGTGGACTTCCCGCAGCCTGACGGGCCGAGCAGCACCATGAACTCGCCGTCGTCGACGTCGAGGTTGACCCTGTCGACGGCGAGGGTGCCGTCCCTGAACACCTTCGAGACATCCTTGAGCGCGACGGTTGTCACCGTGCCCTCCCCCCAGCTCGTCGACCGAACCCGGAATGACTGTGACGAGGATCATCCGGTTCGCACATCGGGTAAACGTGTCATGTTCGGCTCGTGACGGCCCTGTGAAGTCCACCGCACGGGGACACCGCCGCCGGCAGCGCGGCGCGGGCCGGTCGTCAGCAGCCGGACGCGCCCGGCTCCGGCTGCTCGCCGAGGAAGACCCGGCGGACCACCCGCTCGGCGGCGTGGCCGTCGTCGAGCGCGCAGAACCGGGCCCGGAACCGCTGCCGGGCCTCGCGCGCCGCCTCCGCGTCGACCTCGCCGGTGTGGAACAGGTCGAGCAGGTCGGCGAAGCTGGTGGCCACCGCGCCCGGTGGCTGGGCGGTCACGTCGAAGTAGACGCCGCGGGCCAGCCGGTACGCCTCCCAGTCCGGGGCGTAGACGACGATCGGCCGGTCGAGCACGGCGTAGTCGAACATCGCCGAGGAGTAGTCCGTGATCAGCACGTCCGCCACGAGGTAGAGGTCCTCCACGCGCGGGTGGTCGCTGACGTCGCGTACCCGGTCCCGCTCCCCCGGGCGGCGGGTGCGCCGGTCCCGGTCGTGGAAGTAGTGGCTGCGGATCAGCAGCCGGCCGGCCGGGCCGAGCGCGTCGAGCAGCCGCTGCGGGTCGAACGGCGGCCGGTAGCCGGGCAGGTGCTCGCGGTGCGTCGGGGCGTACAGGACGACCTGTTCGCCGAGGCCGAGGCCGAGCCCGGCGCGCAGCCGGAGCACCTCCTCGGCGGTCGCGGTGACCAGCCGGTCGTTGCGCGGGTAGCCGACCTCCAGGGTGGTGTACGCGGCCGGGTAGGCACGCTCCCACATCTGGCTGGAGAAGCTGTTCGCGCTGACGCTGTAGTCCCACCGGTCCACCCGGCGCAGCAGCCCGGCGAAGTCCATCCCGACCGCGCCGAGCGGGTACCGCTGCTGGTCGAGCCCCATCACCTTGACCGGGGTGCCGTGGTGGGTCTGCACGTGCACGGTGCCTGGCCGCTTGCGGACGAAGTCCGGGAAGTTGACGTTGTTGACCAGCCACCGTGCCCGGGCCAGCGCCCGGTAGTACGCGGGCGTTCCGGCGACCACGTACGCGACGCCCTCGGGCACGGTGTGCACCCGGTCCCGCCGGACGATCCACACCCCGTGGACCTCCGGCGCCAGCCGGCTGGCCGCCTCGAAGACGGCCGCCGGGTTGTCCGCGTATCCCCGGTACCAGTAGGCCGCGTAGACGGCCAGCGTCGGGTCGACCGGCCGGCGCGACTCGGCCCGGTAGTACTCCCGCAGCAGGGTGTCCCGGGTCAGCCGGGCCGCACGCCGGGCCCGGGGCGCGACCCCTCGCCGGGTGCCGCGGGCGGTACGCCGGGCGGTGTCGCGCGCCTGGTACGCGGTGCGCAGCGCGCTGAACGTACGCCAGCGGCCGGCAGCCACCAGCCGGTGCTTGAGCCCTTCGGCGCCCGCTGGTGGCGGATAGCCGCCGGGGGGCAGCCAGCGCGCGTGGTCGGCGGTGATCCGGGCGAAGAAGGCCGGCCGCAGTTCGGGGGCGATCCGCTCCCCGTTGCCGAGCACGGTCAGGTAGTGCCAGATCATCCGCTCGAATACCGCGGGGCGCAGGTCGTCGACCGCCGGCCCCCAGGCGTCCATCAGCCGGAACACCCGGTGCCACTGGTGGAAGACCTCGAAGTGCCGGTCGCCCCTGGTCCTGGTGATCGCCCCGGCGCGGCGCTGCCGGTAGTTGACGCAGACCCGGTCCAGCACGGCGATCCGCTCGGCGGCCATCAGCACCGGGTAACTGAACGAGACGTCCTCGTACCAGCCGGGGGCGAAGCGCAGGCCCTCCTCGATCAGGAACTGCCGGCGGACCGGGCGGTTCCAGGCGGTGTGCAGCAGCCGCAGCGTCTCGGGGCGGTCGCGCAGCCGGAAGGTCTCCTCGCCGGGCGGCTCCGGGAACACCTCCGCCATCGCGCTGGGGCTGGTGGTGTTGTTCCAGTACGTCCGGACGTGGTCGACCAGGAGCACGTCGGGGCGGCTGGCGCGGAGGCTCTCGACCACCTCGGCGAGGCATTCCGGGACGAGCCAGTCGTCGCCGTCGACGAACCAGACGTACTCGCCGGTGGCTCGGTCCAGCCCGATGTTGCGGGCTGGACCGAGCCCGACGTTCTCCGTCAGCCGGACGGCGTGCATCCGCCGGTCGCGGGCCGCGTACTCGGCGAGGATGTCGCCGCTGTCGTCCGGCGAGCAGTCGTCGACGCCGATCACCTCGATGTCGGTGACCGGCTGGTCGAGGATGGAGTCCAGGCATTCGCGCAGGTAGCCCTGCACCCGGTAGGCCGGCACGACGAAGCTGATCAAGGTCATCGGCCGGCCCCTGTCGTCAGCCCGGCGAGCGACCTCCCGCGCCGGCCAGGCCCACCGACGCCCGCGCGGCGCGGGCGGGCAGGACGACCCAGGCGAGGACGACACTCCCCACGAAAACCACGAGAAGGTACGTACCGAGTGTAGCCATCCCGATACCCGCAAAACCGACGATCGCCGCCAGGGCCAGCAGCACCGACCGCCCATCCCAGCCCAGCGTGCCGCCGTGCAGCGGCGGGGCGGCCTGCCGCTTCTCCAGCCGCGCGGTCAGGTCGTAGTGGTGCAGGGTCAGCACGAAGACGTACCCGAAGATCAGCCACGGCGGCACGTCGCCCACCACCCCGACCGCGATGGCGAACAGGAACTCGCCCGCCCGCAGCACCGCCGGGACCAGCCAGTCCAGCGGCCTGTTGTGCGCCACTCCCGTCACGCCGCCGGCGAGCAGCAGCCCCACCAGGGCGAGCGGCAGCGTCCACCGGGGCGGCGGGGCGGCGTCGCCCCCACGCAGCGCGATGAGCAGCACGATCGCCGCCGGCAACGCGGCCAGGACCGCCAACGCCAGCGGCCCCGGGCGGCGGGCCACCGGCAGCAGCCGGGCCAGCGGCCCGTCGTCGCGGTACAGGGTGGTGTCGACCGTGTCCAGCACCGGCACCCGCATCCAGCGGGCCCGCAGCGTACGCAGCGCCCCGGTGTACGCGAAGGCCAGCACCCCCCAGGCCAGCACCGCGTACAGGCTGACCAGCGGGCCGAACAGTGCCACGGTGATCGCGATCAGCGCCCACCGCTCCCCGATCGGGAAGACCACCGTCCGCTTCAGCCAGTACGACACCGAACCCGTGTCGGCCTGCACCCGGTTGGAGGCGGCGTTCAGCTTGTCGCCGATGCCACCGCCGGAGGCAACCGTCGCCTTCGGCCGGCGGGCCGCCTCGTCGTGCAGCACGCCGTACCAGGTGTCCGTCATGTGCCGGACGGTCTGCAGGGTGATCGCGGCGATCGCCAGCGCCCAGCCGTACCGGAATCCGGCCTGGGTCGCCCCGTAGCCGAGGCCGGCGTAGACCACGTACTCCTTCGCCCGGTCGGCCATGGTGTCCAGCCAGCCGCCCCAGGCGCTGAAGTGCCGGGTGTAGCGGGCGACCTGGCCGTCCACGCAGTCCAGCACGAAGCCGAGGTAGAGCAGCACCGCCCCGACGACCAGCGCCGCCCGCCCGCCCACACCGAAGAGCACGGCGGCGGCCACCGCGAAGGCCACCGAGATCATCGTGACGGCGGTCGGGCCGAGCCCGAGCTTCGCCGACGCCTTCGTCACGTACGGCGACCAGGTGCTGACGAAGAAGGTGGTGAAGAAGTCGTCCCGCTCCTTCACCGAGAGCTTCAACTCGGCCCGGTCCTCGTCGACGGCGGCCACCGCCGCCTCCGCGGCGGCCAGCCCCACCGGATCGCTGACCCGGTGCGCGACGAGCAGGCGTACCCGCTGGGCGAAGGTCAGCGTGCCGAGCCCGTTGAGGCCGGCGAAGAGCCGGTCCACGGCGGGCCCGACCACCGCCGGCCCGGCGGCCGACGGCGGCACAGCGGCCACCGACGGAGGTCCGGCGGGCATCGGCGGCGCCACGGCCGACGGGGGCCCGGCGGGCACCGTTCCGGCGGTGGCGCGCGCGGCCCGGGCGAGCGCCGGCAGGTCGTCGACGCCGACCCGCAGCGCGCCGCCGAAGACGCCGGTGGCCCTGCCGTCGAGCGCCTCCGGCGGCCCGGCCTCGACCACCTGGCCGCGTTCCTCGCGCACAGCCGTGCGTCCGTGGCCGGGCGGGTCGGTCAGCACCAGCGCGACCGTCGGCCCGACGGGGCTGGTCGCCAGGTGCCGCAGGACGGCGGTGTGCGCGACCAGGTCGGCGCCGGTGACGAGCACCGGGTGCGTAGCCGCGTCGACGAGGGCGGCCAGCTCGGCCAGGTCGGCGGCGTGGCGGACCTCGTCCGCCCCGGCGCGACGCAGCTGGTCGGCCAGCCGGTCGGCGAGGGATTCGCCCGAACGGGTCGGCAGGCTCGCGGCCGGGTCGTCGGCGGCGAGCACGATCGCGAGCGTCACCGCGGAACCGCGGCGTGGTACGCGTGCAGCGCCTCGGCGATCGTGCCGTCGACGCTCAGCCGGCCCCCGTCGAGGTAGAGCCCCCGACGGCAGAACCGGGTCAGATCCTTTTCGTTGTGTGACACCAGCACCAGAGTGCGCCCCTCCCCGAGCAGACGGTCGATCGTCGCATAACACTTCTTGCGGAACTCCTCGTCCCCGACCGCGGTCACCTCGTCCATGAGCAGGATCGGGTGCGGCAGGTGCGAAATGATGGCGAAGCCGAGCCGGACCTTCATGCCGGACGAGTAGTGCCGCACCGACGTGTCGACGGCCCGCTCCACCTGCTCGCCCGCGAACGAGACGATGTCGTCGAAGTGCCGCCGCAGGTAGCCCGACGAGAGCCCGTGCAGGCCGCCGACCAGGTAGAGGTTCTCCCGCCCGGTCAGGTCGTTGGAGAACCCGGCGGAGAGCTCCAGCAGCGGCGCAACGTCCCCACGCACCCGGATCCGGCCCTCGTCGGGGATGAGTACGCCGGCGATCAGCCGCAGCAGGGTGCTCTTGCCGGAGCCGTTGCGGCCGATCACACCGACGGTCTCCCCGGCCCGGACCGAGAACGACACCTCGCGCAGCGGCCAGAACCGGCCGTCGGCCGCACCACGCCGCCCCCGGTGGATGAACAGTTCCCGCAGCCGCAACTGCCGCCGCCGGTTGCGGACGAACCGGATGCCGAGCCCCGCCGCCTCGATGATCGGGTCGGTCATCTCTACAGTTCCTTGAGCACGGCGGGTTCGAGCCGGCGGAACGACCACCAGCCGGCGGCCAGCACCAACAGGCTGACACCGACGGTGGTGGCCAGCAACCGGGCGTCCGGGAACTCGTCCGGATACCAGACCGCGTGGTGCAGTTGGAA
Source organism: Micromonospora peucetia (assembly GCF_900091625.1). Taxonomy (NCBI): domain Bacteria; kingdom Bacillati; phylum Actinomycetota; class Actinomycetes; order Micromonosporales; family Micromonosporaceae; genus Micromonospora; species Micromonospora peucetia. Next base: position 1,558,177 of record NZ_FMIC01000002.1, read on the forward strand.
GATCCCGACCAGCGGGTTCAGCTCGTAGGCGATCTTCAGCCAGCCCGGCAGGTCGGCGTCCCGGACTAGGCTCAGCGGGTAGATGATCGGGGTGGCGTAGAAGAGCACCCGGATGACCAGCCGCATGAACCGCTCGACGTCGCGCATCAGCACGTTGACCGCCGAGAGCAGCAGTGCCAGCCCGACCAGCAGGACGGCCTGCACCGCCACCGCGAACGGCAGGGCCAGCAGCGACCAGCCCAGCTCGATCCGGCCGTACGCGGCGTAGCCGACGGCGATGGCCAGCAGGATCGGCAGGCCGGCGGCGTACTCGGCGAAACGGCCGGTGACCCGGCCGATCGGGAAGACCTGTCGTGGCACGTTCATCGTCGTGATCAGCCGGGCCTGGCCGGTCAGCGCGTTGGTCGCCTCGCTCAGCGCCGAACTGGTCCACATCCAGGCGAAGATCCCGGTGAGCAGGAACAGCGGGTACGAGTCGGCCGCGTCACCGAGGTGGCGGTTGGTGTCCCGGGAGTAGAGGACCCCGAAGACGAACCAGTAGATCGCCCCCATGCCGAGGGGCTCGATCAGCGACCAGAGGTACCCGAGCATGGACTGCTGGTACTTCACGGCGAGGTCGCGCCGGACGAGGATGCGCAGCGAGGTGCGGTGCGACCACAACGCCGCGATGCCAGAGGTCACCGCCGCCTCCCGCCTCACCGGACGGACGACAGGCTAGCAGTCGGTGAACGAACGCCCCCTCAGCACTCGATCACGTTGACGGCCAGTCCGCCGCGCGCCGTCTCCTTGTATTTGACCTTCATGTCCGCGCCGGTCTCGCGCATGGTCTTGATGACCTTGTCCAGCGAGACGTGGTGCACCCCGTCGCCGCGCAGCGCCAACCGGGCGGCCGTGATCGCCTTGATGCTAGCCACCGCGTTCCGCTCGATGCAGGGGATCTGCACCAGACCACCGACGGGGTCGCAGGTCAGCCCGAGGTTGTGCTCCATGCCGATCTCGGCGGCGTTCTCCACCTGCTCCGGGGTGCCGCCCAGCGCCTCGGCCAGCCCGGCGGCGGCCATCGAGCAGGCCGAGCCCACCTCGCCCTGGCAGCCCACCTCGGCGCCGGAGATCGAGGCGTTCTCCTTGAACAGCACGCCGATCGCGCCCGCCGCCAGCAGGAACCGGACCACCCCCTCGTCGGAGGCGCCCGGCACGAACCGGGTGTAGTAGTGCAGCACCGCCGGGATGATCCCGGCCGCCCCGTTGGTGGGCGCGGTGACGACCCGGCCGCCGGCCGCGTTCTCCTCGTTCACAGCGAGGGCGAAGAGGGTCACCCAGTCCATCACCCGCAGCGGGTCGGTGTCGTCGGACTCCGTCTCCAGGCTGCGGCGCAGTTCGGCGGCGCGGCGGCGGACCTTCAGCCCACCGGGCAGCACCCCGTCGCGCGAGCAGCCCCGCTCGACGCACTCCCGCATCACCCGCCAGATCTCCAGCAGGTAGGCGCGCACCTCGCCCCCGCTGCGCCAGGACAGCTCGTTGGCGAGCATCACCTCACTGATCGACAGTCCCGTCGACGCGGTCACGTCGAGCAGTTCGGCACCGGTGAGGAACGGGTGCCGCACCCGCGTGGCGTCCGGCTTGATCCGGTCCGCCCCGGCCGCCGCCTCGTCCACCACGAACCCGCCGCCGACCGAGTAGTACGTCCGTACCCGCAGCTCCGCGCCTCTGTCGTCGTACGCGACGAAGGTCATCCCGTTGGGGTGGTACGGCAACGAGCGACGCCGGTGCAAGACCAGGTCCCGGTCCGGATCGAAGTCGATCTCGTGGGCGTCGAGCAGGCCCAGCCGACGCTCGGCGCGGATCCGGGTGACCCGCGCGTCGACCGTGTCGGTGTCGACCGTCTCCGGGGCCTCGCCGGCCAGCCCGAGCAGCACCGCCCGGTCGCTGCCGTGGCCGTGCCCGGTCGCGCCGAGCGAGCCGAACAGCTCCGCCTGCACCCGTACCGTGCCGGTCAGCAACCCGTCGGCCTTCAGCCCGTTGGCGAAGGTGCGGGCGGCCCGCATCGGCCCCACCGTGTGCGAGCTGGACGGCCCGATGCCGACGCTGAAGAGGTCGAAAACGCTGATCATGGCTGCACTTCCTCGCCGTCGCACCCTCGTGGGATTCCGGCCCGTCGTGGCCGCCCGGTCCGGGCGGCCGTGCGGCACCCGGGGGTGTGGGTGCCCGACCGGCGAGCCTACCCGCCCAGCTCAGCGCCTGCCCGTCGTCGCGGGCCGACCGCCGAAATCCGGCAAAATCCGCCCCGGCGGCCCTCGCCCGGAAGCGTCGGCGCGGGCGCGGAGGCATCGCGGGGTCGGCTCCCGGGTAACCACCTACGGGTACGGGCGGCGCCGATCCTCCTCGCGACCGAGGGCACGGCGGTCACCCCTTCCTACCGTTGAGGCAGAGGCGGCGAACCGCCGCAGAGTGGGAGTACGACGATGAGTCGCAAACTGGTCCGCCCCCGTCAGGGACGCATGATCGCTGGCGTCTGCGCCGGCCTGGCCCAGCGTTTCGGCAGGTCGGCCGGCTTCATCCGGCTGCTGTTCCTGCTGTCGCTGCTGCTGCCCGGCACCCAGGTGATCGTCTATCTGGTCCTCTGGGTGCTGATGCCCAACGAGGACCGCCACGCCGCCGCCCGCTACTGACCCCGCCACCGCCCCGCGGGCCGGCGGCGGGGCACCGGCTGCCGCCCGGCGCGGGGTGACCACGCAGCGGCGCCCGTCCCGACGACCGGGGCGGGCGCCGCCGCCTCGGCGGGGTCCCCTCGTCACGGAGCGATGTACGTGACCGTCACCTTCTCGTAGCCGAGGGAGCGGAGCAGGCCCTCCAGCATCTTGCGGGTGTTCTCCTCGGCCCGCTGGGTCAGGCCGCTGTCGCGGGCGGCGCCGGTGATCCGTTCCTCGGCGAGCTGGTAGACCTGCTGCTGGCGGTTGGGGTCGCCCTTCACCAGCTCGCCGACCCGGTTGAGCAGCCCACGCTCCTCGGCGAAGACGTAACTCTTCTCCAGGTCGAGGTTGGTCTTGCCGAGCTGCGGCGCCGGCAGTTTGATCTCCACCGACTTGCCGTCAGCCGACTCGACCACCGCACCCTCGGAGATCTTGGCGAAGTCGACGTACGCCTCGACGCTGCCCGCCCCGACGAAGAGGGTGCGCTGGCTGAGCAGCCAGTCGGGCACGTTGCGCCGGTCGTTCTGGAGATCGACGACCACCTGGAAGTTGCCCTCGGCCGCGACGTAGCGGCTGAGGTCCTGGATCGACTTGAGCAGCGGCGGCTGGCTGCGGTCGGTCTGCTCCTTGGTGAACGGGTTGCGGAAGTCCGGCAGCAGACCGGTGGCCTGCACGCCGAGCAGCGCCACCACCGCCATCGCCGCCGCACCGAGCACCCAGAGCAGGCCGCGCGCGGGCCCGCCTGCCGACGGTGGCGCATCCGGCTCCGGCGGTGGCGCATCCGGCTCCGGCGGTGGCGCACCCGGCTCCGGCGGTGGCGCACCCGGCTCCGGCTCGGGTGTGACAGCCGTCCGGTCCTTGAGCGCCTCGCCGGTCGGATAGCCGGGAAACTCCCTGGTGGGCTCGTTGATGTCACCGTCGCGGGCCATCGCCCTCACCGTCCTCGTCAGACACGTCGTCTGAAGATGACGGTACGGCTCCCGTACGACAGCCGCTCGCTGAGCGGCACGACCAGGCGGAACCGCCGCGTCGATCCGGCGAAACCGCAGGTCAGGACGGGTCGGACAGCCGGCGGGTCGAGTTCACTCGATCGGCCCCGAGAGGACGAGCACCCGGGCGTGGATCTGGTTGCGCTGCTGTAACGCCGCCCGCAGGGCGCGGTGCAACCCGTCCTCCAGGTAGAGCCCGCCGTTCCACTGCACCACGTGCGGAAAGAGGTCGCCGTAGAAGGTGGAGTCCTCGGCGAGGAGCTTGTCCAGCGCCAACTCGCGCTTGGTGGTGATCAACTGGTCCAGGCGCAGCGGCCTCGGCGGAATCTCCGCCCACTGCTTGAGCGTCAGGTTGTGCTCCGGGTAGGGACGCCCGTCCCGAACCGCTCTGAAGATCACGACGGCACGCTCCCCTCCCCCTGGCCGGGCCGACCCACGACACCGGGTCGGGTCGCGGCGCGGCACCGCGAGCCACGGCACCGATGACCGTGCCAGCGTAACCGGCTGCGCCACACCGCGTTCTGCTCCCTGATGTCAGTTTCACTACCCACAGTCCGGTTTGCCTCCGAACAAAACACCTGACGGGACTCCATGACGCCGCGCCAGGCCGCCTGTCCCGACTCGTCGGACAAGGCATCAGAGGCCGGTCAGCTCCACCGCCCCCACCGGACCACCTCGTCCACCGGGCGGCGCCCCCGGCGCAACGACGGTGACCGGTGGTCGGGTGCACGATAACCCACCGTGACAGCCCCGACGGGGTCGTACTCCGCCGGCACCCCGAACGCCTCCCGGTACGCGTCGAGGCGCGGCGACGGAATGCCGAAGAAGCACGCCCCCAGCCCCTCGTCCACGGCGGTCAGCAGCATCAGCAGGGCGGCGAAGCCGGTGTCCACGTACCAGTAGGGCACCGGCCAGCGCTCCGCCGAGCGGTCCGCCCAACCCTTGTCCGGTTCCGCGTACCGCTCCAGGTAGGCCGACCGGTTCGCGTGCGGTACGACGATCAGCGGGGCCTTCCGCATCCCCGCCAGCCACCGCTCCCGACCGCCGCCGCCCGGCGTGGTCGCGGCCCAGAACCGGTCCCGGTCCGCCGCAGTCTCCAGCACCAGGAAACCCCAGCCCTGGGCGAAGCCGGCCGACGGCGCGCGGACCGCGTGGTCGAGCAGCCGCCGCACCACGTCGGGCGGGACGGGACGGTCCGGGTCGTAGTTGCGCACCATCCGGCGCCGCCGGACCACCTCGCTGAACTCCATGCGCTCCTCCGCTCAGGCCCCGGGCCGTACGCCCCACACACCCCGCCAGGTCGCGCCCGGCTTCAGGGTGATCACGTCCCGACCCGAACGGAACGCGTCCGGCGGGCAGGTCATCGGTTCCACCGCCACGGAGCGGCGCCGCCGCTCGCCGGGCAGGGCGTCGCCGGTGAACACCTGCCACCAGCCGAACTCCCGGTCCGCCCAGATCCGCACGCCCGTCACACCGTCCGGGGCGGCCAGGCTGACCACCGATCCACCGTCGTCGTCGCGGATCACGTCACCGAAGGTGAGATCGAGCCGGGCGCCGCCGATCCGGCGGGGGCTGGTCCAGTCGTACTCGGTGCCGGCGACCGGGGTGCCTCCCAGCGGCAGCAGCCGCGAGTCCACCAGCAACCGGGTGCGGGCCGGCAGCCGCAACGCCAGGTCGTCCACCGCCACCCCGGGCACCCGCAGGTACGGATGCGCGGCGAAGCCGAACGGCGCGGGCTCGGTGCCGAGGTTCGTCGCCTCGTGCTCCGCGCGCAGCCCGTCCGGGCCGACGCTCCACCGGGTGCGCAGCCGCAGCGGCCACGGGTAGCCCGGCTGCGGCGGCAGGTCGTAGCCGACGGTCACCGCGTCGGGCGACCGTTCCACCAGCCGCCACGGCACCCAGTTGACCAGCCCGTGGATGGCCACGGCCCGGTCCGGCTCGCTGAGCGTGAGCTGCAACGACCGCTCGCCGAACGTGTAGCGCCCGTCGCGGATCCGGTTCGGCCAGGGGGCCAGCACCTGCCCCGCGCAGCCGGGGCAGATCTCGTCGGCGTCGTACCCGTCCAGCCGGTCCACCCCGTCCTGCCGGTATGTCCGGACCCCACCGCCCACTTCCACGATGACGGCCTCGTGGCCGGCGGCAGAAATAGTCCACTGTGCGCCCGAGGGCGGACGCTGGTCGGAGGTGTCCATGCGGGGGACCCTAGTGGTTCCCGTCCCGCCGTCGCTCGCCCCGACCCGTCACGCCCGGTCACCGCCGGAGGAGGACGCCGCCCGGTAGCGCAGCAGCACCGGGAACGCCACCGCGAGCAGCACCGCGAGCGCCGCCGAGAGCAGGCCGCCGCCGACCCAGGCGACGCCGCCGCCGAAACCGGCCGCCACCGCACCGGCCCGCAGGTCGCCCAGGCGTGGGCCACCGGCGATGACCACCGTGTTGACCCCCATCAGCCGCCCGCGCATCCGGTCCGGCGCGTAGACCAGCAGCATCGACTGCCGTAGCACCGCACTGACCAGGTCGGCAGCCCCGGCCACCGCGAGCAGCAGCACCATCAGCCAGAGCTGACCGGCCAGCCCGGCCGCCGCCACGGCCAGCCCCCAACCGACCACCGCCACCACCAGCACCAGCCCCTGCCGGCGCAGCCGGCCGATCCAGCCGGAGGTCAGCCCGCCGAGCATCGCGCCGGCCGCGATCGCGCTGTAGAGCCAGCCGACCGCCGCGCCGCCGCCGAACCGGGACTCGGCGATCTCCGGGAAGAGCGCCCGGGGCATCGCCAGCACCATCGCGATCAGGTCGATGACGAAGGAGAGCAGCAGCACCGGCGTGGTGGCCAGATAGCGCAGCCCGTCGAAGATGCTGGCCAGCCCGGCCCGCCGTGGGGTGTCCGTTGCGTCCGGGTCCGGCTCCGGCGGCATGGCCGGCAGCTTCACGGTCGCCCAGACGGCGACCGTGTAGAGCACCGCGTCGGCGGCGTACGCGATCGGCAGGCCGAGATCGGTGCCCCACCCGGCGAAGATCACGCCGGCGACCAGCGGGCCGAACACCGAGGCGGCCGTGAAGGTGGTGAAGTTCAGGGTGCTCGCCGCCGGCACCAGCTCCGCCGGCACCAGCCGGGGCAGGATCGCGTTGCGGGTGGGCGAGCTGACCGCGAAGGCGATCGACTGCACCGCCACCAGGGCGAGCAGCAGCAGCGGGCTGCCGATCCCGAGCACCGCCTGCACCGCCAGGCCGAGCGTGGCGGCCCAGAGCACCGCCGCCGTCGCCAGCAGCACCTTGCGCCGGTCGTACGCGTCGGCGACCGCGCCGCCCCACAGCCCGAAGACCAGCAGCGGTACGAACGCCGCGATCCCGATCAGGCCGACCCAGAGGGAGCTTCCCGTCAGCGCGTACATCTCCACCGGCACGGCGACCGCGGTGAGCTGGATGCCGAACATCGCGATGCCGTTGCCCAGCCACATCCGCCGGTACGCGGGCACGGCCAGCGGACTCAGGTCGATCGCGAACCGGCGCAGCCCACCCGGGCGGGCGTCCTTGAGCTGGGTCACGGCGCCAGTCGCTCGATGGTCCACTCCCCGGACCCGTTGAGCCGGAACCGCAGCCGGTCGTGCAGGCGGCTGGCCCGGCCCTGCCAGAACTCCACCGACTCCGGCCGCACCCGCAGCCCGCCCCAGTGCGGCGGGGCGGGAATCGGCTCGACCTCGGCGAACCGCTCCGCCGCCGTCCGGTACGCCACGTCCAGCACGACCCGGTCGGGGATCACCCGGGACTGGGTGCTGGCCCAGGCACCGAGCTGGGAGCCGCGCGGCCGGCTGGCGAAGTACGCCTCCGTCTCCGCCCGGTCGACCCGCTCGACCCGGCCGGCCACCACCACCTGCCGGTGCATCGCAAACCAGGGAAAGACGAGGCTCACATACGGGTTGACGGCCGCCTCGGTGCCCTTGCGGGACCCGTAGTTGGTGAAGAAGACGAAGCCCTGCGGGTCGTACCCCTTCAGCAGTACGGTCCGCGCGCTCGGGTGGCCCTCGGCGTCGGCGGTGCCGACCACCATCGCGTTCGGTTCGGGCAGCCCGGCGGCGACCGCGTCGGCGAACCAGCGGGCGAACTGGCCGTGCCAGTCGGCGGCCAGGTCCGCCTCGGAAAGGCCCAGCTCCGCGGCGTACTCGTTACGCATCGCCGCCGGCCGGTCTGTGTCCCCCGTCACGTTCCCTCTCCTCCTCGCCGGCCCGGCCCACCCCCTGCGGCGCAGGCCAGCCCATACCGCCCAGTGTCACCGACGCGGACCGGGCGGCCCTGACCGGGGATGTCGCGTGCGGCACAGTCGCTGTGGGTCGCGGATCCGGTTACCCAGCAGGCAAGATGTCACGAACACATCCCTGAGGGTCGCCTAAGGCGCTCGCCCGGCTGGGCCGGGACCGGAGCCCCGGGCGGGCGCACCGAGCAGATCCAGGAGAACGAGATGGCCGATTTCAAACCCGGTCTGGAGGGCGTCGTAGCCTTCGAGACCGAGATCGCCGAACCCGACCGCGAGGGCGGCGCGCTGCGCTATCGCGGTGTCGACATCGAGGATCTGATCGGCCAGGTCTCCTTCGGCAACGTGTGGGCGCTGCTGGTCGACGGGCGGTTCGGCCCGGGCCTGCCGCCGGCGGAGCCGTTCCCGGTGCCGGTGCACTCCGGCGACATCCGGGTGGACGTGCAGTCCGCGGTCGCGATGCTGGCCCCGTACTGGGGTCTCAGCCAACTGCTCGACATCTCCGACGAGCAGGCCCGCGAGGACCTCGCCCGGGTGTCGGTCACCGCGCTCTCCTTCGTCGCCCAGTCGGCGCGCGGCCTGGGCCTGCCGGCGGTACCGCAGAAGGAGATCGACAAGGCGTCCACCATCGTCGAGCGCTTCATGAAGCGCTGGCGGGGCGAGCCGGACCCGCGGCACGTCAAGGCCGTCGACGCGTACTTCATCTCGGCCGCCGAGCACGGCCTGAACGCCTCCACCTTCACCGCCCGGATCGTCGCCTCCACCGGCGCGGACGCCGCGGCCTGCATCTCCTCCGGCATCGGTGCCCTCTCCGGCCCGCTGCACGGCGGCGCCCCGTCCCGCGTGCTCACCATGCTGGAGGCGGTCGAGCGCGGCGGCGACGCCGAGGGCTACGTCAAGGGCGTCCTCGACCGGGGCGAGCGGCTGATGGGCTTCGGCCACCGGGTCTACCGGGCCGAGGACCCGCGCGCCCGGGTGCTCCGCCGCACCGCCAAGGAGCTGGGCGCGCCGCGCTTCGAGATCGCCGAGGCGCTGGAGAAGGCCGCCCTGGCCGAGCTCCAGGCCCGCCGGCCGGACCGGGTGCTCGCCACCAACGTCGAGTTCTGGTCGGCCGTGGTGCTGGACTTCGCCGAGGTGCCGGCGCACATGTTCACCTCCATGTTCACCTGCGCCCGGATGGGCGGCTGGAGCGCGCACATCCTGGAGCAGAAGAAGCTCCAGCGGTTGGTCCGCCCGTCCGCCCGCTACATCGGCCCGGGCACCCGCAAGCCCAGCGACGTCGAGGGCTGGGACGCCATCCCGCACGGCGTCTGAGCGGTCCACGAAGGGGCCCCTTCCCGTCGCCCGGCGGCGGTGAGGGGCCCCTTCGTGTGCGTGGTCACAACAGGGCACGACACCGGCCACGGTTGTGGTGCACGCCTCAACGCCGCTGGTGGGACCAGCGACCGGACCGGCCGCGTCGGGTGGGAGGATGAAGGCCGGCAGTGTCGCCGGACCGGGCCCGGGTCCCGGCCGCGTCGTGCGCCTGAGCGCGCGTCCGCCGTCGATCCGCGCCCACCTGAACACCGGGCCCGCTCGCGCCCATGCGGAAGGATCTCGACAACCGTGGCTGACGCACCGACCATCCGGATTCCCGACGACCTCAAGCCCGCCGACGGGAGGTTCGGCTGCGGGCCGTCCAAGGTCCGTCCGGCGGCGGTATCCGCCCTCGCCGACGTGGCGACCAGTTACCTGGGCACCTCGCACCGGCAGAAGACCGTCCGCGACCAGGTGGCCCGACTGCGCCGCGGCCTCGCCGACTTCTTCTCCCTCCCCGAGGGCTACGAGGTGGTGCTGGGCAACGGCGGCACCACGGCGTTCTGGGAGGTCGCGACGTTCGGCCTGGTCCGGGACCGGGCGCAGTTCGCCAGCTTCGGCGAGTTCGGCGCGAAGTTCGCGAAGTCCGTCAAGGACGCCCCGTTCCTCGGCGAGCCGACCATCCACAAGTCGGCGGCCGGCTCCGCCCCCAGCCTGGTCGCGGAGGCCGGGGTGGACGTCTACGCCACCCCGCACAACGAGACCTCGACGGGTGTCGCGGTGCCGATCAGCCGGGTGGCCGGCGCCGACCCCGGCTCGCTGCTGCTGGTCGACGCCACCTCGGGCGCCGGCGGCCTGGACGTCAACGTCGGCGAGACCGACGTCTACTACTTCGCCCCGCAGAAGTGCTTCGGCTCCGACGGCGGCCTGTGGCTGGCCCTGATGTCCCCGACCGCGCTGGAGCGCGCCGGCGAGATCAAGGCGTCCGGCCGCTACGTTCCGGCCTTCCTCGACCTGGTCACCGCGATCGACAACTCGCGGCTGGAGCAGACCTACAACACCCCGGCGTTGGCCACCATCTTCCTGGCCGCCGAGCAGACCGACTGGATGAACTCCCAGGGCGGGCTGGCGTGGGCGGCCAAGCGCACGGCCGAGAGCGCCGCGATCGTGTACGGCTGGGCGGAGCGCTCCGAGGTGGCGACGCCGTTCGTCACCGACCCGGCGCTGCGTTCCAACGTGGTCGCCACCATCGACTTCGCCGACTCCGTCGACGCGACCGCGGTCGCCAAGGTGCTGCGCGCCAACGGCATCGTGGACACCGAGCCGTACCGGAAGCTGGGCCGCAACCAGCTTCGCGTCGCGCTCTTCCCGGCCGTCGAGCCGGCCGACGTCGAGGCCCTCACCGCGTCGATCGACTACGTGGTCGAGCGACTCTGATCGCCGTCACGGTCGGTGGCCGCCGACGCGTTCGACGGCCACCGACCGTGATCATCGCCGCAGCTCAGTCGCGACATGCGGGTGTCGCATCCCCCACCTCCGGACAGATGCGCGTACGGTGGTGCGAGGACGCCCGGGTGGCCGGCTCGTGGCGTGACGGCCAGCGAAGCGGGACGGAGGCAACGTCATGCGCCCAGTACGCTTCGTCGCCCTCTCCGAGGACGGCCAGGCCATGGTGCTCGCCGACGAGGTCGGGCGACTGCTCGCCCTGCCCATCGACGAGCGCATCGCCGGTGCGTTGCACGCCGAGCCCGGCGCCCCGCCGCTCGCGGTGGCCCCGGCGGCCGGCGCCGACCCGATACCCTCACTCTCCCCACGGGACATCCAGGCGAAGATCCGCTCCGGCGAGTCCGCCGAGGACGTCGCCCGGATCGCCGGCGTGCCGGTCGACCGGGTGCTGCGCTACGCCGGCCCGGTGCTCCAGGAGCGGGCCATGCTCGCCCAGCACGCCCGGCGCACCCGGCTCAAGGGCGCGGAGAAGCCCACCCCGCTCGCCGAGGTGGTCAACGGCCGGCTGGCCCAGCACGGCATCGACACCGAGAAGATCTCCTGGGACGCCTGGCGCCGCGACGACGGCACCTGGCGGATCGTGGCGACCTGGCCGTCGGGCAAGGCGACCGCGCAGGCGATCTGGGATCTCGACAAGACCCGGCAGTCGGTCGCCCCGCACGACGACATGGCGCAATACCTCTGCGCCGAGCGCCCCACCCCGATCCTCGGCCAGGAGCCGGCGCCGGAACGGGGCGGCCACGCGCTGCCCGGTCCGTCGCGCGGCGAGCCGAGCCGGGGCGGGCACGGCCTGCCTGCGGCGGCCGAGCACAGCCGTCCCGGCCGCGACCCGATCCGGGCCGGGCGGGACGCCCTGCTCGCCTCCCTCGACCGTCCGCTCGGCTCGACCTCGGGCCGCGGGCTCGAACCGCGCACCCCGGCTGCGCTGGCCGGGCAGGACGCGCCGCGCCAGCGGCCGGTCGGCGGCGGAGCGGCGGCGCTGCTCGGCGGCGGTCAGGGTTCCGCGTTCGACGACGACTCGGACGCACCCAAGGAGGTGCCGGCCGTGCCGTCGCTGGCGGTGCTCCGGCCCCGCCGTACGGGTACGGCGGCAGCGGCCGGCGAGTCGACCGACGCCGCTGGCAAGCCGCGCAAGCGCCTGCCGAGCTGGGACGACGTGCTCTTCGGCAGCGGACCGGCGGCACGCGAATCCTCGTGATCACCCGGCTCCGGCGACGACCTGTCGCCGGAGCCGACACGAGGCGCTCGAAGTGCCGCCGTGGCAGGGTGGCCTCATGGAGTACACGAACCTTGGCCGTACCGGCCTGTCAGTCAGCCGCCTCTGCCTCGGCACGATGAACTTCGGGCCGCAGACCACCGAGCCGGACAGCTTCGCGATCATGGATCGGGCCCTCGAACACGGGATCAACTTCTTCGACACCGCCAACGTCTACGGCTGGCAGACCGGCGAGGGGATCACCGAGCAGATCATCGGGCGCTGGTTCGCCCAGGGTGGCGGCCGACGGGAGAAGGTCGTGCTGGCCACCAAGGTCTACGGCAAGATGGGTGAGTGGCCCAACGAGCAGGGCCTCTCCGCCCGGCACATCGTGCGGGCCTGCGAGGACTCGCTGCGCCGCCTCCAGACCGACACCATCGACCTCTACCAGATGCACCACGTCTCCCGGAGCACGCCGTGGGAGGAGATCTGGCAGGCCATGGAGACCCTGGTCGCCCAGGGCAAGGTGCTCTACGTCGGGTCGTCCAACTTCGCCGGTTGGCACCTCTCGGTGGCGCAGGAGGCGGCGGGGAAACGCCACTTCCTCGGCCTCGTCTCCGAGCAGTGCATCTACAACCTGATGACCCGGTACGTCGAGTTGGAGGTGGTGCCCGCCGCGCAGCACCACGGGCTGGGCATCATCCCGTGGTCGCCGCTGCACGGCGGGCTGCTCGCCGGTGTGCTGCGGAAGATGACCGAGGGCGGGGCCGCGCGCGGCGCCGCCGGTCGCTCCGCCGACGCGCTCGCCGAGCACCGGCCGACCATCGAGGCGTACGAGAAACTCTGCGGCGACCTCGGTCACGACCCGGCGGACGTGGCCCTCGGCTGGCTGCTGTCCCGGCCCGGGGTGACCGCCCCGATCATCGGACCGCGTACCGTCGACCAGCTCGACCGTTCCCTGGGCGCCCTGACCGTCACCCTCGACGAGGACACCCGTACCCGTCTGGACGAGCTCTTCCCGCCCGTCGGCGCCGGCGGCCCCGGCCCCGAGGCCTGGGCCTGGTAGCCGAGGGAAACGTCAGAGGGGCCAGGCGGCCAGGCGGTCGTAGCTGCGGCGGGGGCCGGGGTTGCTGCGCACGAGGACCATCTCGGTCGCCGGCCACTGCGGGCCCTCGTAGTCGTCGAGGGTGGCCACGTCAGCCGCCACGTCGGCCGGTGACATCCGGTCGCCGGGGCGGGCGACGGTCAGGTGCGGGCGGAACGGCCTCTCGTCGTACGGCAGCCGGGCGTGCCGCAGCCGGGAGCGGATCAGCCGGGCCAGCACCAGTATCGGCTCCAGTTCGCCCCGCAGGTCGACCCAGAGCACGGTGGCCCGGTCCTGGCCGAACCGCCCGCCGCCGGCGAGCCGGAGCCGGGGCGCGGCGTGGCGGCCGTCCCGGGACCACTCGGCGGCGAGCCCGAGCGCGCTCTGCACGGCGACCAGCCGGTCCGCCTCGACGTCGCCTAGGAAGGCGAGGGTGACGTGCGCGTCGGCCGGGTCGGCCAGCCGGACATCGATGCCGGCGGCAGCCGCCGCGCCGGTCCGCAGCCGGGCGACCTGCTCGCCGAGGTGCGCGACCGCCTCGGGCGGTGGGTGGACCGCGACGAAGAGCCGCACGCCGCTACGCCCCTCAGTGGTGGCGCTGCCGGTGGCTTGCCCGGGCGGCGGGCAGGGCCAGCCCGGCGGCGTGCAGCAGGCCCTCCACCCGGACCCGTTCCAGCTCCAGGTCGACGCCCGCCAGCTCGGCCAGGTGCTCGGTGATCCCGAGCGCCTGGCAGGCCAGTCGGAGTCGGTCGTCGTACGCCTTGAGGACCATGGGGTGCCAGACGGGCTGGCGGCCGTCGAACCCGACCCCGTGGCTGCGCAGGCGGCGCAGGTCGACGGCGAGTTCCTCCAGCGGGCGCCGGTCGGGCCGGTCGAGGGCGGTGAGGTCGATGTCGCGGGTCAACGCGTCGGCCTCGACGGCCTGGTCGAGCCGGGCGATGGTGCGCCGCTCCCGCCGGCGCTCACGCCACTCGGCGTAGCCACAGGCGACCCGGTCGATGATCTCGTCCGCACAGAAGACCAGGGCGATCACCGCCGGCAGGCTGGCCATGGCAACGAAGGCAAGGATCAGCAGCAGCGCGCGCCCGGGCTCCACGTATCGACGCTAAGCCCCTTGCTCCCGGATCGCCACCGCTTTCGTGTCATCCGCGCCGTCCGGGACAGGACCGGTCTACCCATCCCGGGACGGCGGGGACGTTCAGCAGTCCGTGGAGGTGACGTAGAAGCGCGGCATCGGCAGGACGCGGAAGCGCAGCCGGGCACCGGAGCGGCGGAGCTGCCAGGTGAGCGCGATCAGAGCGGTGGCCAGCGAGATCAACCCGCCCATCCAGATGCTGGCACCGGCGCCGTAGGTCTCGGCGACCCAGCCGATGAGCGGTGCCCCGACCGGGTTGGTGCCGAGGAAGACCAGCACCCAGAGGGCCATCACCCGGCCGCGGAAGGCGGCATCCGTGCCGAGCTGGACCCGCTGGTTGGCCGCCTGGGCGAAGAACACCATGAAGAACCCGGTCGGCAGCAGCAACGCCACCACCAGCCAGTACGCCTGGGCGAGCCCCACCAGTGTGCCGAAGCTGGCACAGCCGACCGCCGCGCCGAGCACCAGCCAGATCGACGGGCGGCTGCGCCGCCCGGTGCCGGCGAGCGCGCCGACCAGCGCGCCGACGGCCAACGCGGTGCTGAACAGCCCGAACGAGGCCGCCCCGGTCTGGAACACGGTCTTGGCCAGCGCGGCGAGGGTGAGCTGGAAGTTGAACAGCGACATGCCGATCACCGACATCACCGCCATGGGTAGCAGCAGGTCGGGCCGGCGCCAGACGTAGCGCAGACCGTCGATGACCTTGGCCGACGCCCGCTCGTCACGCGGCAGCAGCGCCTCCCGGTTCAGCTCGGCCGGCCGCATCTGGATCACGGTGACCAGCGGGGCGATCGAGCTGAGCGCGGTGAACATGAAGACCGGTCCGACGTCGAAGGCGGCGATGGCCAGGCCGGCGACGGCGGGCCCGACGATCCGCGCGGAGTTGAACACGGCCGCGTTCAGCGAGAGCGCGTTCGGCAGCAGCGGGGTGCCGACCAGTTCGGAGACGAACGCCTGCCGGACCGGGGTCTCCACGGCGTTGGCGACGCCGAGCAGGGCCGCGAACGTGAAGACGTGCCAGAGCTGCACGACGCCGGTGATCACCAGCAGGCTCATGCCGAACGCCAGCACGGTCCAGAACGCGTTCGCGACGAAGAGCAGCATCCGCTTGTCGTAGCGGTCGGCGAGCCGCCCGGAGAGAAGCGTGAGCAGCAGCACCGGGGTGAACTGGAGTGCGGTGACCACGCCGAGCGCGGTGGCGGAGTTGTCGGAGAGCTCGAGGACCAGCCAGTCCTGGGCGATGAACATCATCCAGACGCCGATCAGCTTGATCAGCTGCCCGGATGCGAAAAGCCGGTAGTTGCGGACCTGTAGGGACTGGAACATCGTGCTCAGCTTCGCCTGCACTCTTAGTGCGCCTCCTTGCGGTCGTACGCGTCATCGACGGCGGACGGCGCGGTGGCACGACGCGCGGGTCAGGCGCGGGCGACCTGCTGGAGGATCTCGGCAGCCTGCCGCAGGGTGTCCCGCTCGGCTTCGGTCAGCTCGGCCAGCCGGCTGGCCAGCCACTCGTCACGGACCCGCTCGAACTGTTCGAGCACTGCCCGTCCCCCCTCGGTCGCCGCCAGGATGACCTGCCGGCCGTCGGTCGGATGGGGGGTGCGCTGCACGAGGCCACGCTCCTCCAACTTCGCGACGATCTTGGTCATCGTGGGCGGCTGCACCCGTTCCACGTCGGCCAGTTCCCGAGGCGTCAGCGCACCCGCCAGCTGGAGGCTGGTGAGCGCGGAGAGCTGGGTGACCGTGAGGTCGCCGACCGGCCGGGCCTGGCGGACCCGTCGGTTGAGCCGGGTGATCGAATCACGCAGCTGGGGAGCCAGCTGCGCCGGTGGCACGCGTTTCGCCGTCACCGTCCGCTCCGTCACGATAGTTAGCCTAGCTAATTAGCCTGGCGAATGAGATGCGATATGAGCAGGCTCACGAAGAGACGCCCTGCTCCGGGCCGGTCACCCGATTCGGCCACCGGCCCGGAGCAGAGGGAGTTCAGAGCACCACGGACTCGATCGGCCCGCGCAGGAAGTAGAGCACGAAGAGGGCGGCCACCCCGTACAGCAGCGGGTGGATCTCCCGGGCCTTGCCCTTGGCGAGCTTCACCACCACGTACGCGATCAGGCCGGCGCCGATGCCGTTGGAGATCGAGTACGTGAAGGGCATCACCGCGATCGTCAGGAACGCCGGGATCGCGATCTCGTAGTCGGACCAGTCGATCGTCCGTACCGCGGTCATCATCAGGAAGCCGACCACCACCAGCGCGGTGGACGCCGCCTCGAACGGCACCACCAGGACCAGCGGCGCCAGGAACATAGCCAGCAGGAACAACCCGCCGGTGACCAGGTTGGCCGCGCCCGTCCGGGCACCCTCCGCCACACCGGCGGCACTCTCGATGTACGACGTGTTGCTGGACGTGCTCGCCGCACCGCCGGCCGCCGCCGCGATCGAGTCGACCAGCAGGATCTCCTTGGCCCGCGGCGGGGTGCCCCGCTCGTCGAGCATCTTCCCCTCCTGGC
Organism: Micromonospora peucetia; assembly: GCF_900091625.1. Taxonomy (NCBI): domain Bacteria; kingdom Bacillati; phylum Actinomycetota; class Actinomycetes; order Micromonosporales; family Micromonosporaceae; genus Micromonospora; species Micromonospora peucetia. Next base: position 1,574,825 of record NZ_FMIC01000002.1, read on the forward strand.
CGACCGCGACCATCGTGCCCATCGTGTCGAAGAAGTCCGTGATCAGCAGGGTGAACACGAACATGAGGACGACGAGCCAGCCGGCCTTGCTCCACGAGTCGAACACGTTGAACTTGCCGAGCAGCGACAGGTCCGGCAGGTCCACCCAGGTCTTCGGCAGCTCGGGCACGTTCAGCGCCCAGCCCTTCGGGTTCGGCTTGCCGTCGACGAAGGACGGCCCGATGTTCGCCACCGCCTCGACGACGATCGCCAGCACGGTGGAGCCGAGGATGCCGATCAGGATCGCGCCCTTGACCCGGCGCACCATCAGCACCACGGTCAACAGCAGACCCACCACGAAGACCAGCATGGGCCAGCTGCCCAGGCTGCCGTCGAAGCCCAGCCCGACCGGGACCGTGGTGTTCGCCGAGTCCGGCACCCGGCGGACGAAACCGGCGTTGACCAGGCCGATGATGGTCAGGAAGAGGCCGATGCCGACGCCGATCGCCGTCTTCATCTGCGTCGGCACCGAGCGGAACACCGCCGTACGCAGGCCGGTCAGCACCAGCACCGCGATGATCACACCCTCGATCACCACGAGGCCCATCGCGTCCGCCCAGGTCATCTCCGGGGCGATCTCGTACGCGACCAGCGCGTTGACGCCGAGGCCGGCGGCGAGCGCCAGCGGGAACCGGCCGACCACACCCATCAGGATGGTCATCAGGCCGGCGACGAGAGCCGTCGCCGCGGCCAGGGCGGGAATGGGGAGCTTCTGACCGTCGCCGTCGACGGCACCACCGATGATGAGTGGGTTGAGCACCACGATGTACGCCATCGTGAAGAAGGTCGCCAGGCCACCGCGTACCTCGCGGCTCATCGTCGAGCCACGGGCGGAGATCTCGAAGTACCGGTCGAAACCGCTACGCGGGCGGGCTGGGTCGGGTGGTGTGCCGTTCTCGGGCGGCGCTACTTTCATCAAGTCCTCGCAGGTGATCTTCCGTTGTCGCGCGCATCGTCGCAGATCACCGGCCTGCAGGAAAAGTTGATCGCGTACGCTTGCCGCGTGTCGAAGGAGCAGCCACCGCGGCCCGAGCCGCTCGACCCGCCGATGGTGCCGTTCGCCCTCGCCGGGATCGCGGCCTGGGCGCTCGCCGGGTTGGTGCTGCTGGTCTTCTTCCGCGACTGGCTGACCACACACGATCACCAGGACTGGCTGTGGACCTGCCTGGCCGGTTTTCTGTGGGGCTTCCCCGGTCTCGCCGTGATGATGCGGCACGACGCCAACCGGCGTCGCCGCCGCGCCGGCCGCTGACCTGCGCCGACCCTGATCCGCCGGACCGGCGCCGCAGCCACGGCCCGGCGCCGGGCCCGATCGTCAGGGGTGGCCGTACGGCTCCGCAGGCTCCGCGGCCTCGACGGAGCCCGGTGCCCGGCTGACCGCCATGGGCTCGACTGCGCTGTCGTCGTAGACCGTCGGCATCTCGTCGACCGGGGTCTCGGCGGCCTCGATCAGGGTCTCCGAATGCGCCCCGCAGCCATGGTCGGCGCTGACCACCCGGCCGTCGTCGGGGGCGTAGAAGTTGCCGCAGGCCCCGAAGGCCTGCCGCAGGGCACCGGCGAGCGGCAGGTAGAAGCCACAGGTCCCGCAGCGGGCGGCGGCGGGAGCGGCGGTCGAGATCGCGGCGGACGGGCCGTGGTCGCCGTCGTACCAGCGCTGGGCGGCATCGCTGCGGCCCTCCCGGGAGAGCACCCGGGCCCGGCCGAGACCAAGCTCCCAGGCGGTCTCCTCGACCGCCGGGTCGTCGGAGAGCAGGTAGCCGGGCTGGAGCCGGTCGTCGTCCGGCGAGGTGGGCAGCAGGTCGCCGGGGCCGAGGTCGCCCGGCTTGAGCCGCTCCTGCCACGGCAGCCAGCCGGGCGCGAGCATCGCGTCCGTGCCGGGGATCAGCACCGTCTCACAGACGGTGACATGCCGGCTGCGCGGCACCCGGGTGACGGTGACCGCCCACCGCCAACCGCGATAGCCGGCGAGCTGACACTCGAAATAATGCGTGACGAGTCGGTCGCCCTCCGCGACGGCCTGCAGGTGGTCGCCGATGTCCGAGGGGTCGACCTCGGTGATGGCGTCACGTGCCACCTCGACGGCGGCGGCGCAGACCTGGTCGAGACGAGCGGCACGAGCGGAGGCGGGCCTGGTCACCAGACCATTGTTCCCCATGCGTACGGCCGAGCGACAGGCACCCGCCGACGATGTTCTGGGACAGTGGTGCGGCACGGACGGACCGGATGGGTGAGGATGGTGGACATGCCGCTGTTCTCCCGCTCCGGGCGGTCCGTCGCCGGGCGGACCGTCGGCACCGGCATCAAGGCCGTCCGCCTGCTGTTCCGTGGTTCGGTCAGTGGTGGGCGCTGGATGACCCGCCGGGCGGGCCGGGCCCGCACCCGGGGCGCCGGGGGCGAGGTCGGCATGGTCCGCCTCTTCGACCTGCACGCGGTCTCCTGCGCCGGGGACACGCTGATCGCCATCGGCCTCGCCGGCACGATCTTCTTCAACGTCCCGCTCGGTGAGGCGCGTAGCAAGGTCGCCCTCTACCTGCTGGTGACCATGGTGCCGTTCGCCATGCTCGCCCCGGTGGTGGGCCCACTGCTCGACCACTTCCGCCACGGCCGCCGGTACGCGCTGGCCGCCACCATGCTCGGCCGGGCCTTCCTGGCCTGGCTGATCTCCGACTACATCCACGGCTTCGGCCTCTATCCGGCGGCCTTCGGCGTGCTGGCGCTCTCCCGCGCGTACGGGGTGGCCCGCTCGGCGGCCGTCCCACGGCTGTTGCCGGAGGGGCTCGGGCTCTCCCAGGTGGGCGCCCGTGCCAGCGTCTACGGCACGGTGGCCGGCGCCCTGGTCGCCCCGATCGGGCTGGCCGCCTTCTGGTTCGGGCCGCAGTGGCCGCTCCGGGTCGCCTCGATCATCTTCCTGGTCGGCATGGTGATCTCCCTGCGGCTGCCGCCGAAGGCCGACTCGGAGCCGCCGGAGCGGGTGCCCCGGCCGCTGCGGGCGCTCGGCAGGCGCAACGGTGACCGCCCGCTGGGCCGGGGGCGGCCGGCCGGCCGGCTCGTGATGGCCACCCTGATCAACTCCGCGACGCTACGCGGAGTGTACGGATTCCTGCTGCTCTTCCTGGCCTTCGCGATCAAGGCCGGCGACCTGACCACCGTCGTCTTCGGCCGGGACCTGGGCGACGAGGGAGCGCTGGGCCTCGTCGGCGCGGCACTGGCCGTGGGCACCTTCCTCGCCACCGCGATCGGCACCCGACTGCGCATCCACCGACCCGTCGCGATCCAGTCCAGCGGTCTGATCATCGTGGGCGGGGTGGGGATCCTCACCGCGGTGATGTTCTCGCTGCCGATGGTCGCCCTGCTCTGCCTGGTGGCCGCGCTGATCAGCGGCATCGCCAAGCTCGCCGTGGACGCCTCGATCCAGGAACGTATCCCGGAGCGGCTGCGCGCCAGTTCGTTCGCCCATTCCGAGACGGTGCTGATGCTCGCGTTCGTCGCCGGGGGCGGGCTGGGGCTCGTACCCTTCGACGGCCGAATCGGGATCGCAGTCGTCGCCGGGGTCGGCGCGTTGGCCGCCATCCGGGGCGTGGTGGTGGCGAGCCGCCTGCGCGCCGAACGGCTGGCCGGTCGCCCGCTCGCCGACGACGAGTTGGCCGACAAGACCGACGAACCCGACCCGGACCCCGAGGCCGATACGGACACCGGAGCCGGCACGGACACCGGACCCGGCACGCGCACCACGGCCGAGGCCGGCGCGTACATCGAGCCCGAGGCCGGTCCCGAGCCCGAGGCGGCACCCGTCTCGCCTGCCCCGGCGCAGGGCGGCTCGCCGTTGGACGACCCGACCCTGGCCCCGCCGGGGTACCACATCTACCGGCCGTCGTCGGCCGTCGGCGGGCCGGTTGGGCCGGGCGGGGCGGACGACGAAACCCGGCGGGAACCGCAGGGACCTCTGCCGTGACGGGCCTGCTGGTGGTGACGGCGGTGCCCGCCGAGGCCGAGGCGGTCCGCGCGGGCCTCACGGACCCGTCGACGACGGTGCTGCCGGTGGGGGTGGGGCCAGCGGTGGCCGCCGCCACCACCGCCCGACTGCTGGTGCTCGCCGAGGCTGCCGGGCGGCCGTACCGCGGTGTGGTCAGCGCGGGCGTGGCGGGCGGCTTCGCCGGCCGCGTGGAGGTCGGCGCGACGGTGCTGGGCTCCGTGTCCGTCGCCGCCGATCTGGGCGCCGAGTCACCGGCGGGCTTCCTCCCGGTGGACGAGCTGGGCATGCCCCCGGAGTGGCTCGGTGGTGGCACAGCGCCCGCCGCCGACCCGGGACTGCTGGCGGCCCTGCGGGCCGGGCTACCGACGGCAACGGTGGGCGCGGTGCTTACCGTCAGCACCGTGACCGGCACCGCCGCCAGCACGGACGCCCTGCGCCGGCGTCACCCCGACGCGGTCGCCGAGGCCATGGAGGGGTACGGCGTGGCCGTCGCCGCCGCGCAGGCCGGCGTCCCGTTCGTCGAGCTGCGTACCGTCTCGAACCCGATCGGCCCCCGCGACCGCGACGCCTGGCGCATGCGCGAGGCGCTCGCCGCCCTCACCACCGCCGCCGCGGCCCTGACCTGAGAGTCAGTCCGCAGCAGCAGGCCGACGGTCCAGCCGCAGGGCCCACGGTCGGCTCGCCTCCAGCCGATATCCGCAGCCGAGCAGGAGGTCGACGCCCCCGAACTCGGCGATCGCGTGGGCGGTCCGGATACCCGCACGGTCCATCTCGTCCGCGAGCAGTCCGACCAACCTGCGCCCGATGCCGAGCCGTCGACAGTCTCCGGCGACGAGGACACCGTCGATGACGATCTCCCGCTCCTCACTCGGGTCGTCGCCGTACATCAGGTGCGGGCTACGCTCGTGGGCCCGCAGCTCACCGACCAGCTCGCCACCCGGCAGTTCCGCCACGAACCGCCACGACGTCGTCGGCAGGCCGCCTCCCGCCACCCGACGCAGCCGGACCGTCCGCCGGATCTCCTCGGCCCGTCGGCGCCGATCCCGGTGGGCGCGACTCCTCTGGTACGTAGCCAGCGGTAGCGGTAGTGGCCAGAGCGCTGGCGGCAGGTTGTACCAGTTCGCCCACCAGGCACCCGGCCAGTCCTTCGGCTCGTTCACCTCCCAGACGTCGAGGTGGGCGGGATAGCGACGTCCTGCTCCCTCCCGCAGCCGGTCGTGCGGCACTGCCGGCAGCGACCGGTCGATGCTTCCGGCCGCTCCCCCCGCGTCGGCCGTGACGGTGGTGGCGGTGGTGGCGGTGGTGGCGGTGGTGGCGTGCAAGCTGATTGTCACCTCCCCGCCGGCAGCCCGGACCAGCCGCTCCACCGTCCGGAACCGTGGATCGGCGGCCCGGCCCGACTCGATCCGGGCCAGGGTCGCCTGGGGCACTCCAGACCGCTCAGCCAGGTCGCGCTGGCTCAGGTCCGCTCGGCGTCGCAGGGCCCGCAGGGTCGCGCCAAGGTCAACGGCATCCGTCAGCTCTGCCACGAGAACATGTTCCCCGGTGCAACGCTGCGTTCTCAACAACTGCCCACCATCTGTGGACAACCCTGTGGACAACGTCGGCCGCCGGCGGATCGGACTGTCGCACCGGCTCGCCAACCGGCTGAAAACGGCACGGCCAAGGACGAGAACAGGACTCTGCCACGACGCTGTCGAGCTGAATCGTTTACGACATCAGGCACCGCGATCCGCCCGTCACCCCAAAACGATGATCATGATCCGAACAAACAGGAAGAACCGCAGCCGAACGGCGCAAGCGCTGCGGGGCGGCGGCTGGCAGACGGCAGACGGTGGGCGGCGGCGAGCGGCGAGCGGTAGGGGGCCGACCAAGGGATGGCGGGCACCGTACGGGGCTGAATCGTTTACGACATCAGCTCGACAGGGGCTGTCGGGCAGAGCCGACCGGCAGAGCGGGACAGACACGCCGGTCCGTCGGGCGTGTGTTCATCGGTGCACGGGCGGGCGGAACCGCTCGGCCGAGTGGCCGCTGGCTCGGCGGGACGGATCCAGGTCACACCGAGGCTGCCACGGTCGGGCGACCCGCACAGCGCGGGGATACGGTGGGGGCGTGGCGCACTCGCTGGCGATCTCGCCCTGCCCCAACGACACGTTCGTCTTCCACGCCCTGGTGCACGGCCTCGTACCCGGCGCCCCGCCGGTCGACGTCACGTACGCCGACGTGGACGTCACCAACACGGCCGCCGAGCGGGGGGCGTTCGACCTGGTCAAGGTGAGCTACGCGGCGCTGCCGTGGCTGCTGGACGACTACCACCTGCTGCCCTGCGGGGGTGCGCTCGGCCGTGGCTGCGGCCCGCTGGTGCTGACCCGCCCCAACCGATCCGACCGACCCGGCCGCGCCGATCTGAGCGGCGCCACGGTGGCGGTGCCGGGCGACCGGACCACGGCGTACCTGCTCTTCCGGCTGTGGGCGGCAGAGCGGCCCCCGGCGCGGATCGAGGTCGTGCCGTTCCACGAGATCATGCCGGGCGTCGCCGCCGGCCGGTACGACGCCGGCCTGGTCATCCACGAGGCCCGGTTCACCTATCCGCGGCACGGCCTGACCGCCCTCGTCGACCTCGGCGAGTGGTGGGAGGCCGACACCGGGCTGCCCATCCCCCTCGGCGCCATCCTGGCCCGGCGCGGCGCGGTCGACCCGCAGGCCGCGGCCGGGTGGATCCGCGAGTCGGTCCGCCAGGCCTGGGCCGATCCGGCCGCCAGCAGGGAGTACGTGCTGGCGCACGCGCAGGAGATGGAGCCCGACGTGGTGGATCGGCACATCGGGCTCTACGTGAACGAGTTCACCGCCGACCTGGGGGACGCGGGGTTCGCCGCCGTGCGGGCGCTGCTCGGCCGGGCCGCCGACGCCGGGCTGGTGCCTCAGACCTCCAGCTCGTTCGCGACCGCGTGGACCAGCTGAGCGACCTTCTGCGCAGTCTTACGGTCCGGGAAGCGGCCCCGGCGCAGGTCCGGCTGGACCTTCGCCTCCAGCACCTTGATCATGTCCTCGACGAGGCCGTGCAGCTCCTCTGCCGGCCGGCGACGCAGCTCCGCCACCGAGGGCGGCGCGTCGAGCAGCTTGACCCCCATCGCCTGCGCACCCCGGCGGCTGTCCACCACGCTGAAGTCGACCCGCTGGCCACCCTTGAGGTCGGTGACACCCGCCGGTAGCGCGCCCTTGGGCAGGAACACGTCGCCACCCTCGTCACTGGTGACGAACCCGTATCCCTTGGCCGTGTCAAACCACTTCACTCGACCCGTCGGCACCTGAGAACCCCTGCTTCGCTTGAGCTTGAGACGTCTACCGCTCCAAGGCTAGCCGGATCATGCCGTCGAGCGCCGCCGGGAATCCGGTGAGATCATCCAGCACCACCTCCGCCCCTGCCGCGCGCAGCTCGTCGGCAGTGCACGGGCCGGTGGCTACCGCGATGCCGGGTACGCCCGCCGCGCCGGCGGCCACCATGTCCGCCACATGGTCGCCGACGTAGTGCGTCGCGCCGTGCCGCCGCAGCGCGGTCGCCTTCTGCTCCGCGAACAGGTCGCCGGCCACCTCGTCGACCACCAGCCCGAGATGGTCGAGGTGCAGCCGGGCCAGGCGGCCCAGCTTGGCGGTGACCACCAGCACCCGGCCGCCGTGGCCGCGTACCGCGTCGATCGCGGCGAGCGCACCGGGCAGCGGGACGGTGGGCGTGATCGCGTACGCCGGATAGAGCTCGCGGTACGTCCGGACGGCCGCGTCGACCTGCTCCGGCGGGAACCAGCGGGCGATCTCGGTGCGCAGCGGCGGGCCGAGGCGCGCCACGGCGGCGTCCGCGTCCACGGGCACCCCCGTGCGGGCCGTCAACGCCCGGAACGTGTCGGCGATGCCGGGACGCGAGTCGACCAGAGTCATGTCGAGGTCGAAGCCGACCGTCAGCGTTGCCATCCGGAGAACGTACCGCCCATCCCCGGGTCAGCCGGACGTCCGAGGGGCGCAAGGGCCCCCTGCCGGGCTAGCGTGGAACGACGATGACCACCTCACTCGCCGACCACCTGCGCTCGCTGCCCGACGAGTCGCTCGCCGCCCTGCTCCAGCTGCGGCCGGACCTGGTCGTACCCGTGCCGGCCGACGTCTCCGCGCTCGCCACCCGGGCCCAGTCCCGGGTCTCGGTGGCCCGCGCGCTCGACGCGCTGGACCAGTTCACCCTGCTGGTGCTGGACGCCGCCCGGCTGACCCGGGACCCGGCCGACGGGACCACCTCCACCGAGGCGGTGCTCGCCATGGCCACCGCCGGCCCGAACCCGCCGGCCCCCACCACCGTCCGGGCCGCCGTGAACCGGCTGCGCGCGCTCTTCCTGCTGTACGGACCCGAGAGCGGCCTGCGCCTGGTGGCGAGCGTCGACGAGGTCTCGCCGCATCCGGCGGGGCTGGGGCGACCGGCGGCAGACCTGGACCCGCGGGCGGCGGCGCTCTGCGCGGACCCGGCGAAACTGCGGCGGACGCTGCTGGCCGCGCCGCCCTCGGCCCGGGCGATCCTGGACCGGCTGGCCGCCGGACCGCCGGTCGGCAGCGTGCCGGCCGGCGCGTTGCAGGCGCCCCCGGTCGGCGCGGAGGACGACCTGCCCCCGGACCTGACCAACGGCGGCTCGCCCACCGGCTCGCCGGTGCGCTGGCTCGTCGACCACCACCTGCTGGTGACCGTCTCCAGCGGCAGGGCCGGCGCCACCGGCACCGTCGAACTGCCCCGGGAGGTCGGCCTGCTGCTGCGCCGGGACAGCGGCCCGCTCGGCCCGCTACGCAGCAGCCCACCGCCGGTGGTCACCCCGCCGCGTGAGCCGAAGGCCGCCGACTCGGCGGGGGCCGGTCAGAGCATGGAGGTGGTACGCCACACCGAGGCGCTGCTGGAGCAGTTGGCCGCCGAACCGGCGCCGGTGCTCCGCTCGGGTGGCCTGGGCGTCCGCGACCTGCGCCGGCTGGCCCGGGTGGTCGGGGTGGACGAGCCGACGGCGGCCCTGCTGCTGGAGGCGGCGTACGCGGGTGGGCTGATCGGCGAGGTCGACCTGCCCGGGGCCACCACCACCCGGTACGGCGCGGACCAGCAGGTCCTGCCCACCGCCGGGTACGAGGTGTGGCGTGCCGGAACGTTGGCGCAACGCTGGGAGCAGGTGGCCCGGGCCTGGCTGACCATGACCCGGCAGGCCGGGTTGGTGGGGCAGCGCGACGACCGGGACCGGCCGATCACGGTGCTCTCCGCCGAGGCGGAACGAGCCAGTGCGCCGGCCGCCCGGCGGGCCGTGCTGGAGGTGCTCGCCGACCTGGAACCGGCCACCGGCCCCACCCCCGAGGAGGTGCTGGCCCTGCTCGACTGGCGGGCGCCGCGGCGCAGCCGGGGACGGGAGGCCGCACACCGCGAGGTGCTGGCCGAGGCGGCCACGCTGGGCGTGACGGGGCTGGGGGCGCTCACCTCGTACGGGCGGCTGTTGCTGGCCGACGTGACCGCTGCCGACGAGCGGGGCGGGGACGACCCGCTCGGGCTGCGGTCGGATGCCGAGAGCGGCGACGCGACCAACGCCGTACGCGCGCTGGACGCCCTGCTGCCCGCCCCGGTCGACCACTTCCTCGTGCAGGCGGACCTGACCGTCGTGGTGCCCGGCCCGCCCGACCCGGCGCTCGCCGCCGAGTTGGAGGTGGTGGCGGAGCACGAGTCGGCTGGTGGGGCCAGCGTGCACCGGGTCACCCCGGCCAGCGTGCGCCGGGCCCTGGACGCCGGCTACTCGGCCGACGACCTGCACGCCCTGTTCCGGGGGCGGTCCCGCACTCCCGTACCGCAGGGGTTGAGCTACCTGGTGGACGACGTGGCCCGCAAGCATGGCGGGCTGCGGGTCGGCTCCGCCGGGGGGTACGTGCGCAGCGACGACGAGGCGCTGCTGACCGAGGTGCTCGCCGACCGGCGGCTGGAGCCGCTGGCGCTGCGCCGGCTGGCGCCGACGGTGCTGTCGACGCCGTACCAGGTGGGCCGGATGTTGACGGCGCTGCGTGACGCCGGGTACGCCCCGGTGCCGGAGGACGGGAGCGGTGCGGCGGTGTTGGCCCGCCCGAAGACTCGACGCGCACCGGCCCGGGTGCCGGTGACGACCCGGACGCTCGACCCGCTGACCACACCGAAGCTGGCCATGCCCCGCCTGCTGGGCGTGGTGGAGCAGATCCGGCGGGGCGAGGCGGCAGCCCGGGCCGCCCGACGGGCGCCGGCCGTGGTCCGGGGCGGGGTCGGGCGCACCGGTCCGGCGCCGGTGCCCGGGCACAGCGACGCCCTCGCCGTACTCCAGCAGGCGGTGCGGGACAGGGCGCTGGTCTGGGTCGGATATGTCGACGCGCACGGGGCGACCGCGTCCCGGCTCGTCCGGCCGGTCTCGATCGGCGCCGGCTATCTGCGCGCCGAGGACGAGCGGACGGAGATGCTGCACACCTTCGCCCTGCACCGGGTCACGGCGGCGGTGCTGGAGGACTGAGCGGGGTGGGTCAGCGCCGGCTGCGGCGTACGGTCCCGATGACGGAGACGATCAGCAGCAGCGTGAACCCGGCGCCGGCCGACTCGCCGACCGAGTCGACGAAGCCCTGCCGGAGCACCAGCCAGCCGAAGAGGAACCAGCCGACAAGCACGATCGCGGCGCCCGCGTACGCGACCACGGTGGCGGTGGAGACCTCCTCGGCGGGCGACCGGTCGTGTGCGGGACTGTGTTCCGGGATCGCTTCGCGGTCGACCGTCATCTCCAGCCTCCCCGTCCGGTTCGACGCCTGGCATCCCAGCGTGTCACTCCGGTGGCGCGAGTGACAGGGGATAAAACCCGGATCGGACGAGATGTGCGACGCCGTCGGCCCGGCGACGGGGCTGCTCAGGTGCCGGGTCGCCGCCCGATCAGCACCACCTTGTTGCCGACCTTACCCAACTCCCAGTAGCGGACGGCGTCGCCGGGCAGCAGGTTGACGCAGCCGTGCGAGCCGATCGACTTCTCGTGCAGGTAGGTGGTGGTCTGGTGGAAGCCCATCCCCCGGGTGAAGTGCTGCCAGTACGGCAGCCACACCTCGTACGGGTCGGACCACTCCTTCACGTTGCGGTAGTTGATGGTGAACGTGCCGGCCGGGGTGCGGTAGCCGGGCATGCCCGTCCGGGTCACGGTCGGCTTCACGAGCACCTTGCCGTTGCGCATCACCCAGGTGGTCTGCCGCGTCAGGTCGATGCAGAAGGTGGTGCCGGAGCCGGCCTTGCAGCGCGCCGTGTCGGTGGTGGCGAGCCGCTTCGCCACGTCCTGGGTGGTGGGGCCGGCGCGGCCGAGGGCCGGGCGGATGTCGTACCGCTTCTGGAACTTCTTGATGGCGGCGCAGTCGGCGGCGGACTGCCGGCCGTCGACGGTCACCGGGCCGAACCCGCCCAGCCGGGCCAGGTGCGCCTCCACCTCGCGCTGGTGTTCGCCCTGCGGGCAGCCGGCGGCGGACGGCGAGCTGGTGGGTTTCGCCGCGGGGCGGGTCGGCTTCGGCGTGCTCCGCGTCGGTTTCGGCGTGGCCTTCGGCTTCGGCGGGGTGGTGCCGGGCTTCGCCCGCTGGTCCGGCCCGGGCGTACCGCTCGCCCCCGTTGCCCGCTCCGCAGCCCCGGCCGCGACGGATCCCCCGCCTCCGCCACCGTCGGCCTGCGGATCGAACGCGCACGCACCGGCGCCGACCAGCGTGACCACGGCCAGGGCGACGAGCCGGGTGGTGATCCGGACGTGCTTCATGACGCCTCCCTGACAGTTGTCCTCTTTGCTAGACGTTGCGAGGACCGCTCCGGTTGCTCCAGGTGGCCAGATTTTTCTGTGCCCACCCGGTTACGTGCAACACTGGTGGGTCGGCCTGGGGCGGGTCAGTCGCCTCCCGGACAGCCGACGACCCGAGGTGGAGGAGAGGCACTGGCGTGAGCGGTGGACCCCTGATCGTGCAGTCGGACAAGACCCTGCTGCTGGAGATCGACCACCCCGACGCGCAGACGTGCCGGATGACCATCGCGCCCTTCGCCGAGCTGGAGCGCTCCCCCGAGCACGTGCACACGTACCGGCTGACCCCGCTCGGGCTGTGGAACGCGCGCGCCGCCGGCCACGACGCCGAGGGCGTGGTGGACTCGCTGATCAAGTACTCCCGCTACCCGGTGCCGCACGCGCTGCTGGTCGACGTGGCCGAGACGATGGACCGGTACGGCCGGCTCCAGCTCGCCAACGACCCGGCCCACGGGCTGGTGCTGCGGGCGCTGGACCGGCTGGTGCTGATCGAGGTCGCGAAGAGCAAGAAGCTCGCCGGGATGCTCGGCGCGAAGCTCGACGACGACACGATCGCGGTGCACCCGTCCGAGCGGGGCCGGCTCAAGCAGGCGCTGCTCAAGCTCGGCTGGCCGGCCGAGGACCTGGCCGGTTACGTCGACGGCGAGGCGCACCAGATCGAGCTGGCCGAGGCCGGCAAGGACGGCAGCAAGCCGTGGACGCTGCGGTCGTACCAGCGGGAGGCCGTGGAGGCGTTCTGGGCCGGCGGCTCGGGGGTCGTGGTGCTGCCCTGCGGCGCCGGCAAGACGCTGGTCGGGGCGGCGGCGATGGCCGAGGCGAAGGCGACCACCCTGATCCTCGTCACGAACACGGTCGCCGGCCGGCAGTGGAAGCGGGAGCTGATCGCCCGCACCTCCCTGACCGAGGAGGAGATCGGGGAATACTCGGGCGAGCGCAAGGAGATCCGCCCGGTCACCATCGCCACGTACCAGGTGCTCACCTCGCGGCGCGGTGGCGCCTTCACCCACCTGGACCTGTTCGGGGCCCGCGACTGGGGTCTGGTCGTCTACGACGAGGTGCACCTGCTGCCCGCGCCGATCTTCCGCTTCACGGCGGACCTCCAGGCCCGCCGCCGGCTGGGCCTCACGGCGACTCTGGTACGCGAGGACGGCCGGGAGGGCGACGTGTTCAGCCTGATCGGCCCGAAGCGGTACGACGCGCCGTGGAAGGACATCGAGTCGCAGGGCTGGATCGCCCCGGCCCAGTGCACCGAGGTACGGGTGACCCTGACCGACGCCGAACGCATGTCGTACGCGACAGCGGAGGCCGAGGAGCGCTACCGGATGGCGGCGACCGCCCGCACGAAGCTACCCGTCGTTAAGGCGCTGGTGGACCGGCACCCGGGCGAACAGGTGCTCGTCATCGGCGGCTACATCGACCAACTGCACCAACTCGGCGAATACCTCGACGCGCCGATCGTGCAGGGGTCCACCACCAACAAGGAACGGGAACGGTTGTTTGACGCGTTCCGCTCCGGCGAGGTGCGAACGCTCGTCATCTCGAAGGTCGGCAACTTCTCCATCGACCTGCCGGAGGCGGCGGTGGCGATCCAGGTATCGGGGACGTTCGGGTCGCGGCAGGAGGAGGCACAGCGGTTGGGGCGGGTGCTGCGGCCGAAGGCCGACGGCCGACAGGCGCACTTCTACACCGTCGTCTCCCGCGACACCATCGACACCGAGTACGCGGCGCATCGGCAACGCTTCCTCGCCGAACAGGGCTACGCATACACCATCGTGGACGCCGACGACGTCCTCGGCCCGAAACTCCCCACCGTCGACTGACCCTGCAAGACCAACTCCCTCTACAGAACAGGCACGATGACCGGATGAGCGGTGCCTACGAGACCGGCAGGTTCACCAACATCCGTCTAGACGAGGTGGACCACGTCACCACGAACACCGAGGCAGCCGAGATCGTCGGGCGAATGCTCGCAGATCTGCGTGCGCACCCTACGGAGTGGGAGAACCACACACTCGAACGCTTCCTGGACGCACTGGAGTCCTCGTTCAAGTCCCTGCCCTGGCTCTACCGCAACCGAGGGGAAGACTTCCCCGACCAGCCGACCTGGAAGCAGTTCACCGAGGCCCTCATCATGGCCACCGGCCGCGAGTAGCCCTCGCCGAGGCGTTGAGGTCCTAACCAGGGCACCCGCTCGCCCTACTCCTTCATGTCCACGATGACCTCAGGAAGCAGTTCGTGAAGCCCATCCAGCGCCTCGGGCCCCGTAGGGTTGTGCCATGATCACCTGCGTCGTGCACTACACCATCGACCCCGCGCAGATCGAGGCGTTCGAACGCTTCGCCCGCGCGTGGATGCGGCTGGTGGCCCAGCACGGTGGTGTGCACCACGGTTACTTCCTGCCCGCCGAGGGAGCCAGCGACCAGGCCGAGGCGCTGTTCAGCTTCGAGAGCCTGGCCGCCTACGAGCGTTACCGCGCACGGTTCGGCAGCGATCCGGAATTCGTCGCAGCCGACCGCATCCGCGACGACTCGGGTTGCGTCGTGCGGTATGAGCGAACGTTCATGCGCCCGCTCTTGCCCACTGAGGGGTTCACCGAGACCCTCGTCATGACCACCAGCCGCGAGTAGCCCTCGCCTGCGCAGCCTGGGCTTGAGGTAAAGGGGGGCCGTCGTCGATGAGATACACCGCCAGATGCGTACGCACAGGCGCTTGGTGGGCGATCAGCGTGCCGGAGATCAAGGGCGTGTTCTCTCAGGCCCGTCGTCTCGACCAGGTCGAAGGCATGGCACGTGAAGCTATCGCCCTCATGCTCGACGTCGACCCGCACAGCTTCGACATCGACGTACAGCCCGACCTGCCGCAAGAGGTGACCCGCGCCCGCAGCGCCCGCAGCGAGCTGCGCAAGGCCGAAGAGTCCGCCGAGGAGGCGACTGTCACCGCCGCACGCGCGCTACTCGCAAAGGGCTACACGGTCCGCGATGCGGGCGCACTTCTTGGCATCTCCCCGCAGCGCGTGTCGCAGCTACAGACCTTGAATGGCCAGGTTCGTCCGATGTGGCCTGTGTGATGGCCTCGCGTTGGGGTAGATCGATGGGATGAGGTATCCCGATGGAGGTGGGTTGTCCGCGCGGGGGCGGGCGAAGCGTGAGGCGGTACGACGGCAGGCGGCCGGGTGGTTCGCCCAGGATGTGTCGGTGCCGGAGATCGCGCGCAGGCTGCGGGTGTCGCAGACCGCGGTGTACGGGTGGCGTAAACGGTGGCAGGTCGGTGGTGAGCAGGCCCTGGCCTCGAAAGGGCCGGGTGGGTCTCGGTGTCGCCTGGATGAGGGCCGGCTGCGGCGGCTGGCCGATGGCCTGGAGGAAGGGCCGGCGGCGCACGGGTTCGGTAGTGATCAGCGGTGGACCCTGGCGCGGGTGTCGGACTTGATCGCCCGGATGTTCCGTACCCGGTACACGCTGCGCGGGACGGCGAACATCATGTACCGGTTGGGTTGGTCGGTGCAGGTCCCCGCGCATCGTGCGGTCGAGCGTGACGAGGCCGCGATCGTCACCTGGCGGCGGGAGACGTGGCCGGCGGGAAAACGGTAGCGGCGCAGCGGCAGGCGTGGCTGGTCTTCGAGGACGAGGCTGGTCAGACGTTGCGCCCTCCGAAGGCCCGCACCTGGGGACGACGCGGGCACACCCCTGTGGTTCCGGTGGCGGGCAAGGGTTCCGGTCGGGTCTCGATCGCCGGGTTGACCTGTTACCGGCCCGGGAAGCGGTCCCGGCTGATCTACCGCACGATCACCCATCGCGGTCGCAAGAACGAGCGCCGTAGCTTCAGTGAACGCGACTACATCTGCCTGCTCGACGCCGCTCACCAGCAGCTCGGCGGCCCGATCGTGTGCGTCTGGGACAACCTGAACACCCACGTCTCCGCCGCCATGCGGCAGATGATCGACGCCCGGGACTGGCTGACCGTCATCCGGCTACCGGCCTACGCCCCGGACCTGAACCCGACAGAGGCAGTGTGGTCCCACCTCAAACGCAGCATCGGCAACCTCGCCGTGACCGGCGTCGACCACCTCCTCGCAATCGTCAAGAACCGACTCAAGAGCATCCAGTACCGCACCGACCTACTCGACAGCTTCCTCGCGCACACCGGACTGACCCTCAAACCCGACACAACCTGACCATTCAAGATCTGTAGCGCCGAAGAAGGGCACGGCCGGGCAGTCCGGCAAGGGCGCGAAAGGCGTCCTCAAGCAGGACCACGGCATCGCCGCCGCTTGATGCGGCGATCTCCCATCCCGGAACGACCTCCTCAGCCGGCAGCACGGCGACGTCCAGGCGTCTCTGATGCCCCGATCGGGGGCCTTCGATCAGCTTGGTCTGACCGTCCTGGTCGGGAGGACGATGTGTTCAGCCTGCTCGCCGCACCTGGAACCGCCCCGGCGGATGCAACTGGCGATCCGGTGGGATCGCGCCGTCCGACGGGTTGCTGTCGGCTGTGCTCCCGCAGCGCCTCCGGCCGGACATGCCCCCGCCGGGGGGAAAAAGTGACCTGACGTAGCGGCGAGTGTGATCAAGTGTCGTACCGCGTGGTCAGACGCATAGGTCGTGCCGTCGAGCATGATCGAGTCGGATCACGCGGTACGGCGTTCGCTGACGATCCGCTGACTTTCGGATGGCGTGCTGCGGGCGGTCAGCCGATCGGCCCACGAAGCGGCTGCCAGCCCCACCCGTCGAGCTTGGATAGCGCCGCCTCCCACGCAGCGACTGTCAACTCCCGGGCATGCTCATCACACAGCACCAACCGGACCGCGAGGTCCTTGACAGACAGTTCGAGCCTGATTCCTTTCCGGTACTGCTCTATCCCCTTCAGCGGGTCGCCCGTCCACGCCTGTCCACGGGTCGCCGGACGATCACAGTCATTCACCACGCAAGTCAGCATCAGAGGATGCTCTCTCGCCCGCGATCTCCGCGTGGGGCTGGCACGGCTGTGCGTGCACGCGCGGCTGTCCGGCGGCGTACGGCTCACCGCCCCCGGCCTCGGGTCGGGGGCGGCTTGCCGTGCCGCCGGCTCTTCGTGCGTCTGGACCCTGGTACCCGGTGGCAAGCCGCGAAGCGGCGCGGCAGCGGTCGCCCGACCTCGACGGTGGCCAGCCACCCTCGCGACCGTCACGGCCTGGCGGTGGCCGTGTACGACTGGCAGGATGTCGTCATGAACGCCGTTCGAAGGGGTTATGCCGCGTAGAAGACCGGCATCGCTTCGACTGCGGGAGCAGACCTGGCGACGACCGTGGGTGCGCTATCGCAGCACTCCCGGGCTGTCCGGAGCAACCAACGCGGCGATTCGGCAGCTTGAAGGCGCGCAACTGATGCCAGGGGGCGTGGCTGCGGCAATCAGCGTGTGGTCCGTGCACGTACGTGGGCTCCGACGTTCGTGGAAGCAGTGGGAGGCCGAGTTCACCTGCTCCTGCTGCGGTGCGGGCTGGGCTCGCGACATGCTCGAAGACGTCGTGACGATGCTCCCACCGCGCGCCGGGAGTGAGGTGCGCTCCCTCGTTGATGCCTTGGACGCCGTCCTGCTGCGCCGGAGCCTTCACGATCCCCAGACGTCGCCCGAACTACCGTGGTGGCACCGTCGATGCTGACCAGCCGAACGACCGGCCCGCCGTGCCGGCCGATGCCGGCCGAAGGCCGCCAGCAGGCCGAGCACGGCGGGCGGGCCGCGCTTGCGCGGGCCCTTGATCCTGTTGAGAGTGTTTCGGCAATGCCGGGACTAGACACAGGACTAGACACCACCGGTAATCCATCGGGTTTTGTCACGGGACATGCTTGACGGTTGGGCTCCCGCAGATGCCTGGCACGATCGCACGGCCAGCGGCATGAGTGAGCCTTACACGAGGAAGATCAGCAGTAACCGAGCCCGGCGTTGTTCTTGTTCAGCTCTCGGCAGCGCCGGCCAACTTGGGTCTTGATCTTCCAGATTGCAGCTTAGAGCCGCAATATGCCGACCAGACCGAAGACCAGCTCATGGCCGGCCAGCACGGGTCAAGGCCGGGTGGACTCCGCAACGAAGACGCCGCGACCCGGGCGGCCGACCAGGACACCCTGCTCCCGCAGCGTGGCAACCGCTCGCTGGATGGTCGAGTGGGAGACGTCGTAGGAGTCGGCGAGAGCCCGGCCTGACGGCAACTGACTGCCCGGCGGATAGGTCCCGTCCTTGATCTTGCTCCGCAGGTCGTCCAGCAACTCGTCCATCGTGGGCGGAATAGGCACAGTGAGGCCCCTTGTAGTCGGTTGGCCCACCCAGTATTGATCCACGCCCTTGAAGTAGGCAATGCATGAGCTGAAAGAGGTGATGGTGGTGACAGAGATGATGATGGTGATGGTTCAGTAAAAGAGTATGGCGCTGCACTTGACGTAGGTGAGGTCGCATCGGTAGCGTCACTGTCGGTGATGCGGTGCTGCTGCGGTCGGTTGGCGCCTCTCGTACTGGTCTCGCATCGCCGTCGAGACCCCCACTCCCGCGCTCCCCCGGCGCGGCCCTGTTGCCGTACCGCCGATCGAGGCTGCGGTGACAGGGCGGGTCTCCGTCGACCGCAACCGGCGGAGACCGCCCCTTCCACTACCGACGCGATCCCGACGAAGGGCGGTCACCCGTGCGCAACCTGATCCGTCGACTGACGGGCCGACACGAGCAACGACGCCCGGCGGACGTCGTCCGCCCACCACGAGGGCTACGGCCGTGGCAGATCCGCGACCGGTGCTTCAACGTCCGCCGGCGTGGCCTCGATCCCGTCGAGATCCGCGCCTTCCTGCACCAGGTGGCCGACGAACTGACCGTCGCGCAGACTGCCCTGGTCGCGGTGCAGGAGGAGAACGTACGCATCAAGAAGGCCCTGAGTGCGTGGCAGAGCGCCCAGCCGGCGAACCACCGCTACCGGTGACCGACCGTTGGGTGATCCACCTGCCGGTCACCGCGCCCGACCTGCTCCAGGCCCAAATCCTCGCCCGGGCCGCCGCCCGGGTGCTGGCCCGGCTCACCGCCCGAGTCGAGCCCGGCGGGGTTACCGTCTCGGCCGAGGACCAGCAGGGCGTACGCCACTGGGTCTTCTGCGACCGGCCCTTGCCCGACGGCGGCGTGCGGTGTGCGCTGCCGGTGGACCACACCTCGGCCTGCGCGCGGCGTCCGCCGGGGCTCAGGCGGCGCTGAGGCTCACCGGCTCAGGACGGTCTCCCGTTCCATGTGGGACAGCTTCTCGGGATTGCGTACGGCGTAGATCCCGGTGATGAGGCCGCCCTCGACGCGCACGGCCAGGACCGTGTCCATCTCGCCCTTGAGTTGGACGATCAGCGCCGGGTGGCCGTTGACCTGCGCCGGCCGCCACGACGTGCTGCCCGCGATCTTGCCCCACCCGCCGGCCAGCAGGCGGGCCACCTTGTCGGCTCCGATGATGGGCCGCGGGACTGCCTGCTTGACGCCGCCACCGTCGCCGAGGAGGACCACGTCCGGCGCAAGGATGTCGAGCAGGCTCTGCAGGTCGCCGGTCTCGATCGCCCGCCGGAACGCGTCGAGCGCGTACCGGGTCTCGGCCGCGGAGACGACCCGGCGGGGCCGGCGTGCCGCGACGTGTGCCCGTGCCCGGTGAGCGATCTGACGGACAGCGGCGGGGTTCTTGTCGACGGCTTCGGCGATCTCGTCGTAGCCGAGGTCGAACACCTCGCGCAACACGAACACCGCCCGTTCGGTCGGTGCCAGCGTCTCCAGCACCAGCAGCATCGCCATCGAGACGCTGTCGGCCAGCGCGATGTCCTCGGCGACGTCCGGAGCGGTGAGCAGCGGCTCGGGCAGCCAGGGACCCACGTAGGACTCTCTGCGGCGGCTGAGCGTACGCAGTCGGATGAGTGCCTGGCGGGTGGTGACGCGGACCAGGTAGGCGCGCCGGTCCCGGACCGCGCCCAGGTCGACGCCCGCCCACCGCAGCCAGGTCTCCTGTAGGACGTCCTCCGCGTCGGCGGCCGAGCCGAGCATCTCGTACGCGACGGTGAAGAGCAGGTTGCGGTGGGCGAGGAACGCCTCGGTGGCCGGGTCCGGGCGATCGTCGGCGGCGGTCTGCGGCGTGCCCACCATGGGTGACTCCTGTTCCCTCTCGACTGCGTCACCCATCAGATGCCGGCCCCGGCCGTTCTGTGACACCTCAGTCTGTGGCAGTCCTCACCCGGCCGCACCGTCACATGGCGCTGCTCGCCGGCATCTCGTGTTCGTCCGATCGAACACCAGGAGTTAAGGACGGAAGCATGGACGCCCGATTCAACATGTTCGACAACGAGATCGCCATGAAGTTCGCCAAGCGGTTCGCGAACGCCGGCATGGTGATTCAGCAGTCGCCGCTGCCCAAGGCCACGCAGGAGCTGGTGTCGCTGCGGGCCAGCCAGATCAACGGCTGCGGCTGGTGCATCGACATGCACACCAAGGAGGCCGTAACGGCCGGCGAGAGCGCGGTCCGGCTCAACCTGGTCGCCGCCTGGCGCGAGTCCACCGTCTTCACCGAGGCCGAACAGGCCGCGCTGGCGCTCGCCGAGGAGGGCACCCGGCTCGCCGACGCCCACCAGGGCGTGTCCGACGAGACCTGGGCCCAGGTGCGCAAGCACTACGACGACGACCAGATCGCCGCGCTGGTCGCCCTGGTCGCCCTGATCAACGCGGCCAATCGGCTCGCCGTGATCGTGCACCAGCGGGGCGGTTCCTACCAGCCGGGCATGTTCGCCGCCGCATTCGACTGAATCGAGATCCGGCCCCGGACCGGGATCAGCCGATCCGGGGCCGACGGTGGCGGCCGGTCAGCGACCGGCCGCCACCTGCACAGCACTGCGTCAGCCAGCACCGCCGGCCCGGAACGCCACCCAGGCGTCGCTCATCCGGTCCGCCTGGCCCGGGGTGAACATGTTCATGCAGGAGTCCTGCGTGTAGTCCATGAAGTTGTGGATCGGGTCCAGCCCGGGTGCGGTGCAGGTGTCCGCACCCACCGGGCAGTTGAACTGCGGTGCCGCCTCCCGAGGGGTGTCCGCGACGAAGTCGCCGGCCGCAGAGCACCCGTGCGCGAAGGTGTGCTCCAGCATCAGCCAGTGCCCGACCTCGTGCGTCAGCGTGTCACCGAGGGCGTACTTGCCCGCCGTGCCGCCCGGCATCGACTCGTCGAGCATCACCACGCCGTCGATGTAGTCCCGGCCGTTGTTGTAGCCCTTCGGGAAGTACGCCCAGCCAAGCAGCCCGCCGCCGATGTTGGCCGCGTACACGTTGAGGGTCTCGGAGTCGCCGGTGTACAGCGCCTTCTTCATGTCCCGCTCGTTCTTGCCCGGCACGACCGTGTACCAGGCGCTGTTCACCGTCCACGTCGTGTCGACCAGCGAGAACCGGAACGGCGTGTCGGAGGCGTTCGCGGCGGTGCTGCCCGCGAACGAGTCGTTGAGCACCTCCATCTGCGCCGCGATCAGGGTGTTCCACCTGGTCGTCTCGGCCGCGCTGAGCGGGTGGTCGGAGATCATGTGGAAGACCGTCGGCACGTTGACGCTGCCGTTGGCCAGGCGCGGGGCGTCCTTGATCACCCCGTAGGCCTTCGCCTCGTTCTTGGCGTACAGCTCCGGCTCCTGCGCGGTGGCGCCCTCGGCGAGCCGGGCCGCGCTGTGCTCGTCGGCGCCCGGCTCACACGCCGCGACACCCGGGGAGACGGTCACGGGCGCTGCCGATACCGCGCCGTAGGCGCCACCGGAGGCCAGGAACGTCGCGGCGGTGGCGGTGAGGACTGCAAGTCGGAAGATCGGTCTCCTGTGCATCGGTGCACCTTTCAGAGAATGGAGGCGGTGCGGAGTCGACGCGGGGTTGTCATGACCTGGTCGATGACGTCGTCTTCCCGGTATGAGAACACGTCGATGGCACCGGCAACAGACCTGCGAAAAGGGCTGGATTTCCCTGTAACGGCAGCGGGCCGGGGAGCGCTGTTTGGAGGCACTCGGGGCGTTCGGCGGGCCACGCCGAGCCTCCTCGAGGCTCAACTCGTCCTCTGCGGACGGCTACGGGCGACGGACCCGGTAATAGAGGTGGGTTACCCGGTCGCCCTCGACGACCGTCGGGTTCGACAGCTCGACGGGGGCGTCGCGGACGTGGTCGAAGAACGGCACGCCGTCGCCGAGCAGGACCGGCACCAGGTTGACCCGGATCTCGTCCAGCAGCCCGGCCGCCAGGCACTGGCGGGCGATGGTGCCCCCGTTGACCCCGACCCAGCGGTCACCGGCCAGCTCCCGGGCCTGCGCGACGGCCGCCTCGATGCCGTCGGTCACGAACGTGAACGGGGCGCCCGGCCGGGGCCAGCCGTCCGGCACCTGGTGGGTGACGATCACCACCGGCTTGTCCAGCGGGTGCCGGCCGTCCCAGCCGCCGATGAGGTCGAACAGCCGCCGGCCGACGACCAGGGCGCCGGTGTCGTCCAGGGTCTGCCGCAGGTGCCCGGCGCTCGCCGGGGAGGTGCGGAAGGTCATCTCCGGCTTGGTCGTCGGGATGGCGACGTCGCCGTTCTCGTACCACTGGAAGAGCTGGTCGAAGCCGGTCGCGCCCGGACCGGCGATGTAGCCGTCCAGCGACATGCTCGCCTCGGTGTAGATCCCGCCAGCCATCAGAGCACCCGGGTGACGTGCTCGGCGGCGACCCGGGCGTCCAGGGTCGCCGGATCGAGGTTGGCGCAGAGCACGACCGACGCGCCGACGGCCAGCGGCGCCAGCAGCCAGTACACCGGCTGTTCGTGTTCGGCGACGTCAACCAGCAGCCGGTCGCCGGCCCGCAGGTCGAGCCGCTCCGCCACGGCCAGCGCGACACTGCCCCACTCGCGGTAGCTCGTGCCGTCCGGGCTGGCCGCGTCGGTGCTGGTCAGCGGGGCGGACGCGGGCAGCGCGTCGGTGTGCCGGCCCACCTCGGCGAACCAGTCCAGGTAGCCCAGGGGCACCTCGCGTGGCGGGGCGGCGCCGAGCCCGAGCACGTAGCGGTGCCGTGCCTCCGGCACGTCCTCCAGCCAGTCGTCCAGCCGCTCCGCGCTGACGAAGACCGCGTCGAAGGGCCCGTCGGCGCCCGGCCCGAGTCGCGGCAGGCCGGCCGTCGCCCGAGGCTGGAACGACACCGCCACCCCCGCCGACCAGGCGCCCAGCAGCACGGCGGCGGTCTGCCAGTGCGCCGGGAGCAGCACCGCCGCCCGGTCTCCGACACCGAGCCCGCAGCCCTCGCGCAGCAGCCCGGCGGCCCGCGCCGCCCAGCTGCCCAGTTCCGTCGCGGTCAGGTCGACCCGCTCGCCGGTCGCGTCGTCGAGATAGGTGAGCAGGGGCCGGTCCACCTCCGCCGCCCGGCCACCGGTCAGCGGATCCCGGACGAGGGCATCAGTCAGGTTCATGTCGCACTCCTCGGCAGGCTGCGGCCACCCTACTCAACCGGCGACGGGCCGGCGGGAGACCGCCGCGCGGGTCCCCCGGCCGGCGCGGAACGCCGGTCGCCGGCTCCGCCCCCGACGCGTCGCCGCCGCACCGGGTCGGCCATTGACGGGCATTGCCACACTCGTGGCGCAACGGTCCGGCGAGGCTCAGAGAGGCTGCGGTCATGCAGACAGATCAACGAGTGCCCGGGGCCCGCCACGGCCGACTGCTGCGCGGCGCGGTGGCGCTGGCGATACTGCTCGCCGGAGTGGCGCTGGCCGGGCCGGCGCCTGCCGCGGCGGATCCGCTGCCCGGGATTGACCCGACGGTGACGGCCACCGTCTGGGCGTACTCCCCGACGACCACCGAATATCGCATCACCGACGGCTACAGCGCCCACTCCGGCGAGGGCGACGTCGTCGTGCGGCGGACCGGCACCGGGGCGTACACGGTGGTGCTGGAGGGGGCGGCGGCCACCGGCGGGGTGGCGCACGCGGTGGCGTACGGCGGCGGGCCGGTTTTCTGCACGGTGTCCAGCTGGTACCGCAGCCCCATCGGCCCGCCCGACCTGCTGATCCTGGTGCGCTGCTTCGCCGCGACCGGCAGCCCGGCGGACAGCCGGTTCGTCACCACCTTCACCAACGTCCGGCAGGTCAGCCAGGGCCGGCTGGCGTGGTTCGTCACCGACCAGGCACAGCCGACCGGCGTACGCACCCTGCCCGCCGCCTACCGGTACGACTCGACCGGCGGGGCGGTCTCCTACGAGCGCCTCGGCACCGGCCGGTACCGCTTCCTGATGAACCCGAACCCGGCCAGCGAGGACGGCCCGATCTTCCCGATGTCGCACGTGACCGCGCTCGGCAGCACCGCCGTGCACTGCCAGCTCGACCCGCCGGACGTGTGGGTGGTGCACTGCGCGAACGCCGCCGGCAACCCGGTCGACGCCCGCTTCGTCGTCACCTACGGCTCACGGGTGGACCTGCTGGGCCGGGCGTCGGGGCCGCGCTTCGCCAGCGGCGTGTTCCACGGCGAGAACGTCAGCGGCACCTGGATCGGCGGCGAGAGCTACAACTCGACGATCCCGGGCTTCGGCGGCGCGGCGGGCACCGTGATCGGCACCGGCCGCTACCAGGCGCGCTTCGCCGGCACGGGGACCGGCTACGGCACCGCCTTCGTGAACTCCTTCGTGACCAGTCTCCAGCGCCCGCCGCGCGGCTACTGCGTACTGGCCGGCTGGTTCCCGTCCGGGGCCGACACGGTCGTCTCGGTCAACTGCTACGCCTGGCTGGGCGTGCCGGCCAACCTGAACGCGCGGATCTCGTACACCACCTGGCCGGCCGCCTGACCGGCTGCCCGGCCGGTCTTGCCCGCCGGCCGGGTCACGGGGTGGGCAGTTCGGGGCCGCCATCGAGGAGCGGGGCGAGCAGGTCCCCTTGCTTCTCCACCCGCCTGAGCACCTCCCCCGCCGGGTACGGCTTCGATGCCGGCCGCCGGCCGGCCGCGCCCGCCTCGACCTCGTCCCAGGTCAGCGGGGTGGAGACGGCCGGCACGGACTGGGCCCGCAGCGAGTACGGCGACACGGTCGTCTTGGCCGCGTTGTTCTGGCTCCAGTCGATGAAGACCTTGCCGGGCCGCAGGTTCTTCGCCATCTTCGACACGATCAGCTTCGGGTTTGCCTGCTCCAACTCCTGCGCGATCCGCCTGGCGTAGTCGGACACGACATCGGCGGACTGGGTACCGGCGACCGGGCAGCAGAGCTGCATGCCCTTCTTCCCGGACGTCTTGGGATACGAGGAGATCCCGTCGTCGGCGAGCCGGTCGCGCATCAGCAGCGCCACCTGGCAGCACTGGCGCAGCGTTGCCGGCGGCCCGGGGTCGAGGTCGACGACCATCACGTCGGGGTGCTGGCCGATCTTCCACTGCGGCGTGTGCAGCTCCAGCGCGGCGAGGTTGGCCAGCCAGACCAGGGTGGGCAGGTCGTCGGCGACCACGTAGTCGATGGTCTCCCGGCCCTTGCTGGACCCGGGCGCGGGCAGCGTCTCGGTGCGTACCCAGCCGGGGGTGGCGGCCGGGGCGTTCTTCTCGAAGAACGAGCCGCCGGTGACCCCGTTGGGGAAGCGGATCCGGGTCAGCGGGCGGTCGGCCAGGTGCGGCAGGAGCACCGGGGCGATCCGGGTGTAGTAGTCGATCACCTCGCCCTTGGTGAACCCGGCGTCGGGATAGAGCACCTTGTCGAGGTTGGACAGATCCAGCGCACGTCCCTCGACGTCCACCCGGAACCGTTCAGCCGGCATCATCGACCTCCTCGGCGGGCTTGTCGGGCCGCAGCCGCAGCACCCGGGGGAACCGCAGTCGCCCGTCCGGGGTGCGCTGGCCGTACTTCACCTCCACCACGACCCGGGGGGTCACCCAGATCGCGCCTCGGGCATCCTCGCGCGGCACGCCGTCGGCGAACGGCGACGCGCCGGTCCGCAGCGGCTCCAGTTCGCGGAGCAGTTCCCGCTCGATGGCCGCGCCGATGCCACCGCCGACCCGCCCCCGATAAATGAGCCGCCCGTCCGGGCGTGGCACCCCGACCAGCAGGCCGCCGATCTTGCGCGCCCCGGGCCGCCAGCCGCCGACCACGAAGTCGCCGGTGACCTCCAGCTTGACCTTGACCCAGTCCGGCGAGCGCACGCCCGGCCGGTAGACCGAGCCGACCCGCTTGGCCATCACCCCCTCCAGGCCGTGCTCGCCGGCCGCCTCGTAGGTGGCCGGTCCGTCGCCGAAGACCGGCGGCACCGCCCACCGGGAGCCGCCGAGCGCCAGGCCGTCCAGGGTCTCCCGCCGGCGTTCGTACGACCGGCCGGTCAGGTCCTCGCCGTCGAGCCGGAGCAGGTCGAAGATCATGTACGTCACCGGGGAGACCGCCGCCAGCCGGGCGGCCTTGTTCCGGTCGCGTACGTGCATCCGCTCCGCCAGGGCGGTGAACGAGGGTTGGCCGGTCTCGCCGAGCAGCACCACCTCGCCGTCGAGCAGCGCGTCGCCCACCTGCTCGGGCAGGGTGGCCAGTTCGGGGTACGCGACGGTGATCTCCACGCCGCTGCGGGCGTACAGGTGCTGCCGGCCGCCGGTGATGTCGGCGAGCGCGCGGATGCCGTCCCACTTGAACTCGTACGCCCAGCCGGCACCCGCCGGGAGCTGCCCGGTCATCGCGAGCATCGGCTTGAGCGGCGCGCCGGGCACCTCCCGACTGTACTTGCGCACCGAAGCACTCGCGTGGCCTTCGATCTTTTGCGATCCTGGGCTGTACCGGCGAGAGGAGCACGGGGATGCGGGCCATCTGGAAGGGAGCCGTCTCGTTCGGGCTCGTCTCGATCGGGGTGAAGCTCTACTCGGCCACCGAGGAGAAGGACATCCGCTTCCACCAGGTGCACCGGGAGGACGGCGGGCGGATCCGCTACAAGCGCACCTGCCAGGTCTGCGGCGAAGAGGTCACCTACGACGACATCGCCAAGGGCTACGACATCGGCGGCGGCGAGATGGTGATCCTCACCGACGACGACTTCGCCGAGCTGCCGCTGTCCAGCTCGCGCGCGATCGACGTGCTGGAGTTCGTCCCGGCCGAGCAGGTCGACCCGATCCTCTACAACAAGGCGTATTTCCTGGAGCCGGAGGGCACCGCCACCAAGCCGTACGTGCTGCTGCGCGACGCGCTCACCGACTCCGAGCGGGTGGCGATCGTCAAGGTGGCGCTGCGCCAGCGGGAACAGCTCGCCACGCTGCGGGTCCGCGAGGGCGTGCTGCTGCTCAACACGATGCTCTGGCCGGACGAGATCCGTACCCCCGCCTTCGGCTTCCTCGACGAGGACCTGAAGGTCCGCCCGCCGGAGCTGGCGATGGCCAGCTCGCTGATCGACTCGATGGCCGGCGAGTTCGAGCCGGACGCCTTCACCGACGACTACCGGGCGGCGTTGCAGGAGGTCATCGACGCCAAGGTGGAGGGCCGCGAGGTGGTCCAGCCGGAGGAGGTCGAGGAGGCCCCGGCTGCGGCGGTGGACCTGATGGCGGCGCTGAAGGCGTCCGTCGAGCGGGCCAAGGCCGCGCGCGGCGAGGCCCCGGCCGGCGGCGGCGGGGAACCGACCCCGATCTCGTCGGCGCGCTCGGCCCAGAAGAAGGCCGCCGAGAAGAAGGCGGCGAAGGCGCCGGCCAGGAAGACCGCAGACAAGAAGGCCGCACCCAAGAAGACGGCCGCGAAGAAGGCAGCCCCGAAGAAGGCCGCCGAAGGCGAGAAGAAGCCCGCCGCCAAGAAGGCCGCCCCGAAGAAGGCAGCCCGCAAGACGGCCTGACCACCCGAACGAAGTGCCCGTCCCTACCACCGAGGTTGCCTTGACGCCGGTGGCAAGGTCTAGCGTCGGTCGGGTCGGACGAAGGGGGGCCGGATGCTGATCGGTGAGCTGGCGGAGCGCGCCGGCACGAGCACCCGGGCCCTGCGCTACTACGAGACGCACGGCCTGGTCCGGGCGGCCCGCTCGGCCAACGGATACCGGGTCTACGACGAGGCGGAGCTGCCCGTCGTACGCGAGATCCGGGCGCTGCTCGCGGTGGGCTTCGGCCTGGACGACATCCGCCCGTTCGTCGCCTGCCTGCGGGCCGGCAACGCCTCCGGTCACGTCTGCCCCGACTCGGTGGCCGTGCTGCGGCGGAAGCTGGCCGAGGTCGACGCCGGCATCGACCGGCTGCACGAGGTCCGCCGGGAGTTGCGCGACCAGCTCGCCCACGCCATCACCCACCGGGAGGAAACATGCTCGAGACTGCGCCGGACGGCTCACTGACCGTCGTCACCGACGACACCTTCGCCACCGTGGTGCTCGCCGCCGACCGTCCGGTGGTCGTCGACTTCTGGGCGGACTGGTGCCCGCCGTGCCGGGCCATCTCCCGCAGCCTCGCCGAGCTCGCCGAGGAGTTCACCGGACGGATGGTCGTCGCCACGATCGACACCGACGCCAACCCGGCGGCCACCCGCACCTACGGCGTGATGTCCCTGCCCACCCTCCTGGTCTTCCGCCACGGCAAGGTGGTCGGCTCGATCGTCGGGTCCCGCCCGAAGCACCATCTGCGCCAGTCCCTGGCACGGCACCTCGAGGGCTGAGCCGCCGAACGGTGCGGTGCGGTGTCGCCCGGCGAGATCCACCGCGGGTACGCTCCGCGCGCACCTGCCGCGAGAGGAACCCCATGCCGTACACCCCCGACCTGGACCGGCTGCTGACGCCCGGCGCCCACTTCGCCGACCAGCACGCCACGTACGTCATCGAGGTGCACCCGGTGGGCGATGTCGTGCTGCCGACGGGGCGGGTGGTCGGCTGCGACCCGGTGGCCTGCCCCGAGGACGAACCGTTCACGGTCGGGGTGGCTCCCGGCCGCTACCCGGCGCGGGCGTGGGTCGCCGTGGTGCGGGGCGAGGACACCGAGGCGGACCGGCGGGTGGCCGCCCTCCAACTGGTGATCCACGACGAGCCTGCGGTCCGCTGGGAGATGGCGCTGGTCGGTGACCAGGAACTCGCTGCCCTCAAGCCCGACGGCTGGTTCGGTTACGGGGTGGACACCGGCATCGGCACCCTGGCCGACCCGACCGCCCTGGCCGCCTTCGAGGCCTGGGACGAGGACGCGGTGACGGACGTCTTCGTCGCGGACAGTCCCGGTGACGGGCCGGTGCCGGGGCACGTCGCCGCAGTGCTCGACGAGGCGACCGGGGCCAACGTGGTGACGGTCTGGTCGGGCTGGGGCGACGGCTGCTACGGCACCTGGATCGGGCGCGGCGCGGACGGCCGGGTCACCTCGTTCGTGACCGACTTCATGGTGGTGCCGGGGCCGGCGTGACGGGTGCGGTGGTAACCACGACCGTCGAGGCGGCGCGGTGGGCGGCCGGGCGGGTACCGTGTGCGTCGGCTTTCCCCCGGCACTCGGATGCCGGCCACCACCTTCGCAGCAGGGAGTCGACGCCGTGAGCGAGCGTACGCAGAACCGGTCCCAGAAGTCGGAGCGGCGGCTGGCCGCCCAGTTGGCGGCGCAGAAGGCGGCCGAGGCGAAGCGCCGTCGGCAGGCCTGGGCCGGCGGGCTCGCCGGTGTCGCCGTGGTCGCGGTGCTGATCACCGTCTTCGTGACGATCGGGCGCAACGACGACGGCGACAAGAACCCGACGGCCAGCGGCCCGTCGGCGGGCGCGGACGCCAGCGCCCCGCCGGCCGCCGCCCCGGGTGCCCCGCAGCTCCCGGCGGGCGCGGACCCGGCCCTGGGCAGCAAGCCGACGGTCACCGCCGGCACGGGCGAGCTGACGAAGCTCATCGTGACCCCGCTGATCAAGGGCACCGGCCCGGCGGTGAAGGCCGGCCAGACGGTCACCGCGAACTACGTCGGCGTCTTCTTCAAGGACGGCAAGGAGTTCGACTCGTCCTGGAGCGAGGGCCAGCCGGTGCCCTTCCCCATCGGCGTCGGCGGGGTCATCCCGGGCTGGGACCAGGGCCTGGTCGGGGTGACCGTCGGCAGCCGCGTGCAGCTCGACATTCCGACCGAGCTGGCGTACGGCGAGAAGCCCACCGGGGGCCGCCCGGCCGGCCCGCTGCGCTTCGTGGTGGACGTGCTCGCGGCCCAGTGACCGGCCCGGCGCCCCGGGTGACCGGCCTGTTACCTCTCGGTAGCAGCCCGGTTCGCCCGGGATGTCGCCCGTCGTTGATGCAGTAGCCCACACGGGGCTTCCGGCCCCTTGCCCAGCCGCAGTAGGTTCGGCGTCACCCCCGGGCGGTCCGGCCTCCCGGGGATGATCGGACCGGACGCGGAGGTGCACGTGACGGCGCTGGACGACGCGGGGCGGGCCGCCCGGGTGATGTGGACGCACTACGAGCCGGTCCACGCGGTCACCTACTTCCATCCCCGTGCCCGGGCCGCCTTCGAGGCGGTCGGGTTGCGGGGCTTTTGGCGCGGCTACTTCGCGGGCCGGGCCGCGCCGCTCGGGCCCGCCGAGCCCGCGCCGGTGATCGCGGCGTTCTTCAGCTTCGCCCCGCACACGGTGGCGCGGGCGCTGCCGGCCGTCTGGCGGCTGGCCACCCCGCAGGAGGCGCTGCGGGCGCGGCTCACCGGCGCGGTGCAGGCGCTGGCCGAGCTGACCTACCAGCTGCCCGAGTCGCACCTGGTGGAGGCCGCCGAGCTGCTGGAGGCCGCCGCCGCCGAGGCGGAGCCCGCCGGCCGGGTGCTCGGTGCCGCCAACGCCGCCCTGCCGCGCGGTGAGTACCCGCTGGCCCGGCTCTGGCAGGCCGCCACCACGCTGCGGGAGCAACGCGGTGACGGGCACGTGGCGGCGCTGGTCGCGGCCGATTTCGACCCGGTGGAGACGCTGGCCTGGCGGGCCGCTGTCGGCATGTCCCCGCTGAACCTGCTCGGGCGGGGATGGACCGAGGAGCAGTGGGCCGCCGCCCGCACCCGGCTGGCCGGGCGGGGCTGGCTGACCCCGGACGGCGAGCCGACCGAGCAGGGACTGGCCCGGTTCGAGGCGATCGAGGACGCCACCGACGCCGCCGCCGCCCGCCCTTGGCGGACGCTGGGTCCGGAGCGTACCGAGCGGCTGCGCGAGCTGCTCGAACCGATCGCGCTCGCCGGCCACACGGTCATCCCGGAGGGCAACCCGATCGGCCTGCCCGCACTGCGCAGCTGACCACGGCGGCTACTGGGTGTTGACGATCAGCCCGATGTGGGTGAAGTAGTTCAACGCGCCGAAGAGCAGGAACGCGAGTCCGGCGAGGCCCCAGGCCCAGCCCGCGATCAACAGCAGCGTGCGTTGCAGGCGGCGCAGCGCGAACGGGAAGAGCACGGCGCCGACCCCGACCAGCACGTAGAGGCCGGAGATGAAGGTCGCCTCCACCAGGGGGTAGTCGGCGAACTGCCCAGAGATCGGTTCTTCCGGCGGCGCCGCGAAGAGGGTGTACGTCCAGCCGGCGGCGGCGATCGCGAAGCAGGCGAGGCCGAGCCCGAAGATGAACACCGACATCGGCCCGATGAGCCCCCGCACGTACCGCATCCGTGCGTCGCCGGCCGCCTCTTCGTCCGGGACCGCTGACGCGAAGAGCGGCGCCCGACGCCACAGCACGAAGCCGATGGCCAGCATCAGTACGCCGAAGGCCAGCGCGGGTTCCCCGAAGATGATGTTGTCGAATGCGAAGCCCCCGCTGGCCAGGGGCCAGGTGAGGGTCATGTGCAGCCCGGTCGCGGCGAGGATGGCGCCGGGGACGATGAAGGCCATCGCCCATCCCTCGGGGACGATGTCCCGGCGTTGTAGCAGTTGCCGGCCGAACGTGACGATCAGCAGCAGGCCGGCGCCTGCGGCGAGCGCCATGATCGTGTTGTAGGTGGGCATCTCCACCCAATTGATCTTCAGGCCGTCCTGGGCGAGCGTCTCCGTCGTCATGCCGCCTCCAGCGCAGTCGAGGTCCACCGCTCACCGAGGGCGGCGCCCACCGACCGCCCTGTCCCCGTTGTGAGCTGCGGGAAACCCCCTTGCGCAGAAGCCAACGCAGGTCAGCGGGGCTTTCACCGGTTCGACCGACGGGCGTACCGGATTGATCGGGGCCTACCGGGGTAGGGCGGAACGCACGTCCCGACGTGAGGAGACCCCGACGTGAGGAGACGACGATGAGGGCGATCGTGTACGAGACCGGCGGCGACGCGTCGGTGCTGCGCCTGGTCGACCGACCGGTGCCCGAACCGGGGCCGGGCGAGGTCCTGATCCGGGTGGCTGTCTCCGGGGTCAACCCGACGGACTGGAAGTCCCGCCGGCAGGACCCGCCGGCCGGCTGGCAGATCCCCGGCCAGGACGGCGCCGGGATCGTGGAGGCGGTCGGCGAGGGCGTCGACCGGGATCTGATCGGCGAACGGGTCTGGCTGTGGGAGGCCGCGTGGCAACGGCCGTGGGGCACCGCCGCCGAGTACACGGTGGTGCCGGTCCGGCAGGCGGTGCCCCTGGGCGACGCCTCCTTCGAGCTGGGGGCCTGCCTGGGCATCCCCTTCCTCACCGCGCACCGGTGCCTGACCGCCGGCGAGTACGCGCCGGACCGGCTGCACGCGGGTGCGCTCAGCGACCACACGGTGCTCGTGCAGGGCGGGGCGGGCGCGGTGGGCAACGCCGCCATCCAGCTCGCCCGATGGGCGGACGCCTGCGTGGTCGCCACGGTCAGCAGCCCGGAGAAGGCGCAGTTGGCGGCGGCGGCCGGCGCGTCCCTCGTGGTCGACTACCGGACGCAGGACGTGGTCGAGGAGGTCCGCAAGATCGCACCCGACGGGGTGCACACGATCGTCGAGGTCTCCGCGGCGCGCAACGCCGCCACCGATGTCCAGTTGCTCCGGCGCGGCGGCGCGATCTGCGTCTACGCCGACAACGGCGGGGACGAGGTGACCCTGCCGATCCGGCCGTTGATGGCGCCGAACGCACGGTTGCAGTTCGTGCTCGTCTACACCGAGCCGAAGGTGGCCAAGGCCCAGGCGGTGGTGGACGTGGCCGCCGCGGTGGCGCAGGGCGGGATCCGGGTGGGCGAGGACGCCGGGCTGCCGCTGCACCACCACCCGCTCTCGGCGGCCGGCGCGGCGCACCAGGCGGTGGAGAACTCGGTGGTCGGCAAGGTGCTGATCACCACCAGCGGGGACGAGTGACGGCGGGGACGCGGAGGCGGACCGACGGCGACGACCGACGAAACCCCGCCGAGCTGGGCGGATTTCCCCGTCACCGGGACAGAGGCGAACAACTTTCGCAACAATGACGGTGCGGGTCACCCGCATGGAACGGGCGGCCCCGGCGCGGTGCGAACGCCGGGGCCGCCCCTGGGGAGGGATTTCAGGAGTGGTCCCTACCCGACAGGCGACGGTGCGCCTGAGAACGTTACGGGGCGGTCAGCTCCCGGACACTCAGTTCGCCCCCGGCGTACCGGGAACGCACCACCTTCTTGTCGAACTTGCCCACGCTGGTCTTCGGCACCGCGTCGACGACGGCCCAGCGCTCCGGCAACTGCCAGCGGGCCACCGCCCCGGCGAGGAACTCCCGCAGCTCCTCGGCCGTGGCCGACGCCCCCTCACGCAGCACCACGGTGGCCAGCGGACGCTCGCCCCAGCGCTCGTCGGGCACCCCGACCACGCAGGCCTCCAGCACCGCCGGGTGGGCCATCAGGGCGTTCTCCAGCTCGACCGAGGAGATCCACTCGCCGCCGGACTTGATGACGTCCTTGGCCCGGTCGGTGAGCGTGATGTAGCCGTCCGGCGAGAGGGTGCCGACGTCTCCGGTACGCAGCCAGCCGTCGCGGAACTTCTCCTCGTCCGGGGTGTCGTCGCCGACGTACCGGGCGGTCACCCACGGGCCGCGGACCTCCAGCTCACCGACGGACGTCCCGTCGGCGGGCAGCGGCTCGCCCAGCGGGCCGACGATCCGGGCCTCGACCCCGGCCGGCACCCGGCCCTGCGTGTAGCGGTAGCGCCAGGCCTCCTCGCCGCCCGCCCCGGCCGGCGGGCGGGACACCGAGCCCAGCGGGGACGTCTCCGTCATCCCCCAGGCGTGGATGACGTCGATCCCGTGCCGCTCGGCGAACGCGTGCATCAGCGCCGGCGGGCAGGCCGAACCGCCGACGATCGCCTCCCGCAGCGAGGAGCTGTCCACGTCGTGGGTGTCCAGGTGGGCGAGCAGGTCGGTCCAGATGGTCGGCACCGCACCGGCCAGGGTGGGCCGCTCGGCGGCGATCATGTCGGCGATCGGCGCGGCCTGGAGGAACCGGTCCGGCATGATCAGCGACGCCCCGGAGAGGAAGGCCGCGTACGGCAGCCCCCAGGACATCGCGTGGAACATCGGCACGATGGCCAGCTCACGGTCGGTCGGGCCGAGACCGAACCCCTCCGGCATGCAGATCTGTAGGGAGTGCAGGTAGATCGAGCGGTGCGAGTAGGCCACGCCCTTCGGGTTACCGGTGGTCCCGGAGGTGTAGCAGAGAGCGGCGGCGTCGCGTTCGTCCACCTCCGGCCAGTCGTAGCTGTCCGGGCGGTCGGCCAGCAGCGCGTCCCAGTGGTGTACGACGATCCGGTCGCCGGCCGCCGCCGTCAGCGGGGCCGGATCCCCGCCGCCGACCACCACCACGTGCCGCACGGTGATCAGCTCACCGATCACCCGGGCCAGCAGCGGGATGAGCGTCGAGTCGACCAGCACCACCCGGTCCTCGGCGTGGTTGGCGATGTAGGTGACCTGGTCCGGGAAGAGCCGGATGTTGAGGGTGTGCAGCACCGCGCCCATGCTGGGCACCGCGAAGTACGCCACCAGGTGCTCGGCGTTGTTCCACATGAAGGTGGCGACCCGCTCGTCACCGGTGACACCGCACTCGTCGCGCAGCGCGTGGGCCAGCCGGGCCGCCGTCCGCCCGACCTCGGCGTACGTCATCCGGCGCGGCTCGCCGCCCGTCCAGGTGACCACTTCCGCCGTCCCGTGCACGCTCGCGCCGTGGCCGAGGATCCGGGAGACCTGGAGGGGGGCGTCCATCATCGTGCTACGCATGAGTAACAAGCTAGTGTCGCCAGTCACAGGTTGGGAACCCTGGAAAGCCGGTCGACCCCGGACCGGGCCCGTAAATTGTCCGGGTGAGCATCTCCTGGGCCGATTCGTACGTGGGACAGCTGCGCGCCCTCGCCGGTGACCGGACGCTGATGTTCGTCGGCGCCCGCGCCGTGGCCCGGGACAACGCGGGACGCCTCCTGCTGATCCAGCGCTCCGACAACGGACAGTGGGCCATGCCCGCCGGGGCGATGGAGCTGGGCGAGTCGATCGCCGACTGCGCCGTCCGCGAGGTACGCGAGGAGACCGGGCTGCGCGCGCTGCGGGTCAGCGCCTTCGCCCTCTACACCGGCCCGGACCGCACCCACACCAACATGTACGGCCACACGTACCAGATCTTCACGGCGGCGTTCCGGGTCGACGAGTGGGACGGCGAGCTGGCCCGGATCACCGACGAGACGACCGACGCCGGCTTCTTCCACCGACGCCAACTCCCCGCCCCGCTCTCGCCGAGCGTCCCCGAGACCCTCGCCGACCTGGACGTCTTCGAGCAGACCAACCGGCTGATCCTCAAGTAGCGCGCGGCTCCCCAACGGGCGGCGCCTCCGGTAGCGGGCGGCTCCCCAGCCAGCGGGCGGCGGCATCCGCCCCGGTCAGAGCATCGTCTGGCTCTTCGCCTCCATCTCGGTGGCGGCCTCCTCCTTCGACTCCTTGGCCAGCGGCTTGCCGCCGGGCGCCGGGCCCTCGCCACCGAGGCCGTCCGTGCCGCCCGTGGAGCCGCCCGGTCCCGCGCCGCGCAACTTCTCGTTCGGCAGCGCCAGGGTGACCAGCACCGCCACGATCGCGATCAGGCCGGTGGTCAGGAAGACCAGGTGCAGCGACTCGACGAACGCCGCCTGGACGGCCGCCCGCACCGGGGCGGGCAGCGCCAGGATGGTGGCCGGATCGTTGATCGAGACGTCCGCCCCGCCGCCCGCCGCCACCGCGGCCTGCTGCTGCGGCGGCAGTTGGGCGATCGCGCCCGGCAGCCGGTCGGCGAGTTCCGAGGTGAGCCGGGACGACAGCACCGCGCCGAGGATGGCGACGCCGAACGAGCCGCCCAGCGACCGGAAGAACGTCGCCGACGAGGTGCCCGCGCCCAGGTCCCGCATCGAGACGGAGTTCTGTACGGCCAGGATCAGCGACTGCATGCAGAGCCCCAGCCCGACGCCGATCACGACCATGAAGCCGAACGCCAACCAGAGCGAGGTGTCCACCTCCAGCCGGGTGAACAGCAGCATGCCGACCAGCAGCACCGCCGCGCCGGCCACCGGGAACCACTTGTAGCGCCCGATCCGGCTCATCGCCCGACCGGTCAGCACCGAGGTGACGATGATGCCGGCCATCATCGGCAGCATCAGCAGGCCGCTGCGGGTCGGCGAGGCGCCCCGGACGATCTGGAGATAGAGCGGAATGAAGATGATCGAGCCGAACATCACCAGGCCGAGCACGAAGCCGGCCGAGTTGGCCAGCGCGAACGTGGCGGAGCGGAACAGCCGCAGCGGCAGGATCGGCTCGGCGACCCGGGCCTCCTGGAGCACGAAGAGCACGCCGAGCACCACGCCCGCGACGAAGAGGCCGACGATCACGCCGGAGCCCCAGGCGTACTCGTTGCCGCCCCAGCTCAGCGCGAGCAGCAGGCAGCTCACCCCGGCGACCAGCAGCGCCGCGCCGAGCCAGTCGATCGTGTGGTCGCGCCGGGTGAACGGGACCAGCCGCAGCACCCGGGAGCACACGATGATCGCCAGGATCCCCAGCGGCAGGTTGATGTAGAAGATCCACCGCCAGTCGGTCTCGGCGAAGTAGCCGCCGACCAACGGGCCGGCGACCGAGGAGACGCCGAAGACCGCCCC
The DNA here is from genome assembly GCF_900091625.1 of Micromonospora peucetia. Classification (NCBI taxonomy): domain Bacteria; kingdom Bacillati; phylum Actinomycetota; class Actinomycetes; order Micromonosporales; family Micromonosporaceae; genus Micromonospora; species Micromonospora peucetia. The sequence goes on from NZ_FMIC01000002.1 coordinate 1,611,547, forward strand.
GAACAGCCCCTGGTAGCGACCGCGTTCCCGGGGCGACACCACGTCCGAGATGATGGTGAACGCGAGCGTCATCAGGCCGCCCGCGCCGAGACCCTGGATTCCCCGGGTGGCGATGAGCTGGGTCATGTCCTGCGACAGGCCGGCCAGCAGCGAGCCGAGCAGGAACGTGCCGATGGAGAAGAGGAAGACGGGACGCCGCCCGTACAGGTCGGCCATCTTGCCGTAGAGCGGCGTCGAGGCCGTGGAGGCGAGCAGGTACGCGGTCACCACCCACGAGTAGTGGTTGATCCCGCCCAGCTCGCCCACGATGGTCGGCAGCGCGGTGCCGACGATGGTCTGGTCGAGCGCGGCCAGCAGCATGCCGGTCATCAGGCCGAACATCAGCAGCCGGATCTGCCGCGCGCCGAGCGCCGGGGCTTGCGTGGTCATCCCGCCTCCTTTCCCCGCCCACCCGGAACATGCCTGCGGAACAGCGTCCACCTTGCCGGTCGTGAAGTCGACGGCACTCGGCGGCCGGCCTCACGACCAACGAGGCGACGCTCGGCCGCCGACCTCACGACCAACGATCGGTCAGCGGGACGAGTGCGGGCCCGCGGCGAACTCTTCGACGATCTTGGCGCAGAAGGCCGGCAGGTCGTCCGGCTTACGGCTGCTGACCAGGCCGTCGTCCGTCACCACCTGCTCGTCGACCCAGTCCGCGCCGGCGTTGGCCAGGTCGGTGCGCAGGCTGGGCCAGGAGGTGATCCGGCGGCCCCGCACCACGTCCGCCTCGATCAGCGTCCACGGCCCGTGGCAGATCACGCCGACCGGCTTGCCGGCGTCGAAGAACGCCTTCACGAAGCGGACCGCGTCCGCGTCGGTCCGCAGGAAGTCCGGGTTCGCCACCCCGCCGGGCAGCACCAGCGCGTCGTAGCCGCCGGCGTCCGCGTCGGCCGCCGTCACGTCCACGTCGTACGTCCCGGACTGGTCCAGGTGGTTGAAGGACCGGATGGTGCCGGGCTTGAGCGAGACCAGCACCGCCGTGGCGCCGGCCTTCTCCACCGCCTCGCGGGGCTGGACGTACTCGACCTCCTCGACGCCGTCGGCGGCCAGGAACGCGATCCGCTTGCCCTGAAGTGTCGTCGCTGCCATCTTGGTGTCTCTCCTCTCGGGGGTACCGTCCGTCCCTTCCCGGCGGCCGGTGCCCGAAACCCGTGGCCGGCGGCACAGGTTTGGCCCGGATGCCCCGGGGGACCCGGGACGGCATGGCAGGAGGAGCAGCGGAACAGCGCCGGCTCGCCGCAGTGGTGGAGGGCTGGCTGGGACGTCCCGTTCTGATCGTGGGCGACGCCATGCTCGACGAGTGGCGGTTCGCCGAGTCCGACCGGCTCTGCCGGGAGGCGCCCGCCCCCGTCCTCACTCTGCGCCGGCGGATCTCCGCAGCCGGTGGGGCGGCGAACACCGCCGTCAACGTCGCCACGCTCGGGGGCCGGGCGGTGCTGGTGGCGCCGGTCGGAGCGGACGTGGCCGGCGACGAACTGCACGACTGTCTGGACCGGGCCGGCGTCTGGGACCGTACGGTCAACCAGCCCGGCCGCCCGACGCCGGTGAAGCGACGGATGCTGGCGGGCAACCAGATCCTGCTCCGGGAGGACTCCGGCGACCCCGACGACGCGCTCGACGACGACGGGGTGGCCCGGCTGCTCACCGCGCTGGACTGCGCCACCGAGGAGCTGCGCGCCGCCGGCGGCGAGGCGCCGACCCTGGTGGTCTGCGACTACGGCCTGGGCGCGCTGCCCGCGCCGGTCCGCGCGTGGCTGGTCGCCCACCGGGAGCGGTACGCGACGGTCGCGCTGGACGCCCACGACCTGGCCGACTGGCGCGGCCTGGCCCCGACCGTGGTGACCCCCAGCTTCGCCGAGGCGACCCGGCTGCTCGCCCGGGCCGCCGGTGCCCGCCCGGCGCCGGGCGTCGAGCTGCACCTGGACCATCCGGACGGCGATCCGGCCGACGGTCCCTCCGAGCTCACGGTGGGGGTCTCCCCCGGCGGGGCCGGCCGCACCGGGCTCGGGGCGACCGGCGAGCCGACGCCCGGCGAGGGCCGGGTGGCGATGACCGGGAACGGGCTCACCGTGACCGGCACCGGCGTCACCGTGAACGCCACCGTCGGCGAGGGCGTCGACCGGGCCGTACTGGCCGAGTCCCGGCTCGCCGAACTGCGCGCGCACACCGGCGCGGACGTGGTGGCGGTGACCCTGGACACCGACGGCGCGGTGGTCGGCGGGGCGGACGGCGAGCCCCGGCGCAGCCACAGCACCCCGGTGCCGGCCAGCCACGCGGTCGGGGCGGGCGACGCGTACCTGGCGGCGATGACGCTGGCGCTGGCCGCCGACGCGCCACTGCCCACCGCCGCCCAGCTGGCCCAGCTCGCCGCGACCGTCACCGTCTCGGACACCGGCACCTGCGTGTGCCGCCGGGAGGACCTGTTCGACGCGCTGGGCGCACCGGGCGACGGGGCGGTCCACCGGGCGCTGGTCGGCACCGACGAGCTGGCCACGCTCGTCGAGGAGCACCGCCGGGCGGGCCGCGCGATCGTCTTCACCAACGGCTGCTTCGACGTGCTGCACCGCGGTCACGTGCGCTACCTGGAGCAGGCCCGCGCGCTCGGCGACCTGCTGGTGGTGGCGGTCAACTCCGACGGCAGCGTACGGCGGCTGAAGGGCCCCGACCGGCCGGTGAACCCGGTCGAGGACCGGATCGCCCTGCTCGCCGCACTGGCGTGCGTCGACCACGTGGTGGTCTTCGAGGAGGACTCCCCGGCCGGGCTGATCGAGACCGTCCGCCCCGACGTGTACGTCAAGGGCGGCGACTACCCGCCGGAGATGGTGCCCGAGGCGCCGCTGGTACGCCGACTCGGCGGGCAGGTCCGCACCCTCGGGTACGTCCCCGACCGGTCCACCTCGGCGATCATCGACCGGATCCGGTCGCACGGCCACGAGCCCCAGCCGGACACCTCCCTGACGAGCAAGCCGTCGTGAGTCGCCCGCTCGACCTCGGCACGGCCGGGCGGTTCCGCGCCGAACGGCTGCTCGACGTGCTGGTCCCGACCCGCAACCGGCCCGCCGAACTGGCGGTCACCCTCTCCGGGCTGGCCGCCCAGGAGGGCCTGCCCGGTTTCGGCGTGGTGGTCAGCGACCAGTCCGACGGCGACGCCGCGTACCGGCATCCGGCGGCGGCCACCATGGTCCGGGCGCTGCGCCACCGGGGGCACCCGGTGCTGCTGACCCGCCGGCTGCCCAGGCGCGGGCTGGCCGAGCACCGGGCATACCTGCTGGCCGCGTCCGCCGCCCGGTACGTGCTCTGCCTCGACGACGACGTCTGGCTGCAGCCGGGCACGCTGCGCCGGCTGGTCACCGCCATCGAGGAACTGGGCTGCGGCTTCGTCGGCAACGCGGTGCACGGGCTGTCGTACGCCGACGACGTCCGGCCGGAGACACACCGGCACTACGAGGAGTGGACCGGCCCGCCCGCCCCGGAACGGATCCGCCCGGGCACTTCGCAGTGGGAGCGGGCGTCGATCCATTCGGCGGCGAACCTGCTGCACGTCACGCGGCAACTGGACCTGCCGGCGGGGGCCTGGCGGGCGTACAAGGTGTCCTGGATCGGCGGCTGCGTGCTCTACGACCGGGCGAAGCTGGTCGACTCCGGCGGGTTCGACTTCTGGCGGCGGGTGCACGAGAAACACCAGGGCGAGGACGTCGCCGCCCAGCTCGCCGTGCTGGCGCGCTTCGGCGGCGCCGGCGTCCTGCCCAGCGGCGCGTACCACCTGGAGTCGCCGACCACGGTCACCGACCGGGACGTGGAGGCGTGGGAGGTCGTGCTCGCCGAGGACGACGCCGCCCAGCCGGCCTGAGGCCGGCGCGGGCATCCCACGCGCGGCGGACGGCGGCGGCGTTCAGGGCGCGCCGGGCTCCGGGAGTCGGTCGCCGTCACCGAGGCCGGCGGAGCAGCTCGCGGGCCGACTCCACCACCTCGGCCACCGGCACGTCGGTGACGAAGGAGTCCCGGTGCGGGCAGTCGCCGTCGCCGGGGCGGTGCGGGTAGATGCCCGGGGTGCAGTCCACCCCGCAGACCGGGCAGAGCACCGTCCACGAACAGATCGGCCGGTGCCGGCCGCGCAGCGGGTTCGCCACCGTGATCAGGTTGCCGACCCAGTAGATGCCGACGGTCGCGGTGCCCACGGCGGCGGCCAGGTGCAGCGGCCCGGTGTCGTTGGAGACCACCAGCTCGCAGCCGGCGTAGCAGCCGGCCAGCCCGCCGAGGCTGAGCGTGCCCACCTGCGGACGGACCGGCACCCTGGCCGCCCCGACCACCCGATCCACCACCTCCTGCTCGGCGGGGGTGCCGGTGACCAGCACCTCGTACCCGTCGCCGACCAGCTCGCGGGCGACCTCGGCGAAGCGTTCGGCGGGCCATCGCCGGCGGGTGTCCGTGGCGCCGGGGTGCAGCGCCACCCTCGGCCGCTCCGCCGGGCCGAGCACGTCGGCCGCCTCGGCCCGGTCGGCGTCGGTCACGGCCAGCACCGGGACGATCGTGGTGGCGCCCGCGCCGACGAGCCCGGCCACCTCCAGGTAGCGGATCACCTCGTACTGGTAGTAGACGTACCGGATCCAGCGGTCCAGTGGCGGCGCGTCCGCGGCGCGCAGCCCGGCGGTGACCCGCGCGCCGAGGGCGCCGACGAACGGGTTGGAATTGGCACCGCCGCCGTGCAGCTGCAACGCCAGGTCGAAGCGTTCCTCACGGGCGGCGGCGAGGAACGCGTCCGGCGTCGACTCCGGCTCGCCCGGCTCCGGGTGGCGGATCCCCGGCGCGGGCGGCACCACCAGCACGCGGTCCACCGGGCCGGGCCGCTCCCGCCAGAGCTTCGCGTGCCACGGCGCACCGAGCAGCACGATCTCCGCTTCCGGGTACGCGCCCCGCAACGCGTCCAGCGTCGGCAGGACGAAGATGAAGTCGCCGAGCGCGTTGGCGCGCAGCACGGCGATCCGCTCGACGTCGGGCACGAGCCCGGTGGCCGGGCCGAGCAGGTCCGGGGTGACCACGTCGCCCGTTACGGCTGGACCGTATCGCCGACGGCGATGTCCGGGCGGTGCATCTCCCGGTCCGCGGCCGGGTCGACGACGCTCGGCGTACCCCCGACGGGGCCGGTGGAACGGGGGCCGGTACGGCCGACGGTGATGGTGCGCGGCCCGGGCCGGGTGGCCCGGGGCAGCCGCACCCGGAGCAGGCCGTGGTCCATCACCGCGTCGATGGCGTCGGGGTCCACCCGGGACGGCAGGTCGACCCGGTATTCGAAGCCCCGGGTCTCGAAGCCGCCGGGGATACCGTGGTCGGCGTTGACCTCGGCCTCGGAGCGGGCCCGGACGCAGAGCTCACGGTCGTCCAGCTCGACGGCCACCTCCTCCGGTGCCACGCCGGGCAGCCGCACCACGACCTCCCAGCCGTCGGCGGTCTCGGCCAGCTCGACTTCCGGTGGCCCGGCCCGACCGCCGACCAGCCGGCGCAACTCCGTACGCAGGGACTGGAGCTCACCCATCGGGTCCCAGCCCTGCTGCCGGCCGCGCCAGCCCCGGCCAGCCCCTCCGCCCTGCTCGCTCATGACGGCCCTCCGCTGCGCTCCGTGCCGCCATGAGGCACCACCGCACTGAGCCCGATGACTCGCTCGCTGCGCTCGCTCATGACGGCCCTCCGCTGCGCTCGCTCATTGCCTCTCTCCGATCCGTTGGATGGCCGCGGTTGATCGCAGTGAGCTGGGCGCGTCCAGGCCGGCGTCCCGGTCCACGCCGACGCCGAGCCGGTCGACGAGTTCCCCGCCCAGCCAGGCGCTGACGCCGAGGATGGCCAGCGCGACCACCTCGATGGCGATCAGCGCGCCACCGGCGGCCCGGGAGTCGGCGTTGAGCCGGACCACCCAGACCGCGGCGAAGAGCAGGATCACCGCCAGGTTGGCGGCGGCGTGGGTCAGCGCCACCCGCTTCGCGCGGGTGGCCGACGGGATGGCCAGCAGGTCGAACGTCCCGGCCACCGCGGCCAGCAGGCCGCCGATCAGGCCGACGGTGATGTTCCAGTACGCGACCTCGCCGAGGAAGTCCGGCCCGCCGACGGTGTCCACCAGGTCGAACAGGACGGCGGTGACCAGCAGGCCGACGGGAAACATGACCAACATCGGGTGGAGGGGATGGCCCAGCACCTTGAGTCGGCTCTCCATCGGGCCTCCACTGCTCGGTCTCTCCGGGCGGGTCGGGTGAGGCGGTACCCCAGCCCGGGCGGGACAAACCTCGCGCCGGCCGCGCCCATAGGCTGGCGGTCGGCGGGCAGGCCGCCACTGGCTCAACGCACAGGGGAGGATCACGTGACGGTGGAGATCACCTCGCACGAGGAACTGCGCGAGCTGCTGGGGGCGCCGGTGGCGAGGGCGCTTGCCAAGGAGCGGCCCGTCCTGCACCCCCGGGACCGGGACTGGCTGGCCGCCTCGCCGTTCTGTCTGGTGGCGACGGCGGGCGCGGACGGCAGTTGCGACGTCTCGCCGAAGGGCGACCCGCCCGGCTTCGCGCTGGTGCTGGACGAACGGACCATCGCCATTCCGGAGCGGCCGGGCAACAGGCGTGCCGACGGCTACCGCAACATCCTGGACAACCCGCACGTCGGGCTGATCTTCCTGATTCCCGGGCGTACCGACACGCTGCGGATCAACGGCCGGGCCCGGCTGGTCCGCGACGCGCCGTGGTTCGACGACATGGTGGTCAAGGGGCACCGCCCGGTCCTTGCCGTGGTGGTGGAGATCGAGCAGATCTTCTACCACTGCGCCAAGGCGTTCCTGCGTTCACAGCTGTGGCAGCCGGAGAGCTGGCAGCCGGACGTGCTGCCGTCCCGGGCCCGGCTGGTCAAGGAGGTCGAATACCCGGCGGCGGACCTGGCGGACCTGGAACGCCACTACGGCCCGGACTACGCCACCACCATCTACACCTGAGTTCTCGCCCCGCCCCGGACGCCATGGTCATGTTCGACCTCGAAATTTCGGCACACCGACCCCCGGTTGATCGCCCCGTCCCGTCCCTTCCCGGCGGCCCGGCGGCCGGGGCGGCCGGCGGCGGGGCGGCCGGCGGCGGGGCGGCCGGCGGCGGGGCGGCCGGCGGCGGGGGCGGCGGGGCGGCCGGCGGCGGGGTGGCGGGCGGCGGGGGCGGCGGGGTGGCGGGCGGCGGGGTGGCGGGCGGCGGGGGCGGCGGAGCGGCCGGCGGCGGGGTGGCGGCAACGCCCTCGGGTCAGCGCGGCAACCCGCCACCTCTCAGTCCGCCACTGACTCGGCTCACCTTCCACTGACTCGGCTTAACCATCTAGCGAGCGCCCTGGTGATCAGGACGCCATGGACGTTAAAACCGCCGGGTAGCGTCCATGGCGTCCTGATCACGTTTGGCGGCGGCGGGGGAGCGCACCGCCGCCCGCGCTGATTCACTTTCCGATGCGGCATTCCAGGGTTGCGTCCGCCACTAGACGGATAATTCGGGGCAGAAAGTCAGTACGCCGTCCGCCGCGAAGCGCAGCACCCACCAGCGTGACGCGCGAAGGTGCGTTGAGCCGAGCAACGTCGCGTTGAAGGTGAACACGCTCCCGCCGGTGGTCACCCTCGGACCAGACAGCACCCTCACCCTCAGCAGTTGCTAAAGCTATCTTTATAAAGATAGCTTTAGCATGTGTCCCTACCCGAGGTGAAGCTCACCGACCCCAAGGCCCTGCGGGGCTACGCGCACCCGCTACGAATGGCCCTGATCGGGCTACTGCGCCAGCAGGGCCCGATGACCGCCACCCAGGCCGCCGAGCGGCTCGGCGAGAGCGTGCCGAACTGCTCCTTCCACCTCCGGCAGCTCGCCAAGTACGGGCTCGCCGAGCGGGCGCCCGGCGCCGACGCCCGAGAACGGCCCTGGCGGGCCACCGCCCTCAATACGTCCTGGGACGACGTCTCGGACGACCCGCAGACCCGGGCGGCCGTTGACGAGCTGAGCGCCGTCCAGCTCGCCCTCTACACCCGCCAGGCCGAGGAGTTCCTGACCCGGCGGGCCGACGAGTCGACGGCCTGGCGGGCGGTCACCGGGTTCGGCGACCGGCCGGTGTACGTCACCCCCGAGGAGATGGCCGCGCTGAGCGCGCGGATCGACGCCCTGCTCGCCGAGTACGACGACCGGATCGTCGACCCGACGAAGCGGCCGGCCGGCAGCCGGAAGGTCAGGCTCGTGCACCTGACCGTCCTCGCCGACCCGCCACCCGCCGAAACCGCCGGGGCCTCCGCTGATTCCGCCAACACCGCTGGTTCCGCCGACACCGCCGCTGGTTCCACCGGCGACGCCACGGGCCCCGGGCTGGCTGCCGGCCGCTCCGGCCAGTCGGACGACGCACGATGAGTGGCGCGGAGGCGACCGCCGCCCCGGCCGCCGCCCCACCGGACGGTCCGGCCCGACGCGGCCCGCTGCCCCGGCTGCTGCGTGAGCGGGTGTTCCGTCGGTTCTGGTCGGCGCAGACCGTGTCGTACTTCGGCGACGAGATCTCCACCCTGGCCCTGCCGCTGCTGGCCGTGCTGGTGTTCCAGGCCACGCCCGCCGAGATGGGCTACCTGACCGCCGCCGCAGTCATCCCCAACCTGCTCTTCTCGCTGCTCATCGGCGCCTGGGTGGACCGGCACCCGCACAAGCGCCGCCTCATGATCCTCACCGACCTCGGCCGGGCGCTGCTGCTCGTCGCAGTGCCGGCGGCCTACCTGCTGGACGTGCTCACGATGGCCCAGTTGTACGTGGTCGCCTTCGCGGTCGGCACCCTCGCCGTGATCTTCGAGGTCGCCCGAGGGCCGCTCTTCGTCTCCGTCGTGGACCGCTCCGACTACGTCGAGGCGAACACCCTGGTCAACGGCAGCCGGGCGATGTCCCACGTGGCCGGGCCGAGCCTCGGCGGGATCCTCGTGCAGGTGCTCACCGCGCCGATCGCCCTGATCGCCGACGCCCTGTCGTACGTCGTGTCCGCGTACTTCCTGGGGCGGATCCGACCCACGGAGCCGGCACCCGCCCGCGGCGCCCTGGCGCTCGGCGGTGGGCTGGGCTTCATCGCGCGGACGCCGATGATGCGCGCGATCCTGCTCGGCACCACCACGGTCAACCTGTTCAACTTCATGTTGATCGCGCTGTTCGTGCTCTACGCCACGCAGGAACTCGGCCTCACCCCCGGCCTGCTGGGCGCCGTGCTGGGTGCCGGCGCGGTGGGCGGCCTGATCGGCGCGGCACTGACCGGCCGGCTGGTCCGCCGGTTCGGCGTCGGCCCGACGCTGCTGGCCGGGTTCGTCCTCTTCCCTGCCCCCATGCTGCTCATTCCGCTCGCCGGCGGACCGACGCCGATGGTGGTCGGGATGCTCTTCGCCGCGGAGTTCCTCTCCGCGATCGGGGTGATGATGCTCGACATCACGACGGGCTCGGTGCAGACGGCGCTCACCCCGCAGGCGCTGCTGGCCCGGGTGGCCGGGGCCCGGCGCACCGTCAACTACGGCGTCCGGCCGATCGGCGCGCTGCTCGGCGGCGCGCTCGGCACCATCCTCGGCGTACGGCCGGCGCTGTGGATCGCGACGGCGGGCGCGCTCGCCGGGGTGGCGTGGGTGGCCTTCTCGCCGGTCCGCCGCCTGCACGGGCTTCCCGAGCAGGCCGACTGACCAGGCCGGGCCGGCCCGCGCCACGACCATCCTGTGTGGTGTCTCGGAGGTCCGGCGGTTGAGCGTCCTCGCCGGGGGTAGGAGTTTCTGTGACGAGGACGGCTCTCCCCACCGACGAGAGCGGTACGACCTGACGAGGAGGATTGCCCATGACCACGAAGGTCGAGAAGTCCATCGAAGTGCAGGTTCCGGTCAGCACCGCATACAACCAGTGGACGCAGTTCGAAGAGTTCCCCCGATTCATGGGAGCCGTCCGCGAGGTGCGCCAGCTCGACGACCAGCGGATGCACTGGGTCGCCGAGATCGCCGGCGTCCAGCGCGAATGGGACGCTCACGTTCTGGAGCAGGTGCCCGACCGGAAGGTCGCCTGGGCGGCCACCGAGGGCGTGACCAACGCCGGGGCGGTCTACTTCCAGCCCGTCGGCGCCGACCGCACCATGGTTCAGCTGCATCTGGAGTACGAGCCCGAGGGCCTGGTCGAGAAGGCCGGCGACAAGCTCAACATCATCGAGCGGCAGGCCGAATCCGACCTGCGGAAGTTCAAGTCGTACATCGAGGAGCGTGGCGTGGAGACCGGCGCCTGGCGCGGCACGGTCGACAGCGGCCTCGGTGTCGGCACGCCGGGCGTCGAGCACGCCGCCGCCACCCGAGGCGACAGCGGCAAGGCCGGGGTGTCCGGCAAGGCCGTCGCGGCGGGCGCCGCAGTGGCCGGGGCAGCGGCGGCCGGAGCCGCAGCGGTCGCGAACCACCGCTCCGACAAGGACGACCTACCGGCCACCACAACATCCGACACGGAGTACGTGGTGACCGAGGTCGAGGTCGTCCCGGAGACCGGCACCGCCGGCTACCCGCATCGAACCCTCTGATCGATTCCGTACGCCTGCCCTGTCAACGGACGGCCCGGGTCCTCGCGACCTGGGCCGTCCGCTCGTCCCCACCAAGTGCGCACCTCGCCGCCGCCCCGACGCACACCTCGCCGTGGCCCCGACCCGAAATCCGGCGGGCGGCGTTCGCGGGGCGGCGTCAGTGTGCGTCCGCGAGCACCGTCCAGAGGTGACCGTCGGGGTCGGCGAAGGTGCCCGTGTAGCCCCACGGTTGCGGGCCCGGCTCGACGACGACGTCCGCACCGGCGGCCCGGGCCCGCCCGACGAGCTCGTCGACCTCGGCGGGCGTCGCGGCGGGGAGGCTGACGACGCACTCGCTCTGCCCCCGCCGGGCCACCTCGTGGCCACCGATGACCCAGCCGAAACCGCCGGTGGGCACCAGCATGACCCGGAGACCGTCGTTGAGCGTGAACTGCAGGGGCTCGGGGACGCCGTCCTCGGCCGGCTCGCCGACGGCCTCCAGGCCGAGCCCCTCCGAGTAGAAGCGGTACGAGGTCGGGCGATCGGCGATCGGCAGGGCGACGACGACGGGTGCGTACTGCATGAGGCTGCCTTCCAGAGAGCTGACGACTGTGTGCTGTCAGTTGGTCCAACCGGCCGGATTGCTGAAGGACTCCCGGGAAATGCCTGAGCCGGTGACCGGCCAGCCGCCGAACCGCTCGTTGTGCAGGTGGGCGAAGAGGTAACACACACCCCCGCATTCGCCGTCGGGCACAGCCACGGTGGGATCGGCGGTCACTGCCTCGTAGAACTCGCGCCCGAGCGCGACGACGTGCCCCCGGCAGTAGAGGAACCCGTCGTCGGAGCCGTCGGTCACCTCGTGCACATCGGCCCGGTCGATGTCGTGCAACTTGCGCTCGACCACCCGGTCCAGGTCGGTCAACTCCTGGCTGGACAGGCCGGCAGCGAGCTGGCTGAGGTTGTCGAGGAACGGGTCGAGCCACTCGTCGATGGTGTAGACGCCTTCGACATTGGCCCCGGGTTCCCTGGTCAGGAGCGCCCGCCGGACCGCTGCGGGCTCGTCGCCGAGCCGCTCCCAGGCCGACTCGACGAGGGCCCAGAACCTCGCCTCGTCCTCGGCGCTCGGCACCCGTACGCCATCCACCAGATCAGTCACGCCGGGAGCGTAGCGACCACGACCGACAACATCGCCCCGCCGCCGTGCCGGCCGGCCGGCCGGCCGGGCTGGCTGGCTGGCTGGCTGGCTGGCTGGCAAAGGCCGCCGGCTTTCGTCAGCCGACCCGCCCACGGCTCGCCGACGGCAACCGCCGGCGGGCCCTGATCCGCACCACGATCATGATCACCGTGAGCGCGACGAACAGCGCCGCCGACCCGGCCACCAGGGGGTTGACGAAACCGGGCACCAGATCCGGGCCGCACGTGGTGTCCCGCAGCGGCCACATGCCTGACGACCCGTCGTCCGGGCCACGGTGGCCGTAGCCGTAGAGGTCCGGCCGCGCCAGCCCGCACCGGTCGTCGGGGTCGGTGACCGCCCCGAAGGTCGTCGTCCGCAGCCCGTACCCGTAGGCGGCGCACGCCGTCAGCGCCGCCCCGCCGGTCAGCAGCCATCCCGCCCGCGTCAGCATCCTCGGCACGGCCTGCGTGGCCCGGGCGTCCCGGAGTGCCAGCGCCGCCAGGCTCACGAGCACGGCTGCGCCCACCGCGACCACCGGCCAGGCCAGCGCCAACAGCAGGAGCGCGAGGAAGATGAGAGCCATCGGGGTGCCAACCTACCCGCAACTCCGGCCCCGGTCGCGTGGATCATGGCAGGACGTCATCGGGTGCGGTCAGCGACATGGATCGGCAGCGGGAACGGCCTGACCCGGCCAGCGACCGGTCACCCCGCCCGGAGAAGGACCGCCACGGCTACCCGCCCGTGGAATCGCCCGTGCCAGCGGCACCCGCGCAAGACTTCGCGAAAAATCCGGTTGTGCGCCCGATCGCAGCTCTGCTGAGGTGCTGGCACGCTTCCGACATCGGATGGAGCCAGACATGCTCGCTGGAAATCTCGTACGGCTACGACCGATGGAGCCGGACGACGCGGAAGCCCTGTGGCGGTGGAACAACGACCCGGACGTCATGCGCTGGCTCGACGATGGATACCCGGAATCCCTGGCCCAGGTCACCGCACGATGCGAGCAACGTGAGCGGAACTCGTACGAACACGTGCTCTTCGGGATCGAGACGCTGGCCGAGAAGCGGCTGATCGGCCTCGTCAAGCTCGGCGACGCGACGCCCGAGACCGGCGATGCGGAGCTGGACATCTACATCGGCGAGAAGGATTGCTGGGGGCGCGGTTACGGCACTGAGGCCACTCGCCTGATCTGCCGATACGGATTCGACAAGATGCGCCTGCACCGCATCACGCTGTGGGTCGCGGACGAGAACGCTCCGGCGATCCGCGTCTACGAGAAGGCCGGCTTCGTCGAAGAAGGCAGGGCCCGCGAATCGTTCCGCCGCGACGGCAGATGGCACGACATGGTCATGATGGGCCTGCTGGAAGGCGAGCTGCACCGCTGACCGGGCCCGGAATCGGGTGCGGGCAGCGGCATGGATCGACCGTACGACAAGTGTCTTCAGCGGACGAAATGGCCTCAGCGTCCGCCTCGCCCCGATGGCTTGGCAGACTGGCCGTGTGACTGATGAGCACGGCCAGGGCGCACCCGACACCGACGAACCGTCTCGGACCCCGACTCTGAGAATCGCGAGGCAGTTGTCAGAGGAGTTGTTTGGGGCGGCGACTGTGGGAATCGCCGGCGTCAAGGGCGGGATATCGGTCACCGTCACGCCACACAACCCCGATGCCCGTGCCTTCGGATGGGCGGACTTCTCCGATCAACTCGTCCTGGCGGTCGGCGACCACGGCGGCCGGTGGGAGTTGGACGCCGCACCCGAAGATGTCGCCCTGCTCGAAGACATCGCCCGCTCGGTGATCGCCGGCAGGGTTCGGGAGGTGTTCGCTCCGGGCCGCTCGGCCGTCTCCGTCACGCTCGCCGATGGATCCGTGGAAACCGAGATCGGCGGCGAAGCGCCAACCGGTTGCCTGCCGCTTCCCTTCTGGCGGCGCTGGTCCCGCAGCGTCCAGTACGCCCCCTACGAGTGACCCGCAAGCGGGTGTGAGCGTCGGCTTCCGCCGGGCACGCTGACCCGGTCGGCGCGGCCACGCACCAGCCGCCCACCGCACCCTCGAGGAGTAACACCCGATGACCCTGCCCCGCCCAGCACTGTCGGCGGGAAACCTGCCCGCCGACCTGGGTGCACGGCTGCGCCCGACCTGAGGCCTGCTACCGGCAGGCGTGGCGGTGCCCGAACCGGTCGTCGGCCGGCCGGTGCCGGCTACACCAGCGGGCGTGCCCTCCGCTGTGCCCGGCACGCGGCCCGCGGCCGAGCTACCTCAGCGGCGAAGCGGGCTTTGTTCCGACCGGTGGTGGATCTCGCCGAGCGACGCTGGCGGAAGGCTGCCGGGTGGTCCTGTCCTCAGCTCTGTCCTCAGATCGAGAACGCCAGCTGCCCGCGAGCCTCCTCGCCCGAGGGTGAACAGCAGAAAGGCCCTGGTCAGGGATAGTGACCAGGGCCTTTCACCTGCCGAGCCGCCTGACGGAATCGAACCGTCGACCTACGCATTACGAGTGCGTCGCTCTAGCCGACTGAGCTAAGGCGGCAACGATCATCAAGTGTACGGCACGACCAGCCTTCCGGCCGAGCGGGATGCCACCCGCCCGCCGACCCGGACAACCGGCCCCGAACCGTCATCCGCCGGACAGCGATCCCGGCCGGCCGGGACTACGCTGCGGCGGGTGACCGACGATCGCGCCCCCGACGTGGACCCGCAGGACGGCGTGGCGGAGAGCCCACACGCGAGCGAGGCGGCCGGTGGGCGCGCGGCATGCCGACCACGCAGCGTCGATCCCCGGGAGTTGGGCTTCACCCCGCGCAAGCCGGTGCCGTGGCTCGCGCCGTTCCTGCTGATCAGCACCGGAATCCGTACGCTGCTGGCGATGCTCTTCGGGGCTTACCTCGACAAGCGGGAGTTGCAGAATTCGCTCGACGCCGGCATCGCGAGGCAGGTCGGGCCGGACGGCGGTCTCTGGCTGGACTACGTGGCCGACCTGGGCGACGGCTTCAACGCCACCTACTCGGTGGCCTACCTGCTCGCCCAGCCCGAGCTGGAGGTGGACGGGCACCGGTTGCCCCGCGCGCAGACCCTGGTGATGGGTGGCGACCAGGTCTACCCGTCGGCGGCCTTCGAGGCGTACGAGGACCGGTGCAAGGGGCCTTACCAGGCCGCGCTGCCGGTCACCCCGCCGGAGCGGCCCACGCTCTTCGCGGTTCCAGGCAACCACGACTGGTACGACGGACTGACCGCCTTCCTGCGGCTCTTCGTCCGGTCCCGGGACCGGCACTTCGGCGGCTGGGAGACCGGCCAGTCCCGCTCGTACTTCGCGGTCGAACTGCCCGCCGGCTGGTGGCTGCTCGGCCTCGACGACCAGTCCGGCTCGTACCTGGACGATCCCCAGCTCACCTACTTCGACCGGGTCGCCGAGCGGCTCGGCCCGGACAGCCGGGTGATCCTGGCCGTGCCGGCGCCGACGTGGGTCAAGGCCGTCGACCAGCCCACGGCGTACGACTCGGTGGACTACTTCATCCGTACGATCGTCGCGCCCACCGGGGCGCAGGTGCGGCTGCTGATCTCCGGCGACCTGCACCACTACGCCCGGTACGCCGGCCCGGACCGGCAGCTGATCACCTGCGGGGGCGGCGGCGCGTATCTCTACCCGACGCACGAGTTGCCGGAGCGGATCGAGGTGCCGCCGCGTGACACCCTCGCCCGGCGGGCCAGCGCCTCCCACCCGTACGAGCTGGCCGGCCGCTACCCGGACGCCGCCCGCTCCCGGCGGTACGCCTGGGGGATCTTCCCCCGCCTGCCGCTGCGCAACCCGGGCTTCACGACCCTGCTGGGCACCCTGCACACGCTGCTGATGCTGGCGATGGCCGGCGTCGCGACCAACCCGGAGGGGACGGAGCAGCGACTGTTCAGCGTGCCGCTGATGGCGATGCTGATCGTCACGATGCTCGGCGCGGCCTTCTTCGCCAAGCCGCCCAGCTCCGGCGGCAAACGGCACGCCCGGCACTGGATCCTCGGCGTGGGCCATGGCCTGGCCCAGGTCGGGCTGGCCGCCGCCGGCACCTGGGCCTGGCTGGCCCTCCCCTTCTACGACTGGCCGTGGCCACTGCCGGTCGCCGCCGCGGCGGTGCTCTACGGCCCGGTGAGCGGGCTGGTGGCGAGCCAGTTGGTGGCCGCGTACCTGCTGGTGGCCGGCGCGTTCGGGGTGAACGTCAACGAACTCTTCGCCGGCCAGGGCATCGAGGACGCCAAGTCGTTCCTGCGGCTGCGCATCGACCCGGACGGCACCCTGACGATCTACCCGATCGCCGTAGACCGGGTTGCCCGCGACTGGCAGGTAAACCCCGACCAGTCCCCCGAGTCCTCCTGGCTGACCCCGAAGCACCCCCTCCGCCCCCGCCTGGCCGAACCCCCCACCACCCTCACCTGACCCCCACCACCCACCTACCCCACCCACCGGGCAGGGGCACGCGTCGATCGTGAGGTTGGCGGCGAAGTTGATCGCGAACAGTGCCGCCAACCTCATGATCGACGCGGTGGGGTGGGTGCTCTTACGTGCTCGGAGACAGCATCACTTGACGAAGGATTTCGTCGACGACGCTCGCGAGAGGTGCGGTGGCGTCGATCACGGTACCGACTCTCGGAGTGTCTTCCTTCGTCCGATGCAATCGGACGACGAGTTCGCGTTCCGCCGGTCTTGCGCCCCACTCGTCCTCGGGTCGACCGTCAAGTCGCCGATTCAAGGTGTCCAGGTCGACGTCAAGGACGAAGACGCCGTCAAACAAATCGATGAACTTCGGGAAGTTCCGTGAACCCCCGCAGAAGAAGGTCACCGGCTCGTCGTGGCTGGCGACCAGGGCTCTTACGTCGTCCACGCGCCAGATGTGATGCTCGTGAGTGCGATCATCCATCGGCTCACCAGTTTCCGGGTCGCCTTGATAAGCCAGTTCCCGGTCGCCGTTGATGGCATGAAAGCCGCGCCGCTGCAATTCTCTGCAGACCGAAGTCTTGCCGGTGCCGGAGACGCCTTCGATCAGGTAGTTTCTCTCGCCCATGGCGGGATCAGCCCTCTACAGCTTCCACTTCTCACTGGTCGCGGCTCTCGTACGCCTGCCTCGGTCCGCAGACCGAGGCCCGCGAGCAGGAACACCGGGAACCGTCAGCGTCCAGACGCACCGTGACGGCGTCCTTCGGGACGCTGTGGCCGACCACCCGGCCGTCGCCCTCCGGCGTCGACACCCGGGTGCCGATCGTCGGGGCGGACTCCTGGAACCGCTGGTAGAGCGGGTGCTCGTATTTCAGGCAGCACATCAGCCGGCCGCAGGCGCCGGAGATGCGCAGCGGGTTGAGCGGCAGGTCCTGGTCCTTCGCCATCCGGATGGTGACCGGCTCGAAGTCGGTGAGGAAGGTGGCGCAGCAGAGGTCCCGGCCGCAGGAACCGATGCCGCCCTGCACCCGCGCCGAGTCCCGCGCGGAGAGCTGGCGCAGTTCCACCCGGCAGTGCAGGGTGGCGCCGAGGTCCCGGACCAGGGCGCGGAAGTCCACCCGGTGCGGGGCGGTGAAGTAGATGGTGCTCCGCTCACCACCACCCTCGGCGGCGCCGAGCACGTGGTCGATCGCGACCACCTTCATCGGCAGGGCGTGCTCCCGGATCAGCCGCTTCGCCGCGACCTTGGCCTCGGCCTTGCGGCGGCGCACCGTCTCGTCGCGGCGCAGGTCATCCTCACCGGCCAGGCCGGCGAGCCGGGGAAAGCCCTCGGTCTCCTCGGTGACCCACTGCGCCGCCCAGACGCACTCGGCCACCTCGGGCCCGTCGTCGGTCGGCACCAGCACCTTGTCGCCGACCTGGGGGCGCAGCTCACCCGGGTCCAGGTAGTAGAGGCGCCCGTACCGCTGGAAGCTGACCGCGCAGAGCATGCCCATGTCTCACACCCTACGACGCGCGGGCGGGGGCGACCCGGCCGGCCGTCGCCACCCGACTACGGTGCGCAGCCGTCCAGGCCCGGCCGAGATCCCGCGCGGCCGACGCGCGCCGAGCCGCGACGTGCCGGCGGCTCGACCCCGCGACGTGCGGGCGCGGTCCGAGCGCGCAACGTGCCGGCACGGCCGCTTCCCGGCACCGCCGCGCCACCGCATCACCAGCCGACGCGGGTGGGGGTGTCGTAGCGGGGGCGGTCGGCCGCCGGTGCCCGCCAGCGGGACTCGGCGAGACTCGGCGCCCACTGGCGCAGCAGGGTCTCGGCCCCGTCGTACGCGACGCAGAGCACCGCCAGCACCCGCGCGGCGATCTCGGCGGCCTCGGTCCCGCCCGGCCCGGCCGCCCCCCGGTGCCCCGGCCCACCGCTCGGCGTCGACGTCGCCGCGACCACGGCCACCGCCTCGCCGGAGCGCAGGACGTCGGCCAGCGCGCGGGCCAGCGCGAGGCGGCTGCCCTCCACCCAGTCGGCGAGCGCCTCCGCGTAGCCGGCCGTCGACTCCAGCCGGCCGACCAGGCTCTCCGGCCCCTCGTCGAGGTGGCGCAGCAGGGCGGCCCGGGCCTGCCCGTACGACGAGGCGGCCGAGCCGGACCAGAGCACCGGGTCGGTCAGCGCGGCGCAGACGTCGTCGTACCCCCGCATCAGGTGACGTGCGGTGTGGCCGGCGGCGGCCAGCGGTGCCGGATGAAGGTCGAGGAAGTTCCGGACGGCCTCGCCGGGGAGCACCTGCATCCGGCGCAGCAGCGGCCAGACACGGTGCCCCTCGGGTGCCCCGGTGGCGAGCAGTGGGTCGACCCGGCGGAGCAGGTCGAGGCCGGGCTCGGCGAGCCGGTCCAGCCCGTCCATCACGCCTCCCCGGTCAGCCGGTGGCGTGCGGCGCGGTCGACGTCGGCGTAGTGGTCGGCGGCGGCCCGCACCGCCGCGGCGGCGGCGGCCAGCCGGTGGGCGGCGGCGTGCGCCTCCCGGGCCCGGTCGCCGGTGGCGGCCGTCCACTGCCGGTGCAGGGCCCGCCCGATCTCGCCGGGCCGGCCGGCGGCGTCCACGCCGAACGCGGCCTGCGCCGGGTCGCCGGCGGTGACGGTGCGGGACAGGGCGGTCATGGTCTCGCTCGCCGCGTCGAGCCGGGCGGCGAGCGCGCGCAGGCTCTCCATCTCAGGCTCCCGCCAGCGGCCGGTAGGCGGCGAAGGTCTCGTTGTGCAGCTTCTCCCGGGCCCACTGGGCGGCGTCGGCCGCCGCGGTGACCGCTGCCTGCACCGAGCCTGCGACGTCGCGGGGGTTGCGGGTGTGCAGCGGGCCGAGGAACCGGACGTCGGTGATCCGCCCACCCGCGGTGACCACCACCTCGACCAGCCCGTCGGGCGACCGGACGGTGACCTCGACGGTCGACACCGCCTGGTCGAACTCGGCCTGGAGGGACTCGATCCGGCGGTAGCGCCGCACCGCCTCCTCGATCCAGGCCTCGTCGATCTCCCCCCGCGGCATCGGCGGACTCCTCCCGGAACAGGGAATCACTGTGCGTGCCGCCACCGTCACCACGGCACACCGGACCGTACCGCACAGCAATCGCGCCTGTCGATGCCTGTGGACAGCCGGTCCGGTCGGCGGGACCTCGTGGCCGCCGACCGGCCCGCTCAGCCCTTCCAGAGCGAGAGCATCATCGCCTCGACGGCGATCCGGGGCTTGACGTTCGACTCGATCGCCGTCCGGCACTCCAGCACCGCCTCCAGGCGGCGCAGCGCTCCTTCGGCGTCCCACTTCTGCGCGCCCGCCCCGGCCAGCGCGGCGGTGTCGGTGTGCACCGGCGCCACGGGGGCCCGCAGCGCCATGGTGAGCGCGTCCCGGTAGAACCCCGCCAGGTCGACCAGCGCCCGGTCCAGCGCGTCCCGCTGCGCCCGGGTGGCCCGGGACTTCTGCCGCTTCTCCAGGTCCTTCAGCTGCCCGGCGGCGCCCCGGATCGCGCCGGCCGCCCCCCGCCCGGTGCCGCCGGCGCCGAGCGCGGTCTCCAGCGCCGCCCGCTCGGAGGCGTCGGCCTCCACGACCGACGCCTCGGCCTCCGCCTCGGCCGCCTCGATCAGCGCCGACGCCGCGTCGAACGCGGCACCCACGCCGGTCAGCCGACGCGGCACCGCGAGCACCGCCTCCCGGCGCTTGCGCGCCTCCGGGTCGTGGGCCAGCCGGCGGGCCCGCCCCACGTGCCCCTGCGCGGCTGCCGCAGCCCACCGCGCCACGTCGGGCGCGACGCCGTCGCGGCGGACCAGCACCTCGGCCACCGCGTCCGGCGCGGGCTGCACCAGCGGTACGACCCGGCAGCGCGACCGGATGGTCACCGAGATGTCGTCCGGGTGCGTGGAAGGGGCACAGAGCAGGAAGACCGTCCGCGGCGGCGGCTCCTCGACGGCCTTGAGCAACGCGTTGCCGGCCGCCTCGGTGAGCCGGTCCGCATCCTCGATGACCACCACCTGCCAGCGCCCGCCCGACGGGGTGCTGGCGGCGCGCAGCACCAGCGCCCGCATCTCGTTGACGCCGATGGAGAGCCCTTCCGGCACCACCATCCGGACATCGGCGTGGGTGCCGGTCATCGTGGTGTGGCAGCCGGGGCACTCACCGCAGCCGGTGCCGTACGCGCACTGGAGAGCGGCGGCGAAGGCCCGCGCCGCCACCGACCGGCCCGACCCGGGCGGCCCGGTGAAGATCCAGGCGTGCGTCATCCCCGCCCCCGGGTCGACGACGGCTGCCGCCGCCCCGCCCGCCCCGTCGGCCTCCTCGGCGAGCGCGTCGAACTCGTCCCCGGCGGCGTCGGCCACGGGCGGGACCGCGGCGGCGCGCAGCACGGCCGCCGCCGCGGCGGCGGCGCGGCGCAGCGTGTCGACCGCCTCGTCCTGCCCGACCAGGTCGGCGAAGACGTCGGGCATCAGGTCCGGCGCTCCATCGGTACCAGCTCCGATTCGGATAACTCCGGCTGCACCGTGGTGTCCGGCCCCTGGGCGGGGCGCGGGTGCACGATGCCGCCGGGGCTGCCGAACATCTCCTCGACCCGCCGGACCACCTGCCCGGTGATCTCCTCGACCGGACGGGACGCGTCGAGCACCAGGTAGCGCTTCGGGTCGGCGGCGGCGAGGTCGAGGAAGGCGTACCGGACCCGCTCGTGGAAGGCCACGGACTCGGCCTCCAGATGGTCCGCCGCCTCGGCACGGGCCGCCACCCGACCCAGGCCGGTACTCGGGTCGACGTCCAGCAGCACCACCAGGTCGGGCTTGAGTCCACCGGTGGCCCAGGACGAGAGCCAGGAGACCTCGTCGGCGGGGAGCGTCCGCCCCGCCCCCTGGTACGCCAGGGACGAGTCGACGTACCGGTCGCTGATCACCACCGCGCCCCTGACGAGCGCCGGCCGGACGACGGTGGCCACGTGGTGCGCCCGGTCGGCGGCGTAGAGCAGCGCCTCGGCGCGCGGCGACGGCACGTCGGAGCCGGGCGCGCCGAGCAGCAGCGACCGGATCCGCTCACCGACGGCGGTGGCACCCGGCTCGCGGGTCACCACCACGTCGCGCCCCTGCCCGCGCAGCCGCTCGGCGAGCGCGGCGAGCTGGGTGGACTTGCCGGCGCCCTCGCCACCCTCGAAGACCACGAAGAGGCCGGCGGAGACGAACGGCTCGGCCGGCATCAGCGGGCGGCCCCGGATCGAGCCCCAGAGGTCGGCCAGGACGGGAACGCCCTTCTTGTCGTCCATCTGCCCGAACGCGCTGATCCCGGCGAAGATGCCGGCGGCCCCGGCGGCGAGCAGCAGCAGTCGGGTGGACGAGATCGAGACGCCCAGGTCGGCGAGTTCCAGCCGACGCGATCCGCCGACACCGGCGAGCAGGCTGCTCAGGCCGATCGCGAGGATCAGCACCAGCCGGGTGCCGATCTGCACCACCGCGAAGACCCGGCCGCGCACCTCGTCGGCGATCTCCCCGCCGAGCAGGGTGGTGCCGGAGAGGAAGGCCATCCCGGCGCCCGCGCCGACCAGGATCGCGCCGGCCATCGCCATGGAGAGGTGGATGGCGAAGGCCAGGGTCATCACCGAGGCGCTGGCCAGCACGATGCTCATGCCGAACCAGCGTCGCCGGGACATGTCCTTGACGATCATCGGGCCGAGCCCGATGCCGAGCGCGAGGCCGACGAAGATGGCGCCGAAGAGCATGTAGAAGGCGGCGTCGCCGGCGCCGAGCGAGGTGGCGAAGAACTTCGCGGTGCCGATCACGATGCCGCCGCCGGCGAACGCGCCGAAGATGCCGAGCACCAGGCCGCGGACCAGCGGGGTCTGGCCGATGAAGCGCCAGCCCTCCTTGAACTGGCGCATCATGCCCTGATCGGGGCCCTCCCGCTCGGCGGCCTGCCCCTGGCTGATCTCCTTGATGCCGTACGCCACCACCAGTGCGGTGGCCAGCCGGGAGAACGCGTTGACCCAGAGCGCCAGTTGGGCCGGCTCGGCCCAGTCGGGTGCCGCTCCCCCGGTGGCCGCCCGCACTGCCACGTCCAGGATGGCGGCGACCGCCGCGGCGAGAATGGGGGTGAGGCCGTAGGTGGTGATCAGCGTGAGCTGGTTGGCGGCCTCCAGCCGGGCGCGCGGGATCAGGTTGGGGACCGCGGCCTCCTTGGCCGGGATCCAGAGCAGCGTCACCGACTCGATCAGGAAGGTCGCGATCGTGGCCCAGCCGACCACGACGGGCCCGCTCGCCCCCAGCAGTGCGACCAGCGGGATCGAGGCGAAGAGCAGGAAGCGCAGCACGTCGCAGATGACCATGGTCCAGCGCCGGTCGAACCGGTCGGCGAACACGCCGGCGATCGGGCCGAGCACCAGCGCCGGCAGCAGCCGGATGGCGATGACGCCACCGAACGCGGCGCCCTTGGCGGTGCTCCCCTCGACCTGCGAGGCGGCGAAGACCGACGTGGCGAGCAGACCGAACCAGTCGCCGAAGGAGGCCGCGCCGAGCACGATCCAGAGCCGGCGGAACGGGGTGATCCGCAGCACCGAGCGGATGCCGGCATAGCCGGAGTGGTCGGCACCGGACTTCTCGGCGGTGTCGGGCGGGGTCGAGGACGGCGACACGCCGGGCGACTCGCCGTTGAACTGGCTTTCGATGGCCGTACCTCCACGTGCCGGCCCATCGCTGGGCAGTCCCGGTGGAACACTCTAGACCCGGTGGGGACCTGCCCCGCCGCGACATTCTCCTGCTCGCCGAGCCTAGGCCGCCACGACCACCGCCCGCAGCCCGGACAGACGCGAGGGTATTTCGCATTGACCGCCAGACAGTTAGCGTGCACACGTGGCCATCGAAAGCGACAAACTTCGTGATCGCCTCGACCGGGCGACCGCGCACCTCGACCCGCCGTACGCCGTCGTCGACCTCGCGGCCTTCGACGGCAACGCCGCCGCGCTGGCCGGACGGGCTGACGGCAAGCCGGTCCGGATCGCCAGCAAGTCGGTCCGTGCCCGGGAGCTGATCGGCCGGGCGCTGGCGCGACCCGGCTGGCACGGCGTGATGGCCTTCACCCTGGCCGAGGCGATCTGGCTGGTCCGCGCCGGCGTGACCGACGACGCCCTGGTGGCGTACCCCACGGCCGACCGGAGGGCGCTCGCCGAACTCGCCGCCGACCCGACGCTCGCCGGGGCCGTCACGCTGATGATCGACGGCACCGACCAGCTCGACCTGGTCGACGCCGGGTGCCCACCCGGGCGCCGCCCCGAGCTGCGGGTCTGCCTCGACCTGGACGCCTCCTGGCGACCGCTGGGCGGGCGGGTGCACGTCGGGGTGCGCCGCTCACCGGTGCACAGCGCCCGGGCGGCCGGCGCGCTCGCCGCCACCGTCGCGGGCCGCGCGGGCTTCCGGCTGGTCGGTCTGATGGCGTACGAGGCACAGATCGCCGGCCTCGGCGACGCGCCGCCCGGGCGGGCGCTGCTCGGCTCCGCGATCCGGCTGGCCCAGCGCGGGTCGTACCGCGAGCTGCTGGCCCGCCGGGGCGCGGCGGTGGCCGCCGTACGCGAACACGCCGACCTGGAGTTCGTCAACGGCGGCGGCACCGGCAGCGTGGCCGCGACCAGCGCCGATCCCGCGGTCACCGAGGTCACCGCGGGATCGGGCCTGTACGGGCCGACGCTCTTCGACGCGTACCGCGCCTGGCGCCCCACCCCGGCGGCGTTCTTCGCCTGCGCGGTGGTCCGCCGCCCCGGGCCCGGCCTGGCCACCGTGCACGGCGGCGGCTGGGTCGCCTCCGGCCCGGCCGAGGACAGCCGGCTGCCCCGGCCGTGGCTGCCGGAGGGCCTGAAGCTGATCGGCACCGAGGGCGCCGGCGAGGTGCAGACCCCGCTGGCCGGCACGGCGGCCGGTGCGTTGCGGGTCGGTGACCGGGTCTGGTTCCGGCACGCGAAGGCCGGTGAGCTGTGTGAGCACGTCAACGAGTTGCACCTGGTCGAGGGGGATGCGGTCGTGGCCACCGTGCCCACCTACCGGGGCGAGGGCCACGCCTTCCTCTGACCCACCGACCCGGCGGAGACGGCGTCAGCCGGACTGGTTGGCATCGGCCGGGGCGTCGACCTGGCGGTGCAGGTACTCCCGGATCAACGCCTTCGCCTCGACCAGCACCCGGTCGTCGCCCTCGGGCAGCCGGCGGAACGCCAACTTGATCAGCGCGTCGGCCACCTCCACGGCGATCTCCAGGTGGAACCGGAGGTCGGGGACGTCCAGCCCGAAGCGCTCGGCGAGCACCCGGGCCAACTGGTCCGCGATCACCCCGTTGTTGTCCCGCCGCTCGTCGAGCAGGTGCAGGTCGACCACGTCGCCGAAGTGCAGGGTACGGAAGCCCGGGACGTTGCGGTGCATCGTGATGTACTCGTCGATCCCCGCGTCGACCCCGTCCCACCAGTGGGTCAGGTCGTCCGAGGCGAAACGCTCGTCGAGCCGCTGGAGGTAGGACTCCATCGTGCGCAGGGTCAGCGCCTGTACGATCGCCCGCTTGTCCGGAAAGAACTGGTAGACCGACCCGATCGCCACCTCGGCACGCTCGGCGAGCAGGGTCGTGGTCAGTCCCTCGTACCCCACCTCGTCGACGAGTTCGGCGCAGGCGTCCAGCATCCGCTGGACCCGCGCGACACTTCGACCCTGCACCGGTACGCGGCGCAGTGGCCCGGCTGTGGCGGCTGGTGTGGACACTCGCCACCCCCCTTCGACGGATGAACATATCTGCACGTCACGGGTTCGTGACTACCGGTACAACGAGCAAACCTTGATTGCGGTATTTACCTGCGACAACGTTCCTGATATGAAGTCAGTTCACATTCATGTCGAGGAGTGCGCATGGCCGGTACCGCACCGCCAACAGTGGCCGCCTGGTCCAACTGGGCCGGCAACCAACGCGCCACCGCCACCGCCATCCTGCGCCCCACCTCCCTCGCCGACGTCACCGAAGCCGTACGCGCCGCCGCCACCACCGGGGACAGGATCAGGGCGGTGGGCAGCGGACACTCCTTCACCGGCGTCGCGGTCACCGACGCACGGCGGATGGAACTGACCGACCTGGACACCGGGGTACGCGTCGACGTCGATCGCCGACTGGTCACCGTACCGGCCGGAACCACCCTGCGCGCGCTCAACGACCTACTCGCCGCACATGGCCTGGCACTACCCAATCTGGGCGACATCGACGCGCAGACGATCGCCGGCGCGATCTCCACCGGCACCCACGGCACCGGCGCCGGATACGGCTGCCTGTCGACGTTCGTCGAGGCGCTCACCCTCGTCACCGGCACCGGCGAGGTGCTGCGCTGCTCCGCCGACGAGCACCCCGACGTCTTCGCCGCCGCCCGGGTGTCGCTGGGCGCGCTCGGGGTGCTCGTCGAGGTGACCCTGCGCTGCGTGGACGCCTTCATGCTCCTCGCCCACGAGCGGCCGGCGCCGTTGGAAGCCGTACTCGACGAACTGCCCTCGCTGGTCGGGGAGCACGACCACGCCGAGTTCTACTGGTTCCCGTACACCGACCGGGTGCAGGTCAAGACCAACGACCGGGTGCCCGCCGACGACCGGCCGCTGCCCCGGTGGCGCGGTTGGCTGGACGACGAGTTCCTGTCCAACACCGTCTTCGCCGGGGCCTGCCGGCTCGGCCGCGCCGTACCGGCGCTCGCCCCGGGCATCAGCGCCGTCTCCGCCCGCGCACTCACCGAACGCCGCTACACCGGCCGCTCCGACCAGGTCTTCTGCACCCCGCGCCGGGTCCGCTTCGTGGAGATGGAGTACGCGCTGCCGCGCGACGCCCTCCGCGAGGCGCTCGACGCGCTGCGGCGGATCGTCGACGGGCTGCCGTTCAAGGTGCTCTTCCCGGTCGAGGTGCGGTTCACCGCCGCCGACGACATCTGGCTCTCCCACGGTTACGGGCGCGAGTCGGCGTACGTGGCGATCCACCAGTACGTCGGCATGCCGTACGAGCCGTACTTCCGGGCCTTCGAACAGGTCGCCGCGAGCCTCGGCGGCCGACCCCACTGGGGCAAGCTGCACTGGCGCGACGCGCAGTCACTGGCGGCGGCCTACCCCCGCTGGGCGGACTTCCAGACACTCCGCGCCCGCCTCGACCCGCACCACCTCTTCACCAACCCTCACCTGACCCGCCTCCTCGGCTGACAGCCCCACCCGCCGCCGCTTCTCCAGATCTTGGAAAAAATAGGCCCCCGGGAGGGCCGAAATCTTCCAAGATCCGGCCGCTTGAAGAGCAGACGGG
This sequence comes from Micromonospora peucetia, assembly GCF_900091625.1. Classification (NCBI taxonomy): domain Bacteria; kingdom Bacillati; phylum Actinomycetota; class Actinomycetes; order Micromonosporales; family Micromonosporaceae; genus Micromonospora; species Micromonospora peucetia. The sequence continues at coordinate 1,638,004 of NZ_FMIC01000002.1, forward strand.
TCAGCCAGGCCATCCGGCGGCTCGGAGGGCGGCGTGAAGTTGGGCGAGCACCTCCGCCGCATGGGCGCGAAGCGCCCACGCCGGGAACCGGAGCACGCGGTCGCCCTCGACCCAGAGTGCGTTCTGCCGGCGCATGTCGGCCCAGGCGGTACGCGGATCGAGGTGCTGACCGCCGTCGATCTCCACATGCACCTTCCACTCCTCGAAGTAGGCATCCAGGTAGCGGCGTCGCCCGGCGGAGTCACGGCGGACCCTCTGTCGGGTCGGCTCCGGCAGCCCGGCGCGGCGCACCAACTCCAAAAAGTCCAACTCGGCCAGGGAATGTGCACCGCCGGCCGCGTCCCTGGCGACGTCCAGGATCAGCCTGCGACGACGCAGTCGAGGCATCCGATCGAGAACCTCCTGCACGTCTGCACCGCACACGAGTCGCTGCTGGAAGGCTGCGGCGACGATCGCCCGGGCCTCCTCGTCGGTGCGCGCCCACTGCGCCGCGTCCACGATCGAGCGGGCGGCGGTCGTCCGGCACGGCTGCCCGACCGCGAGCACGTCCCGCTCAGGCAGGTGGGTCGTCCGATGCGCCAGCACACCCTGAGGTAACAGATCCCGCCTCTGGCCGGCTGGCAGCAGAAGGTGGATGACCCGCGCGGGAAAGCCGCCCAGACCTCCCGCCTGAGCAGCGGTCAGCCCACCGAGCATCGCATCCGGACCGGCAGCCAGCACCGCTGTCCACCGCAACTGAGCGGGACCGACCGGACCGTTGTGGGTGACGAAGACGGCCCGGTGGACCTGTCGCCACCGCCCGCTCGCCACCCGGTGCCGGATCGCCTTGCGGGACAGGTGCCGCAGTCCCTGGCTGAGGCTGATCACCTCATCCTGCCGGAAGAGCAGCCAGGTCAACTCGTCGGCGTGGTCACCCGGCAGCGCCCGATTCAGTTCCGCAAGCGAAGGTTCGAAGCACGGCTTCACGCCCCCACCCTGCCCCGAAGGCGCCCCCGTCAGCTGCCCCTGTGGACAACGTCAAAGATCTTGGAAAGCTCCGGCCCCTCCGAGGGCCGTTGCCCTCCAAGATCTTCTGTCGCGGCGGGCGGCAGCCGTAGGGACGTCAGTCGGTGCTGGTGGTGGCCTTCTTCGGAGCCGCCTTCTTCGGCGGGGCCTTCTTGGCCGTCGTGGTCTTGGCCGTCGTGGTCTTCCTGGCAGCCGTGGACTTGGTCGCCGCAGCCGTCTTCTTCGCCGCCGCGGTCTTCTTGGCGGGCGCCTTCTTCGCGGGTGCCTTCTTCGCGGCGGTCTTCTTCGGCGCCGGCCCCTTCGCCCGCTTCTCGGCGAGCATCTCGGAGGCCTCCTCCATGCTCAGCGCCTCCGGGGTCTGGCCGCGCCGCAGCGACGCGTTCGTCTCGCCGTCGGTCACGTACGGGCCGAACCGGCCGTCCTTGATGACCAGCGGCTTCTCGGTCAGCGGGTCGACGCCCATCTCCCGCAGCGGCGGCGCGGCGGCGCGGCGCTGGCGGGCCTTCGGAGCGGCCAGCAGGGCCACCGCCTCGTCCAGCGTGACGGTGAACATCTTCTCTTCGGAGTCCAGCGAACGGAACTCGTCACCCTGCTTGACGTACGGGCCGTAGCGGCCGTTGTTCGCGAAGACCTCGGCGCCGTCCGGGGCCAGGCCGATCAGCCGGGGCAGGCTGAGCAGCTTCAACGCCTCGTCGAAGGTGAGCGAGTCCGGCGCCTGCGAACGCAGCAGCGACGACTTGCGCTCGCCGCTGGACACGTACGGGCCGAAGCGGCCCGACTTGAGCAGGATCGGCTCACCGGTGGCCGGGTCGTCGCCGAGCTTGCGTTCGCCCGCGCCGCCGAGGAACAGCTCGTGCACCTTCTCCGGGGTCAGCTCGTCCGGCGCCAGCCCCTCGGGGATCGGCGCCCGGTCGCCCTGCCCGCCGCCTTCCTCGCCCTCGGCGGCCGGCGTCTGCTGCTCGCCCGGCACCGCCCGCTGGAGGTACGGCCCGTAGCGGCCCACCCGGACGACGACCTCGCGGCCCTCGTCGTCGGTGAACAGCGGGATCGAGTTGACGCTGCGCGCGTCGATGTCGCTGACGTTCTCGGTGACCAGCTTCTTCAGCCCGCCCGAGCGGGCGATGTCCCGGTCGCCGGCGCCGTTGGCGCTGCCGAAGTAGAACGCGGTGAGGAAGTCGACGGCGGCGTGGTCACCGCCGGCGATCTCGTCCAGCTCGTTCTCCATGCTGGCGGTGAAGTCGTAGTCGACCAGGCGCGGGTAGTGCCGCTCCAGCAGGCCGATCACCGCGAAGGCCAGGAAGGTCGGGATCATCGCCTGGCCGCGCTTGGTCACGTAACCGCGGTCCTGGATGGTCTGCATGATCGACGCGTACGTCGAGGGGCGACCGATGCCCAGCTCTTCGAGGGCCTTGACCAGCGACGCCTCCGTGTAGCGCGACGGCGGCTGGGTGTGGTGGCCCTGCGCGGCCAGCTCGTCGGCGGTGAGTGGCTGGTCCTTGACCAGGTTGGGCAGTCGACGCTCGGCGTCCTCGGCCTCGGCGTTCTCGTCGTCGCTGGACTCGACGTACGCCCGCAGGAAACCCGGGTCGGTGATGGTCTTGCCGGTGGCGCCGAAGTCGGCCTCCTCCTGGGCGGAGGAGACGGCCCGGATGCGCACCGAGACGCTGGAGCCGACGGCGTCGGTCATCTGCGAGGCGATGGTGCGCCGCCAGATCAGCTCGTAGAGCTTGAACTCCTCGCCGGAGAGCTCCTTGGCCACGTCGCCCGGGGTGCGGAAGTTGTCCCCCGCCGGGCGGATCGCCTCGTGCGCCTCCTGCGCGTTCTTCACCTTGCCGGTGTAGCGGCGCGGCTCCGGCGGCACGCTGCGCTCGCCGTACAGCTCGACGATCTGCCGGCGGGCCGCCGTGATGGCGGTCTCCGACAGGTTCACCGAGTCGGTACGCATGTAGGTGATGTAGCCGTTCTCGTAGAGCCGCTGCGCGGTGCGCATCGTCTGCTGCGACGAGAAGCGCAGCTTGCGGGCCGCCTCCTGCTGGAGGGTGGAGGTGATGAACGGCGCGTACGGGCGGCGGCGGTAGGGCTTCTCCTCGACCCGGGTGACGGTGAACGGCCGGCCCTCAAGGCGGGCGGCGAGCCCCCGGGCGCCGCCGGAGTCGAGGTGGACGACGCCGGCGCCGGGCTTGACCCGGCCGGTGGTCGGCTCGAAGTCCTTGCCGGTGGCGATCCGGTCGCCGTTCAGCGCGACCAGGGTGGCGTTGAAGCTGCGCGGCCCCTCGCCAGCGTTCACCACGGCCAGCGTGGCGAGGATGTCCCAGTATTCGGCCGTGCGGAAGGCCATCCGCTGCCGCTCGCGCTCCACCACGATCCGGGTCGCCACGGACTGCACCCGGCCCGCCGAGAGCTTCGGCATGACCTTCTTCCACAGCACGGGCGAGACCTCGTAGCCGTAGAGGCGGTCGAGGATGCGCCGGGCCTCCTGGGCGTCGACCAGGTCCCGGTCGATCTCGCGGGGGTTGGCCACCGCCGCCTGGATGGCCGGCTTGGTGATCTCGTGGAAGACCATCCGCTTGACCGGCACCTTGGGCTTGAGCGTCTCCACCAGGTGCCAGGCGATGGCCTCGCCCTCGCGGTCCTCATCCGTCGCCAGGAAGATCTCGTCGACCTCCTTGGCCAGCTTCACCAGCTTGCTGATCTGCTGCCTGCGGTCGGCGGAAACCACGTAGAGGGCGTGGAAGCCGTTGTCGACGTCCACCCCGAGGCGGGCCCACGGCTCGCCCTTGTACTTGGCTGGCACGTCGGCGGCGTTGCGTGGGAGGTCCCGGACGTGGCCGAAGCTGGCCTCCACGACGTACCCCGGGCCGAGGTAGCCCGAGATCGTCTTGGCCTTCGCCGGTGACTCGACGATGACCAGACGGGTGGTTCCAGCTTTGCTCGGCACGTCTCTCCCCGACCTCACTCCTGCTCGTAGCCACCGGTGCCCGGTCCGGGCCGCTTTCGACCCACCGGCCCCCGGCGGTCCGGATGTCCAACGTAACGCGCCGCCCACGTTTCGGGTTCCGCGGGCGGCAAACCGTCCCGCGGGGCGGCCTCCTGCGCCGGCGGCGGCTGGGCGTGCCGGACGGCGCCACCGTACACCGTGCGTGTGCCGCCGGGTGGGACACTGTGACGATGGCGGGCCTTCGGCCGAGGCGTCGCCCGGCCGTTTTCCGCGAGATCGCGCGCCCCGCTGTCCCGCATCGGACAGGCGTGCCGCGGGTAGGAGCCGGCCAGCCAGGCCCGCATCGGACAGGGGCGTGGTGGGTCAGGAACGGGCTGGCCAGGCCGTCGCGGGGGCGGCGGGCGGCGGGTCCCCGACCAGCTCGGCCAGGCGGGCGAGCCGTCGGTGGCCGGTGATCCGGTACGCCGGTCCGCCCTCGCCGGGACCGAGCAGCACCCCGGAGAGGCCGACCGCGTGGAGCGCCCCGCCGACCGGTTCCCAGCATCCCTCGTCGGCGACGCCGAGCCGGAGCAGGAAGCCGGACGGCTCGGCGGCCCCCGCCGCGGCGAGCCAGAGCCGCAGCCGCCGGCCGTCGAGGTGGAAACCGGCGGGCGGTCGCTTGCCGGTACCGCGTAGCCAGGCCACCGCGAGCGGCTTCAGCGTGCGGGCGTACGAGGTGCGCACCGCGTGCCGCCCGTCGGTGGTCGCCTCCCAGGTCGCCGCCACCCCACGCAGCGCCAACTCGGCAACGAGCACGTGCACCCGCCAGGCGGCGTCGACCACCACCGACAGCCGGGCCGTACCGCCCATCCGGACCACCTCACCCGGGCCGGCCAGCAGCCCGGCGAGGTCGGCGAGGGACGGGTCCGCCGCCTCCGCCCCGAAGAAGGTCAGTTGCCGGGCGGACTCGTCGACGTCGGCAGGCGGGGGAGGCGCGGCACGGCGGGCGACCGGTGCACCCCGGCCCGTGTCCGGTCGCTCGGCGCGAAGCGCGTCGTCGCCGGGGGCCAGGAAGAGCACCGGCGGCGTCTCGCGGCCCGACGGGTCACCGGTCCCGCTCAGCGACACTCCGGCACCTCGTCGAAGGCGCGTTTCAACTCCTCGGAGTTGAGCCGGCTGGTGTCGAGCGCGCTGGCGTCGTACTCCTTGTTCAGGGTGTCCACCGCGGCGCGGACGCCGTCGTAGAAGACGGTGGGCTGGCCGGTGCCCAGCCCGTCGATGGTGTCGCGGGCCCTGCCGTACGCGTCGCGCACCTTCTCCAACGAGGCGCGGAAGCCCGCGGACACCTCCGCGCCGTGCTCGGCCTCCGGGATGCCGGCCTCCTCGACCTTGCGTCGGGCGGTCTCGCTGGCCTGCTCCGCGCCGCCGAAGAGCCGCACCAGGTTCTCCTTCGCCTGTCCCGGGGTGGTCTGGGCGGTCATCTGCTGGTCGGTGCTGCTGGTCAGCTTGCTGATCTCGGCCCGCCACGGGGTGAGCGCCGAGCAGACCGACGCCGCCCACGCCTGCGGGCTGGGACCGCCGCCGCAGCCCGCCGTCACGAGTACGAGCGTGGCCAGGACCACCGTGAGCTTTCCGGCGGCTGCCGCCCGGCGCGTACGCATGCGTTGCAGCGTACGGCCTCTGTCGAGCCTGGGCAGCGGACAGGTTTGCCGGGTGGTACGGGCGGTCCCCGGCCGGCCGCTCGGGCCGACCGGGGACCGGAATGCCGGACGGATCAGGCGTTGACCGGCTCCGACCGCTGACCCGGGCTGCCCGCACCCGCGTCGGAGTCGGAGTCGTCCATCGCCACACCCTTGCGCTTGCTGAACACCACCGCCGCGACGATGACCAGCGTCGCCGCCACGGCGATCCCCACCCGCAGGGCGGTGTTCCGCTCGTCGCCCACGCTCCACGCCACCACGGCCGGCGCGATCAGCAGCGAGACCAGGTTCATCACCTTGATCAGCGGGTTGATCGCCGGGCCGGCGGTGTCCTTGAACGGGTCGCCGACGGTGTCACCGATGACCGTCGCGGCGTGCGACTCGGAGCCCTTGCCGCCGTACGCGCCGTCCTCGACGAGCTTCTTGGCGTTGTCCCAGGCACCGCCCGAGTTGGACAGGAAGACCGCCATCAGCGTGCCGGCCCCGATCGCCCCGGCCAGGTACGCCGCCAGCGCGCCCGGCCCGAGGCCGAAGCCCACCGCGATCGGCGCGAGGATGGCGAGCAGGCCCGGGGTCACCAGCTCGCGCTGCGCGTCCCGGGTGCAGATGTCGACGACCTTGCCGTACTCGGGACGCTGGGTGCCGTCCATGATGCCGGGCAGCTCGCGGAACTGCCGGCGTACCTCCATCACGACCGCGCCCGCCGAGCGGGAGACCGCGTTGATGGCCAGGCCGGAGAAGAGGAACACCACGGCCGCACCGATGATCAGGCCGACCAGGTTGCGCGGGTTCGCCACGTTCAGCGAGTTGAGGATCTCGGCACCGACGTCGGTCACCCCGGCGTCGGCGTACGCGGTGCTCAGCGTGTCGGTGTACGAGCCGAACAGCGCCGTCGCGGCCAGCACCGCCGTGGCGATCGCGATGCCCTTGGTGATCGCCTTGGTGGTGTTGCCGACCGCGTCCAGCTCGGTGAGCGTCCGGGCGCCGTGCTCGTCGATGTCGCCGGACATCTCCGCCACGCCCTGCGCGTTGTCGGAGATGGGGCCGAAGGTGTCCATCGCGACGATCACGCCGACCGTGGTGAGCAGGCCGGTGCCGGCCAGCGCCACGGCGAACAGCGAGAGCGTGATGGAGCTGCCGCCGAGCAGGAACGCGCCGAACACGCCGGCGCCGATCAGCAGCGCCGAGTAGACCGCCGACTCCAGGCCGATGCTGATGCCGGCGAGGATCACGGTGGCGGCACCGGTCTGCGAGCTCTTGCCGATGTCCTGCACCGGGCGCCGGTTGGTCTCGGTGAAGTAGCCGGTCAGCGCCTGGATCGCCGCCGCCAGCACGATGCCGATCACGACCGCGCCGATGGCGACTGTCCGCGGGTTGCCGTCGATCGGGGTGCCATCGGCGTTGGTGAGCCCACCCGCCAGCTCGCCGAAGGTGGCCGGCAGGTACGCGTACGTGGCGATCGCCACCAGCACCGCGGAGAGCACCGCCGAGATGTAGAAGGCCCGGTTGATCGCGGTCAGGCCGTTGCGGTCGGAGGCGCGCAGCCGGGTGATGAAGACGCCGATGATCGCGACGAGCACGCCGATGGTGGAGATGATCAGCGGGAAGACCAGGCCCTCCTCGCCGAAGGCTGCGCGGCCGAGGATCAGCGCGGCGACCAGGGTGACCGCGTACGACTCGAAGAGGTCGGCGGCCATGCCGGCGCAGTCGCCCACGTTGTCGCCCACGTTGTCGGCGATGGTGGCGGCGTTGCGCGGGTCGTCCTCGGGGATGCCCTGCTCGACCTTGCCGACCAGGTCGGCACCGACGTCGGCGGCCTTGGTGAAGATGCCGCCGCCGACCCGCATGAACATGGCGAGCAGTGCGGCGCCGAAGCCGAAGCCCTCCAGCACGGTCGGCGCGTCGCCCCGGTAGAAGAGCACGACCAGCGCGGCGCCGAAGAGGCCGAGGCCGACGGTGAGGAAGCCGACCACGCCACCGGTGCGGAAGGCGATCTTCATCGCGGCCTCGCGGCCACCCTCGCGCTCCCGGGCGGCGGCGGCGACCCGCAGGTTGGCCCGGGTGGCCAGCCACATGCCGGCGCCGCCGATGAACGCGCTGAACAACGCGCCCACGACGAAGAAGGCGGACCGGCCGATCTTCACCGCCGTCTCGCTGCCGTCGGTGTCGTGCACCGGCAGCAGGAAGAGCAGCACCACGGCGATGACCACGAAGATCGCCAGGGTGCGGAACTGCCGGATCAGGTAGGCCGAGGCGCCCTCCTGGACCGCGCCGGAGATCTCCTGCATTTTGTTGGTGCCCTTGCCGGCGGCCAGCACGGCCTTCGTCAGCGCGCCGGCGAAGGCGAGCGCCACCAGCGCGAGCACCGCGGCGATGACGACGTACGTGACGTTGTTTCCGGTGAGGGAGATCCCGCCGCCCTCGGCGGCCAAGGTCTCGGACATCTGTGTCCTCCTGTACCGAACGCTCGCGCCGGCCGGTGGAGACGCACCGACCCGGCGCCTGGATGCGGAGTCGCAAGCGCGCCACCCCACCCTGGCGGACCAGCGATGAACAGCCGTTCCCGCTGGCTGCGGGATGGATCACTTGCTGACAACCCGCGTACTGTAGCCCTCCACAGTGTTGGAGGTCACACCGAGGGGGCGCCGCATCTCGATGATCTTCGTCGCTGTGTTATGAGGAAAAATCTGATATAGGAGTCCGTCCATGGCAAAGGGGCCGCGCCCCGGCGGGACACGGCCTCTCACGACGTACGACGCCCTCAGCGGGGCGGTGGAAGATCAGCTCAACGGCCGACGGGCCAGACCATCCGCACCTCGGTGCCGACGCCCTCGTCGACCGGGCGGACCTGGAGATCCTCGACGAAACCGGCCAGCAGCGCGAAGCCGACGCCGGTGGTGAGGTCGTCCTCGTCGAGCGACTCGTTGGCGAGCTGGTCGGCGTTCAACGCGGCCAGGCCGAGACCGGCCTCGATCGGCGCGCGGTCGACGACGCGCACCGCGTACGCCCCCGTGTCGGACATCTCGACGAGCACCGGCTCGGGCACGCCGTACTGGCGGTGCAGGGCGACCGCGCGGGTGCACGCCTCGCCGATGGCCAGCCGCACCTCGTCGAGCAGTTCCTCGCGGACCCCGGCCCGCCGGGCGACCGCCACGCCGACCAGACGCGCGGTGCGCACGTGCACCGGGGCCGGCGAGAAGGAGAGCTTGACCGTGGCCATCAGGCGCCAGCGCCGGCCGGGCCGGCGCCGATCGCCGCGTCGACCGTGGGATGCAGCGGGAAGACCTGGTCGAGTGCGGTGATCCGGAAGATCTTGAGCAGCGGTTCCTTGTCGCAGACCAGCGCGAACGAGCCGCCGGCCGCGCGCAGCCGCTTGAGCGCGCCGACCAGCACGCCCAGCCCGGTGGAGTCGAGGAAGTCCACCCGGCCCAGGTCGACCACGACGTGGCGGGCACCACCGTCGACCAACTCAAGGAGCCGCTCCCGCAGCCGGGGGGCGGTGTAGACATCCACCTCACCACCGACTTCGAGCACCGTGTGCTCGCCCACGGTGCGGGTCGCCAGCGACAGCTCCATCGGTCCTCCCCTCGCAAGAGCCGTAAACTCTCCTGGGCATCTAACCATCCCGCCGGACGACGGCTCTGCTCGCCAGCGGAGGCCTCCTCTTACCCCGACCCCCGGCTTTTCATCTCCGAACACCAGTGCGAAAGTGCGAAACGTGACCTCCGACAGCTTCAGCTCGGCACGTCTGCCGCCGCGCCACGACCTGAAGTCGTCGTCCGCAGCCACCGGATCCGCAGGTACCGGCACCGGGCGAACGCCGGCCGACCTGCTGGGCCGGCTGCGCACCCGCACCGGCGCCGACCCGGTCACCCACGTCGAGCGGGTGCCGGCGCGAGCCGGCGAGCCCGCCCCGTGGCCGGACTGGGCGCCGGAGGAACTGCGCGCGGCGTTCGCCCGGCGCGGCGTGGTCGCGCCCTGGCGGCACCAGGCGGAGGCCGCCACCCTGGCGTACGACGGCCAGCACGTGGTGGTGGCCACCGGCACCGCGTCCGGCAAGTCCCTGGCCTACCAGCTTCCCGCGCTGGCCACCCTGCTCGCCGACCCCCGGGCCACCGTGCTCTATCTGGCGCCGACGAAGGCGCTCGCCGCCGACCAGTTGCGCGCCGTCGCCGCGCTCGAACTGGAGGGCGTACGCCCCGCCTGCTACGACGGGGACACCCCGCGCGCCGAACGGGAGTGGATCCGGCGGCACTCCCGGTTCGTGCTGACCAACCCCGACATGCTGCACCACGGCATCCTGCCCGGGCACGCCCAGTGGTCCGGTTTCCTGCGCCGGCTCACATATGTGGTGATCGACGAGTGCCACACCTACCGGGGGGTCTTCGGCTCGCACGTCGCACACGTGCTGCGCCGGCTGCGGCGGCAGTGCGCCCGGTTCCGGAGTACCCCCGTCTTCGTGCTGGCCTCGGCCACGTCCGGCGACCCGGCGACGGCAGCCGGGCGACTCACCGGGCTGCCCGTGGCCGCCGTCACCGAGGACACCTCGCCGCGCGGCGGGGTGACGTTCGCGCTCTGGGAGCCGCCGCTGCTGCCGCCGGACTCCGCCGCGGACCAGCAGGCCGACCTAACCCAGGTCCGCCGGTCGGCGCTGCGGGAGACGGCCGACCTGCTCGCCGACACGGTCGCCGAGGGGGTACGCACGCTGGCCTTCGTGCGCTCCCGACGCGGCGCGGAGGTGGTCGCGGCGAACGCCCGCCGGTCGCTCGACGAGGCGGTGCCCGGGCTCGGCGACCGGGTGGCCGCCTACCGGGCCGGCTACCTGCGCGAGGAGCGACGCGAGCTGGAACGGGCACTGCTGCACGGCGACCTGCTCGGCCTCGCCTCGACCAACGCGCTGGAACTGGGCGTCGACCTGATCGGCCTCGACGCGGTGCTGATCTGCGGATACCCGGGCACCCGGGCCTCGCTGTGGCAGCAGGCCGGGCGGGCGGGGCGCTCCGGGCAGGAGGCGCTCGCCGTGCTGGTCGCCCGGGACGATCCGCTCGACACCTATCTCGTGCACCACCCCGAGGCGCTGTTCGGGCGCCCGGTGGAGGCGACCGTGCTCGACCCGGCCAACCCGTACGTGCTGGCCCCACAGCTCGCCTGCGCGGCGGTCGAGGCACCGCTGACCCCGGCCGACCTGGCACTCTTCGGCGACGGGGCGAAGGAGGCGGTGGACCAACTGGTGGCCGCGGGGGCGCTGCGACAGCGGCCGACCGGCTGGTACTGGCGGCACCGGGAACGACCACAGGTGGACCTGCGCGGCGAGGGCGGGGCGCCGGTATGTGTGGTCGAGGCTGCGACCGGGCGGCTGCTCGGCACCGTTGACGGCGGCTCGTCGCACTTCCTGCTCCACCCCGGCGCGGTCTACCTGCACCAGGGCGTCTCGTACGTGGTCGACTCGCTCGACCTGGCCGACGGGTGCGCGCTGGTGCACCCCGAGGAGCCGGACTGGTCCACCCACGCCCGCGACGTCACCTCGCTGTCGGTGGTGTCGGTCCGCTCGTACGTGGACGCCGGGCCCGTCGGGCTCTTCCTCGGCGAGGTCGACGTGACCAGCCAGGTGGTGTCGTACCAGCGGCGGCGGATCGCCACCGGCGAGGTCATCGACACCCGCCCGCTGGACCTGCCGGCCCGGGAACTGCGCACGGTCGCGGTCTGGTTCACCCTGTCACCGCAGTCCCTGACCACTGCCGGCGTGCAGCCCGCCGATGTGCCGGGCGCGCTGCACGCCGCCGAGCACGCCGCGATCGGCCTGCTGCCGCTCACCGCCACCTGTGACCGCTGGGACATCGGCGGGCTCTCCACGGCGGTTCACCCGGACACCGAGGCCCCGACGGTCTTCGTCTACGACGGGCACCCGGGCGGGGCTGGTTTCGCCGAGCGTGCGTACGGGACGGCGGCGGCCTGGCTGCGCGCCACCCGGGACGCGATCGCGGAGTGCGGCTGCGAGGCGGGCTGCCCGTCCTGCGTGCAGTCCCCGAAGTGCGGCAACGGCAACAACCCGCTCTCCAAGCCGGACGCGGTCCGGGTGCTGGACGTGGTGCTCGCCAACCTGCCCGACGCCGTACCGGCACCCCGCTCGCCCGGCAGCCCGGACGGCGGCCCGTCCGGTGGTTCGGACGGTGGGCCGGCCCGGACGGTAGGGACAGGTTCGGGTGCCGACCTCGTCCTGGGCGGCGGAAAGCAGGCATAGAACCGCTCCGATTGGGGCAAGTGACGGCATGGGAGCGCTTCCATCAGCGCTCTTGAATCACCTAGCCGTCCTTCCCGCCGAAGGAGGAGTCGTGGCCGACACCATCGCCGAGACCGTCGACCTGCTCTACACGATCGACCAGGAGAAGCTCACCCCCGACCAGCAGATCGCCCTGGGTTCCGCGCTGGCCACCCTGGCGCAGGCCGAACGTCTGGAGCAGATCAACGAGCGGCTGCGCGGCATTCACCAGGTCCTCAACACATGGGCGCTCAAGGCGACCGTCGACGGGAGCCGGTGACCCGTGGAACACCACGGGCGGGGAGACACCCGTGCTGTTCCACTCACGCCCCGCGCCGAGCGGGCCTCTGAGGGCGGGCTCGGTCAGGGGCGTTCGGTGACGGAGTTGACGAACGCGCGGGGCGACAGGTCGCGGATAGCCGGAAACGAGACGCGTGGCCGGTCCGGTCCATCGGCACCGGCCCGGCCCGTACCAGCGGCCCGGCCGGCACCGCCCGGTCCGATCCGCACCACCGGTCCAGTCCGGCACAACCGGCAGACCGCACCACCGGTCCGGTCCGGCACAACCAGCGGACCGGACAGCCGGGCCTGGGCGGGTGGCGTCTCGGCTCGGAACCGCCCCGTTCGTGGTGGGCGGGGCCGCGTGGCCTACCGGGGGAGGGGCGCACGGCCTGTCTGCGGCGTGGTTGAAGCTGTGCGACACTCCGGCGACCCCTCGAAGGAGATCTCATGCACCCCGACAACTTGCAGGCCCAGCAGCAGTTCCACATCCGGCAGCGGATCCGGATGATGGTCAACCAGTACGAGGTCCACGCCGTCGCACCGGACGGCTCCGAAGCCGGGCTGCTGGCGTTCGCCCAGCAGAAGCGGCTCGCCTTCAAGGAGCAGGTGACGATCTACACCGACGACTCGAAGCAGCAGCCACTGCTCGGGTTCAAGGCCCGCCAGCGCCTCGACATCGGCGCCACGTACGACGTGACCGACCACGCCGGCACCCCGATCGGCCTGTTCCGCAAGGACTTCGCCCAGTCCCTGCTGCGGTCCACCTGGCACGTCGAGCAGGCCGGCCTGCCGCAGGTCACCGGCCAGGAGCGCAGCATGCCGGTGGCGCTGCTGCGCCGGTTCGTCGACTCGCTGTCCTGGCTGCCGTACCACTTCGACTTCGTCGCGGGCGGCCAGCCGGTCTTCTCCGTCATCAAGAAGTGGGGCCTGCGCGACCGGTATGTCGTCGAGATCCAGCACCCGCAGGTCGACCGCCGCCTCGTGATCGCGATGGCCATCGGCCTCGACGCCCTCCAGGGACGCTGATCCGCCCGGGTCGGGGTGTCGACTCCCGTCGCCCCGGCCCGGCCCGCCGCACGCCCAGCGCTGATCACGGCTGGACGGGTTTGTGGCAATCGCGGACGCCTATCCGTGAATGCGCGCGCCGCCTCCTGCCCGGATTGACGTGAAGTAGTCTCGCGCCCATGGTCGAACGGGTGAGAGTTGCGGTTGCGGGTGCTGGTAACAACACATCAGCGCTGGTGCAGGGGATTGCTTTCTACCGCCAGACCGGCAGCCTGTCGGGCATTCGCAGTCCGATGATCGATGGCCTCGGGGTTGGTGACATCGACTTCGTCGCGGCTTTCGCCATATCCGAGCAGAAGATCGGCAAGGACCTGACCGAAGCGATCTTCATGCCGCCGAACAACTTTCCTCGTCTCGACTGCGATCTCCCGAAGGCGAATGTCTCCGTGACCAGGGGCCTTGTCGACGGGAATGAGGTGGATCGGGTGGCAGCGGCGCTGGCAGGGGCGGAGGTGTTGCTCTATTCGGCACCGAGCGGCCGACCGGAGACGGCCCGGGCCTACGCCGAAGCCGCCTGCGAAGCCGGTGTCGCCTTCATCAACACCACGTCCGACGCGATAGCCCGCGATCCGATCTGGATGACTCGATTCGAGGCGGCCGGCCTGCCGTTGCTCGGTGATGACCTGGCCAGCCAGTTTGGCACCTCGGTGGTGCACAACACGTTGCTGCGGTTGCTTGAGGAGCGGGGTGTCACCCTGGTCAGCTCCTACCAGGTCAATCTGGGAGGCACGGAAGACTTCCGTAACCTCGTCGAGAACCCCAACACCAAGAAGCAGTCCAAGCTCAACGCACTGACGGCGGCTGACAAGGTCCAACTGGCTCCGCTCGGTTACCTGTCGCATCTCAAGTCACAGAAGGTGGCGCACCTCAACATCGAGGCGCAGGGTTGGGGTGGGACGGCGGTGAGCCTTGACGTGAAGCTGAAGGTGCACGACCCGAGTGGCGCTGCCGGCGTCAACATCGATCTGATCCGTATCGCGGCGAGTGCGCTCCGAGGCGGGCGTGGCGGCTATCCCGTCGAGGCGTCGTCGCTACTCAAGTCCCCGCCTGGAACAGCGATCTGACCGCCGATCCGCTGTGGGAGCCGCGATCGTGTCAGGGACCTTGGATTCCACACCTCGAAGAGCGATACCAGCCACAATCGGCTCCCCACTCAGCCGCGTACCGGGCCGGCGCGGGCGCTGGCCGTCGCGACCCGCGCCAGGCCGGGCAGCGGGGTGACGGCAACCTCCGCGGTCACCAGGACGTCGAGGCCGTCGAGCCGGCAGGCAAGCAGCCGTCCACCGTTGGCGGCGGCGATCTCGGCAGCCCGCCCGCAGGCGGCCGGCTCACCCAGCAGGACCCCGCCGGCACCGGCCAGCGCTCCGAAGTCCGCCGCCACCCGGGCCTGTTGCCGGGCCTCCCGGGCCGTGCCGACGGCGGCGCCGAACAACCCGACCAGGACGAACGCCAACCCCACGGCGAGCACGCAGACGGTCGCCCCACCACGCTCCCCCGCGCGGCGCACCGCGCTTTCAACATCTCTCCGCCCGGCCGCCGCGCTGCCCCGCGCTTCCGCCCGCCCCTCGGGGCGCCCGCTCACGGTCCGTCCTCCGCAGCCCCGGGGGCCGGGGTGGCGGGCCCCGCGACCCCGGGCTCCAGGGCGGCGACCGCCGTCGCGGTGACGGAGATCCGGGGCAGCCGGGAGCCGAGCGCGCGTACGGGTGCGCGGACGGTGGCGACGACCCGCTGACCGTCGAAGGTGACGGTCACCTCGGCGCCCGCCGGGATCGCGGCGGCAGCGGCGGTCGCCCCGTCGGCACCCCGGGAGGCGGCCAGCGCCGCCTCCCGGGCCGCGTGCAGGCAGCCCGCCCTCGTGCCGACGGCGTTGACCGCCGACAGGCCGGCGAACAGGAGCAGCAGGAGCGCCGGCAGGCCGGCTGCCAGTTCGGCAGTGAAGGAACCCCGGTCACGGCCGGCCGACCGGCGCCGGGTCACTTCAGTGCCCGGTCGATGACGGCGGTCAACGCGGACTGCACGTTGCCCGACGTCAGCACCTTCAGCAGGATCCCGGCGAAGGCGACCGCGGCGAGCGTGCCGACGGCGTACTCGGCGGTGTTCATCCCGGCGTCCCCGCGCAGGCGGGCCAACAGTTTGCGCACGTTCTCGTCCCTTCTCGAAGCGGGTCAGAGCACGTCGCCGAGGACGGCGACGATCACCGGCACCAGGCCGGCGAGAATGAAGGCCGGCAGGAAGCAGAGCCCCAGCGGCAGCACGATGAGCACGCCGGCGCGGCGGGCAGCCGCCTCCGCAGCCGTGGACCGGTCGGCGCGCAGGTCGTCGGCGAGTCGGGTCAGCGCGCCGGCCAGCGCGGCTCCGCTGTTCGCGCTGCGCAGCACGGCGGCCGTCAACCGTTCGGCCCCCGGCACCGCCGCGAGCGGGGCCCACGCCTCTTCGGGGCCCCCACCGAGCCGCAGTAACCGGCCGACCCGGGCGAGCCGGTCGGCGAGCGGCCCGTCGAGCGCCTCCGCCACGGCCTGGATCGACCTGTCGACCGGCGCTCCCGCCCGCATCGTCGCCGCCAGCAGGTCGGCAGCGAGTGGCAGATCGGCTGCCTCCCGCAACCGCCGGTTACGCACCGCCGGCGGCTCGATCCGGCGGAGCAGCCGGTCGAGCAGCACCGCCGCCGGCAGGGCCACCACCGCACCGGGCCAGCCGCCGACGACGACGGCCACGGCGACCCCACCCAGACCGGCGGCGACGCGGATGGTGTCCGGCCGCCGCCGGCCGTCCGTCGCGTCGTCCTCGGGACCGCCCCGGCGGCGGGGCGAGGTGGCCGGGCGTACGCCGATCGGCGCCCCGCGCAGCGCACGCAGCCGACGCAGGGGCCGCCGGCCCGCCACGAGCATCGCGGCGAGCAGGGCGACCGTCACCACCAGGCCCGCTGCCAGCACTGCCCGGGGCATCAGTTCACCCGGCCCGGCGTCGCACCGAGCCGCTCGGCCCAGAACAGCCCCGCGACCTGGAGGGCGATGGCGACGACCGCGCACGCACCACCGACGGGGGTGTGCAGCAGCACCGCCACCGGGTCGACGCCGATGCCGTAGCCGAGCCCGATACCGCCGAGCGGCAGGGCGGCGAGCAGCAGGGCGGTGGCCCGCGCCCCGGCTGCCTGGGCGTCCGCCGCAGCCAACCCCCGGTCGCTCGAGCGGGCATCCGCCTCGATCCGCTCCAGCAGCTCGGCCAACGGTGCGCCCGTCTGGTCGGCGAGGCGTACGGCCGCCCGGGCCAGTGCATCGAGTCGCCCGGCCCCGCCCCGCTCGGCGCCGGCCGCCGCGTTGGCGCCCGAGAACTCACCATCGGGCTGCGGCGGCCCGGGAGTGAGCCGCTCGGCGGCGACCGGCACCGGCAGGCCGGCCCGGAGGTCCGCGGCCAGGCCGCATAGCTGGTCCAGTTGGTGCTGCCGGGCCCGCACGGCGTACCGGCCGGTGCGCCGTCGCAGCAGCGCGCGAGCGACCAATGTGCCGTAGGCGCCGACGGCCACCGCCGCGACCGGGCCGGCCAGCAGCATGCCGGCGCCGGCGCCGAGCGACGCGGCGAGCAGCAGGGTGCGCCGGGGCGACCGGGTGAGTACGTCCGACCGGAGCCACCCGGACCGTTGCTCCTCGCCCGACGGGTTGGTCACCGCTCCGGGCCGCCGGGGTGTGGCAGCCGTCGGGGCCGGCGTTCCACCGGGGCGGCGGCTGTCCCGCCGCTCGGGTGGCCGGAGTCGAGCGGGAGCGCCGTCGCCGGGCCGGCCCGGTCCCGCAGGTCGGGACGCGCCACGGTTCTCCCCCGCCGGCCAGGGCGACCCGTCCACCGCGACCCGTGTCGCCCGCAGGGCAGAGCCGCCCGCCTCGCGCTGTTCCACGGGAGCGTCGCCGGCCGGGGGCTGCCGGTGCCGTACCCGGAATTCGTCGGCCGCGCGGTCGGCGGGCTGGGGGCACGCCGGTTCGGCCTGGCCCGGGCGGCTTCGGTCGAGGGCCTGACCGGGTGTCCGGCGCAGCTCGGCGATCCACTCGACGAGCGGGTCCTCCGCGCCGGTGCGCGCGCCGAAGGCCAGCACGCCCCGCCGGATCCGGCTGCCGCGCAGCGCCCCGGCCACCAGCACGGCCGCCAGAACCGGAAGCAGCGCCATCAACGCGTTTGGGGCGGTCACTTCGGCCCCGCCGAACCGGGCCACGGCTCGGTCAGCACCGGCGGCACCGGTACGGCCCGTTCCCGCAGCAGTGCGGCGAGCGCCCGGGCGGCGAGGTCGGGACCACGTCCGCGTACCCAGGCGGGAACCGCCGTGACCAGCCGGTCCGGGCCTTCCGGCAGGAGCAGGCAGACCGACTCCAACACCCGCCCCTCGGTGCCTCGGCGCACCTGGAGCAGCACCTGGAGCGCGGCGGCCACCTGGGCGTGGAGCGCGGGGCGGGGCAGCCCGCCGAGCATCCCGAGGGCCTCCAGCCGCGCCGGCACATCCGACGGGGCGTTGGCGTGCAGGGTGCCGGCGCCGCCATCGTGGCCGGTGTTCAGGGCGGCGAGCAGGTCCACCACCTCCGCGCCCCGGCACTCGCCGACCACCAGCCGGTCGGGCCGCATCCGCAGGGCCTGCCGCACCAGGTCGGTCAGCCCGACCGCCCCGGAGCCCTCCACGTTGGCCGTCCGCGCCTGCAATCCGACGACGTGCGGGTGTCGTGGGTGCAGTTCGGCTGCGTCCTCCACCAGAACGATGCGCTCGGTAGCCGGCACCAGCCCGAGCAGGGTGTTCAGCAGCGTCGTCTTGCCCGAGCCGGTGCCGCCGGTGACCAGGTACGCCAGCCGGGCCGCCACCACGGCGGACAGCACCGGCGCCACCGGCCGGGGCACCGTCCCCCGGCTCACCAACTCGTCGAGGGTGAAGGGCCGCTGCCGGAAGGTCCGCAGGGACAGGTAGGGCCCGTCGGTCGCCACCGGCGGCAGCACGGCGTGCAGCCGGGTGCCGTCGGGAAGCCGGGCGTCCGCGAACGGGGAGCCGTCGTCGAGCCGCCGGCCGGCGCTGGCGGTGAGCCGCTGCGCGAGGCGGCGTACGTCGTCCACCGTGCCGATCGGCACCGCGACCTGGTGCAGGCCCCGTCCCCGGTCCACCCAGACCCGCACACCATTTACCAGAACGTCGGTGACCTCCGGATCAACCAGCAACGGGGCGAGCGGACCGGCTCCCACCAGGTCGTCGTGCACCTGGTCGGCCATCCGCAGCACGGCGGTGTCGCCGAGGACGGCGGCGGTGGGCTCCGCGCGTACGGCGGAAACGATCGCGGCAGGGGTGACCGGCGCCGCCGCAGCCGCGATGCGCTGTCGCACCCGGGCGGCCAGGGTGTCGCCCTCGGACGGCCCGGTCATGCCGCACCCGCCGCCGGCGTGCCGGTCAGCTCGGCGACGATCCGCTGGCAGAGCGCCGCCAGCGGCCCCCGACCGTGGGCGGCCGGTGCCTCGCCCCGCTCCAGCCCACGGGCCAGCGCCGGTTCCGGGCGAAGCGTGCCGGCCAGCGGCAGCCCGAGCGCCCGGGCCACCTCCGCGGCTGAGAGCCGGCCCGGTGCCGGACCGCGCACGATCACCGACATCGCGGCGCAGTGCGGGGCGGCAGCCGCCACCACCCGCGCCGCCGAGGCGGTGGCCCGCAGCTCGGCCGGGACCACCAGATATACCTGGTCGGCCGCCTGGAGCGCGGTGACGGCCGCGTCGTCCAACTGCCGGGGAAGGTCCACCACCACGAAGTCCCGGCCCCGCCGCGCGGCGTCGACGGTGGCCGCCATCGCCTGGGCGGGGAGGGCGAGCAGGTCGCCCCGGTCCCAGGAGAGCACCACCAGGTCGCCCCGGCTCGGCAGGGCCCGCACCAGCGCCGGTGCGTCCACCCGGCCGTCGGCGCCGGTCAGTGCCGGCCAGCGCAGCCCTTCCAACTGCTCCCAGCCGAGCACCAGGTCGAGCCCGCCGCCGAGAGGGTCGGCGTCGACGAGCAGGGTGCGCAGCCGGGCCCGGGCGGCGGTGACGGCGAGGCCGCCCGCCAGGATGCTCGCTCCGGCGCCGCCCCGCCCGCCCAGGACGGCCACGATCCGGGCGCCACCCGGCTCGGCGCCCTCCGGCCCGCACTCGGCGAACCGGTCGACCAACCACGGCTCGGCGGCCGGCAGCGTCGCCACATGCTCCGCGCCGATCAGCTCGGCGACCTGCCAGCCGGGATCGAGCTCCCCGGACCTGCCGACCAGCACCATCCGTGGCCGCTGCGGCAACCGCGCCCGCAGGCAGGGCTGGGCCTGGTCGGCGCCGACCAGCACCAACGGGGCGGGCAGCCAGCGGGTACGGGCCGCGGCGGGGTCGGCGGCGAGTTCCACCTCGATGCCACCCGCTGCGGCGAGCCGGAGCAGGTCGTCGAGCAGTTCGCCGTCCGAGGTGACGAGCAGCGGCAGGCGCCGGTGCGGCGGGACGGAGGTACGTGGTGCCATCGCGGCCTCCAGCGGTCGGGCTCGGGTTACTGGCCGAGACCCTGCTCGGGCACCATCCCTGGTCGCTGCCCCGACCGCCCGGCCTGTGGACAACCGCGCGCCCTGTGGACAACGCCCGCCAGAGCCGTCGATCTGCTATGGACCGGTCTGCGCTACGACAGCCGCTCACCTTCCAGCAGGTCCGCGCACAGGTGTCCGGCGGCCGGCTTGGCCGCGCTGCCCGGCCGAAGACTTGTTGCGGGCAGGCGCAGGCGTCGAGTAGGTTTCCGGGCACGCCGTCGAGCCGGAGGGAGGTCAGAACAATGTCCGATGTTCTGCGCCTCGCCCGCGTTCCGGCGTCATCGCGGATCTGAGCCGGGGCGTCAGCTTTTCCGGAGGATCAACCCATGACCGAGCTGGTCATCCGTCCGCTTGTAGCGGGCGAGGAGAGTCTTTTCGATTCAATGCCCGATCCGCTGCCTCAACTGCGTCAGGTCGGTTACGCCGACGGCATCGCCGGTGGCGGCTACCGGCCCGAGCACACCTGGGTCGCCCTACGAGCCGGGCGCGTCATTGGCCGGGCAGCCTGGCTTCTTCCGCCGGGTGCGGTCGGCGCTCCCTGGCTGGAACGGTTCGACCTGGCTGCCGAGCCGGAGGTGGGTGCCGCTCTGCTGCGCGCCGCCCACGAGGCACTCGGCGGTCCCCAGAGGTACTACGCCGCCGTGCCGGCACACTGGCGGCGCCGGCCGGAGGTACTCGCCGTGGTCAAGGCACCGATGGCGGCGGCCCGCCTTGTTGGGCTGGTCGAACGCGGGGAGCGGCTGAGATGCTCCTGGACGGGCACACCACTGCCGACGACCGCCGGGCGTTACACCTTCCGTCCGGCCACCGACACGGCGGAGATCAACGCGATGGTCGCCCGCATCAGCGAGCCGGACATACTCACCGGCAAGGAGATCGCGTTGGCGGTCGGCGGAGTGGACCTGGCGACCGACCCGCTGGCCTGGCTGAACAGCCCAGCCGGAGATTGGCGCATCGGGATTCACGCCGGGAAGCCGGTCGGTCTGGTCGGAACGGCCGGGGATGCGTGCTACCCACTCATCGCATACCTCGGCCTGTTCGACGAAGCCGTCCGAGGTGAACTGCTGGCCGAGGCGGTGCGGGCACTGGCCGCCGGCGGTGCCCGAGAGGTGCTGGCCGACGTGGACGCCCACCGGGTCGTGGTGCTGGCAGAGCTGGAACGGACCGGGTTCCGACAGCTGCGGTCGCGGGTCATCTTCGAGCCCGCCGCCAGTACGCCGTCCGGTTCGGGCGTCACGCACGGCTGAGCGGTCGCTGCCATCCAGGAGCTCGCCCCCGCACGCCGGCCCGTACTCCAGAACGGGCCGGCGTGCGGGCGGTGCCGACGCCGCCGATCCTCGTCGACCAACTGCCGGCGGCGCGCGGCCGCCTCGCCGGGCGACGTGGTACGGCGGGTGGGCCGCAGACTTGTCTGGACCGATGACGAGGCACTGCCCCGCAACCATGACGTCCTGCGCCTGACGGTCTTCGATCAACCTGGTGCAGCGGGTCATGGGCCACGAGCAGGCGTCAACGACGCTGAATCGTTACACGCACGCTCCGGACGACTATGCGGCCCGCGTCCTACCGGCCTTCGAGGACTTGCTGCGCACTGCCGCCTTCGGCCGCAAAGCCCCGCCCGGGAGCACCTTCGACGAGGACGGAGACGACCTGTGACCTGCGATGGAGCGCGCACGACGGAAAGGGACGACCCCCGTCGGGGGGAGACGGGGGTCGTCGGAGGTTCGGCTCCGGGGGGGTTGAGCCGAACCTGCTCGGCGGTCACGGGGGGTGCGACCGCCGAGGGTCTGCTGTTGTACGAGATGTGAACACTCGTCGCGTCGACAAGTCTGCCTGAGCGGACCTGTATACGTCGAGTGGTGTCGCCTCCACTCCCTGCGAAATAATATCCGCAGAGTGTGACCATCGTCACGGTGCGCGAAGGCGGCAGGGGCTGGCCCGCAGGTCCGAGGGGTCATCGAGCCCCGGGCACCCGCCGACCATAGACCATCCGGCTAGACTTTCGCGCCGTGGGCCGAAGTGCCGCTTTCTTCGATCTGGACAAGACCGTCATCGCCAAGTCGAGCGCCCTGGCGTTCGGTCGGCCGTTCTACCGGGATGGGCTGATCACCCGGCGTGACGTGGTCAAGTCGGCGTACGCGCAGCTGATGTTCCGGCTGGGCGGCACCGACGAGCAGACCATGGCCAGGACCAGGGACTACCTCGCCACGCTCTGCAAGGGCTGGCAGGTGGAACAGGTTCGCCAGATCGTCGCGGAGACACTGCACGAGCTGATCAACCCTTACGTGTACGCGGAGGCCGCCGCTCTCATCGAGGAGCACCAGGCCGCCGGCCGGGACGTCGTCCTGGTTTCCGCCTCCGGCGAGGAGATGGTCCGGCCGATCGGCGTGCTGCTCGGGGTCACCGACGTCATCGCCACCCGGATGGGTGTGGTGGACGGCCGCTACAGCGGCGAGGTCGAGTTCTACGCGGCCGGCCCGCGCAAGGTCGACGCGGTCGGTGAGCTGGCCACCGAGCGCGGCTACGACCTGGCCGACTCGTACGCCTACTCCGACTCGTACAGCGATCGGCCGTTGCTGGAGTGCGTCGGCCACCCCTCGGTGGTCAACCCGGACCGGCAGCTGCGCAGGCTCGCGGTCGAGAACTCCTGGCCGGTGCTGGAGTTCCGGCACCCGATCCCGCTGGGCCGGCGACTGCGCGAGCGCCCGGGCGTCCCGGTCGCCGCCGCGGCGCTGGGGGTGGGCGTGGGCGTCGCCATCGGCATCGCCTGGTACGGCCGCCACCGCCGCACCCGCACCGCCCCCGCACCTGCCTGAACCCGGAACGAGCGACGCCCACGGGCGGCCGGACGACCATGCCGGGCGCGGCGGTCAGGCTGCCGCGAGGACCTCGTCGCCGATGGCGGTGAGCTGGTCGGCGCCGACCTCCACCGCCGCCAGGTAGTGGCGCAGCCAGGAGCGCAGGCCGTCCGGGGTGCCGGTGGCGAAGGCGCCGGCCGAGCCCACGTACTCCGGCTCGCGCTCGTGGTGACCGACGTCCACGGCGAGCAGGCCGCGCGGGTCGAGCCCGCTGGACAGCAGCACCAGCCGGGCGGCGCCCCGGGCCACCACGCCGGACGGCCCGGCGAAGGGGCGCAGGTTCAGCAGTTCGCCGTGGACGACCGCGGCCAGCACCAGCGGCGAGACCTTCGTGCCGCCGGCGACGAGCCCGGACAGCCCGTCCAGCCGGGCGGCGACGACCGGGTCGGCCACCGGCCGGCCCAGCTCGGCCTCGCCGACGATGTCGCGGGCGGCGAGCACGTGCAGCCTGGCCAGCGCCTGCCGGGGCGCCTTCGGCCACAGCTCGGACAGCCCCGGCAGTGCCCCGGCGACCCGCAGCGCGCCCTGCACCACCGTTTCGGTGACCGTCCCGGCACGGACCGCCTCGCGCTCGCGGGCGTACCCCTCAAGGGCTGCGCTGGCCACCGCGGACCGGAGGCTGACCTCGGCCGCGACCTGGCCGCCGTGGCGGCGCAACGCGCGGTGCCCGAGCGCCTGGTCGAACCGCTCGCGGGCCTGCTCCAGGGCGGGGGCGATGTCGGCGAGGGCGAGCAGCGGGGCGAGCGGATCTGCGGTCACCCCGTCACGCTATCGACTGCCCGGGGCGATCCGCCGACGAGCCGCCCGGAAGCGACCGTCGCCACCCCGTGACTGGTGTTGGCAAGGGACCCTTCCTCGACAGAAGGCGTCAACAAGGTGCTCTTCCTTGCATCCGGAGCGCCGTCCGGCGCGCGGCGAGGGCCGCTCGGCGCGCGCCGGACGGGCCGGCGGTCGCCCCTGCTGGCCGCCCCGACTAACCTCGTGCCCAGAGAGATGCAGGTCACCTGAGCGACGAGGGAGCACGGCATGAGCGAGGCCTTGGCCAATCTGCTGAACGAGACTCGCCAGTTCCCGCCGCCGGCCGAGCTCGCCGCGAACGCCAACGTCACCGCCGACGCGTACGCGGAGGCCGCTGCCGACCGGTTGGCGTTCTGGGAGCGGCAGGCCGGACGGCTGGCCTGGGCGAGGCAGTGGGACCAGGTGCTCGACTGGTCGAATCCGCCGTTCGCGAAGTGGTTCGTCGGTGGGCAGCTCAACGTGGCGTACAACTGCCTGGACCGGCACGTCGAGGCCGGCGGGGGCGACAAGGTCGCCATCCACTGGGAGGGCGAGCCGGGCGACACCCGCACCATCACGTACGCCGACCTGCACCGGCTGACCTGCCAGGCGGCGAACGCGCTGACCGACCTGGGTGTCACCGCGGGCGACCGGGTGGCGATCTACCTGCCGATGGTCCCGGAGGCGGCGGTCGCAATGCTGGCCTGCGCCCGGATCGGCGCCACGCACAGTGTGGTCTTCGGCGGCTTCTCCGCCGACGCGCTGACCAACCGGATCCAGGACGCCAGCGCGAAGGTGGTGATCACCGCCGACGGCGGCTACCGCCGGGGCAAGCCGTCGGCGCTGAAGCCGACCGTGGACGAGGCGGTGGCGAACTGCCCGTCGGTCGAGCACGTGCTGGTGGTGCGCCGCACCGGCGAGGAGGTCGCCTGGTCGGGAAGGGACCGCTGGTGGCACGAGGCGGTGGAGACCGCCCCGGCCGAGCACGTCGCGCAGCCGTTCGACGCCGAGCACCCGCTGTTCATCCTCTACACCAGCGGCACGACGGCCCGCCCGAAGGGCATCCTGCACACCGCCGGCGGCTACCTGACCCAGACGTCGTACACGACGCACGCGGTCTTCGACCTGAAGCCGGAGACCGACGTCTACTGGTGCACCGCCGACATCGGCTGGGTGACCGGGCACTCCTACATCGTCTACGGCCCGCTCTCCAACGGCGCCACCCAGGTGATGTACGAGGGCACCCCGGACACCCCGCACAAGGGCCGGTTCTGGGAGATCGTCGACAAGTACAAGGTCAGCATCCTCTACACCGCCCCGACGCTCATCCGCACGATGATGAAGTGGGGCGAGGACATTCCCGCCGGCTACGACCTGTCCTCGCTGCGGCTGCTCGGCAGTGTGGGTGAACCGATCAACCCCGAGGCGTGGATGTGGTACCGGCAGCACGTCGGCGGGGGTGAGCTGCCCATCGTGGACACCTGGTGGCAGACCGAGACCGGGGCGATGATGATCTCGCCGCTGCCGGGCGTGACCGCGACCAAGCCCGGCTCCGCGATGACCCCGCTGCCCGGAATCGTCGCCGACGTGGTCGACGACCAGGGTCAGTCGGTGCCGAACGGCGGCGGCGGCTACCTGGTGCTGCGCGAGCCGTGGCCGTCGATGCTGCGCACCATCTGGGGCGACGACAACCGGTTCATCGAGACGTACTGGTCGCGGTTCGAGGGCATGTACTTCGCCGGGGACGGGGCGAAGAAGGACGCCGACGGGCACGTCTGGCTGCTCGGCCGCGTCGACGACGTGATGCTGGTGTCCGGGCACAACATCTCCACCACCGAGGTGGAGTCGGCGCTGGTCTCCCACCCGTCGGTGGCCGAGGCGGCGGTGGTCGGCGCGACCGACCCGACCACCGGGCAGGCCATCGTCGCGTTCGCCATCCCGCGCGGCACCACCGACATCGCCGGCGAGGCCGGCGAGAAGCTGATCGCCGAGCTGCGCAACCACGTGGCGAAGACGCTCGGCCCGATCGCCAAGCCCCGGCAGATCATGCTGGTGCCGGAGCTGCCGAAGACCCGCTCGGGCAAGATCATGCGCCGGCTGCTGCGCGACGTGGCGGAGAACCGCTCACTCGGCGACGTCACCACGCTCCAGGATTCGTCCGTGATGGACCTGATCTCGTCCGGTATGGGCGGCAAGGGGTCCGACGAGGACTGACGTCAGGCGTACGCCCCGATGGGTGACGGTCCCGCGCGGATCGTCACCCATCGTCGTTTCTTACGGGTGGTAGACCGAGCGGGTGCGCGCTGTCACATCGGTCGGTCGGGTGAGCCGGGAGAAGCTGAACGGACACAGGCAGACGTCGCCCCCTGTCGTTCGCCTTCGTTCTGATTTAGGTTCACGCAAGTCGGAACGATTCGATGACCGTCACATCGATGGAGCGCCGACGCCTCCCTCCTCACCATGCCCGAGAAACGGAGCGGAATGAACAGAAATCCGCAATCCGGGCCGCGTCGACGTCTGCTCGTCGCGCTGCCCGCCCTCGCCCTCGCCGCCACGTCACTGACCGTGACCGGCAGCGCGGCGGTTGCCGAGTCCGGCCCCGCCCGCGCCACGATCGGGGCGAACGAGCACTACATCAACTACGCCGAGCCCGCCGTCCAGCCGGACAGCAGCGGTCGCGAGGTCAAGGGCAAGGGTGGTGTCTACGCCCCGGCGGTCGAGGACGCCCGCGCCTACGACCGCAAGTACGCCCGTGGCAACCCGGTCGCGGCCGAGCAGCTCGCGAAGCACGAGGCCAAGGCGATCAAGACGGGCAAGAGCCCGCGGCACATCAAGAAGGCCCCGACCACCCAGACCGCCAAGCTGCTGACCCTGCTGGTGGAGTTCAACGACCAGGCCAACGACGACTTCACCAACGTCATGGTCCCTCAGACGGTCTTCGAGGACCGGACCTGTGTCCCCGGCACCGTGCAGAACGGGCCCCGGCACAACAAGATCCCGAACCCGGCGGCCCTGCCGCACAAGGACAACAACTCGATGTGGGTGCCGGACTTCTCGCCCACGCACTACAACAAGATGCTCTACACCAAGAAGGGCATCACCGAGCGGGTCCGCAAGGACCTGAAGGCTCCGGACGGCAGGCGGGGCATCGACCTGACCGGCCGCACCATGCACAACATGTACCTGGAGATGTCCAAGGGCGCGTACACGGTCGACGGGCAGGCCAGCCCGTGGATCACCGTTCCGCACTCGGAGGGCTGGTACGCCGCGTCGCGCTGCTTCCAGGACGAGACCGGCGCCTGGGTCGCCGGCCGCCAGCAGTCGATGAACGGCCACCCGGACAACCCGCAGGGCGCGGGCCGGCTGGCCACCGACGCGATCGACGCGCTGGCCGCGATGGACCCGAACTTCCCGTGGGCCGACTACGACATCGAGGACCAGGCCGACCGCGACGGTGACGGCAACCTCTTCGAGCCGGACGGCGTGATCGACCACCTGGTGCTGGTGCACGCCGGCCAGGGCAAGTCCCGCGGCGGCGGCGCCGAGGGCACGTACGCCGTCTGGGCGCACTCGTCGACGGTCACCGGCGGCTACACCATCCCCGGCACCAACCTCCAGGTCTCGAACTACATCGTGCAGCCGGAGGACGCCGGCGTCGGCGTCTTCGCCCACGAGTTCGGCCACGACCTGGGTCTGCCGGACCTCTACGACACCTCGGGCAACGCCGACTCGGACGTCGACTTCTGGGACCTGATGGCCTCGGGCTCGCACTCCGGTGAGATCTTCCAGGCGTTGCCGACGCACATGGGCCTGTGGGACAAGTGGGTGCTCGGCTGGGCCGACCCGCTGACCCTCGCGCCGGGCTCGGACCCACGCACCGTCAAGCTTGGCCAGACCTCGCGCACCCCGAAGCACACCGAGGACGGCATCAAGGTCGACCTGCCGAACAAGGTGATCACGATGGCCACGCCGCACAGCGGCGCGAACATGTGGTACTCCGGCGCCGACCAGGACTGGGCGGACGTCAAGATCACCCGCCAGGTGGCCGTGCCTGCGGCGGCCGACGCGAAGTTCTGGATGTGGAACAACTTCATCATCGAGGCCGACTGGGACTACGGCTTCGTCGAGGTCTCCACCAACGGCGGCACCACCTGGACCGAGCAGAAGGTCTACGACTCGGCCGGCAACCTCGTCACCACGAACGACGGCTACGCCGACCCGAACGGCCGGATGGTCGACTTCGGCAACAAGAAGTACGGCCTGACCGGCAACACGAACGGCTGGCGGCACGACTACGTCGACCTGTCGTCGTACGCCGGGCAGACCGTGCAGGTCCGGCTCCGCTACGCCACGGACGAGGCGTTCGCGGAGCGCGGCTGGTTCGCCGACGACTTCTCGGTGACCGGCGGCGGCGCCACCACGTGGAGCGACGACGTCGAGAGCGGGGCCAACGGCTGGACGGCTACCGGCGGCACCTTCGTCGACACCACCGGCCAGGGCTGGACCATCCACAGCGGCACCTCCACCCAGGCGCACTACTACCTGGCCGAGTGGCGCAACTTCGACGGCTTCGACAAGGGCCTCAAGTACGGCTACGACACGATCTACTCGCACGAGGCGTGGAAGGTCGACCGGGTCGCCTACAACGCCCCGGGCATGCTGGTCTGGTACCGGGACACCGCGCTGGGCGACGTCAACCACACGACGGCGCAGCTCACCGCGCTGCCCAGCTACGGCGCCAAGGGCGGTCTGCTGATCGTCGACTCGCACTTCGACCCGTACCGCCGCAAGGGCGAGGCGGCCGTCAAGGACCCGTCGGTGCTGGACAACCTGCCCAGCCGCCCGCAGTCCGCGAACGCGGCCTTCTCGCTCAAGCCCACGTACCCCTTCACGGAGTGCCTGGAGGCGGCGAACGAGCCGTACAGCGAGTACTGCACCAAGTTCGGCGCCCAGCCGGCGGTGCCGTCCTTCACGGACGCGAAGGGCTGGTACCCGGGCATCGAGATGCGCGACGGCTCGCCGTACGCCCGGGACAGTGACGCCTCCGTGGTCATCCCGTCGAAGGGCAACGCGCCGTACACGACCCGGGTCACCAACCCGGACGGTACGCCGGCACCGTCCTACTACGGGGTCGTCCTCGGCGGTGGCGCCATCGTGCTGGGCACCGGGAACCCCGGCGACCAGGGCGTGTCCTACGGCGTCACCATCACCGTCAAGCGCGCCGCGAGGGACAACTCGTACGCCACGGTGTATGTCACCCCCGCGCGTAACTGATCGGGGCAACTGACGATCGTGGGGCCGGTGGCGGTGACGCCACCGGCCCCACTTTTCGCGTACCTGATCAGTCCTATCGAAAACCGTCTCTTCCTTCCCAAGGGGGGCCGTTCGCGCTGCTCACGGCGGCTGATGAACGGCCAGGATGTGACGGTGAAAAACGTTCCCAACAAAACTTTGCAACAAATCGACGTATGCGTCTTCCCACCGGTCACACGAGTGTCTATGTTCACCATTGGTCCCACTAGTGGGACTGCTCACCCGGCCCGTACCCCCGTTGGGCCGGTTCCCTCACACCGGAGGTACCACGTGCGCAAAGTCGCAGTGGGTCTGCTCGGGCTTTCGCTGACGGCGATGGGACTGGCGGTCAGCACGTCCGCCAGCGCCGCGCCGCAGCCGAAGCTGCCGACGGCCGCTCCGTCGGTCGCCGAGCCAGCCCCCGACCACGACCTGCCGAACCCGCTGGAGGAGAAGCGTCGCGCCCTGCGCCAGGAGGGCCTGAGCGACGTCCTTTCCGGCCGGTCCAAGCCGCAGAATGTCAACGGCAGCACGGTCGTCAAGGTCGGCAAGACCCAGGCCGAGGGGGCTGCCGCCCGCTCGACCCGGGCCAACGCCGCCAGCCAGACCCAGGACCAGTACGTCGAGCTCTCCCGGGAGAAGACCGACCGGATCTTCGTCATCCTGGCCGAATTCGGCAACGATCGGCACCCGAGCTACCCGGACCAGGACACCAACCCGAACACCGCGGGTCCGACCCGGTTCGACGGGCCGCTGCACAACGAGATCCCCCAGCCCAACCGGGCAGTGGACAACTCCACCGTGTGGCAGGCGGACTACAACGCCGACTACTTCCGCAAGCTCTACTTCGGCACCAACCCGGGCGACGAGTCGGTGAAGCAGTACTTCGAGGCCCAGTCCTCGGGTCGCTACAGCGTCGACGGCACCGTCACCGACTGGGTGAAGGTCCAGTACAACGAGGCCCGCTACGGCCGCTCCGGCGGCTACCCGTGCGGCTCGAACGTCTGCACCAACACCTGGGCGCTGGTCCGCGACGCCGCCAACAAGTGGGTCGTCGACCAGAAGGCCGCCGGCCGCACCGACGCCCAGATCGCCGCCGACCTCTCGGCGATGGACCAGTGGGACCGGTACGACCACGACTCGGACGGCAACTTCAACGAGCCGGACGGCTACATCGACCACTTCCAGATCGTCCACTCCGGTGGCGACGAGGCCGACGGTGACCCGCACCAGGGCGAGGACGCCATCTGGAGCCACCGCTGGTACGCCTACGCGTCCGACCAGGGCTCGACCGGCCCGGTCGGCAACCCGCTCGGCGGCACCCAGATCGGCAACACCGGCCTCTGGATCGGTGACTACACGATCCAGCCGGAGAACGGTGGCCGGAGCGTCTTCTACCACGAGTACGCCCACGACCTCGGGCTGCCGGACGACTACAACGTCACCAGTGGTGGGGACAACAACAACGAGCACTGGACCCTGATGGCCCAGAGCCGGCTCGGCGCCAAGAACGACGCCGGCATCGGCGACCGTGGTGGCGACCTGGGCGCGTGGAACAAGCTCCAGCTCGGCTGGCTCGACTACGAGGTGGTCGTCGCGGGGCAGAAGCGCACCATGACCCTCGGCCCGCAGGAATACAACACCGACGAGGCCCAGGGCGTCGTCGTGGTGCTCCCCCAGCGGGACTACACGTTCGACCACGGTGCGCCGTTCGAGGGCACCAAGCAGTTCTTCTCCGGCAACAAGGACGACCTCAACAGCACGATGACCCGGACGCTGGACTTCACCGGGAAGTCGTCGGCGGCGCTGTCGATGAAGGGCCGCTACAACATCGAGGCCGACTACGACTACCTGTTCTTCGAGGCCTCGCTGGACGGCGGGCAGTCCTGGGTCACCCTGCCCGGCACGGCCAACGGCCAGCCGCTCAAGGAGATCTCGGCCGGCCGCTTCGCGCTGGACGGCAGCAGCAACGGCCAGTGGGTCGACGTCGCCATCCCGATGGACGTGGCGGCGGGCAAGGTCGCGCAGTTCCGGCTCCGCTACCAGACCGACGGCGGTGTCTCCGACGGTGGCTTCTACGGTGACGCGATCACCGTGACCGCCGACGGTCAGACCGTCCTCTCCGACGGCGCCGAGTCCGGCGCCGCGGGCTGGACGCTCGCCGGTGGCTTCGAGACCGCCGCGGCGAGCTACACCAAGGCGTACGACAACTACTACATCGCGGGCACCCGGCAGTACATCTCGTACGACAAGTACCTGAAGACCGGCCCGTACTTCTTCGGCTACTCGAACACCCGCCCGGACTACGTGGACAACTACGCGTACCAGGAGGGTCTGCTGATCTCCTACTGGAACACCCGCTGGGCGGACAACGACACGTTCGCGCACCCGGGTGAGGGTCGCAACATGATCATCGACGCGCACCCGCGGCCGATCTACAACCTGACCGGCCAGCCCTGGCGGTCCCGCGTCCAGGTCTACGACGCGCCGTTCGGTCTGAAGAAGGCCGACTCGTTCACGCTGCACCTCAACAGCCAGCCGCAGTACATCCGTGGCCAGGCCGCGCAGCCGCTGTTCGACGACACCCAGCAGTACTGGTTCCCGGAGCTGCCGAACCACGGCGTCAAGCTCCCGGCCACCGGCACCAAGATCAAGGTTCTGGAGAAGAACGGCCTCAACACCAAGATCCGTATCTCCTGATCCACTGATCCCGCACCACCAGCACCACGCGATGCCCGGGCAGGTCACCTGCCCGGGCATCGCCCGTTTCGCCGGCCGGTCACCGGCGTCGGCATCATGAAGATCGACACGGTCGGCTGGGCGGGCGTCGAACTCCCCGCCGCGAGCGGTCCCGGCCACCCCACAGGTCGGCCGCGGAACCGGCCGGCGTCGGGGTCCTAGGCTGTCTGCCATGACCGAGCAGCGTGGCGGGCCCGTCGACGAGTCCTGCGTCCTCACCGAGGGGCCGTGGACGCACCGGTTCGTCGGCGCCAACGGCAGCCGCTTCCACGTCGTGGAGGCCGGCACCGGCCCGATGGTGCTCTTCCTGCACGGCTTCCCGGAGCACTGGTGGGCCTGGCACGAGATGCTGCCGGCGGTCGCCGACGCCGGTTTCCGGGCCGTCGCGGTCGACCTGCGCGGCTACGGCGCCAGCGACAAACCGCCCCGGGGGTACGACGGCTACACGCTCGCCGCCGACGTCGCCGGGCTGATCCGGGGCCTCGGCGAACGGTCCGCCACCGTGGTGGGCACCGGCATCGGCGGCATGATCGCGTGGACGGTGGCGTCGTTCCACCCGTCGCTGGTCCGCCGGCTGGTGGTGCTCGGCGCTCCCCACCCGCTCCGGCTCCGGGCCGCCATCTTCGCCGATCCGCGCGGCCAGTTCGCCGCCGCCACGCCCACCCTGAAGTTCCAGCTGCCCCGCTACGAGCACGTGCTGACCCGCGACGACGCGGCGGCCGTCGACGAGATGCTGCGCCGCTGGGGCGGGCCGCGCTGGATCGGCGGTCCGGGCTTCGAGGCGTACGCGCAGCGGTGCCGGGAGGCCATGCTCATCCCGCAGGCGGCGTTCTGCGCCCTGGAGGGCTACCGCTGGGCGTTCCGCTCGGTGCTCCGCCTGCACGGCTACCGCTTCGTCCGGCTGATGCAGAAGCCGCTCATCACGCCCACCCTCCAGTTGCACGGCGCGCTGGACGAGGCATCCCTGCCGCGTACCGCCCAGGGCTCCGGCCGGTACGTGGTGGCGCCCTACGAGTGGCGGCTCCTGGACGGCATCGGGCACTTCCCGCACGTGGAGGCCGGCGACGTGGTGCTGGGCGAGATCCTGCGCTGGGCGAAGTCCTGACTCAGACCCGCTGCTCGCGCAGGTCGGCCACCTCGGCGGCGGGCGCCCAGCCCTGGTAGACGCCGAAGTCGAAAACCTCCAGCCCCATCGCCCGGGCCACCGGCCAGCGCCCGCCGGTGTACTCCACCCGAAGCCAGCCGTCGTGCTCGCCGAGAACGATGAACGGCTGCCCCTGCCAGGTGCAGGTGGTCCGCACGTACGCCAGGTCGTCGACCTCGGTGGCCGGCAGCACCCGGACGTACCGGCCGGGACGGACCTCCTCGAAGCCCTCGCCCGCCTCCGGCTGGTAGAGCCGGACGTCGTCGCCGTCCGGGCTCGCCTGGTATTCCCGGCCCTGCCAGCGGGCCACGTAGCCGTCGCGCGTCACTGCTCACCGACCTGTCGCCACCGCAGCGCGTCCGTGTCGAGAATGGCGACCACCCGCTCGGTGCCGTCCGCGCCGATCCGCCACAGCTGCGCGCCGTGCGGCAGCCGGGCGCTGTCCACCTTGAACTCCGCCACCACGTCGCTGCTCTCACCCGGCGCGAACCCGTTGCCCCGGAACGGCGGGCGCTCGATGACCCAGCCCTCCATGGCCCGCATGGCGGCCTCGTTCTGCCCGCCGTACGGGATCCGGTAGAGGCTGGGCCGGTGTGCCGGCCAGCGCAGCACGTAGATGTCCCCGGCGTCGCGTGCGAAGGGGGAGTCCGGGTAGCCCAGGCCGAGCGCGTCGTGCAGCTCGGCCGGGCTGGTGAGGTGGGCCAGCTCGCCGGCCCGGTGCACGAAGCCGGAGACCCGGTCGTAGCCCCGTTCCAGGTAGTACGCGAGCTGGCTGGGGGCGACCGCCTTCTGCATCACGGTCGGCCGTGCGGGGTCGGGCGCGGGTGGGTCGTAGCGGGGGCGGCTGACCGGTTCCTCGGCGGCGGGCAGCTCGGTCTCGGCGTCGTCACCGAGCCCCACCTCGGCCGCCCAGTTGGCCAGCCCGACGATCTGCTCGCCGGGCAGCTTCGCCCCGACCGGAGTGCCCGGGTTGACCGCGAACGACCAGCACTCGTCCGGCCAGCGACGGATCAGCTGGACGAACCTGACCTCGATGGTCTCGACCGTCGCGTCGGTGTGGTCGGCGAGCCGCTCCGGCGAGGTGTGCACCACGACGAACGTCTCGCCGTCCAGTTCCTCCGTACGCCAGACGAAGCCGGGCTCGCCGGGCCGGCTGCCCGGCGCGGATTCGGCCGCCACCGGCAACAGCACGCGGGCCAGCAGCAGGGTGGACAGAAAGGTGTCGGTGCTGCCGGCGCCGGCGGCATCCAGCAGATTCTCCTCGACCTCGTTGGCCGGCTGGAAGCCGGCCGGCCCGGCATCGGGCGACAGGTCCCCGACGACCCGCCCGATCTCGGCCTCCGTCGTCGGTACGTCGGCGACCGACCCGTGGTCCTCCGTCGGCGCGATCGGCTCGACATCGGAGTCGCCGGCATCGGTCGACGCCGTCGCCGCTGGCGCGGTCTCCTCCCGGGCCGCACCATCCGGCGCCGGCGCGGCCCCGGGCACGGCGACGCTCGCCGGCTCCCGCTGCCCCATCGGGGCACCGGACCACGCCGGGTCGGCGAGGGTGGGCTCCTCCCCGGACCACGCCGGATCGGCGGGAACGGGCACCTCTCCGGTCGCCGCCGGCTCGCCGGGCCACACCGGGTCGACGGGCGCGGTCGGGTGTCCGGTCTCGGGCGTGACGCCGGGCGCGGCCGGCGCGGGCGCGACATCGGCCGGGACGGCCGACGCGGCCACCGACTCCCGCCGACGCCGGACCGGCTCGAACAGCGAGACGGTCTCGTCGGCTGCCGAACCGGGCTCGGCGGCGGGCGGCCCGGCGAGGTCCCGCGACTCTATGACGGTGCCCTCGATGACGATCGGCGTGTATCCGCGCCGGGGGGCGGGAGGCGCGGACACCGGCTCCGCACCCGAGGCGTCCGCCACCGGTTCGGCACCGACCGGCTCGGGGGTGGGCCGCTGGTGTGGCAGCGCCTGGGTGGCGTCCTCGGGCTGCTCCGGTCGACGCCCGCCGTACGTTGGTGACGGCCCGGGCTCCGGGGCGCGGGCCCGAAGGTCCCGGGTGGCGTCCTCGTCGGGCCCACGCGGCGGCAACACCTGGGTGGCCTCCGCGCCGGGCACCGCGAACGCCCGGGTCGATTCCCCGTCGGACACCGCGAAAGCCCGAGTCGGCTCCGCGTCGGACACCGCGAAAGCCCGAGTCGGCTCCGCGTCGGACACCGCGAACGCACGGGTCGGTTCCGCGTCGGACACCGCGAAAGCCCGAGTCGGCTCCCCGCCGGTCGGGGCGCTCGGGATCGGGTGGGTCGGCTCCTGCGGCACTGGTTCCACGAGCGGCCGGCGGCGGGGGAACGGCTGACTGCCGGACCCGAGGCGGGGCGGCGGAGCGGCCCGCTCGCCGGAGCGCAGCGCCTCCTGCCGATAGGCCGCCGCACGACCGGACGCCGGTTCGAAGAACGACCGGTTCGTCCGCTCCGGGGCCTCCCCGGCGGGGCGGCCGTTGGTCGACGGCGTGGGCTGGGCGTCGGGCGTCGGCAGGCCCCTCGGTCGCTCGGTCAGCGGCGCGGAACGCGGCGGCGGAAGCCGGTCGGGTGCCGACCCGGCGTCGAACCCCGCAGGGCCGCCAGCCGTCGGAGCGCCGCTGCGCGGATCCGGCTGGCCCGGCGGGAACGCCGGCGTGACGGACGTGCGGGACGACTCCGCCGGCAGCCCGGGTCGGGCGGGTGCGGAGGCACGGCCGGTGGACGACACGGCCGTGGGCTCGGGCCGGAGCGTGCCGTCAAACCGGGCCACGCCGGTGGTCGGCCCGGTGTCCGGCCCGCCCGGCAGGTCCTGACCGGCAGCCTGGGCCCGCGCCCTGGCGGCCGTCTCCACCCGCTCCAACCGCGCCCGCGCCCCCATGGTGCGGCCGGGCAGCCGGACGTCGCCCCGGGAGAGCTGGGCGACGAACCAGGCCGGCAGGTAGCCCTCGACGGGCAGGCCGGGGTTCACCGCCAGCCACCACTCGTGGTTGGGCCAGCCGTCGGCCAGGTCGGTGTACGTGATGCGCCGGACGGCGCTCTCGTTCTCGCCGAGGCAGGCGCGGACGGCGGAGCTGGAGGTGAACGCCAGCACGTGGGTGCGGCCACCGGTGCTCCAGGTGCCCCAGCCCACCGGTGCCGTCCCCGCGAGCGCCTCGGCGGAGATCGGCAGCAACAGCTCGGTCCGGGCCAGGACGCGGAAGTAGAGCTGTTGGTCGTTGGCGCGCAGCGCGTCCCGCATCGCCGCTTCGGCGTCGGTGGCCGGCTCCCACTCGGTCACGGCCACCCCCTTCTCCCGCGAACAGGCCATAGGTATCGCGTACAACCTACAAGGTCAAGGCAAGATCACAATCGCTGGCTGGCAGCGGTGCGCCGGGTGCCGCCGAAGGCGCTAACATCCCGTTCCGGAGTCGACACGATACGGAGGCGGTCGATGTCCCGGTCCCCCGCGCGCCCACTTCTCGCCGCTCTCACGACGGCGTTGCTGACCGCCGTTCCGGCCGGCCCCGCGGTCGCCGACCATCCGGCCGAACCCACCCCCGGCCCGGTCCCCGCCGGACGGTCCGCGTCCGCGTCGACGTTCGTACGCGCGGCTCCCGGCTGCGCCTCGCCCCTCGCCCCGGTCCGGCCGGTGTCCGCACCCCCCTGGCCCCAGCAGCGGTACGCCCCGGAACGGCTGACCCCACTCGCCACCGGGGCCGGCGTGACGGTCGCGGTGATCGACTCGGGGGTGGACCGGCGGCACCCGCAGTTGGCCGGCCGGGTGCTCGACGGCACCGACCTGCTCGACCCCGGCGGCGACGGCAGCCGGGACTGCGCCGGCCACGGCACCGGTGTGGCGAGCATCATCGCCGCCGCTCCCCGCGACGGGGTGGCGTTCCGTGGGCTGGCCCCGGGGACCCGGATCCTGCCGGTACGGGTCAGCGAGCAGCAGGTGGTCGAGGGACGCGAGTCGGGGCGTACGGTCAGCGCCGAGGACTTCGCCCGCGCCGTCCGCTGGGCCGTCGACCACGACGCCGACGTCCTCAACCTCTCCGTCGTCCTGTACGCGGACGATCCGGCGGTGCGGGCCGCGATCGGCTACGCGGTCGACCGGGACGTGGTCGTGGTGGCCGCCGCTGGAAACCTGCACGACGCCGGCGATCCCCGGCCCTACCCGGCCGCGTACGACGGGGTGCTCGGGGTGGGCGCGATCGGGGCGGACGGGGCTCGTGCCCAGTTCTCCCAGA
The DNA here is from genome assembly GCF_900091625.1 of Micromonospora peucetia. Lineage (NCBI taxonomy): Bacteria > Bacillati > Actinomycetota > Actinomycetes > Micromonosporales > Micromonosporaceae > Micromonospora > Micromonospora peucetia. Next base: position 1,674,821 of record NZ_FMIC01000002.1, read on the forward strand.
CCGGCCCGTACGTCGACCTGGTCGCCCCGGGCAGCGACGTGCTGATGGCCGCCCCCGGTCAGGGTCACCACCGGGCCGAGGGCACCAGCTATGCGGCGCCCTTCGTGGCGGCCACCGCCGCGCTGCTGCGCCAGTACCGGCCGGAGTTGACCGCGGCGCAGGTAACGCAGCGGATCGTGGCGACCGCCGATCCGGCCCCGGGCGCCGGCCGGGGTGGCGGGTACGGCGCGGGGGTGCTCAACCCGTACCGGGCGGTCACCGAGACCGGGGGCGGGGCACCGGAGCGGGCGCGTCAGGTTGCCGCGCTCGCCGACGACAGGGCCGATCCGGGCCTGGTGGCGCAGCGTGCCCGCCGGGCGACGGCCCAGGACCGGGCGCTGCTGGTGGCGGGGGTCAGCGGAGCGGTGGTGGCCCTGGCGGCGTTGTTGGCGCTCGTCGTGCCGGGCGGCGCCCGCCGCCGCTGGAAGCCGGCCGATCCCGCCTGACCGGCTGCCGGCCCGATCCCCGCCTGAGGGGCCGCCCATCGACCCGGTTCCCGCCTGACGGGCCGCCGGTCACCGGACCGGTCACCGCCTGTCGAGCCGCCTGGCCCGGTCGCACCGCTCGCGGCCCGGCCCGGACGCCGGTGGTGGCGCCGACCGGTCAGGTCGACGCCACCACCGGGCGGGGCTCACTGGAACAGGCCGACGTTCTTCTTCTCCGTGTCGAGGTAGTCGGTAGCGGAGTCGTTCACCGCGAGCTTGATGTCGCGCAGCATGGCCTGGAGGTCCTGCGAGGCCGAACGCCAGCGGCCCTGCCGCTGCTCGTATGCCTGTCGGGCCTCGCCGGACCAGCTGGCCACGAGCGGGGCGGCGTCCCGTTCGAGCTGCCCGAGCTGCGAGTCGAGCGCGTTCAGCGCCTTCTGGATGTCCGCGCCCGCCTGTTGCAGGGCAGCGAAGTTGACGACCAGTACACCGTGGTCCATCGGATGTTTCCTCCCCCGAGACCGGGTCAGAGCGGCAGCTGGATGCCGCCGCGGTTGGTGGTGGACACCCGGCTGGCGGCCTCGGTGTCCGAGACGTCGTACTGCTGGCCGGCCGAGCGGATGGCACCGGCGGTCTCCCGCAGCGCCCGCTGCAACGCCGCCTGGTCCTGTGCCCACTGCTGCTTCACCTGCTCGAACGAGCGCCCGCCCGCCCCGCGCCAGGCCTGCTGCAACACCTCCAACTCGGCCATCAGGCTGCTCAGCATGGATTGCAGGGACTGGTCGACCTGCTCGAACTTCGCGGCGGTCTGCTGCATCACCGCTGCTTCTGCCTGGGTCTGGGACACCCGGGACGTCACCTCGTCTCATCGGTCGTGGCTGGCCGTCGGCGCGCCCACTCGTCGGGCGTGTCGCTCGCGCCGCCCGGATGTCGAGCACGGCGGGCGCGGGGTCAGCAGAACTCGTCGCTGACGGTAGCGGCCCGGTCGCGGTTCTGCTACCCCGGAGCGGTCCCCTGTGGACGACCACGGTCCCCATCCCACCCGGCTCGCCCCTTACGATGGGCGGCGTCGATGTCGCGGCGAGTGACCGGTCGAGGAGGCGCGGTGACGGTGACCACCGGGGCGGACCCGCACCGGCCGATCCCGGGCCACGATCCCGGCCCACCCGCCGCGGCCCTCGCGCCGGCCCCGACCGGCCCCGCCGGCCGCGCAACAGGCACCCCGGCGCCCCGGATCGCCGTGCCGCCACAGTGGATCCCGGCCGCTCGGCGGGGCGGCGCCGGTGTCCGGGCCGGTCAGGTCGTCGCCACGCAGGTGGCGGTGGCCGCTGTGGTCGCGGCCGTCGGCGGCGGCGTGCTGGCGACCCTGGCCGCCGTGGGGGTGGCCGCGCTGCTGCTGCCCGTGGCGTGGGTGCGGCTGCGGGGGCGGTGGCTCTTCGAGTGGCTGACCACCGGCCTCAGCTACGCCACGCGCCGCCGCGCCCTGCCCCCGGCCGCCGGCCCGGCGGCCCTGCTGGATCTGGTCGACCCGGGCGCGGTCGTCCGCCCCGCCGAACTGGCCGGTACGCCGGCCGCCGTGCTGGACGACGCCGCGGGCATGGTCGCCCTGCTGGAGATCGGCGACCCGGCCGACCTGCTCGGCGATGCTCCCCGCGCGCTGCCGGTCCCGGCGTCGCTACTGCCGGCCGCCGCGCCGGATGGTCCCCCGGTCCGGCTCCAGCTCCTGCTGACGGGCTCACCGGCGCCGACTGTCGGCGCGGGTGGCGGCACCGTCGGCACCTCGTACCGGCAGCTGACCGACGGGCGACTCGCCGGCCGGGAACGGGTCGTGCTCGCCGTCCGGGTGCTGCGCGTCGAGGGCTGGACGGCAGAAGAGCTGCGGCGGGCGCTCTCCGGGACGGTGCGTCGGATCATCCGCCGGATCGGGCCCGTCGCCGCCCGCCCGTTGGGCGAGCACGCGACGCTGCGGGTGCTGGCGGAGCTGGCCCACCACGACGACCACCCCGCGCAGGAGTCCTGGCAGGCGGTCCGGGCGGGCGACCTGCTCCAGACCACCTTCCGGCTGAGCCGCTGGCCCGACGCGGACACCGACGCCGGTCGGCGCCTGGTGGGCCGGTTGCTCGCGCTGCCCGCGACGGCGACGACGGTCGCGCTCGGCGTCGGGCCGTGGGTCGGCGCCGACCCCGCGTCGGCGCCGACCGAGCTGGCCGTACGACTGGCCGCCGCCACCCCGGCGGAGCTCTCGATCGCGGCGCAGGCGCTACGCCGGCTGGTCGCCGAGGTGGGCGGCGAGGTGCACCGCCTCGACGGCGCGCAGCTCGACGGGCTGGCCGGCACGCTGCCGCTCGCGACGGCGGGCGCGGTGAGTCCGGGCCCGGCGCCCGACGGCCTGGAGCTGACCCTCGGCGCGGCGGGGCTGATGGTCGGCACGAACCGGCACGGCGGCGCGGTGACCGTCCGGCTGTTCCGGCCGGAGGGCACCCGGGTGATGCTGGTCGGCGGGGTACGTACGGCGCAGCTGGTGGCGGTGCGGGCCATGGCTCTCGGGGCCCGGGTGGTGGTGCAGACCGCCCGCCCGCGCGAGTGGGAGCCGTTCGTCCGGGGCGTCGGCACCCCCGGCGCGATGATCCCGGTGGTCCCGCCCGGCCGCCCGGTGGGCGAACCGGGTTCGCCGCTGCGCCCACTGCTGGTGGTGGTCGACGCCGGTCCCACGCCCGTCGAGACGGAACCGGGGTCCCCGTGGCGGACCACGCTGCTGGTCCGCGACGAGCTGACTCCCGCCGACACCGACGCGCTGGGCCGCGCCGACCTGGCCGTGCTGCAACCGCTCGACCCGACCGAGGCCGCCGTGGCGGGCGCCGCGCTGGGCCTCGGTGGCTCGGCGGAGTGGCTGACCCGGATCCGGGACGACATGGTGGCGGTGGTCAACCGGCGGGCGTTGCGCTGGGCGCTGCTCTCCCCCACCCCGATCGAGTCGCAGCTGATCGGCCGCCCGTCCCGCCGCTGAAAGCGGCCCGGACGGTCTCGTGGGTTCCCCGGGTGGTCCGTCCGTGGCACGATCCCCGCCATGGGTTTCCTCAAAGGGCTGCTGATCCGGCTGGGCAGCACGGCACTGGCCTTCTGGCTGGCCACGCTGCTCATCCCGGGCATCACGTTGGGTACGGCGTCCGCCGGCGAGGCGGTCATCACGCTGGTCCTCGTCGCGGTGATATTCGGTGTGGTCAACGCGGTGCTCCAGCCGATCATCAAGACCGTCGGCTGTGGCTTCTACCTGCTGACCCTCGGGCTGATCGCGCTGGTGGTCAACGGGCTGCTGTTCCTTTTCACCAGCTGGATCGCCGACCAGGTCGGGCTGCCCTTCCACGTCGAGAGCTTCTGGCCGGAGGCGGTGCTCGGCGCGCTCTTCGTCGGCATCGTCACCTGGATCCTCGGAGCCGTCCTGGACCGGGACTGACCCGGACGGCCCACCCTCTGGCCGCCCCGGAACGCGGGCCGACCAGAGGGTGGGAATTGGTCGCTGATCGGGCCGGAGGGCCGGGCTAGCGTCGCGGGCATGTCCACCCTGACCTGCCTGACCCGCGACGACGGCTACCTGCTCAGCACCGACCCGGACCGGATCGACCTGGACCTGGTCCACCACTGGCTCTCCACCGACGCGTACTGGGCGATCGGGCGGGACCGGGAGACGGTGGGGCGGGCGTTCGCCGGGTCGGTGCCGTTCGGCGTCTACCGCCCGGGTGACGGCCGGCAGGTCGCGGTCGCCCGGGTGGTCACCGACCGGGCCACCTTCGCCTGGCTCTGCGACGTCTACGTCGACCCCGCCGAGCGTGGTCGGGGGCTGGGCACCTGGCTGGCCGGGTCGGTCCGCGACCATCTCGCCGGCCTGGGCGTACGCCGGATCCTGCTGGCCACCGCCGACGCCCACGAGGTGTATGCGAAGCTCGGGTTCGCCCCGCTGACCGATCCGCACCGCTGGATGCAGCTCGACCAGCGGGAGCAGCCGGTGAGCCCGATCACCGGCAAGGATCCGGGTGGCTGTTCGCCCCTTACGGTGGAGGCGTGACGCCACTTCGTCTCGGCTACCTCTACGGCATCGGCGCGTACCTGCTCTGGGGGTTCTTCCCGCTCTACCTGAAGCTGATGCGCCCGGCCGGGTCGGTGGAGATCCTGGCCCACCGGATCGTCTGGTCAGTGGTGTTCGTCGCCCTGCTGCTGGGTGCGATGCGCAACATCGGTTTCCTGCGGGCGCTGCTGCGCCGGCCCCGGGCGCTGGCCGGCATCGGCATCGCCGCCGTGCTGATCGCGGTCAACTGGGGCGCCTACATCTACGGCGTGACCTCCGACCGGGTGGTGGAGACCGCCCTCGGCTACTTCATCAACCCGCTGGTGGTGATGCTGCTCGGCGTCACCGTGCTGCACGAACGGCTGCGCGCCACGCAGTGGGCGGCGCTCGGCATCGGCGGCCTGGCGGTGGTCGTGCTGGCCGTCGACTACGGTCGGTTGCCGTACCTGGCGCTGGTGCTGGCGTTCAGTTTCGCCGGGTACGGCCTGGCCAAGAAGCGGCTCGGGCTGCCCGCCGCAGAGGGGCTCTTCGTCGAGTCGGCGGTGCTGGCGCTGCCCGCGCTGGCGTACCTGGGTTGGCTCGGCGCCAGCGGCGACGCCACGTTCGGGCAGGTGTCGGTCGGGCACACCCTGCTGCTCGTGTCGGCCGGGGCGGCGACCGCGATCCCGCTGCTGCTCTTCGCCGGGGCGGCGAACCGGCTCCCGCTCACCAATCTCGGCATGATCCAGTACCTCGCCCCGATCCTCCAGCTCGGCTTCGGCGTGCTGATCTTCCACGAGCCGATGCCGCCGGCCCGGCTGGCCGGCTTCGCCCTGGTCTGGGCCGCGCTGATCGTCTTCACCGTCGACGCCCTGCACAACTCCCGCCGTACCCGCCGCGCCGCCACCACAATGGCCTCCCCCACCCCCCACCCCATCCCCCGCTGACCGACTCCCCCTCGCCCCTCGCTCCTCGCCCACGATCTTGCACTTTGGGCCCTCGGATTGCCGGGATTAACCCTTATGTCGGGGCCAAAAGTGCAAGATCGCGGGAGCGCGGGGCAGCGCGGGAGCGCGGGGCAGCGCGGGGCAGCGCGGGAGCGCGGGGTCAGGGGACGTCGTAGGCGAGGACGGGGGTGCCGTCGGAGCGGAGCAGTTCCAGGCGGACCAACTCCGCGTTGGTGAACCGGGTGGCCCCGGTTATCCGCAGGTCGTCGCCGGGGGCGGCGAGCCAGGATCCGATCTGCTCCGTCGCGCCGTCCGGGCCGTACGCCACCAGCCGGAAGGGGTACGCCTTGGCGTACCCGGCCTTCGCGTCGTACCCGCAGCGCATCTTCACCTCGACGCCCCAGTCGGTGCCGCTGAGGGCGATCTCGGCGTGCACCGGCACCGTTCCGGCGACCGGTTGCATGGCGACCATCCGCACGTCGTCCCGGGGCGGGACGGTTGCCTCGCGGGGCAGCAGGACGGCGGTGCCGACGACCAGGGCAAGCGCGGCGGCGGCGAGCGCGGTGAGGGCGTACCGTCGGCGGGTGGCCGACCGCTCCCGGTGGCGGCGCTCCCGCGCGGCGGCGAGCAGTTCGGGCACCCGGGGGTTCTCCGGCGGCGGCAGGAACTGCTCCAGCCCGGCCTGGTCGAGCCGGCCGAGCAGCCCGGGCAGGACGGCGATCCCGGCGACCGCCCGCCGGCAGGCGGCGCAGCCGGCGAGGTGCCGCTCGTAGGCCGTCCGCTCGGCGGGGGCCAGGGCACCCAGCACGTACGCGCCGTCGTCGTGCGCGAACTCGCACCGGGTCATTCCGTCACCCCCATCTCGGCCAGGACCAACCGTAGTGAGCGCAGGGCGTAGTGGGTCCGGGACTTGACGGTGCCCGGGGGAACGCCCAGCCGGGAGGCCGCCTCCGCCACCGACCGTCCCTGGTAGAAGCATTCGACCAGCACCTCCCGGTGGGTGGGGCTGAGCCGGTTCAACGCCTCGGCGACGGTCCACGCCTCCACCGCGCGTTCCGCCTCGTCCACGGGCTCGGGTGGTTCGGGCAACTCGTCGGTGTAGACCTCGCCGACCCGGGTGGAGCGGCGCCGCCAGGCGTCGATGGCCAGGTTGCGGGTGGTGGTGAAGAGCCAGGCCCGGACCGAGCCGCGGGTCGGGTCGAGCGACTCCGGGTGCCGCCAGGCCCGCAGCAGCGTCTCCTGCACCAGGTCCTCGGCCCGCTGCCGGTCGCCGTTGACCAGCCGCAGGGCGTGTGCGTACAGCGCCTCCGCGTGCTCGTCGTGCAGCGCGCGGAGCAGTTGGGCGTCGTGGTCGCTGATGGCGGTCTCCTCGCTGTCGGCGCGAGTCCGGCGGTGGCGTTCGCACGGGAATACGTGCCGCCACCCCGAACGGTTCAGCCGCAGGTCGCCGTGGGATTCCCGGCCGAGGTGTTCATGCCCGGTTCATACCACCGCCGACGACCGCTCACCGTGCCCTCCTAGCGTCCGGCGGGTACGCACGCCAGCAGCTGGTTCGGCGTGCACCGACACCCATCAGGAGGCTCCTTCCATGAGCGACCGTCCCCGGCTGCTTCCGTTGCTGGGCGCCACCCGCCACGGCAGCCGCGACGCCATGACCTGTCTCTACCGGTGCGGCAACGCGTGCGACCACCCGGTGCCCAACACCTCCGACAACGCGTACTTCGCAGACGTGGTGAACGCGGAGGTGTCCCGGCGTGGCGTGGTCCGGGCCGGCGCGGTCGGCGCGCTGGTCCTCGGCTTCGGCGGCGCGGTGGCCGGTGCCGCCCCCGCCGGGGCCGCGCCCGCCACCCCCGTGGTCCCCGAGGCCGCCGGCTTCGGCCGGCCCGACGGGGGCGTCGGGAACGGCGCGTTGACCTTCAAGCCGGTCCCGCCGAACACCCTGGACAGCCTCGTCGTGCCCAACGGGTACGACCACGCCGTCGTCATCCGCTGGGGTGATCCGGTGGTGCCGGGCGCCCCCGAGTTCGACGTGCGCGCCCAGACTGCCGCCGCCCAGGCCCGGCAGTTCGGCTACAACAACGACTTCGTCGGGGTGCTGCCGCTGGACGGCCGCCGGCGGGCGCTGCTCGTGGTCAACCACGAGTACACCAACGAGGACCTGATGTTCCCCGGCTTCACGAGCCAGGACGCGCTGACCGTCGAGCAGCTCCGGATCGCGATGGCCGCGCACGGCATGTCCGTGGTGGAGCTGGAGCGGGTCGACGGCGCCGGGCAGTGGCGGCCGGTCACCAAGGGCCGGCGGCCGTACAACCGGCGGGTCACCGCGCTGGCCACGAAGTTCGAGCTGACCGGGCCGGCCGCCGGCTCGGCACACCTGAGGACCGCCGCCGACCCGAAGGGCCGTACGGTCGTCGGCACGCTCAACAACTGCGCCGGCGGGGTGACCCCGTGGGGCACGGTGCTCTCCGGCGAGGAGAACTTCAACCAGTACTTCGTCGGCGGCGACGGCGCGCCGGAGGCGGACAAGCCGAAGCTGGCCCGCTACGGGATCACCACCACGACCCGTCACCCGAGCGGCAGCCGCAAGTGGGAGCGCGCCGACGAGCGGTTCGACCTGGCGAAGCACCCGAACGAGGCCAACCGGCACGGCTGGATCGTGGAGATCGACCCGTACGACCCGGAGAGCCGCCCACGCAAGCACACCGCGCTGGGCCGGTTCAAGCACGAGGGCGCGAACGTCATCGTGGCGAAGGGCGGGCAGGTGGTCGCGTACATGGGCGACGACGAGCGGTTCGACTACCTGTACAAGTTCGTCTCCGACAAGAAGTTCATGAAGGGCAACTCCCGGGTCGCCCGCCGGCACAACCTGACCCTGCTGGAGTCGGGCACCCTCTACGTCGCCAGGCTCGACGAGACCAGCGCCGGCGAGATCGACGGTTCCGGCAGGCTCCCGTCCGACGGCGCGTTCAACGGCCGGGGCCGGTGGATCAGGCTGGTCGGCGGCAACCGCTCGTACGTCGACGGGATGACCGCCGCCGACGTGCTCACCTTCACCCGGCTCGCCGGCGACCGGGTCGGGGCGACCAAGATGGACCGCCCGGAGGACGTCGAGCCGAGCCTGCTCACCGGCAAGGTGTACGTGGCGCTGACCAACAACACCGACCGGGGCAGGGCCGGCAAGCCGGCCGCCGACGAGGCCAACCCGCGCAACCTCAACAAGCACGGCCAGGTGCTGGAGCTGGTCGAGGACCGCGGCGACAACGCGGGCGAGGCCTTCGCCTGGTCGCTGCCGATCGTCGCCGGTGACCCGACGGACCCGTCGACCTTCTTCGCCGGGTACGACAAGACGAAGGTCTCCCCGATCTCCTGCCCGGACAACGTGGCCTTCGACGCCACCGGGAATCTCTGGATCTCCACCGACGGCAACGCGCTGGGCAGCAACGACGGCCTGTTCGCCACGGCCGTGGAGGGGCCGGAGCGGGGTCACCTGAAGCAGTTCCTCACCGTGCCGGTGGGCGCGGAGGCCTGCGGCCCGTTCATCACCGGGGACAACCGCTCGGTCTTCGTGGCGGTGCAGCACCCGGGCGAGCTCAGCGGGGCGTCGGTCGAGCGGCCGGCCTCGAACTGGCCGGACGGCGACTACGCAAAGCCGGGCGTGGTGGTCACCTGGCGCCTGGACGGCGGCCCGATCGGCAGCTGACCTCTCCTCGGGCGGGCCGGCGCCGGACCGCCACCAACACAACAGGGGCGGTCGGGGTCAGCTGTCGGCGGCCAGGCTGTCGGCGATCGCCCGGGCGATCGTGAGCAGCTTCGCCCGGACCGCCCGGGCGGAGGTCATCATCTCGCCGGCCGGCAGCGCACAGGCCAGCACCACCCGACGCTCCATGTCCTTGTCGGGACTGACCAGCACCGCGGCACAGGCCACGCCCTGCCGGAACTGCCCCAGCTCCAACTGCATGCCCCGCCGGTCCCCAGCGGCCAGGTCGGCCTCGAACGCCTCGGCGGTGGTCAGGGTGGCGGAGGTGAACGGACGCATGCCGTAGTCGCGCAGGTAGCGGAAGCGCTGCTCGGCGGTCAACGTGGCGAGCAGGGCCTTGCCGAGGGCGGTCGCGTGCGCCCCCTCGTCGAACCCGGGTACCAGGTCCTCCAGGTACGGCGAACGGGGGCCCTCGGTCACGGCCGTGACCGCCACCTGGCCGCCCACGAACCGGCCGAGGTAGTGGCTGTAGCCGGTGTCCATGGCGGCCCGGCGCAGGCTCTCGCCGACCGCGGGCGGCCCCCGGAACGCCGTCACCAGTTCGCGGTAGCGGTCGGCCACCTCCAGGCCCACGATGTACGTGCCGTCCTCGCGCCGGATCACGTAGCCCTCGTAGGCGAGGGTGCGGACCAGGTGGTAGGTCGTCGCCACGGTCAGCTCACAGCGCCGGGCGATCTGCTTGACGGTCAGCCCTTTCGGGGCGCGACCGACCGACTCGAGCACTCGTAGCGCGCGGGACACACTCCGGATGAGGTCCGAAGGTTCCGCCAAGGGGTCGCGCACAACCACCTCCGCCGCCGGGGACTTACACCATATGAAAAACAGGCCCGGTGCGAAATGCCTGTTCGGGTGGAGGATGCCAGATCATCATGAACGGGATGTGCCGCGACAGGCACGTTCCGTGACGCGATCCCGGCTCGCGTAGGTTTGCCGGACCATGACCGACACCGCGCTACCGCCCGCCCCGGGCAGCACCGGGCCCCGGCCGGTCCGGGCCGCCACCGGGGCCGTCGCCGTCACCATCGCCTGCGTCCTGCCGGTCTTCCTGCTCGGCGGCCTCGCCGTGCAGATCAGCGAGGACCTGGGCTTCTCCCCGGCTGGCCTGGGCCTGGCCGTGTCGGTCTACTTCGGCGTGAGCGCGCTGGCCTCGGTGCCCTCCGGTGTCCTCGCCGAGCGGCACGGGCCGGCCGTGGTGGCCCGTGCCGGCATCCTGCTCTCCGCCGCCTGTCTGCTGGCGGTGGCGGCGGCTGCCCGCTCGTACCCGGTCCTGCTCGGGCTGCTCGCGCTCGCCGGCACCGCCAACGCCCTCGGCCAGCTCGCCAGCAACGCCACCCTCGCCCGGCACGTGCCGGCCCGGCGGCAGGGGCTGTCGTTCGGGGTGAAGCAGGCCGCCATCCCCGTCGCCACCCTGCTGGCCGGGGCGGCGGTGCCGACCGTGGCGCTGACGGCCGGCTGGCGCTGGGCGTTCGTGGCGGCTGCCGGCGCGGCCCTGGCGGCGCTGCCGGCCGTACCGACGCGGGAGCCGCGCCCCACCCGGACGGCCGCCCCCACCCGTGCCGGCCGCGCCACCGCGGCCCTGGTGGTGGTCGGGGCCGCCGGGACCTTCGCCGCAGCCGCCGCGAACGCGCTCGGCACCTTCGTGGTCGACTCCTCCGCCGACCGGGGGCTGTCACCCGGGCTGGCCGGGCTGACCCTGACCCTGGGCAGCGCGGTCTGCGTCGCCGCCCGGGTCTCCGTCGGCTGGCTCGCGGACCGTCGCGCCACCGGGCACGTCACCCTCGTCGCCGGCATGCTCGTGGTCGGCGCGGCCGGGCTGGGCCTGCTCGCGGTGGCCGGATCGGTGCCGCTGGTGGCCGGCGTGCTACTCGGCTTCGGCCTGGGCTGGGCGTGGCCGGGCCTGATGACCTTCGCGGTGGTCCGGCTGCACCCGCAGGCCCCGGCCGCCGCCACCTCGATCACCCAGACCGGGGTGTACGCGGGCGGCTGCCTCGGCCCGCTCGGCCTCGGCGCGGTGGCCGCGCACGCCGGCTACCCGACGATGTGGATCGTGTCCGCAGGATCGATGCTGCTGGCCGCCGCCCTGATGCTCACCGGCAGCCGGATGCTCGCCCACCGCTGAGCGGGCCCGACCGGTCGGCGCCGACCGTTACCTCGCGGGACGAGCCAGGCGGTTCCACCAGGCCGCCGGGCGGCCCGGGTGAGGCTCAGCTGGTGCGGTCGGCGATGTAGTCGCAGAGGGATTCGAGGGCGCTGCGGGCCGGGCCCTCGGGCAGCGGCGTGAGCTGCGCCCGGGCCTCCTCGGCATAGCCGCGGACCGTCTCCCGGGCCCGCTTCAGCGCCGGGCTCTCGCGGAGCAGGCCGAGCGCCTCGGCGTGCAGGGCGTCGTCGGTCAGCGGGCCGGTCGCCAGGATCTCCCGCAGCCGCACCGAGGCGGCGTCGGCGTCGTCCGAGCCGAGCGCGTAGAGCACCGGCAGGGTCGGCACGCCCTCGCGCAGGTCGGTGCCGGGTGTCTTGCCCGACTCCGTCGACTCCGAGGCGATGTCGAGCAGGTCGTCGGAGAGCTGGAAGGCGACGCCGATGGTCTCGCCGTAGCCGGCCAGCGCCTCGATGTGCTCCGGGGAGGCACCGCCGAACATGCCGCCGAAGCGGGCCGAGGTGGCGATCAGCGAGCCGGTCTTGCCCGCGATCACGTCAAGGTAGTGGGCCACCGGGTCGTCGCCGGGGCGGGGGCCGACGGTCTCGGCGATCTGGCCGTGCACCAGCCGGGCGAAGGTGCGCGCCTGTAGGCGTACGGCGTCGATGCCCAGGTCGGCGGCGATGTCGGCGGCGCGGGCGAAGAGGTAGTCTCCGACGAGGATGGCGACCGAGTTGGTCCACCGCGAGTTGGCGCTCTGCGCTCCCCGACGCACGGCGGCCTCGTCCATCACGTCGTCGTGGTAGAGCGTCGCCAGGTGGGTGAGCTCCATCACCACCGCAGCCGGTACGACCTGCGCCCTGGTCGGATCGCCGAACTGCGCGCCCAGCGCCACCAGCAGCGGCCGGAACCGCTTGCCGCCGGCCTCCACGAGGTGCCGGGCGGCCTCCGTGACGAACGGGTCGGCGCTGGCCACGCTCGCCCACAGCTCGGTCTCGACGCCCTCCAACAGGCCCAGCACGGACGCCTCGACGCGGGGGTCGGCGAGATAGAGGCCGAGCGCGCCGAACTGACTCGTGCTCACCCTGGTCCGACGGCCGCCGGACCCGGGGGCACCTGAACGCTCGCCAGCCGGATTCACCACGCCATCAACCATGCCACACCCCTCCGACCTGCCCGGGACGGGGGATACGGCCCGAGGGCCGGCACGCCGTGGCGTACCGGCCCTCGGGGGCCCGCGCGTCGGTCATCTGACAAATTCGGCGGCGCCTGTGGCCAGGTCGAGCAGCGGCGCGGGGGCGATACCGAGGATCAGCGTGGCGAGCACGCCGATCATCAGCGCGGCCGAGGTCAGCCCGCCGGGCACCGCGACGGTCGGCGTCGACTCGCTCGGCTCGGAGAGCCACATCATCACCACGACCCGCAGGTACGGGAAGGCCAGCACCATGCTGGTCAGCACGCCGGCGATCACCAACCACGCGTGCCCGCCGTCGAGCGCCGGGGCGAAGACCGCGAACTTGCTGGTGAAGCCGCTGGTCAGCGGGATACCGGCGAAGGCCAGCAGGATGAAGGTGAAGATCCCGGCGTAGAACGGCGAGCGCCGCCCCAGCCCGGCCCACCGGGACAGGTGGGTGGCCTCCCCGTCGGCGTCCCGCACCAGGGTCACCACGGCGAACGCGGCGAGCACCGAGAAGCCGTACGCGACCAGGTAGAACATCGTGCCGGAGATGCCACCGGCCCCCGGGGCCAGCACGCCGACCAGCAGGTAGCCGGCGTTGGCGATCGAGGAGTAGGCCAGCAGCCGCTTGATGTCGGTCTGGGTGACCGCCAGCACCGCGCCGACCAGCATGGTCAGCACCGCCACCACGCCGAGCACCGGGGTGAAGTCCCACCGGGCCCCGTCGAAGGCGACGTGGAATACCCGCAGCAGGGCGCCGAACGCGGCGACCTTCGTGCAGGCGGCCATGAGGCCGGTGACCGGGGTCGGCGCGCCCTGGTAGACGTCCGGCGTCCAGACGTGGAAGGGGGCGGCAGCCGCCTTGAAGAGCAGGCCGATGGCGATCAGCGCCATGCCGGCGAAGAGCAGCACCGGGCTGGCCGGGGAGTTCGCGACGGCGGCGTCGATGGTGGCGAAGTCGACGCCCGCCGGCCGGCCGGGGATGCCCGCCGTGAAGCCGTAGATCAGGGCCACGCCGAACAGGAAGAAGGCCGAGGCGTACGCGCCGAGCATGAAGTACTTCAGCGCGGCCTCCTGGCTCAGCAGCCGCCGGCGGCGGGCCAGCGCGCAGAGCAGGTACAGCGGCAGCGAGAAGACCTCGAGCGCGATGAACATGGTCAGCAGGTCGTTCGCCGCCACGAAGATCAGCATGCCGCCGATCGCGAACGTGGTCAGCGGGTAGACCTCGGTGAGGCCGTTCTTGCCCTCGGCCTGCCGCCGGTCGTCGGCCGACTCGGCGGTCACCGCGGCCTGGGCGACGAACGCCCCGCCCCGCTCCACCGAGCGCTCACCGATGAGCAGCAGCGCCATCGCGGCGAGGACCAGGATCGCGCCCTGGAGGAAGAGCGTCGGCCCGTCCACCGCGATCGCCCCACCGATGGTGATCTTCCGTACGTCGGCGGACAGCACCACCATGGTCAGCGCGGCGAGCACCGCCAGCAGGGCCATCGACAGCTGGACCGCATGCCGGAGCCGGCGGGGCACGAACGCCTCGACCAGCACGCCGAGCAACGCGGCGCCCAGCATGATCAGGGTTGGCGCGAGTGCCGCGTAGTCGATCGACGGCAGTTTCAGCTCGGTCACTGGGCCGGCCTTTCGTTCACGACTGCGGGGCTCACTTGGCCGCCTCCTGGACTGTGCCGCCCGAGGTCGGGGCGGGGTCGGTCCTGCCGACGTCCTGCATGGTCGCCTGCACGGCCGGGTTGATCACGTCGATGACCGGCTTCGGGTAGAAGCCGAACAGCACGATCAGCGCGATCAGCGGGGCGACCACGAACTTCTCGCGCAGGTTCAGGTCACGCCGCATGCCGTCGATCTGGGTCAACGCCGGGTTGAGCGTGCCCTGGGTGGTGCGCTGCACCATCCACAGCACGTACGCGGCCGCCAGGATGATGCCGAGCGTCGCGATCACGGCGACCGGCTTGTTCACCGTGAACGTGCCGATCAGCACCAGGAACTCGGAGACGAACGGCGCGGTGCCGGGCAGCGCGAGCGAGGCCAGACCGGCGAAGAAGAGCACCCCGGCCAGGAGCGGCACCAGCTTGCCGGCGCCGCCGAAGTCGCTGATCAGCGCCGAGCCGCGCCGGGTGATGAGCATGCCCACCACCAGGAAGAGCAGGCCGGTGGCGAGCCCGTGGTTGACCATGTAGAGCACCGCGCCGGTGCCGGCCTGGGTGGTGAAGGCGAAGATGCCCACCCCGATGAAACCGAAGTGCGCGATCGAGGTGTACGACACCAGCCGCTTCAGGTCGTTCTGGCCGACCGCCAGCAGCGCGGCGTAGATGATGCCGATCACGCCCAGCGCCAGCGCCCACGGGGCGAACCACTTGGCCGCGTCCGGGAACAGCGGCAGGCAGTAGCGCAGGATGCCGAAGGTGCCGACCTTGTCGAGCACGCCGACCAGCAGCGCCGCCGCGCCCGCCGGAGCCGCACCACCGGCGTCCGGCAGCCAGGTGTGGAACGGGAAGAACGGCGCCTTGATGGCGAACGCGAGGAAGAAGCCGAGGAACAGCCAGCGCTCCGTGCCGTTGGAGATGTCCACCTGGGACAGCGCCTGCCAGTCGAAGGTCTTTCCGCCGACCACCCACAGGCCGATCACCGCGGCGAGCATGAACAGGCCGCCGACCAGCGAGTAGAGGAAGAACTTCACCGCCGCGTACTGCCGCTGGTGGCCGCCGTAGCTGCCGATGAGGAAGTACATCGGCACCAGCATGACCTCGAAGAACACGTAGAACAGGAAGACGTCGGCGGCGGCGAAGACGCCGATCATCGTGCACTCGAGGACGAGCAGCAGGGCGAAGTAGACGGGCACCGAACGCTTGGACGACTCGGCGTCGTGCCAGGACGCCAGGATCACCAGCGGCACGAGCACCGCGATCAGCATCAGCATCACCAGCGCGATGCCGTCGGCGGCGAAGGTGAAGCTGACGCCCCAGTTCGGGATCCACGCGTAGGACTCGCGGAACTGGAAGCGGTCACCGCCGACCTTGAAGGTCACCCACATGACCACCGACAGCACCAGCACCAGCAGCGACCAACCGAGCGCCACCTGCTTGGCCAGCTCCGGCCGGCTGCGCGGCAGGAAGGCCACCACCAGGGCACCGACCAGCGGTGCCACGGTGAGCACCGAGAGGAACGGGAAGTCGGACATTATGCGGCCTTACCTCCGTCGTCACTGCGCGGTCCGCCGGTGACGGCCGCCTGGAACAGGTCGATCACGTCAGCCACCCCGCCTGGACGGCCAGGAACGCCGCCACGACCAGCAGCGCGCCGGTCAGGATCGAGGTGGCGTACGACCGGACGAAGCCCGTCTGGAGCCGCCGGAGCCGGGCCGAGCCGCCACCGATCCCCGCCGCGAGGCCGTTGACCAGCCCGTCGATGCCCCGGTTGTCCAGGTAGACCAGTGCCCGGGTGAGGAAGATGCCCGGCTTCTCGAAGATCGCCTCGTTGAACGCGTCCGTGTAGAGGTTGCGTCGGGCGGCGGTGACCACCACACCGGCCGGCTGCGGCGCGATGGCCGTGCCCTTGCGGAACAGGAACCAGGCCAGGCCCGCGCCGACGACGGTGACCAGCAGCGACAGCACGGTGATCACGGTGTGCGAGAGCACCGCGTGGTGCTCCGCCTCCTGGCCGCCCAGCCCGGCGGTGGCCGTCAGCCAGTCCGGCACCGAGGTGGCGAGCAGGAAGCCGGCCCCGACCGAACCCACGCCGAGCAGGATCAGCGGAATGGTCATCAGCTTCGGCGACTCGTGCGGGTGCTCGATGTCCTCCGTCCAGCGCTTCGGCCCGTGGAAGGTGAGCACGAAGAGCCGGGTCATGTAGAACGCGGTGAGCCCGGCGCCGGCCAGCGCGGCCATGCCGAAGAGCCAGGCCGTCCAGTCGTCCCGCTCGAACGCGGCCACGATGATCGGCTCCTTGGAGAAGAAGCCGGAGAACGGGAACATGCCGATGATGGCGAGCCAGCCCATCATGAAGGTGATCCAGGTGATCTTCATGTACTTCGACAGCCCGCCGAAGCGGCGGATGTCGACCTGGTCGTTCATGCCGTGCATGACCGAGCCGGCGCCGAGGAACATGTTGGCCTTGAAGAAGCCGTGCGCCAGCAGGTGAACGATCGCCAGCGCGTACGCTCCGCCGCCGAGACCGACGCCGAGGAACATGTAGCCGATCTGGCTCACCGTCGACCAGGCCAGCACCCGCTTGATGTCGTCCTTGGCCGCGCCGATGACACAGCCGATCAGCAGCGTCAGCGCGCCGACGCTCACCACCACCAGTTGGAGGGTGGTGTTGGCCGAGAAGATCGGGTTCGACCGGGCGATCAGGTAGACACCGGCGGTGACCATGGTGGCGGCGTGGATGAGCGCCGACACCGGGGTCGGGCCCTCCATCGCGTCCGGCAGCCACGCCTGGAGCGGGAACTGGCCGGACTTGCCGGTCGCGCCGAGCAGCAGCAGCAGGCCGAGCACCAGCACCGTGGTCGCGGTCAGCGAGCCGACCCCGTTGAAGACCTCGTCGTACTGGGTGGTGCCGAGGGTGGCGAACATGATGAAGATGCCGATCGCCAGGCCGGCGTCGCCGACCCGGTTCATCAGGAACGCCTTCTTGCCGGCCGTGGCGGCGCTGGGCCGCTCGTACCAGAAGGAGATCAGCAGGTACGACGCCAGACCGACGCCCTCCCAGCCGAAGTAGAGCATCACGTAGTTGTTGCCGAGCACCAGCAGCAGCATGGCGGCGACGAACAGGTTGAAGTAGGCGAAGAACCGCCGGCGTCCCGGGTCGTGCGCCATGTACTCGACCGCGTAGAGGTGGATCAGGAAGCCCACCCCGGTGATCAGCAGCACGAAGACGGCGGCCAGCGGGTCGAACAGCAGACCGAAGTCCACCCGCAGGTCGCCGACCATGATGAAGTCCCACAGGCTCAGCTCGACCGACTTGTTCTCCAGGCCACGCAGCTGGAGGAAGTAGGTCAGGCCCAGCACGAACGCGGCGCCGATGGCAGCCACCCCGAGCCAGTGCCCCCAGCGGTCCGCCCGCCGGCCGAGCAGCAGCAGGACCACCGCGCTGACCAGCGGAATCGCCACCAGCAGCCAGACGCTGCCCAGCAGCCCGTCCGCCGTCGCGTAGGCGACGGTGCCCACCGGCTCAGCCGGGGCGTTCGTCAGAATCGTTCCCACCGCAGGACCCCTCAGTACTTCAGCAGGTTGGCGTCGTCGACGCTCGCGGAGCGTCGGGTCCGGAAGATCGCCATGATGATCGCGAGCCCGACCACGACCTCGGCCGCCGCCACCACCATCACGAAGAACGCCATGATCTGGCCGTTGAGGTCACCGTTGATCCGGCTGAAGGTGACCAGCGTCAGGTTGGCCGCGTTGAGCATCAGCTCGATGCACATGAACAACACGATCGCGTTGCGTCGGACGAGCACACCGGCAGCGCCGATGGTGAACAGCACCGCGGCCAGGATCAGGTAGTAGTTCGGCTCGACCGAGAAGAACTCGCCCATTACCGGGCCCACCTTTCGTTCGCGACTGCGGGGCTCGCCAGCTCACTCCTCGCGCTCACCGGTCCGTCCCCTTCAGCGAGGTTTCCCGGTCGGTGAGCTCGCGCACCGGCAGGATGTCCGGGGTGCTCCGCTCGGACAGCCGGCCGTCGGGCAGCCGGGCCGGGGTGGCCACGGAGGAGGAGGTCGCGAAGACACCCGGGCCGGGCTTCGGGCCCGGGTAGTTGCCCGGGGCGAAGCGCGCCCGCATCGTCTTCGGCTGGTCCAGCTTGTCTTCCTTGCGCCGCTCGAGGTGGGCCAGCACCATCGCACCGATCGCGGCCGTGACGAGCAGCGCCGAGGTGAGCTCGAAGGCGAAGACGTACTTGGTGAACAGCAGCCGGGCGATGCCCTGCACGTTGCCCTCGGCGTTCGGCTCGGCCAGGCCGACCGCGGTGACGCCGTCCAGGCCTCGGTAGAGGCCGGTGCCGACCAGGCCGGCGAAGCCGAGCGCCAGCAGCAGCGCTGCGACCCGCTGGCCACGTAGCGTCTCGATCAGCGAGTCGGAGGCGTCGCGGCCGACCAGCATCAGCACGAACAGGAACAGCATCATGATGGCGCCGGTGTAGACGATGATCTGCACCATGCCGATGAACGGCCCGGCCTGGAGCACGTAGAACACGCCCAGGCAGAGCATGGTCAGCACCAGCCAGAGCGCCGAGTGCACGGCGTTGCGCGCCGCGACCATCCCGATTCCGCCGATCAGCGCCAGCGGGGCCAGGATCCAGAACGTCACCTGTTCCCCACCGGAGACCCCGCCCGCCGCGGCGAGCACCGTCTGCGTGGTCATGCTCCGTCCCCCTTGGCTGCCGCCGCCCGCTGGGCGTGCTGCTCGGCGCCGGGGAAGGTCACCCCGGGGTGCTCCTCCACCTGGTACCGGCCCGGGTTGTTGGCCGAGTGCTCCGCGCCGGCCGAGGTGCCCGGGTTGGTGAGCGCGCCGACGTAGTAGTCCTTCTCGCTGTCGCCGAGTCGCATCGGGTGCGGCGGCTGCTCCATGCCCTCCAGCAGTGGCGCGAGCAGCTGCTCCTTCGTGAAGATCAGATCCTGCCGGTTGTCCCGGGCCAGCTCGTACTCGTTGCTCATGGTGAGCGAACGGGTCGGGCAGGCCTCGATGCAGAGCCCGCAGAAGATGCAACGGGCATAGTTGATCTGGTAGATGCTGGCGTACCGCTCACCCGGCGAGAAGCGCTGCTCGTCGGTGTTGTCGCCGCCCTCGACGTAGATGGCGTCCGCCGGGCAGGCCCAGGCGCACAGCTCGCAGCCGATGCACTTCTCCAGCCCGTCCGGGTGCCGGTTGAGGATGTGCCGCCCGTGGTAGCGCGGCGCCGACACCGGCGGCTTGAACGGGTAGTCGGTGGTGATGACCTTCTTGAACATGTGCGAGAAGGTGACACCGAATCCCTTGAACGTTCCGGTGATCGCGCCCACGTCACACCTCCCTGGAGTCCGGGCCGGCGGCGATGTTGGCCGGTTCCCGCTCGGCGACCACGCGCCTCGTGCGCGGGCTCGGTGGTACCTGCAGGTCCATCGGGGGCAGCGGGAAGCTGCCGTGCGGCCGGCTGTTGACCTGCTCCTGGACCGTCGGCTTCGGCTGCTTCTTCCGGCTCGGCCAGAGCAGCGTGGCGAGCAGCAGGAGGCCAGCGGGGATGCCGACGGCGATCAGCTTGCCGCGCGAGTCCCAGTCCTCGATCGAGCGCAGACCGGCCAGGACCAGGATCCAGACCAGGTTGATCGGGAGCAGGACCTTCCAGCCGAAGCGCATGAACTGGTCGTAGCGCAGCCGGGGCAGCGTGCCCCGCAGCCAGACGAAGACGAAGACGAGCATGACGACCTTGGCGAAGAACCACAGCATCGGCCACCAGCCGGAGTTGGCGCCCGCCCAGATGGAGGTGATCGGCCACGGCGCGTGCCAGCCGCCGAGGAAGAGCGTCACGGTGAACGCCGACATCGTCACCATCGCGACGTACTCGCTGAGCATGAAGAGCGCGAACTTCAGCGAGCTGTACTCCGTTTGGAAGCCCGCCACCAGCTCCGACTCCGCTTCGGGCAGGTCGAACGGCGCCCGGTTCGTCTCACCGACGATGGCGATGAAGAAGATGATGAAGCTGGGGAGCAGCAGGAGCGCGTACCAGCCGGGGGCCGGAACCTCGAAGCCCCCGATGCTCAGCCGGGTGCCGTCGCCCTGGGCGGCGACGATCCCGCTGGTCGACATGGTGCCGGCGGTCATGAAGACCGCGACGACGCTCAGGCCCATGGCGACCTCGTACGAGACCAGCTGAGCGGCGGAGCGCAGGCCGCCGAGCAGCGGGTACGTGGAGCCGCTGGCCCAGCCGCCGAGCACGATGCCGTACACGGCCAGCGAGGAGAAGGCCAGCACCACCAGCACCGCCACCGGCACGTCGGTGACCTGCAGCGGCGTCCGGTGCCCGAAGATGCTGACCATCGGCCCGAACGGGATCACCGAGAGCGCGGTGACCGCGCAGACCACCGAGATCACCGGAGCGAAGAAGAAGACGACCTTGTCGGCGGTCCGCGGGAGGATGTCCTCCTTGAAGGCCAGCTTCAGGCCGTCGGCGAGGGTCTGCAGCAGGCCGAACGGGCCGGCCTGGTTGGGGCCGGGCCGCACCGCCATGCGGCCCACGACCCGGCGCTCGAACCAGACGCCGAGCAGCGTGGCCAGCACGGCGACGACGAACGCGAAGACGATCTTGCCGAGGACCAACCACCAGGGGTCCCGGCCGAAGTCGGCCAGCGTCGGATCCTGGGCCAGGTAGACCGCGTTCACTGCTGTACACCCCCTGCGTTGAGGAGCGGGCCCGGGCGGTCGGCCGCGTCGGCGGCGACCGCGGCGGCGGAGATCCGCACGACCGCTCCGGACGTCGCGCCGAGGCTGCGCCGCACGGTCGAGCCGGGCGAGTTGGTCGGCAACCAGACGACGCCGTCCGGCATCTCGGTGATCTCCACCGGCAGGGTCAGCGCCCCCCGGTCGGTGCCCACCGTCACCGGGTCACCGTCGGCGACGCCGAGCGCCTCCGCGGTGCCCTTGCCCAGCCGGACCACCGGCGGGCGGGCGGTGCCGGCGAGGTACTCGTCGCCGTCGATGAGGCTGCCCAGGTCGATCAGCTGGTGCCAGGTGGCGAGCACCGCCTCACCGGCACCCGGCTCCCGCACTGCGGCCGGCTCCACCGACGGGGCGGCGGGACGGTCGGTGCGGGTCCGCGGCAGCGCACCCAGCTCACGGCGGACGCTGAGCACGTCGCCGGTGCCGAGCTGCACGTCGAGCTGCGCGGCGAGCGCGTCGAGCACCCGGCCGTCGGTCATCGCGGCGGTGTGCAGCACCGCCTCGAAGGTACGCAGCCGGCCCTCCCAGTCCAGGAAGCTGCCGGCCTTCTCGGCCACCGGGGCGACGGGGAAGACCACGTCGGCCCGCCGGGCCACCGCGCTCATCCGCAGCTCCAGGCTGACCAGGAACGGCACCTCGTCCAGGGCCGCCTCGGCCAGCCTCGGGTCGGCCAGGTCGGCCGGGTCGACCCCGGCCACCACCAGCGCGCCTAGCTGACCGCCGGCGGCGGCGGCGAGGATGCCGTCGGTGTCCCGGCCGGCCTGGCTCGGGATCACCCCGGCCGCGATGTCCCACGCCTCACCGAGCTCGGCCCGGCCGGCCGGCTCGTTGACCAGGCGGCCACCGGGAAGCAGGTTGGGCAGGCAGCCCGCGTCGACCGCACCGCGGTCACCCGCGCGCCGCGGCACCCAGGCCAGCCTCGCGCCGGTACGCCGGGCCACGTCCGCCGCCGCGGAGAGCCCGCCCGGCACGCTGGCCAGCCGCTCGCCGACGATCAGGATCGCGCCCTCGGCGCTGAGCGCCTCGGCGACCGTCGCGTGCTCGGCGAGCACGGTCGCCTCCTCGCCCGGCACCACCCGGGCCAGCTTGGCCCCGAGCTTCTCCAGGCCGCGGGTGGCGAACGGCGCGAGCGCGTACACCGTCAGCTTCTTCTTCAGGTACGCCTTGCGCAGCCGCAGGAAGAGGATGGGGCACTCCTCCTCCGGCTCCAGGCCGACCAGCACCACGGCCGGCGCCTTCTCCACGTCGGCGTACGTGACGTCGGTGACCCCGGCGACCGAGCTGGCCAGGAAGTCGGTCTCCTCGCGGGAGACCGGCCGGGCCCGGAAGTCGATGTCGTTGGTGTTCAGGGCGACCCGGGCGAACTTCGCGTACGCGTAGGCGTCCTCGACGGTCAGCCGGCCGCCGGTCAGCACCGCCGTGCCCCGCCCGCCGTCCCGCGCCGCGCGCAGCCCCTCGGCGGCGACGGCCAGCGCCTCGCTCCACGCCGCCTCACGCAGCTCGCCGGTCTGCTCGTCGCGGACCAGAGGCGTGGTGAGCCGGTCGAAGGCGCGGGCGTACTGGAAGCCCCACCGCCCCTTGTCGCAGTTCCACTCCTCGTTCACCGCCGGGTCGTCGCCGGCCAGCCGGCGCAGCACCTTGCCGCGGCGCCAGTCGGTGCGCTGGGCGCAGCCGGCCGAGCAGTGCTCGCAGACGCTCGGGGAGGAGACCAGGTCGAACGGCCGGGCCCGGAACCGGTACTGGGTGCCGGTCAGCGCGCCGACCGGGCAGATCTGCACCGTGTTCCCGGAGAAGTACGAGTTGAAGGGCACATCCCCGGAGACAGCCGGAGCGTCGGCGGAGGCCGAGCCGGCATGGCACGCACAGCCGGTGCCGGCGGAGGCAGAGCCGCCGCAGCCGGTGTCCGCCCCTACGCCGTAGTCCTCGTCCCGGTAGATGTTGATCTCCTCGGCGGACGACCGGCCCATCAGGTCGATGAACTTGTCGCCGGCGATCTCGTCGGAGAACCGGGTGCAGCGCTGGCAGAGCACGCAGCGCTCGCGGTCGAGCAGCACCTGCGTGCTGATCGGCAACGGCTTCGGATACTCCCGCTTGTGCTCGTGGAACCGCGAGTCGGCGCGGCCGGTCGACATGGCCTGGTTCTGCAGCGGGCACTCGCCGCCCTTGTCACACATCGGGCAGTCGAGCGGGTGGTTGAGCAGCAGCAGCTCCATGACCCCCTCCTGCGCCTTCTTGGCGACGCTGGAGGTGAGCTGGGTGCGTACCACCATGCCGTCGGCGACGGTCTGGGTGCAGGAGGCGACCGGCTTGCGCTGCCCCTCCACCTCGACCAGGCACTGCCGGCACGCGCCGGCCGGGGCCAGCAGCGGGTGGTCGCAGAACCGGGGGATCTCGGTGCCCAACTGCTCGGCGACCCGGATCAGGAGCGCCCCCTTGGGGGCGGTGACCTCGACGCCGTCGATGGTGAGCGTGACGGTATCGGTCTGCTTGACGACGTCAGTCATTAGTGCGCTCCAACCAGCTGCTTGTCCGACAGCTTCGGCGCGGTACGTCCCTCGATGTAGTCGAGGTAGTCCTGCTTGAAGTACTTCAACGAGGAGGTCACCGAGCTGGTCGCACCGTCACCCAGACCGCAGAACGAGCGGCCGAGGATGTTGTCGCAGGTGTCCAGCAGGGTGTCCAGGTCCTCGTGGGTGCCCTGGCCGGCGAGGATCCGCCGGTAGACCCGGACCATCCAGTAGTTGCCCTCGCGGCACGGGGTGCACTTGCCGCACGACTCGTGGTGGTAGAACTCCAGCCACCGGTAGGTCGCGTAGACCGGGCAGTCCTGGTCGGAGAAGATCTGGGTGGCCGTGGTGCCGAGGATCGAGCCGGCCGCAGCCACCCCCTCGAAGTCCAGCGGCACGTCCAGGTGCTCGGCGGCGAGCAGCGGCGTCGAGGAGCCACCCGGGGTCCAGAACCTCAGGTTGTGGCCGGGCTGCATGCCGCCGGCCAGCTCGATCAGCTCCCGCAGGGTCACGCCCATGCCGCACTCGAACTGGCCCGGGTTGACGATCCGGCCGGAGAGCGAGTAGATCATCGGGCCGGACGACTTCTCCGTGCCCATGGTCTTCCACCAGTCGGCGCCGCCCAGCACGATGTACGGCACGCTGGCGATGGTGCCGACGTTGTTGACCACGGTCGGGCTCGCGTACAGGCCGTGGGTGGCCGGGAACGGCGGGCGCAGCCGGGGCTGGCCCCGGAAGCCCTCCAGCGAGTCCAGCAGCGCGGTCTCCTCGCCACAGATGTACGCCCCGGCGCCCGAGTGCACCACCAGCTCCAGGTCGAACCCGCTGCCGAGGATGTTCCGGCCGAGGTAGCCCTTGGCCTGCGCCTCCCGTACGGCGTTGCGCAGCCGGCGCGCGGCGTGTACCGCCTCGCCGCGGATGTAGATGTAGGCGCGGTTGGCCCGGATCGCGTACGACGCGATGATCACGCCCTCGACGAGCGCGTGCGGGTCGTGCGTCATCAGCGGGAGGTCCTTGCAGGTGCCCGGCTCCCCCTCGTCGGCGTTGACCACGAGGTAGTGCGGCTTGCCGTCGCCCTGCGGGATGAATCCCCACTTCAGACCGGCCGGGAAGCCTGCGCCGCCGCGACCGCGCAGGCCGGAGTCCTTGATCAGCTGGATCAGGTCGTCCGGGTGCGCCTTGAGCGCCTTACGCAGGGCCGCGTAGCCGTCGAGCTTCTCGTAGGTGCCGATCCGCCAGGCGTCCGGCGACAGCCAGCGCTTGGTGAGGACCGGCGTCAGCTTGGCCAGGGTCTCCGGCCGGGGAGTGGTCACTTCTGGACCCCTGTCTCGCTCGCGGCGGCGGAGCCCGCGCCAGCGGCGCCCGTCCCCGCCTCGGCTTCCTTGAGGTTGCGCTGCTGTGCCCCGGCCTCGTCGCCGGCGGGCTTGCCGTCGCCGGCCGGCGCGTTGGCCGCCACACCGGCGGCCTCCGCCTCCTGCGCGTCGCTGGGAGCCGGCGGCGCGCCGTCCACCGGGATCTTGGTCCCGGGGGCGTCCGGCACGGCGGTCGCCGCGTCCGGCTGCCGCGTCTCGGCGGCCCGCACCTCGGGCGACTTGTCGTCCGGCGCCTTGACGTCCCGGGTGGTGCTGCCGGCCGCCTCGGCGGCGGGGGCCGGCTCACCGACGCCCGCGTTGCGCGCCGTACCCGAGGTGGTGGCCTTGCCGCTCACGGCCGGGACGGCCTCGGGGGCCGGCTTCGCGGCGGCCTCGCTCCTGGCCTTCGCCTCGGCGGCGGCCTTGTCGGCCTCGGCCTTGCTCCGGATCGGGGTGTTCGGGTCGAAGCCCGGCACCGAGATGCCGTGCTCCTGGGCCAGCCGCAGCCCTCGCAGGGTGGGCTCTCCCGGCCCGCCGTCGGCGACCGCGCCCTCCCGCTCGTCGGCGAAGCCGGCGAGCTGGACCGCCATCTCCTTGAGGGTGCAGAGCCGGGCGCCCCGGGTCGGCATCGGCCGGCCCCCGGCACGCAGCTCGTCGACCACGCCGCGCGCGGCCTGCGGGTCCACCCCGTCGAAGAAGTCGTAGTTGACGGTCATCACCGGGCCGTAGTCGCAGGCCGCCAGGCACTCGGCGTGCTCCAGGGTGATCTTCCCGTCGGCGGTGGTCTCGTCGTGCCCCACCCCGAGGTGCTCGGAGAGGGTGTCGTAGACCTCCTGGCCACCGAGCACGTTGCACATCGTGTTGGTGCAGACGCTCACCAGGTAGTCGCCGGTCGGCCGGCGCTTGTACATGGTGTAGAAGGTCGCGACCGCACCGACCTGGGCCTTGTTCAGGCCCAGCACCTCGGCGCAGAACGCCACGCCGGCCGGGGAGACGTAGCCCTCCTCGGACTGCACGAGGTGCAGCAGCGGCAGCAGCGCCGACCGGGACCGGTCGGCCGGGTAACGGGCGATGATCTCCCGTGCCCGTTCGCGGGTCTCGTCAGTAAAAACGCTCATCGGTCACAACCACCCATCACGGGGTCCAGCGAAGCCCCACCGGCGATCACGTCGGCGATCAGGCCGCCCTCGGCCATCGCCGGGAGGGCCTGGAGGTTGACGAAGCTCGGCTCCCGGTAGTGCACCCGGTAGGGCCGGGTGCCACCGTCGGAGACGGCGTGCACACCCAGCTCGCCGCGGGGCGACTCGATGCCGACGTAGACCTGACCCGGCGGCACCCGGAAGCCCTCGGTGACGAGCTTGAAGTGGTGGATCAGCGACTCCATCGACTGACCCATGATCTTCGCGACGTGCTCCAGCGAGTTGCCCATGCCGTCGACGCCGATGGCGAGCTGCGCCGGCCAGGCGATCTTCTTGTCGGCCACCATCACCGGGCCCGGCCGGAGCCGGTCCAACGCCTGCTCGACGAGCTTGAGCGACTCCCGCATCTCGGCGAGCCGGACCAGGTAGCGGCCCCACACGTCGCCGTCGGTGTGCGTCGGCACGTCGAACTCGTACGTCTCGTAGCCGCAGTACGGCATGGTCTTGCGCAGGTCCCAGGCGAGGCCGGCGGAACGCAGCACCGGGCCGGTCACGCCGAGCGCGACGCAGCCGGTCACGTCGAGCACGCCGACGTTCTTCGTCCGCTCGAGCCAGATCGGCTGCCCGGAGAGCATGTTCTCGTATTCCTTGAGCCGCTTCGGCAGCAGCTTCAGGAACTCGCGGATCTTGACGATCGCCTCGTCCGGCACGTCCTGGGCGACGCCGCCCGGCCGGACGTACGCGTGGTTCATCCGCAGGCCGGTGATGATCTCGAAGATCTCCAGGATGTACTCACGCTCGCGGAAGCCGTAGAGCATGACGTTGATCGCGCCCAGCTCCATGCAGGTGGTGGCCACCCAGACCAGGTGCGACGAGATCCGGTTCAGCTCCATCATCAGGACCCGGATGGTGTTCGCCCGCTCGGTGATCTGCTCCTCGATGCCGAGCAGCTTCTCCACCGCCAGCGCGTAACCCGTCTCGTTGAAGATCGGGGCGAGGTAGTCCATCCGGGTCACGAACGTGCTGCCCTGGATCCAGTTGCGGTATTCGAGGTTCTTCTCGATGCCGGTGTGCAGGTAGCCGACGACCGCGCGGGCCTCGCGGACCGTCTCGCCCTCCAGCTCGAGGACCAGCCGGAGCACACCGTGCGTCGACGGGTGCTGCGGACCCATGTTGACGACGATCCGCTCGTCGTTGATCGGGTCGGTCCCCGAGACGACGCTGTCCCAGTCGCCACCGGTGACGGTGAAGACCCTGCCCTCGGTGGTGTCGCGCTCGCTGGCGTAGTTCGACGTGCTCACTGGTAGGACCTCCTCCGGTCCGGCGGCGGGATCGCAGCGCCCTTGTACTCGACCGGCACGCCGCCGAGCGGGTAGTCCTTGCGCTGGGGGTGCCCCTCCCAGTCGTCCGGCATGAGGATCCGGGTCAGGTTGGGGTGGCCGTCGAAGACGATGCCGAACATGTCGTACGCCTCGCGCTCCTGCCAGTCCGCCGTCGGGTAGATCGACGTGACGCTCGGCAGGTGCGGCTCCTCGACGGAGACCGCGGCCTCCAGCCGCACCGTGCGACGGTAGGTCATCGAGGTGAGCTGGTAGACGACGTGCAGGCGACGGGCGTCGGCGCCGAGGTAGTCCACCCCGGAAACCGACGAGCAGAGCTCGAAGCGGAGCGCCATGTCGTCCCGCATCACCTGGCAGACCTCGGCGATCCGCTCCGGGCGGATGTGCAGGGTCAGCTCGCCCCGGTCGACCACGACCTTCTCGATGGCGTCGCCGAAGGCGGGGTACGCCTCCTCCAACGCGTCGCGGACCTCGTCGAAGTAGCTCCCGTACGGCCGGGGGGCGTCCTCGATGGTCTGGCGCCGGCGGACGAGGCCGCCGAAGCCGGACACGTCTCCGGAGCCCTGGTTGCCGAACATGCCCCGGCCGGCCGGGCTGGCCGGGGGATACTCGGCGGGTGCTCCGCTGGTGGCGCCGGCCGGCGTCACCGGTACCGGCACGCCGCCGTCGTTGGGCGCGGTCACTGGGCCCGCCCTCCGTTCGCGGCTGCGGGGCTCCGCTCCGCCGCACTCCTCGCGTTCACCGCGACCCTCCGTGCTGAAGGTGGTTCTGGGCCTTCATCCAGTTCTCGATCCGCAACTGCTCCTCGCGGCCCTCACGGACCGCCTTGGTCCACTCGGCCCGCCGGGCCTTGTCGCTCCGGTAGGACGACGGCATCGAGCCGTAGGGGACGGCCGGGATGTCGCCACGGGCCTGGCGCGCCTCGAGCATCTTGCGGCCGTTCGGACCGAGCGGCTCGTGCCCGATCTTCTCGCGCAGCTTGAGGATCGCGTCGATGAGCATCTCGGGCCGGGGCGGGCAGCCGGGAAGGTACATGTCGACCGGGACGATGTGGTCGACGCCCTGGACGATGGCGTAGTTGTTGAACATGCCGCCGCTGCTGGCGCAGACACCCATCGAGATGACCCAGCGGGGCTCCGCCATCTGGTCGTAGATCTGGCGCAGCACCGGGGCCATCTTCTGGCTCACCCGGCCGGCCACGATCATCAGGTCGGCCTGTCGGGGCGAGGCCCGGAAGACCTCCATGCCCCAGCGACCCATGTCGTAGTGCGGGCCACCGGCGGCCATCATCTCGATCGCGCAGCAGGCCAGGCCGAAGGTGGCCCCCCAGACCGACGTCTTCCGCGACCAGTTGACCAGCTTCTCCACCGAGGTGAGCAGGACACCGGCGGGAAGCTTCTCCTCGATACCCATCTGAGGTTCCTCCCTCAGTCCCAGTCCAGGCCGCCACGCCGCCAGACATAGGCGTACGCGACGAAGACCGCGACGATGAACAGGACCATCTCCACGAAGCCGAAGATCGGCAGGGCGTCGAACGAGACCGCCCAGGGAAAGAGGAAGATGATCTCGATGTCGAAGACGATGAAGAGCATCGCCGTCAGATAGAACTTGATCGGGAACCGGCCGCCGCCGACCGGCTGCGGGCTGGGCTCGATGCCGCACTCGTACGCCTCGAGCTTGGCTTTGTTGTAACGCCGGGGACCGGCGAAGCGGGCGGCGGCCACGGAGAACAGCGCGAACCCCGCGGCGAGGGCGAACAGCCCGATGATCGGTGCGTAAGGCGAGAGCGACATCGTATTCTCCTGCTCGTCCTTCCCTGCCCCTGGTCCTTGACAAAAAATCACACTATTCACGTCCCGCGCGACGGCTGCCGGCGGGGGTCGATCTGTCCTGGCCCGTGGCCGTCGCCAGCCGCGCGCCCGGTCGTCACACGGCTGGTGCCGCCCTCGTCATCGCGTTGATGACGCGGTCCATCGCGTCCCCGTCCCGGGGGTCGGTCAGGTTGGCCAGCAGCTTGAGCACGAAGCGCATCAGCATCGGGTGGGGCATCCCGTGCTTCGTGGCCATCCGCATGATCTCGGGGCGGCCGATGAGCTTCACGAAGATGCCGCCGAGCCGGTAGTAGCCGCCGAAGCGGGCCTTCAACTCCGTCGAGTACGCCGCCAGGGCACGCTCCCGGTCCGCGCCGGCCGGACGGGCGAGCGCCTGCACGGCGACCTCCGCGGCCAACTCGCCGGACTCCATCGCGTACGCGATGCCCTCGCCGTTGAACGGGTTGACCATGCCGCCGGAGTCGCCGACCAGCATCACGCCACGGGTGTAGTGCGGCACCCGGTTGAACCCCATGGGAAGGGCGGCGCCGAGGATCGGGCCCTCCGCGTTCGCCTCGTCGGTCATGCCCCAGTCGGCGGGCGTGTTGGCCAGCCAGTCGGTGAGCAGCCGGCGGTAGTTGGTCTTGCCGAAGGCGGACGAGGAGTTGAGCACGCCGAGGCCGACGTTGACCCGGCCGTCACCCAGCCCGAAGATCCAGCCGTACCCGGGCAGCAGGTTGTCGCCGCTGTCCTTGCTGCGCAACTCCAGCCAGGACTCCAGGTAGTTGTCGTCGTGCTTGGCCGGCGAGCGGTAGTAGCGCCGGACGGCGACGCCGATCGGCCGGTCCTCCCGCTTGGCCAGCCCGAGAGCGAGCGGGAAGCGGCCGGAGACCCCGTCGGCCGCGACGACCAGCGGGGCGTGGAAGGTGGCGGGCTCCTTGCCCGGGCCGACCTCCGCCTCGACGCCGGTGACCCGGCCGTCCGGGCCCAGCACCGGGCCGATGACGTTCACGCCGGTACGCAGGTCGGCCCCGGCCTCGACGGCCCGTCGGGCGAGCAGGTCGTCGAAGTCGAGCCGGGTGCGCACCAGGCCGTAGTTGGGGAAGCTCGCCAGGTCGGGCCAGTCCAGCTCCAGCCGGACGCCGCCGCCGATCACCCGCAGGCCCCGGTTGTGCAGCCAGCCCGCCTCGGGCGAGGTGTCGACGCCCATCCGGATCAGCTGTCGCACCGCGCGCGGGGTCAGCCCGTCGCCGCAGACCTTCTCCCGGGGAAACTCGGTCTTCTCCAGCAGCAGCACCCGTACGCCGTGCTGAGCCAGGTGGTACGCGGTAGCCGACCCACCGGGACCGGCGCCCACGACAATCACGTCGGCGTCATGCTCCACTGCGGTCATCCGCGCCTCCCTCCCGCACGCTCGTGAAATCCTTCACAAGCCAGACGGTGGGAGTCTATGACCGACGCGATAACCGGGCCGGAGCAGGGGTACCTAACTTGCCGGAATCGCGCCGGCCGAGGTCGGGTGGGGCGCCGGCCGAGGTCGGGTGGGGCGCCGGGCGGGCGTCGGGTGGGGCGTCAGTGCCGGGCGGAGGCGGTCGCGTCCAGACCGGCGTCGTGCCGGATCGCCTCCGGCAGGTGCTCGCGCAGCGCGCCGCCGGCGGCGCGGTCCAGGGCGGCCAGCACCTCGGCCACCACCTGACGAACTTCGGCGGGATCCGCGCCGGCCAGATCCTTGAGCTGGGCGATGAGTTCGGCCGCGTCGTCCTCGGCGGCCTCCACGCCGACCGCCTGGTCTGGTCCCGTCATGGGGCGAGCTTACGGAACAACGTGGAGCAAAAACGGATATTCGCGAAAGAGGGATCAGACCGTCTGAACGCGGACGGCACGGTGCAGTGCCGCGATCCCGCCCGACATGTTGCGCCAGGCCACCCTGCCCCAGCCCGCCGCGCCGATCCGCGCGGCCAGGGCGGGCTGGTCGGGCCAGGCCCGAATCGACTCGGCCAGGTAGACGTACGCGTCGGGGTTGCTGGAGACGGCGCGTGCCACGCTCGGCAGCGAACGCATCAGGTACGACAGGTAGGCGGTGCGGAAAACCGGGTTCACCGGCGTGCTGAACTCGCACACCACCAGCCGGCCACCCGGCCGGGTGACCCGGGCGAACTCACGCAGCGCGGCGTCGGTGTCGTTCACGTTACGCAGCGCGAACGAGATGGTCACCGCGTCGAAGCTGGCGTCGGCGAAGGGCAGCTTCAACGCGTCCCCGGCCAGCAGCGGCACCTGGGGGCGGGAGCGCTTGCCGACACGCAGCATGCCGAGGGACAGGTCCGCGCCCACCGCGTACGCGCCCGACTGCGCCAACTCCTCGGTGGAGACACCGGTGCCGGCGCCCACGTCGAGCACCCGGTCACCCGGCCGCAGGTCGAGCGCGGCCCGGGTGGCCCGCCGCCAGAACCGGTCCTGCCCGAAGGAGAGGACGGTGTTGGTCAGGTCGTAGCGGGCCGCCACGCCGTCGAACATCGCGGCGACCTCGTGCGGCTGCTTGTCCAGGTTGGCGCGCTGGCCCTGCGGGGTACGGCTCACCCCTCCACTCTGCCAGCCCGGCCCGGCCGGGCGGCCGGTGGGTCAGCCGCGGGCCGGGTACGCCACAGGGGCGGGGGGTCGCCCACCCCGCCCCTGTCCGATCGTGCGTCAGTTGGTCGACTTCTCGTCGCCGGGCGTCACCAGGACGACCCTGCGCCGCCGGGAGAGCAGCAGCAGCGCGCCGCCGGCCAGCAGCACGGCCGCGCCGATGCCACCGATCAGGCCGGCCTGCACACCGGTCACCGGCAGTCCGCCGCCGTCACCGCCGCCACCGCCACCGGCGCCCGGGGTCGTGGTCGGGCCCGCCGTGGGTCCGCCGGTCGGGGTCGTCGTCGGCGCCACGGTCGGGGTCGGCTGCGGGGTCGGCTGCGCCGACAGGTCGACGAAGGCCTCGAAGGTCGTGTGGTTGTCCAGCACGTCGACCTCGGTGAAGGCCTTCCGCTGCGCCGGGCCGGCCACCTGCGGCTCCGCCTCCGGCTCGCCCTCGGCCGCGTCCAGCCCCTGCGCGAAGAGGTCGCCCTCCCGGAGCACCGGCTCGGTCACGTCGTCGCCGACCTTCACCGTGACGTCGGCGGTGTAGTACTGCCCCCGGCGGATGGTCACGCCGGCGTCCTCGCAGAACGCCTGCTGCTTGCCGAGGAACTCCTGCCTGAGGCAGCCCTCCGGCAGCGTGACGAAGCTCACCCCCGCCGGGAGGCTGATGCCGTAGAAGAGTCCGGTCGCGGGCCGGCTGCCGTCGTTGTAGACCGCCCAGTCCAGCGGGACGGTCTCGCCCCGGCGCACCGGCTTCAGGTCCGGCTCGTCGGCCACCGCCCCGTTGACCACGACGTTGGCCTGGACGTCCTGCACCCAGGCGGTGAGGTCGTAGCCCGGCTTCGTCACGGTGATCGGCACGTCGATGTCTTTGTTGTTGTTGAGGTCCGGATCGCCGGTGGCCGAGCTGACCGTCACCAGCAGCACGCCGCCGTTGCCCTTGCCGCCGGTGCTGAACAACGGGATGCCGAAGTCCTCGCTGGTGCCCCCGCGCAGGTCACCGAGCAGGCAGGTGAACGTGGCACCGGTCGTCTCGCAGCCGTCCGGAACGACGTAGCCGACTCTCTTGGCCTTGAGGCCGCTGGTGTCCACGGTGACCGTGACCGCCTTCGCGTCGACCGCGCCGGTGAGGTTCTGGACGGTGAACTTGAACGGTTTGGCCTTCGCCGCCTTCACGCCCTTGGCCACGTGGTAACTGACCGGCGTCAGAGCCAGGTCCGCCTGGTCGGCGGCGTGTGCGGGAACGGCGACGGCGGCCAGGCCACCCGCCGCGAGGAGCGCCACGACACCGGCGCGGGCCAGGGTCGAGCGGTGGAGCAGGGTCATCGGTCCCCCGGGGGGTTGGGAAGAAACGGATGGTTGCGGAACCGGCCGGACGTTATCGAAGGTCGATGCGACACGCCAGCAGGGAGAACGTGTTTCATCCGTCCGGCCGGTCCGGTCGGACGGACGGTCTGACGGCCCGACACACGGCGGGGGCGGGATGGTCGCCCATCCCGCCCCCGCCGCCGTGCGTTATGTGAACGACCCTCGCGGGTCGATGGAGGACGAGCCTCAGGCGGTCGGCCTCTCGTCGCCCGGGGTCACCAGGACGACCCGGCGCCGCCGCGCCACCATGAACATGACCGCGCCCGCGACCAGCACCGCGCCGCCGATGCCGCCGATCAGGGTGGTCTGCGCGCCAGTCACCGGCAGGCCGCCGTCGTCGTCACCGCCGCCGCCCTCGCCGCCGGTTCCGGCGGCCACGACGACCGCGTAGTCGTCCTTGTTGTCGGTCGGGTCGAGGTCGGCGAACCGCGGGTCGTCGGCGCCGACCACCACGGCCTTGCCGATGGTGGTCCGGCTGGTCTTCCTGGCCAGCGGGGAGTCGACCGGCAGGGAGCCGAGCGCCTCGGCCTCGAGCGAGCCGCCGGGCAGGGTCGAGGGAGCCTTGACGCCCTTGTCGACGACCACCGGCATCTCCAGGAACATCCCCATCCGCGGCTCGAACTGGAACGCCTTGTCCTCGCAGACCGCGCTGCGCTTGTCCGCGCTGACGGTGCAGGCCTCCATGGGCAACGCGAAGGTCACGCCCTTCGGCAGCTGGAACGTCAGCCTGATGCCCTGGCCGATCATGTCCCCCTGGTTGATGACCTCGCCGAGGACGACGGCGGTGTCGCCCGGCCGCACCGGAGCGGCCGGCTGCTCCGCCCCGGCGTCGAGGTCGAACCGGGTCTTCACGTCCTCCACCACGACGCCGAGGTCGACGCCGCTGTCCGTGGTGATCTCGACGTTCGCCTTGGCGGAGTTGTTGCTCTTGTCCGTGTCGTCCGGCGACTCGATGCTGAAGGTCACCGGGGCGGAGTACGCCTCCTTGACCGCGTCCGGGTTCTTGACCACGAAGACGAGCACCTCGGCGGTCTCGCCCGGGCCGGGGATGTCCTCCTTGGCGACCTTGCAGGTCACCAGCTCGGGCCGGTCGTCACCCTCCAGGGTGCAGTCTCCCGTGAACGGCGTG
This sequence comes from Micromonospora peucetia, assembly GCF_900091625.1. Classification (NCBI taxonomy): domain Bacteria; kingdom Bacillati; phylum Actinomycetota; class Actinomycetes; order Micromonosporales; family Micromonosporaceae; genus Micromonospora; species Micromonospora peucetia. Next base: position 1,709,018 of record NZ_FMIC01000002.1, read on the forward strand.
ATCAAGGCCTTGTCGAAGTCCACCTTCGACACGTCGGCCTTGACGACCAGCTCGGTCGGCGTGCCCGTGCCCTTGTTACTGATCTTGACCCAGCCGAACTTGCCCTCCACGTTGGCGGTCGTCTTCATGCCGACGACGGCCTGGAGCGCCAGGTCCGTCTCGGTGCTCGTGGCGTGGGCCGGCGTGCCCATCGCCGTGAACACGCCGGATGCCAGCAGCGCGGCAGCGCCGAGGCGCGCCAGCGAGCGGTTACGGAAGATCATGGAAGAGGTCCCCCCGTTGGGGTGCAGGAAAGGTACGGGCCGGGACGTTAGCGGTCCACGATCATGCCCGCCACCCCGCCTCTCACCGCGCTGAGCAGCACCGCTAAGAAACGCTTAAGGAATGTCCGGATTGATGTGGCTTGTTGCCGCCGGCCACCCGATCCCGCCGGCTCAACCGCCAGCTCAATCGATACCCGTGGCCGGTAGCCGCTCCACCGATCGGCCAGCCCGTCCCGACCACGGTCGCTCACGTCGGGTCGACACGGTGTTCACCTGTGACGCACAGACGTCGACCCCCCACCGTCCTGGACGGTGGGGGGTCGAGATGTCGGGATCAGCGGGCGTCGACCAACGGCAGGGTCTTGCCTGCGCCGCCGCCCGGAATGGCGATCGAGGAGAAGTGCGAGACCACCCGATCGTCGGTCGGGTCGTCGGCCGGGGTGCGGTGCACGGCCAGCCGGTTGTAGAGCGTGTCCCGCTGGGCGGGGATCCGGTCCGCCGAGCGGATCATGCCGATCAGCTCGTGCAGGTTGGAGCGGTGCCGCGCACCGGCGGAGGAGATGACGTTCTCCTCCAGCATGATCGAGCCGAGGTCGTCCACGCCCATGTGCAGGGCGAGCTGCCCGACGTCCTTGCCGGTGGTCAGCCAGGACGCCTGGAGGTGCGGCACCGTCTCGAAGAAGAGCCGGGCCACCGCGACCAGCCGCAGGTACTCCAGGGTGGTGGCCTGGGTCCGGCCCTTGAGATGGTTGTTCTCCGGCTGGTACGTCCACGGGATGAACGCCCGGAAGCCCTTGGTGCGGTCCTGCACGTCGCGGATCATCCGCAGGTGCTCGATCCGCTCGGCCGCGGTCTCGCCGGTGCCCATCATCATGGTGGCGGTCGACTCGACGCCCTGCCGGTGCGCCAGCTCCATGACCTCCAGCCAGCGCTCGCCCGACTCCTTCAGCGGGGCGATCGCGGTGCGCGGGCGCGCGGGCAGCATCTCGGCGCCGGCGCCGGCGATCGAATCCAGCCCGGCTGCCTTGATCCGGGCGATGGCCTCGTCGAGGCTGACGCCGGAGACCTTGGCCATGTGCAGGATCTCGCTGGGGCCGATCGAGTGGATGGCCAGCTGGGGGTATGCCTTCTTGACCGAGGAGAACAGCTCCTCGTAGTACTCCACCCCGTAGTCGGGGTGGTGCCCGCCCTGGAGCATGACCTGGGTGGCGCCCAGCTCGACCGCCTCGCCGCAGCGGCGCAGGATCTCCTCGGTCGGGTGGGTCCAGCCCTCCTTGTGCTTGGGGGCCCGGTAGAACGCGCAGAACTTGCACGCCGTCACGCAGACGTTGGTGTAGTTGATGTTGCGATCGATCAGGTACGTGACGATGTTGTCCGGGTAGCGCCGTCGGCGCACCGCGTCGGCAGCCTCGCCCAGGGCGTGGAAGGGCGCCTCGGTGTAGAGCAGCAGGGCCTCCTCAGGCGTGATCCGCCCGCCGTCCGCGCCGCGCTGCAGGATGTCGTCGATCTCCCGGCTCACACTCACCCCCCGAGCCTACGTCGCCCCGCCCCCGGCCGGCCTCGCCGGACTCCTGTCGACCACGCCACAGGTGGCGCCGTTCCGCACGGCGCCAAGGCCTGCTCACGCTGAATCTTGGACAGTTTCCGTTGGCGCCGGACGGAAACTGTCCAAGATTCACGGAGATCATGATCGATTCGCCGGGGTGGCGGACGATCTCGTCAGGCGTCGTAGTCGACCGTCAGGGTGTCGGTGGTCGGGCTGGACTGGCAGGTGAGGACGTAGCCGGCGGCCACCTCGTCCGGCTCCAGCGCGTAGTTGCGGGCCATCGTGACCGCGCCGTCGACCACCCTGGCCCTGCAGGTCGAGCAGACCCCGCCCTTGCAGGCGTAGGGCAGCTCGCCGCGGACCCTGAGCGCCGCGTCCAGCACCCGCTCGTCGCGCCCCATGGTGAAGCGCGACGACCGGCCGTCCAGCAGGATGGTCACCTCGGCGCCGGCCCCCGGCTCGTCGGCCGGACGCCGTGGCGGGGCCGGGGCCTCGGCGACGTGGAACAACTCCGTGTGCACCGCCGACTCCGGCACGCCACGCGCGGCGAGCACCGCCCGGGCGTCCACCACCATGTCGTACGGGCCGCAGAGGAACCACTCGTCGACGGCGTCACCGGGCACGATGGTGTCCAGCAGCCGGCCCAACCGGTCGGCGTCGATCCGGCCGGAGAGCAGCGGCGACTCGCCCTGCTCCCGGGAGAGCACGTGCACCAGGTGCAGCCGGGTCGGCCAACGGTCCTTCAGGTCGGCCAGTTCCTCGGCGAACATCACCGTGTTCGCCGTGCGGTTGCCGTACACCAGCGTGAACGTGCTGGCCGGCTCGACGGCGAGCGCCGTCGCGACCAGCGCGAGCACCGGGGTGATGCCCGAGCCGGCGACCACCGCGCCGTAGCGGCGGGCCCGCTCCGGTGTGAAGGCCGTGGTGAAGTGCCCGAGCGGCGGCAGCACCTCGATCGTGTCGCCGCCGCGCAGCGCGCCGCAGGCGAACGCGGAGAAGGCGCCGCCGGGGATCTCCCGCACGCCGATCCGCAGCCACCCGTGCCGGGCCAGCTCGTCGGGCGTGGAGCAGATGGAGTACGACCGCCGCACGTCCGCGCCGACGGCAGCGGCGGTGCCGGGGCGCCGGACGGTGAGGTGCTGGCCGGCGAAGAACGCGAACGTCTCCCGCAGCTCCGCCGGCACGGCGAAGGTGACCGCCACGGCGTCGTCGGTGAGCCGGTCGACGGCGGCGACGGGAAGCGGGTGGAAGACCGGCCGGCGACGGACCGGGCGGGTGATGGTGACAGTCACAGCGCCTTCAGGTGGTCGAAGGGTTCACGGCAGGAACGGCACCGCCAGAGCGCCTTGCAGGCGGTCGAGCCGAAGCGGCTGACCTGCTCGGTCTCGGGCGAGCCGCAGCGCGGGCAGCGGACGGCGAGGACCAGCGGCACCACGTCGCCCGCGCGGACGGGCGCCGGTGGGGCGATACCGGCGGCGGCCAGCTTGGCCCGGCCGCTTTCGGAGATCCAGTCGGTGCTCCACGCCGGGCTCAGGACGGTCCGCACCTCGGCGTCGGGATGCCCGGCGGCAGCCAGCGCGCGTCGGATGTCGGCGCGGATCACGTCCATCGCCGGGCAGCCCGTGTAGGTGGGGGTGATGGTCACGACCACCCGACCGGTGGCCGGGTCCTCGTCGACCGCCCGCAGGATGCCGAGGTCGTCGATGGTGACCACCCGGATCTCCGGGTCCACCACCGCCGCCACGGCTGTCCTGGGGTCACTCACCAGTGCCACCTTCCGTTCGCGACTGCGGGGCTCCGCTGCGCCGCGCTCCTCGCGCTCACCAGTGCCGCCCTCCGTTCGCGACTGCGGGGCTCCGCTGCGCTGCACTCCTCGCGCTCACCAGTTCGCCCCGGGGTGGGCGCGGTGCAGCACCTGCATCTCGGCGAGCAGGAAGGACAGGTGCTCGGTGTGCACGCCGTCCCGCCCGCCGGCCGGCGCCCAGCCGGCCTCCGGCCGGGTCAGCGTCGCCTCGTCGAGCACGGCGGCGACGCGGGCTTCGAAGTCGGCCCACAGCGTCGCCGGGTCGACCGGCGCCGCCGGGTCCGGGGCGAACAGCTCGTGCACGTAGGGCCAGACCTGGTCGACCGCCGCCTGCATGCGCCGGTGCGACTCCTCGGTGCCGTCGCCGAGCCGCTTCACCCACAGCGAGCCGTGGTCGAGGTGGTAGGCCGACTCCTTACGGGCCTTGGCCCCGATCGCGGCCAGCCGCTCGTCGGCGCACCCGGCCAGCACGGTGTAGAGCGGGAGCTGGTAGGCCGCGAGGAAGAACAGCTTGGCCATGGTGACCGCGAAGTCGCCGTTGGGCAGCTCCACCAGCAGGCAGTTGCGGAACTCCCGGTCGTCGCGGAGGAACGCCAGCGCGTCCTCGTCCCGGCCGGCGCCCTCCAGCTCGCCCGCGTACGACAGCAGGAGCCGGGCCGCGCCGAGCTGGTCGAGGGCGATGTTCGCCAGCGCGACGTCCTCCTCCATCTCCGGCGCGCGGGTGGTCCACTCGGCCAGCCGCTGCGCCGCGATGAGCGCGTCGTCGCCGAGGGCGAGGGCGAAGCCGAAGGGGCCGGTCACGCCGCCACCTCGCTCCGCTCGGCGGCGGCGCGACGCGCCCCGGTGCTGAGCCGAATGGTTCGCTCGCTGCGCTCGCTCACAGGTGGGCCACCCCGTCCGGCACCTCGTAGAAGGTGGGATGGCGGTAGACCTTGTCGGCCGCCGGGTCGAAGAAGGCGTCCTTCTCGTCGGGGCTGGACGCGGTGATCGCGCCCGCCGGCACCACCCAGATGGAGACGCCCTCCTGGCGGCGGGTGTAGAGGTCCCGCGCGTTACGCAGGGCCAGCTCTGCGTCGGGGGCGTGCAGGCTGCCGACGTGGGTGTGCGACAGCCCGCGCCGGGCCCGCACGAAGACCTCCCAGAGCGGCGAGAATTCCCTACTCACGCGGCCACCTTCTCCTTCTTCTCCGCCCGCTTGGCGGCGTACGCCACGGCGGCCTCGCGTACCCAGGTGCCCTCGTCGTGGGCGCGGCGGCGGTGCTCCGCCCGCTGCCGGTTGCACGGCCCGTCTCCCTTGATCACCCGCATCAGCTCGTCGTAGTCGGGCTGGGTGAAGTCGTACGACTGCCGGGACTCGTTCCAGCGCAGGCCCGGATCCGGGATGGTCAGCCCGAGGATCTCGGCCTGCTGCACGCACATGTCCACGAAGCGCTGGCGCAGCTCGTCGTTGGAGAACCGCTTGATCTTCCAGGCCATGGACTGCGCCGAGTGGGTGGAGTCGGTGTCCGGCGGGCCGAACATCGCCAGCGACGGGTACCACCAGCGGTCCAGGGCGTCCTGCGCCATCGCCTTCTGCGCTCCGGTGCCGTGCGTCAGCGTGTGCAGGATCTCGAAGCCCTGCCGCTGGTGGAACGACTCCTCCTTGCAGACCCGGATCATCGCCCGCGCGTACGGCCCGTAGGAGCAGCGGCAGAGCGGGACCTGGTTGACGATCGCGGCACCGTCGACCAGCCAGCCGATCGCTCCCACGTCGGCCCAGGTCAGGGTGGGGTAGTTGAAGATCGAGCTGTACTTCTGCCGGCCGTTGAGCAGCAGCTCGACCAGCTCGTCCCGGCTGATCCCGAGGGTCTCGGCGGCGGCGTAGAGGTAGAGGCCGTGGCCGGCCTCGTCCTGGACCTTGGCCAGCAGGATCGCCTTGCGCTTGAGCGACGGGGCGCGGCTGATCCAGTTTCCCTCCGGCTGCATGCCGATGATCTCGGAGTGCGCGTGCTGCGCGATCTGCCGGATCAGCGTCTTGCGGTACGCCTCGGGCATCCAGTCGCGCGGCTCGATCTTCTGGTCCGCCTCGATGACCTCGGCGAAGTATGCCGCGAGGTCCTGGTCCGGGCCGGGGGCGCCGACCCGGCGGCCCCGCTCGGCGGCCTCCCGCAGCGCCACCTCCGCCGCCTCGACCTCGCCGAGCAGGCCACCGCCGGGTGCGTCCTCGGCGGAGAAGTCGTTGCCATACATGGGGTCAAGTGTTACAGCTCGCCTCTCGGGACACCAGAGGGTGTAACAGGTTTCCGGAGACACTTTCGGGACGGACCAGCCAGCACCGACAGCCGCTCAAACTATGACTTGAGTCACCAAGGGAAGGTGAATCCTCTCAACAGCCGCATAGCGGGATCGATATCCCGCCTTCATGGCAAGTTGCCAGGTGTCAGGTTCTGGCGCGGCGCCGATCCGCACGTAGACTTCCCCCGTCACACCGATCGGTTGCCGACGATCGCCTTCGAGAAACACGCAGGGCGCATCCCCCGGCCCTCGGCGAGCCGCCGATCAGTCCGACGACCAGCCGGTCCCCCGGCCCTGACATCTGGAGCTCATCCACTCATGCGATCCCGCGTGACCCTGGTGCTCGCCGTCGTGGCGGTCCTCCTCGGCGGCGGCCTGCTCGTCCCCGCCGCGTACGCCCGACTCGCCGGCGACGACGCCGCGAGTGGCGGAAGCGGTGGCGGAAGCGTCGCGGCGCCCGCGCCGATCCCGCCCCTGCCGCCGACCCTGGCCGCCGGCCCGGTGTCGGTGGACTTCAAGGGCGAATTCTTCTCGTGGGCCCTGATGGACCGGGAGACCGGCGAGATCTCCGGGTCGAAGAACCTGGCCTCGACCAGCTCCACCGAGTCGATGATCAAGGCCTGGTTCGCGGCGGACTACCTCCGCGAGCGCGAGGGGATCTCGGTCGAGCGGAAGAACCAGATCATCACCGCCATCCGGGACAGCAACGACGACGCCGCCAACGCCCTCTACAACGCGGTGGGCCGCGCCGCGACGATCAAGCGGATGGTCAGCACCTGCGAGCTCACCGACACCAAGCCGGGCAACGTGCCCGGCTACGTGGGCTGGTGGAGCTTCACCCGGATGTCGCCGCGCGACGCCGTCCGGCTCGGCGACTGCATCGCCGACGGCACGGCCGCCGGCCCCAAGTGGACCAAGATCCTGCTGAACGAGATGAGCAAGGTCAGGGGCAGCACGGCCGACAAGGACCAGAAGGCCCGCTCCGGCGGCGGCCGTTGGGGCATCATCGACGGCCTCCCCCAGTCGATCCTCAGCCAGGGCCCGGTCCACATGAAGAACGGTTGGACCCCGCTCAGCTACGACGGCAACTGGCACGTGAACTGCCTCGCGGTCACCGACAAGTGGAGCCTCGCGGTGATGCTCCGCTACCCGCAGAAGAGCGGCCTCGACTACGGCGCCCAGACCTGCGCGTCGGTCGCCAGCCAGCTCGTGACCCCGCAGCCGGGTGCCGCCCTCAAGGTGCCGCAGCAGCCCACCGGGAAGCTCTGATGGCGCGACAGCGTCGGGCCGACGGGCCCGGCGACGCCTCCCCGGTCAGGCTGATCGCGATCGCGGTGGTCCTCATCTGCCTCGTGCTCGTCTCGCTGCGGCTGCTGCCGGGCTCGCCGTTCGAGGCCACCGCCGCCGCGAAGTGGGGCGTCCCGGCCGGCCCGGCCGAGCGCGCCACGGAAGCCCCGAGTGACCGCAGCTCGCGGCCGTCGCCGACGCCGACACCGAGCCCCACGCCGGAGCCGCTCCCGTTCGAGGCGAAGGATCTCGACCTGGACATCGACGGCTGGTACTCCTGGAGCGTCCTCGACCGGCGCAGCGGCGAGATCATCGGCTCGGACAACATGGACGAGACCAGCACCACCGCGTCGCTGATCAAGGCCTGGATCGTCGCCGACTACCTACGTCGCGCCGACGACGCCGGCCAGAGGCCGAGCGACGCCAAACTCGCCGACGCCACGAAGATCATCCGGGACAGCGACAACACCCGGGCCGAGCAGTTCTACAACACGGTCGGCCGGTCCGCCTCGATCAAGCGGCTGATCTCCCTGTGCGAACTGACCGACAGCAAGGTCGCCCCGGACGGCGGCTGGAGCCGCACCGCGCTCTCCCCCCGGGACACCGCCCGGATGGGCGCCTGCATCGCCGACGGCCGGGCCGCCGGACCGAAGTGGACCAAGTGGCTCGTCGACGAGATGCGACTGGTCCGCGGCGGCGGTGACTTCGGCATCCGCAAGGCGTTCCCGGCCGCGGAACGCAAGACCATCGCCATCAAGAACGGCTGGATCGACCGGACGCGTGAGCAGGAGATGCACATCAACTGCCTCGCCATCGGCGACACCTGGACGATGGGCGTGATGGTGCGCTACCCGATCGGCAAGGGCTACGAGTACGGCATGAAGAACTGCCAGAAGATCACCGAGGCCCTGCTCCGCCCCGCCACCTAGACACCCGACCCGGGTCAGGTCGGGTCGGGTCGGGTCGGGTCGGTCCGAGGGTCAGCCCGCGAAGAAGGCCGGGCCGGAGTTGGGCAGGGGCGGCGCTGCACCGAGGTCGGCGGCGCGCCGCGCGAACTCGCGCAGGCCGGCCACCTGCCGCTCGCCGAGGGAGAAGTCCAGCGCCCGGAAGTACGTCGCCAGGGTCGCCGCGTCGAACGGTTCCCAGCGTGCGGCGGCCTCGGCCACCTGGTCCAGCTCGGCCAGGCAGAGGTCCCGGGAGCGCAGGAACGCCTCGTGCACCTCCTTGACCAGGCCCGGGTGGGCGGCGGCGAAGTCGCGGCGTACCGCCCAGACGGCGAAGACCATCGGCAGGCCGGTCCACTCCCGCCACGCCTGCCCGAGGTCGGTGACCTCCAGCCCGCGCTTCGGCGCCTCGTAGAGGGCGCGCAGCGCCACGTCGCCGATCAGCACCCCGGCGTCGGCCTCCAGCAGCATCTGCGTCAGGTCGGGCGGGCAGCGGAAGTATTCGGGGTTCACCCCGTACCGCTCGCCGAGCAGCAACTGGGCCAGCAGCACCCCGGTCCGCGAGGTCGAGCCCAACGCCACCTTGCCGTGGTCCAGTTCGGCCAGCGGACGGGTGGAGACGATGTTGACCGACAGCACCGGACCGTCGCTGCCGACCGCCAGGTCGGGCAGGAGCAGCAGCTCGTCGGCGTGGCGCAGGTACTCCACGTGGGAGATCGGGCCGATGTCCAGGTCACCGGCGACCAGTGCGGCGCTGAGCCGGTCCGGGGAGTCCTTGTGCAGGTCGACGTCGATCAGCGCGCCGGAGCGCATCAGCCCCCAGTAGATCGGCAGGCAGTTCAGGAACTGGATGTGCCCGACCCGGGGGCGTGCGACGTGCTCAGCCATACTCCGACCGTATCCCCGCCGCCGGGCGAGGGCTCAACGGGCCGGCGCGGGAGTGGCCAACCCCGCATCCGCCGCCGGGCCGCCATCGCGCCCTTCGGCCTGCGCGCCGTCCGCCGCGCCGGGTCCGACTGCCGGGCCGTCTGCCGCCCGAGCGCGTCGGACGGACCGGACGACGAACGGCACGAACCCCACGACGACCAGCAGCCCGACCACACCGGCCGCCGCGATCAGGGGTCGCGGCGACAGCAGCGCCAGCAGGGCGCCCCCGATCAGGTAGCCGCCCATCGAGCCGCCCTGCACCGCCGCGCCGTAGAGGGCGTACGCCCGGCCGCGCGACGCCTCCGGCACCCGCCGGGCGGTGAGCACGTTGGCGAAGACGTTCTCCCCGCCGTTCGCCGCGCCCGCGACCAGCCAGAGCGGGACCAGCAGCGCGGCCGTGGGCACGGCGGCGGCGACCGCCACCATCAGGCAGATGCCGCCGAGCGTCGCCAGCACCCCGTACACCAGCGCGCCGTCGTCGGTGAGCCGGTGGGCCAGCCGGGCGCAGAGCCAACTGCCGGGCAGCATGCCCGCCATCCAGGCCGCGCCGACCAGTCCGTACGTGGTGGGCGAGCCGCCGAGGGTCTCCCGGATGAAGAAGACCTCGATCACGTTGATACCACCCACCGCCGTGATGACGACGGCCGTGCTGAGGACGACGGCCAGCAACAGCGGGTCGCGGCGTAGCCGCCAGGCCGGAGCCCGGACCGTCCCGGCCTCCGGCACGGCCGGGGCGGTCCGCCGGCCGCCCCGGCGGGTGCGCAGCAGCAGGCCCACGGCCACCAGCGCGAGATAGCTCGCGGCGTCGATGAGCAGCGGTACGCGGGTGCCGAACTGCCCGACCAGCAGCCCGGCGAGCACCGGGCCGGCGAGCGCGCCCAGGGAGGAGGCGGTCTGGTTGATCGCGCTCGCCCGGGGCAGGTCGGCGGGGCGCACCATCGTCGGCAACAGCGCCGCGAGGCAGGGCTGGGTCACGGCCAGTCCGCAGGCGAGCAGCGCGACGAGTCCGACGATCAGTGCGGGGTGGTCGGCGAAGGCGAGCAGGGCGCAGACGGCGGCCTGTCCCAGGCCGGCGGCGACCAGCAGCGTCCGGCTGTCCACCCGGTCGGCGAGCCGCCCGGTGAGCGGGGCGAGCACCACCAGCGGCAGGGTGGCCGCCAGCAGCAGTCCGGACACGGCGAGGCCGCTGGCGCCAGCGGCCTGGAGCGCGAGCGCCAGTGCGGTGGCGGCAAGGAAGTCCCCGCAGATCGAAATGCCGCGCGCGGCGGCGGTGAGCCAGACGTCGGACCAGCGCGACTCGCCAGTTGTGAAGGACATACTTCGAAAATAATCCTTCACAACTGATCGAATCAACCCCTTACGGCAACGGCACCGCCCGGTACTGCACCGCCACCGTGCGCGCCCCGGCCGGCGGATCCGCCTGACGGTTCCGCTGCCGGTACGGCTCGAACAGCGCGCTCACCGCCTCGTTCAGCCCGGCCAGCTCATCGGCGGTGAGCAGCAGCAGCGTGTCGCTGAACAGCGCGGCGTCGTACCACTCGGGGGCCTCGTCACCGGCGCGGCGCAGCCAGTCCCGGCTCCGCGCCAGGTCCCGGGCCGCATGCGCCTCCACCAGCGCCTGCTCGGCCGCGCGCGCCTCCGGACCGGCGGAGCGTCCCGCGTCGACCATCAGGCCCTGGCCGACCGTGCGCCACAGCCGCTCACGCGCGTCGCCCCGGCTCGGCGCCTGCTCCACCAGGCCAGACTTCGCCAGTGCCCGCAGGTGATAGCTGGTCGCGCTCGGCGACAGCCCGGCGACCTCCGCGCACTCGGTGGCGGTCGCACCGCCCTCCGCCATGTTCAGACGTTCCATGATCACGATTCGGGCCGGATGGGCCAGCGCCCGCATCACCTGCGGGTCGCTGATCGTCATCCGCCGTTGCTCGGGACGCGCATCCGTCATGGGTCCATGATTCCCGCCCGCGCGGTCGCCGGTGCACGCCGGTGGGCCGGCATGCGGAACCGCCGCCGGTGACAACGCGCCAGGGGCGCCGACGCCGGACCGCGAAGGCGCCCCGCCCCGGGCTGCGGCATCACGGTCGAAATCCGTCCGAAGGCGGCCCGCCCCCGGGCACCGGCGCCACGGTCGAAATCCCGTGGAGCGTAGTGCGCCCGGCGCGTAGGCTGTCAGGTCGCTGACGGCCAGGGTGGGGTGACCACCGCATCGGACGTCCCGCGCCGGGGGCCGGCCCATCCGCCCGCCGGAGACGCGAGCGACCGACCGATGACCCCGACGGGACTCAGCGTGAACGACCTCGATCTCGACCTCGAAGCCGAACGCGAACACCTCACCACCTCCCGGGCGGCCCTGGCCCAGATGCGGGAACGTGCCCGAGCCCTCTTCGTCACCGGTGACCAGGTGGCCGGCGACGCGTACGCGGCCGAGACGCTCGGGCGCACCCTGGCCCGCCGGGTCGCCGAACTCGCCGACGACCCGACCACGCCGCTCTTCTTCGGTCGCCTCGACTTCGGCCCGGCGCCTGACGCCCCACTCGCCGACACCCCACCCGGCGGTGCCTCACCCGGCGACGCCCCGCCCGGTAACGCCTCACTCACCGGCGCCTCACCAGCCGGCGGTCGGCCCGGTGACCCTGGCGACGGGCCGGACGGGTGGCACGCGGACCACGCCGGACGGCGGTACCACGTCGGCCGGCGGCACGTCACCGACGACCGGGGCGAGCCGCTCGTGCTGGACTGGCGCGCCCCGGTGTCCCGGTCGTTCTACCGGGCGAGCGCGCGCGACCCGCAGGGCGTGGCCGTACGGCGCCGCTTCGGGTTTGGCAACGGGGCGCTGACCAGCTTCGAGGACGAGCGCCTCGACCGGGGCGAGGAACTCGGCACGACCAGCCGGATCCTGACCGCCGAGATCGAACGGCCACGCGTCGGGCCGATGCGTGACATCGTCGCCACCATCCAGCCGGAGCAGGACGAGCTGGTCCGCGCCGACCTGGCCGACTCGATCTGCGTACAGGGCGCCCCGGGCACCGGCAAGACGGCCGTCGGCCTGCACCGGGCCGCCTACCTGCTCTACCTGTACCGGGATCGGCTACGCCGGTCCGGTGTGTTGATCGTGGGGCCGAACCGGGCCTTCCTGTCGTACATCGCGGCGGTGCTGCCGGCACTCGGTGAGGTCGAGGTCGAGCAGGCCACGGTGGAGGACCTGGTCGGCCGGGTGCCGGTACGGGCAGTCGACGACCCGACGGTCGCCGCGGTCAAGCACGACGCCCGGATGGCCGAGGTGCTGCGCCGAGCGGTCGACGCGCACATCGGCGAGCCCACCGAGCCGATCATGGTCTCGGACGGCTCGTTCCGCTGGCGGATCGGGCTGGACCCGCTGCACCGGGTGGTTGAGGAGACCCGCCGGGAGCGGCTGCCGTACGCCACGGGGCGCGAGCGCGTCCGGGCCCGGGTGGTGGCGCTGCTGCAACGGCAGGCCGAGGCGCGGCGCGCCGAGTCGCCGAGTGACACCTGGCTGCGCCGGATGGGCAAGGCCACGCCGGTCACCACCTTCCTCGACGCGGTCTGGCCGGCGCTCACCCCGGAAGGGCTGCTGCACGCCCTGCTCACCGCCCCGGAGCGGCTCGCCGCGGCAGCGGGCGGCCTGCTCAGCGCCGACGAGCAGGCGCGGCTGCGCGGGATCGCCGCCCCGGCTCGGACGCCCGAACCGACAGCGGCAGCCGACCCGACGGCGGCGACGGCGACGGCGGCCGATCTGGCAGTGGTAGCGGCAGCGGGCCCGACAGCGGTGCCCGGTGCTACCGACGCCCCGCCCCCGGCGCGCCGTCCGGCCCTGGGCACGACGAAGCTCGGCCGGACGCCGAAGGCCACCAAGTGGACGGCAGCCGACGCTGTGCTGATCGACGAGGCGGCCGGGCTGATCGAGCGCCCGGGCGGCTTCGGACACGTCGTCGTCGACGAGGCGCAGGACCTCTCCCCGATGCAGTGCCGGGTGATCGCCCGGCGCAGCGAACACGGCTCCATCACCCTGCTCGGGGACCTGGCCCAGGGCACCGCCCCGTGGGCCGCCGCCGACTGGCGGGAGTCGCTACGCCACCTCGGCAAGCCGGACGCCGTCGTGGTGCCGCTGACGGTCGGCTTCCGGGTGCCCGCAGCCGTGGTCGCGTTCGCCAACCGGCTGCTGCCGGCGCTCGCCGTCGACGTACCCCCGGCCGAGTCGCTGCGCCGCGACGGCGCGTTGGACGTGCGTACCGTCGACGACCTGACCGCCGCGACGGTGACCGAGGTACGGGCGGCGCTGGCGTTCGACGGCTCGGTGGCGGTGATCGCCGCCGACGAGGCGGTCAGCGGGCTGCGGACGGCGCTGGACGACGCCGGCGTCGAGACCGCGACCGTCGACGAGCCGACCGCCGCGGCGCGCGTCACCGTGGTGCCCGCCACCCTGGTCAAGGGCCTGGAGTACGACCACGTCATCGTCGTCGAGCCGGCGGCGATCGTGGCCGCCGAGCCGCGCGGCCTGCACCGGCTCTACGTGGTGCTCACCCGGGCCGTCTCCCGGCTCGCAGTGCTGCACGCCCGACCGTTGCCGCCTCCGCTCGGGTGATCGGCGACTTGCGCCGGTGCGGTAGACAGGCGTCCGTGACACCCTCGATGAGCATCCCGTGATCCTCGCCCGCGCCGAGGCGGTCAGCCGCCGCTACGGCGACGTGATCGCCCTCGACCGAGTCGACCTGGAGGTCCGGGCCGGCGAGCTGGTCGGCCTGCTCGGCCCGAACGGGGCTGGCAAGAGCACCCTGCTGAACCTGCTCGTCGGGCTGCGCCGGCCCACCGCCGGCCGGGTCGAGCTGTTCGGCGGCGACCCCCGCGACCCGGCGAGCCGGCAGCGGATCGGGGTCACCCCGCAGGAGACGGGCCTGCCCGGCACGCTGCGGGTCGGCGAGGTGGTGGACTTCGTTGCCGCCCACCACCCCGACCCGGTCCCCCGGGGCGAACTGCTCGACCGCTTCGGCCTGGGCGAGCTGGCCCGGCGGCAGACCGGCGGCCTCTCCGGCGGGCAGCGCCGCCGGCTCGCGGTGGCCATCGCCTTCGTCGGCCGGCCGCGGCTGGTGCTGCTCGACGAGCCGACCACCGGCCTGGACGTCGCTGCGCGGCACACCCTGTGGGAGGCGATCCGGGCGTTCCACGACGACGGCGGCACCGTGCTGCTGAGCAGCCACTACCTGGAGGAAGTCGAGGCGCTGGCGCGGCGCGTGGTGGTCATCGGGCACGGCCGGGTGCTGGCCGACGACACGGTCAGCGCCATCCGGGGCATCGTCGGCGTACGCCGGGTGAGCCTGGTCGCCGACGAACTGCCCGCGCTGCCGGGCGTGGTCCGCACCGAGCGGGTCGACGGCCGCACCCACCTGCTGACCACCGACGCCGACGAGCTGGTGCGGGCCCTGGTCACCGCCGGGGTGACGTTCACCGACCTGGAGGTGCGCCCCACCTCGCTGGAGGAGGCGTTCCTCGCCATCACCGCGACCGACGCGGCACCGGGCTCCGGAGCCGACCGTCCGACGACCGCCGTGGCCGGCCCACCGGCCACCGCCTGAGAGACGGGTCTCCCATGCGCCTCGCCCTGCTCCACGCCCGCTACCAACTCCTGGAGACGGTCCGCATCCCGGTCGCCGTCGTCGGCAGCGCCTTCTTCCCGGCCGCCGCGATGCTCTTCTTCGTGGTGCCGTTCACCGGTAAGGACCCGGTCGGCGCCACCTACGCCACCGCCGCGATGGTCACCTTCTCGGTGATGAGCGCGAACATCTTCCAGTACGGGATCGGGGCGGCCGAGGACCGCGCCCACCCCTGGGACCCGTACACCCGGACGCTGCCCGCCGGCCCCACGTCGCGTTTCGCGGGCCGGATACTGGCCGGGCTGGCACTCACCTACCTCTCGCTGCTCCCGGTGGTGGTGATCGGGGCGACGCTCACCGAGGCGCGGGTCAGCGCAGCGGCGTTCCTGCTGGCCCTGGCGATCGTCACCATGATCTCGGTGCCGTTCACGCTGTTGGGGCTCTCCATCGGCTACTCGATGCCGAGCAAGGCGGCGATCGTGGTGGCGCAGGTCGTCTTCTTCCCGCTCGCCTTCGGTGGCGGCCTGCTCTCCGCCCCGGACCAGGCGCCCGGGTTCGTCGAAGCCGTCGCGCCGTTCCTGCCGACCCGGGGCGCGGTGGAGCTGATGTGGGCGGCGGTCGGCGACTACTCGGTCAACTCGCTGTCGGTGGTCATGCTCGGGGTCTGGGTGGTGCTGCTGGCGGTGTTGGCCGGGTGGGCGTACCGGCGTGACGAGGGTCGACGGTTCAGCTGACGTTTTTGTCCGATCCGTCCGATCCACCCCGAAGCGTGGCGGGTCGGTGCCACGATTCCGGCAGGGGCGCGCCGGCGTGGCCGCCCCCCGCCGAGAGGGGTCGACGTGAGCACCGTCCCGCCGGGCACACCCTGCTGGGCCGATCTCGCCACCCCGGGCCTCGCCGACGCGCGGCGGTTCTACCCCGAACTGTTCGGTTGGACCGGCCGGATCGACCCGGAGCCCGAGGCGGGCGGCTACACGGTCTTCCTGCTCGGCGGACAGGCGGTGGCGGGCGCGGGTCCACCAGCCATCCCCGACCAGGTGCCGATCTGGTCGACGTACCTGGCGACCGACGACGCGGACCTGGTGGCCGGCCGGGTCGAGCGGGCCGGCGGACAGGTGGTGGTGCCCCCGTTCGAGGTCTTCGACCGGGGACGGATGGCAGTCTTCGCCGACCCCGCCGGGGCGGCCTTCAGCGTCTGGCAGCCGATGGCGATGCCAGGGGCCGAGGTCTTCGACACCCCCGGCGCGCTGACCTGGACCGAGCTGGTCACCCCGGACCCGGAGGGCGCGAAGGTCTTCTACGAGCTGGTCTTCGGCTGGCACCCGGACGACCAGCGGGTGGGCCCGGTCACGTACACCGGCTGGCGGCTCGGCACCCGGATCGTGGCCGGCATGCTGCCGCCGCTGGGTGACGGCTTCCCCGCGGACACGCCCGCGTACTGGTCGGTGTACTTCGCGGTGGCCGACGTCGACGCGGCCGCCGCCCGAGCCGCCGAGCTGGGCGGCACCATCCTGGTCCCGCCCCAGGACGCCCCGCTGGGCCGCTACGCCGCCCTCCGCGACCCCCACGGCGCCCTCTTCAACATCCTCACCCGCCCCTAACCCACCCCCACCCACCCCACAGTCCCCCGCCCGGCCCGGCACTCAGCCCGGCCCTGCCCGGCCCGCCCTGCCCGCCCTGCCCGGCACAGCCCTACCCGGCACAGCCCTGCCCGCCCGTGCACGGCGCTCGGCTCGGCTCGGCTCGGCTCGCGGCGATCTTGCACTTTGCGCCCTCGGATTGCACGCTTTGCCCGGTTTTGCCGGGGCGCAAAGTGCAAGATCGCGGGGCGTCGGGGCCGCGAGGGCCGCGAGGGCCGCGAGGGGCAGGGAGGCGCGCGAGGGGCGCGAGGAGGGGCGCGAGGAGGGGCGCGAGGGGCGCGCGGGGCGAGGGGGTGCGCGAGGGGCGAGTAGGGCGCGCGGGTGGTCAGGGGCGGGGGTGGGGGCGGATGGGAACTATCAGGGGGCCGTGGTCGCCTGGGATGACTCGAACGGTGGCGCGGTACCAGGTGGCCAGGAGTTGCTCGGTGAGCACCTCGTGGGGGGTGCCGGCAGCCACCACCCGGCCGCCGGCGAGCAGCACCATGCGGTCGGCGTACTCGCCCGCTATGGAGAGGTCGTGCATGGTGGCGAGCACGGTCAGGCCGTGCTCTCGGCGCAGCCGGTCGACCAGCTCCAGCACCTCCTGCTGGTGGCCGATGTCCAGGGCACTGATCGGCTCGTCGAGCAGCAGCAGGGTCGCGCCCTGGGCCAGCGCGCGGGCCAGGAAGACCCGCTGCCGCTCGCCACCGGACAGGGTGGTCAGTTCCCGGTCGTGGAACCCGGCCAGGTCCAGCCCGTCGAGCACGTCGTACGCGGCCGTCAGGTCGGCGGCGGACTCCCGGCCCAGCGACGGGATGTAGGGGGTGCGGCCCAGCAGCACGTAGTCGAGCACCGACATGCCGGCCGGCACGACCGGGGACTGGGCCACCGTGGCGACCACCCGGGCCCGGTCGCGGCGGCGCAGCGCCTCGCTCGGCGTACCGAAGAGGGAGACGGCGCCCGGCGCGGGTAGCAGGCCGCCGACGACGCGCAGCAGCGTCGACTTCCCGGCGCCGTTCGGACCGATCACGGTGACCCATTCGCCCGGGGCCACGGTCAGGTCGACGCCGGCCAGGATCGGTTTGCCATCCAGGCGGACGTGCAGGTCGCGGACCTCGACGGCGGGCACGGCGGGCACGGCCACCCCGTCGCCTCCGCCCGGGGCTCGCGAAGCCGACCCGACGGCCCCGCCGTCCACCGACCGCGAGGCCGGTACGCGCCGCGCGCTCACCCGAGCATCCGGCGGGAGGTACGCAGCACCAGCACGAAGAACGGCCCGCCGAGCAGCGCGGTGACCACCCCGATCGGGATCTCGGACGGGGCGGCGACGGTGCGGGCCACCACGTCGGTCAGGGCCAGGAAGGCGCCGCCAAAGAGCAGCGAGAGCGGCAGGATCACCCGGTAGCTCGACCCGGCGAGCAGCCGGACGGTGTGCGGCACGATGATCCCGACGAAGCCGATCAGGCCGGACGCGGAGACGGCGGCGGCGGTGCCGAGCGAGGCGGCGGCGATCAGCAGGTACCGGGACCGCTGCGGGTGCAGCCCGAGGCTCGCGGCCTCGTCGTCGCCGACGGAGAGCACGTCGAGTTCCCGCCGGTGCAGCAGCACCACCACGGCGGTGACGAGGAAGTACGGGAGCACGAGTCGCACGTCGTGCCAGCCGGCGGTGGCGAGCCGCCCGAGCAGCCAGGAGTAGACCTGCTGGATGCTGTCGGAGTTGCGTTGCAGCAGGTAGGTCTGCCCGGCCGAGAGGAACGCGGAGACGGCCACCCCGGCGAGGATCAGCGTGGCCGTGGAGCGTCCGCGCCCGCCGGAGACGCCGAGCAGGTACGTCATCGCCACCGCGCCGATCGAGCCGACGAACGCGGCCAGCGGAATGGTGAGCGGCAGCCCGGTCAGCGCCCCGCCCGCCCCGGCGCCGATGGTGATCACCGCCGTGACCGCGAGCCCGGCCCCGGCCGCCACGCCGAGCAGGTACGGGTCGGCCAGCGGGTTGCGGAACACACCCTGGTAGCAGCCGCCGGCCAGGGCGAGCAGCCCGCCGACCAGCAGGCCGAGCACCACCCGGGGCAGCCGCAGCTCGGTGACGATGGCGATCTCGCGCTCGGTCAGCCCGCTGTCGATGCGTACCCCGGGAATGAGGTTGAGCAGCTCGGCCGCGACGCTGCCTGGCGGCAGGCTGACCGGGCCGAGGGACACCCCGGCGACCAGGGCGACCAGCACCGCGGCGATGCCGGCGACGAGCCAGCGGGGCCGCAGCCCGGCGGGCCGGGACGCGGGGAGCGTCCCGGCCAGCCGGGTGGGTGGCGCCTTGGCGAGCGGCTTGGTCATCGACGGGTGCGGATCACGCGGGGACCTTGGCGGTGGCGTCGACGATCACGCGGAGCAGGTCCACGACGCGGGGGCCCCAGCGGGAGGCGACGTCGTCGTCGAGGGCGACGATCTGGTTGTTCTTGACGGCGGTGACGGCGGCCCAGCCGCCGCGCGCCTTGACCGTCTCCGCGCTCTGCTGGCAGCACTTCGAGTCGGCGAGGAAGACGAAGTCCGGGTCGGCCTTGACGATGACCTCCTGGGAGAGCTGCGGGTAGCCGCCCTGCTTCCCGTCGGCGTCGGACGCGTCGGCGATGTTCTCCAGGCCGACCAGGCCGTAGAGGGAGCCGATGAAGGTCTTGCTGGTGGCGGTGTAGAGCTCCGGGCCCAGCTCGTGGAAGTAGGTCAGCTTCTCGGCCCGCTTCGGCAGGTCGGAGACCAGCTTGGCGATGTCGTCCTTCATCCGCTTGGTCACGTCGGCGGCCTCGCCTGCGTGACCGGTGAGGGTGCCCAGCTCGGTGATCTGCCGGTACGAGTCGTCGAGCGTGGTCGCCGCCGGGGTGAGGTAGACCGGGATCTTCAGCGTGGTCAACTGCTCGACGATCTTGTTGCGGTCGTCCGAGAGCACCACCAGGTCGGGGCTCTTGCCGGCGATCGCCTCGGCGTTCGGGGTGAAGCCGGACAGGTCGCTCTTCGGCACGTCGGCCGGGAAGTTCGACTGGTCGTCGACGGCGGTCACCTGCTTGCCCGCGCCGATGGCGAAGAGCATCTCGGTGGCCGTCGGAGAGAGCGAGACGATCTTCTCGGGCCGCTTCTCCAGCGTGAGCGAGCCGACGGTGGCCGGGAAGGCGGCGCCCGCCGAGCTGGCACCGGCGGCGGGGGTGTTGTCGGAGCTCTTCTCGGCGCACGCGCCGAGGGCGAGCGCGGCCACCGCGAGGGTCGCGGCGAAGAGCCGGGGGGTACGTCTGAGCATGGGTCCTCCTGTCGGTCGAGGAGCGTGGTGCTTCGCCGACAGGGAGCGGGGGCGCCCGTCCGCGAGGCGCCCTTCCTCGAGAGCGCGTGTCGCGACCACGGACGCAGGCGACCTGGCTCGCCCCGCCACGCCCCGGCGTTCGGCCGGGGTGGTGGGGCATCACAGTTGCGGGACAGCACCGGTTTCTCACCGGCTTCGCTGCGCGTGGTCGATAGAACCGTAGCGCACGCCCCAGACGTGCCTCGACGATCCAGGGCGCATCGGCGCACGTTGATTGCCAACGGCAGCGACGCGCCCTGGATCGACGTCTGCTGGAGGTGGTGGGGCCCCGCCGGGGGTGGATCGGGGCCCCACCAGGTCAGGAACTGGTGATGGTGACGTTGTCCACAGCCGCCTCGACCAGGCTCGCGCCCGAGGCGTCCGCCGACTCGACCAGGATCCGCACCGACTGGCCGGCGTACGGGGTGAGGTTGGCGTTGGCGACCGCCCAGGCGCCGTTGCGGTTGCTGGCCGCGCCGGACTGGGTGAACAGGGCCGTGGTGCCGCCGTCATGCACCACGCTCACCCGGAGGTAGTCGGCCGACGAGGCGTTCGAGCCGTGGGCCAGGTACCAGGCCAGCGAGAGGGTCAGCGTGCCGCTCGACGGCAGGGTCACCGCCGGCGACCGGGCGCTGGTCACGCCGCCGTCAACGTCGTGGTCACCCGCCGCCGTACCGGCCAGCCTCCCGGTGACCAGGTCGTTGGCACCGGCGTACGGGACGAGTTGCTTCGCCCCGCTGGAGGTGGTGGCCTGGGCGGCGCCCCGCTCCCACGCCCCGGCCGTCGCGGTGTCGGTGCCGTTCGGGTTGATGGTCCAGCCGGTGGCCGTCTCGAAGGTGTCCGACCAGACCGTGGTGCCGCCGCCACCGCCGCAGTACTCCGCCTGCTTGCCGATGGCCCGGTACGGGCAGTCGGCGTACTCGCTGAACAGCAGGACCGCCTCCCGGTTGCGCGAGGTCTGGGCGGGGATCACCTCGTCGGGCGGGTAGAAGCC
The DNA here is from genome assembly GCF_900091625.1 of Micromonospora peucetia. NCBI lineage: Bacteria > Bacillati > Actinomycetota > Actinomycetes > Micromonosporales > Micromonosporaceae > Micromonospora > Micromonospora peucetia. Next base: position 1,729,604 of record NZ_FMIC01000002.1, read on the forward strand.
GCCGCCACCGGCCGATCCGGGATACATCTCGAAGGTGTACGCCCAGATGCCGTGCTGGCCCCACATCCAGTCGATGCTGTCCCCGTCGGTGATGTAGAGGTCGCTGGACTGCTGCGGGGTGTAGCCGTTGGTGTTCGCCATCTGCTGGCCCAGGGTGGCGAAGGTGTTGTACTGGTCCGTCGTCATTCCCGGGGCGGTGTTGTTGTACGTGTAGCCGAACGGCCAGAGCACCAGCTGCGAGTAGGTGTGGAAGTCGATGTTGGCCTTGATCTGCTGGGTGCCGCCGACCACCCGGCTGTTGACGAAGTTCCGCAGCGCCGCGGTCTCCGGAGCGGAGAACGCCGACGGGCCCCGGTAGGTGTCCGACGAGGTGGAGCCGGACGAGCCGCCGCAGCAGCCCCACTGGTAGGACCAGTTGCGGTTCAGGTCGGTGCCGACGGCCGTCGAGCCGCTGTTCGGCTGCCGGTTCTTACGCCAGGAGCGGTAGGAGCCGGTGGCGATGTCGTACTCGCTGCCGTCCGGGTTGACCGTGGGCACGATCCAGATCTCCCGGGTGTTCACGATGTTGGTGACCCGGGAGTCCGTGCCGTAGCTGTCGGTGAAGAGATTGAGCAGGTAGATCGCCATCTCGACGGTCAGGTGCTCGCGGGCGTGCTGCTGCGAGTTGAACAGGATCTCCGGTTCGTTCTCGTCGGTGGCGACGTTGTCGGAGATCTTCACCGCCATCAGGTCCCGGCCCTCGTACGAGGAACCGATGCTGATCTTCCGGGCGAGCGTCGGGTGGTCGGCGACCACCTTGTTCACCGCGGCGGTCAGCTCGGCGTAGTCGTGGTAGTTGGAGTCGGCCGGCGGGAAGGCGGCCGTGCCGACGTCTCCCTCGGCGTGGTCGTGGCCGTCGGCCGACGGGGCAGGGGCCGCCGCCTCCAGCCGGAAGCCGAGCCGGGTGATCGCCGCCGCCTCGGCCGGGGTGGCCGAGACGTTCAGCACGCCGTGCTCGACGAAGTCGATGGCGGCGCCGGTGCCGGCGACGGCGGTGCGGTCGGCGACCGTACGCGGGCCGAGCACCCGGTAGGACGCCGCCGCTGATTCGGCGGTGTGGTCCGGGGCCGGCCGGGCGGTGGCCGGCGCGGCGGCCACCGTGAGCAGGCCGAGCCCGGTGGCGACGGCGAGCGCCAGGCGACGGCGGAAGGCGGGCTTGCGGAAGGCCATGGACAACCTCCTCGGAGGGCGGGAGAAGATCCCGCTCGGTGGAGGACACTCCACCACCCGTCACATGGTCATATCAACATTCATCGCTGCCTAGTTGCATGCCATCCTGATCCTCACATCGGCAAGGATTTTCCAACTGTCGACCTCTGGCGAAAGTTCCCTCCGAGCGGGACACTGACCCGCAACGATCCGTCCGTCCCTGCGGAGGACCCATGGCCCAAACACGCCTGCGCACGGCCGCCCTCGCGGCCGCCACCGCACTCACCCTTCTCGGCACCGCGGCCCCCGCCGTCGCCGCCGCACCCGTCGCAGCCCCGTCGACCAAACGACCGGTGGTCCACGACGAACAGATCACCTTCCAGGACTGGTCCCGCTACCCCGACTGGCGTCGCGGCACCCACGCCGGCACGCGGGCCGTCCCCGGCCTCCGGCCGGGTGTGACGCTGGCCAGGCCGCTCGGCACCACCGACTACACCGACCCGCACACCGGCATCACCAAGAGCTGGGAGTACGCGACCTGGACCTCCCCGGTCACCCGGATCGGGTTCGACGCCACCGAGCTGATCGCCTCGTGGAACGCGAACACCCCGGCCGGCACCTGGATCCAGGTGGAGATGCAGGGCACGTACAACACCGGCGTCCAGACCAAGTGGTACGTGATGGGTCGGTGGGCCTCCGGTGACGCCGACATCAAGCGCACCAGCGTCAACCGGCAGGGCGACCCCTGGTCGACCATCTGGACCGACACGTTCAGCATCGACGACGCCTCCGTCGGCGTGCTGCTGCGGGACTACCAGCTGCGGCTGACCCTCTACCGGACCCCGGGCCAGCGCGCCGCGCCGGTCGTGCACACGGTGGGCGCGATGAGCTCCAACGTGCCGGACCGGTTCACCGTCGAGCCGAGTGCCGGCCGCATCGCCTGGGGCCGGGAACTCCGGGTCCCCCGCTACTCGCAGAACGTCCACGCCGGCCACTACCCCGAGTACGACGGCGGCGGCCAGGCCTGGTGCTCCCCCACCTCCACCACGATGGTGATCGAGTACTGGGGCCGGAAGGCGTCCGAGGAGGACACCTCCTGGGTCGACCCGACCTACCCGGACCCGACGGTCAACCACGCCGCCCGGATGGTCTACGACTACCAGTACGACGGCGCCGGCAACTGGCCGTTCAACACCGCGTACGCGGCCAGCTTCCCCGGCCTGGAGGCGCGGGTCACCCGGCTGCACTCGCTGGACGAGGTGGAGCGCTTCATCGCCGCCGGGATCCCGGTGGTGACCAGCCAGTCCTTCCTCGCCAGCGAGCTGGACGGAGCGGGCTACGGCACCGCGGGGCACCTGTTCGTGGTGGTCGGCTTCACCGCCGACGGGGACGTGATCGTCAACGACCCGGCCTCGTTGAACAACGAGTCGGTGCGCAACGTCTACAAGCGTGAGCAGTTCGAGCAGATCTGGCTGCGGACCAAGCGGACCAACGCCAGCGGCGGGGTGTCCGGCGGCTCCGGCGGCGTGGCCTACCTGATCAAGCCCACGTTGAAGCCGTGGCCGAAGGTCTCCGGCTCCACCAACTGGTGACCTGACACCGACCCGATCGAGGGGTCCGCGTCGCCCGGCTCAGCCCGGCGACCGGGCCCCTCGGCCGTTCCCGGCTCAAGGGGCGCGGGAACGGCTACACCTGGTGACACCACCCCGGCGCCGACACAGTCATTGAGTACCGTCACTCGACACGGGATGGTTCGACACGTTCCGCGTCCCGGCCCCATGGGATCAACAGCGAGGCACATGCGGAGGTTCGCTAGGACACCCGCAATGTCGTCAGTGGACTAGAATCGCAGCCTCATCGAGGGAGGCGAATGTGGCGAGCTGCTCGAAGTGTGGCCGCTCAAGGGACTACGCGGGCGAATGCATGTACTGCTGGGGCCGGGAGGCGGGAAATGACGTAAACGCCGGGAAAACTATTCGACTTCCAAACTCCGATTCGAGGCGCGACATAAATACCGGGCAGACCTACCACCCTAAAAGTTCCGGTTGCCTCGTGCTCGCCGTGCTCGCACTGTCGCTGTCCGGGCTCATCCCCGGCGTGCTGCTGATGTGGCATCTGGCAATCTGACGGCCTGGCCGCCGGACGCCCCTGTTCAGGGCCTGTCAGCGTCAAGCGCTAGTTGGAGGGCCCGGGCGTCTCCGGGTCCTGGTCCTCGCCGGCGAGGGCGGAGCGGAGCCGCTCCTTCTCGGCCCGGCGGCGCTCGGCGGCGACGGCCATCTCCTCGGCCATCTCGTCCCGCCAGCCCTTCAGCAGGAAGAAGGAGAGGGCCGCCGAGAAGGCCAGCGCCAGCATCAGCTTGAGGAAGATGTTCATCTCGACCAGCCAGAGGGCCGCCACCACGGCGACGAACAGCCCGATCCGGCCCAGCGTGTACTTGACCGCCGCGCTCACGTTCCGCACTCCGTTCTCCGCCGCCGGGGCATCCGGCGGCAGGTTCAGCCCGTCCGGCGGGCCAGCCAGTGGACGCCGTGGAACCAGACCACCGCGTACCCGAGGGTGAAGGTCGCCGCCCCCAGCCCGCCGGAGAGCAGCGGCGGGAGTCCGGCGGCGAGGCCGGCCACCACCAGCCCGGCGACCACCCCCACCGCGGCGGCGGCCAGCGCCGCCACCACCCGGGCCGCGCCGAACTCCCAGGCGCGGAAGTCGTCCCAGAACAGCCAGGCCGGCAGGATGATCGCCAGCCAGCCGTTGGCGTGCCCGAAGTCGCCGCTGCCGATCAGCGCGAACGTCCAGTCGAACAGCACCACCGCCAGCACGCCGATGACCAGGCCGGCCAGGCTCACCCCGAGCAGGTCGCCCAGGGTGAGGACGCGCCCTTCGGCGTCCCGCCGGGGGAACCCGCTCCGCTGCTCGGTCATGGTCTTGGAGGGTACGTGCCGGCTCAGGCCCAGACCTGCTGCGGCTCGGCGCGGCGCTCGGCCAGGGACGGGGCGGCGTCGTACTCGCGGACCACCTCGTAGCGGGTGTTCCGCTCGACGGGGCGGAAGCCGGCGTCCCAGATCAGGTGCAGCAGGTCGTCCCGGTGCATCGTGTTCGGGGTGCCGTACGAGTCGGCATCGTGGGTGATCTTGTATTCGACCACCGAGCCGTCCAGGTCGTCCACGCCGAAGTTGAGCGAGAGCTGGGCCACCGAGAGCCCGTGCATCACCCAGAAGTTCTTCACGTGCGGGACGTTGTCGAAGAGCAGCCGGGAGACGGCGAAGGTCTTCAGCGACTCGGCCGGCGAGGCCATCGTGGTGCGGGCCTGGATCCGGTTACGGATCTTGCCGTCCGCCGAGTCCACGAAGTCGTGCTGGTAGCGCAGCGGGATGAAGACCGCGAAGCCACCGGTCTCGTCCTGCAGTTCACGCAGCCGCAGCACGTGGTCGACCCGGTGCCGGGGCTCCTCGATGTGGCCGTAGAGCATCGTCGCCGGGGTCTTCATGCCCTTGCTGTGCGCCAGGGCGTGGATCCGGGACCAGTCCTCCCAGTGGCAGGCGTGGTCGACGATGTGCTGGCGGACCTCCCAGTCGAAGATCTCCGCGCCGCCGCCGGTCAGCGACTCCAGGCCGGCGTCCATCAGCTCGTCGAGGATCTCGTCGGCGCTCAGCCCGCTGATCTTCTCGAACCACTGCACCTCGGTCGCGGTGAAGCACTTGAGCTTGACGTTCGGCAGCGCCGCCTTCAGCTCGCGCAGGACCTTCGGGTAGTAGCGCCAGGGCAGGGTCGGGTGCAGGCCGTTGACGATGTGCAGCTCGGTGAGCTGCTCGTCCTCCATCTCCTTGGCCTTGCGGACCGCCTCGTCGATGCGCATCGTGTAGGCGTCCTTCTCGCCCGGCTTACGCTGGAACGAGCAGTATGCGCACGAGGCGGAGCAGACGTTGGTCAGGTTCAGGTGCCGGTTGACGTTGAACATCACCCGGTCGCCGTTGAGTTCGGTACGCCGGTGGTGCGCCAACCGACCCAGCCACGTGAGGTCGTCGCTGTCGTAGAGGGCGATCCCGTCCTCGCGGGTCAGCCGCTCGCCGGCGTACACCTTCGCTTCGAGCTCACGCTTGAGTCCGGCGTCCATGAAAGCCACGTCCCTTCCACCTGCGGTAGGAATCGAGGGTACGTCGGCCCGCAGACGCCGTCACAGCACGGTCGGCCCCCGTGCGTCGGCTCACCGAACTCTCAGGCTCCCGTTACCTGCCCACGCATCGACATCGTTGCCTGGGTGCGGTAAGACAGGGTGGGACGTTCACCACACGCTGGTAGCGTCCCCACGGCCGCGCCCACCCGGCGCGACGAATCACGCCGGACGGGGAGCGGAATGGTCGACAGCGAGCGCGGGCGACGGCAGCGACGACGACGGAGCCCGGTGATCTCGCCGGTCCTGCGCCCGGCGCTCTGGTCCGCCCTGCTCGGCGCCATCGCCGCCACGGTCCTCGCCAACCCGGTCCAGGCCGATCCGTCGCTGCCCACCAGCGTCCCCGACACCGGGTCCCGGCCGGCCTACACCGGCCAACTCCAGCTCCCGGGTGGCACGCCGGTCCCCGGGCTGCCGGGCTCGGTTCCCGGGCTGCCGGGCACCGTCCCCGGGCTGCCGACCGGCAACATCGGCACCGGCCCGCTCGCCGCCCAGATCTACGCCGCCGAGGCCCAGGTCGGGCAGCTCCGCGACCAACTGCTCCTGCTCCGGCAGAGGCGCACCGACGCCGAGGCCCAGCGGGCCACCGCCGAACGCGACCTCGCCAACGCGCGGGACGCGCTGGCCCGCGCCCAGGAGGGCGCCGACGCCGCCGCCGCCGGCGCGTTCAAGGCCGCCGCTGCCCTCCCGCCGGGCGAGTTCGCCAACGACCTGCACGAGCTGAGCCGGTTCTCCCGGATCATCCGTGGGGAGAAGGCCGAGGGTGGCACCACCGCCGCCCAGGGCGAGCTGTCCCGGACCCGCACCGGCGAGCAGGCGGCCGGCCAGGCGATGATCTCGGCCGAGTCCCGCCTCGCGGGAGTCAGGGCGGAATACACCGCCGGCGACACGGCCCTGCGCGGGGCCGAGAAGGCACTCGACAAGCTGCGGCGGGACAACGCCGCGCAGCTCGTCGAGATCGAGCGCCAGCAGGAGGCCGCCGAACAGCGCCTCGGCGCCGGCTACCTCGGCGACGAGACCGCCAACGGCCTGGCCGCCCACCCGACGGCCCTGAAGGCCCTCGCGTACGCCAGGGCGCAGCTCGGCGACCCCTACCTGTGGGCCGCCGAGGGGCCGGACCGGTTCGACTGCTCCGGCCTCATCTACGCCGCCTACCGGTCGGCGGGCTACTACGGGCTGCCCCGGGTCTCCCGCGACCAGTACTACGCCACCCGGTCCCGCACCGTCTCCCGGACGGCGCTGCTCCCCGGAGACCTGGTCTTCTTCGCCTCCGGCACCAGTTGGACGACGATCCACCACATGGGCATGTACGTCGGCGGCGGCAAGATGATCCACTCGCCGACCACCGGCGACGTGGTCAAGATCTCCACGGTGCGCTGGTCGCGCCTCTATGCCGCCACCCGCGTCATCGGGGCGGTCCCCGCGCCGGCCAGCACGCCCTCGCCGACGCCGACGCCGACCAAACCGCCCAAGCCGACGCCGACGCCGACGCCACCGGCCAGCCCGAGTCCGACCCCGAAGCCCACTTCGCCGTCGCCGTCGCCGACCCCGAAGCCCACCTCGCCGTCGCCGAGCCCGTCGACCTCGACCTCGCCGTCGGCCACGCCCACCGGCTCCGCCTCGCCCACGGCCACGCCCGACGCGTCGACGTCGGCCTCGCCGTCGCCGAGCAGGTCGACCACCTCGTCGCCGAGCAGGTCGACCACCTCGTCCCCGACCGCCACGACCGGCAGTGTGGCGCCGACCACGGCGGCGAGCAGCTCCGATCCGGTGGGCAGCACCTCGGCCACCGCCTCGGCGAGCACCGGTAGCTGACCAAAGGCCACCGGCGGGGCCCGCCGACCGCGTCGGATCGACACCACCCGCGGAACGCACTCCGGCTGTGCCGCCGGGCCGGAATGTGGCACGGTGACAGTCAGGCACGCCCGGTCCGATGTCGCGGATCCGGGCGCGAGCGTGCGCGGAGGGCGAGCATGGCCGAGCAAGAGGTTCCGGCAGAGCCGGTCGACCACGGATCCACGCCCGACCGGAGCCGTGCCGAGGCACCGCACCCTCCGACGCCCTTCGGCAGCCCGACGGCGACCGCATCCGACACGTCGGGGGCCGGCTCCGCGGCGGCGTCAGGGTCGTCGCCCGAGCCACCCGCCGACGACGTACGCCGACAGCCCGCCGCGCCCGCCCGGGGCCGGGTGTCCGTGGCCACCGCCGCCACCCCCGGTGAGGGCGACGCGGCACCGCCTGCCGCCCCGAGCGCCGGCACCACCTACCGGGCAGCCGCTCCAGCCGCTCCAGCCGCCGCTCCGGTCCCCGGGCAGCGGGGCACGGCGGGGGCGCGGGCCAGCGCCGCCGTACCCGGAATGAGGCGGATGTCGGCCGACGAGGCCGGCGCCGTCCGCTCCCGGACGGGCGAAGCCAGGATCTACCGGGCGGCACCGGTCGACCCGGAGCCCCCAGAGCCCGCACAGCCGCCACAGCCGGCCCAGCCGCCGACCCCACCGGTCCCGGAGCCCGAGCCTGCGCCGGCCCCCACGCCGCCGGTGCCGGGCCCGAACCCGCCGTCACCGGCCCCTCCGGTCCCGACCCCGGCACCGCCGGTTCCCGGTCCCTACCCACCCGGCCCGGTGCCCCCACGTCCGGGGCCCCCACGTCCGGGGCCCCGGCCGCCGGCGCCGGTACCGCCCGTGCCGGGTCCGCCCGCGCCGCCACCGGGGCCGCCGGTGCCCGCCCCGCCGCCACCGCCCGGGCCGCCGCCGGCACCGCCGTTCCCGCCACCGCCCCTCACGGCCGGTGCAGGCGCCGCGCCGGCACCGGGACCGGGACCTGTCGCAAGCGCACCGCCGTTCTCCGCGCCCTCGTTCTCCGCGCCCTCGTTCTCCGCACCACCGGCCTCCGCACCACCGGCCTCCGCGCCCTCGTTCTCCGCACCACCGGCCTCCGCGGCGGTGGTCGTGCCCGCCCCCGCACTGCCCGGCTGGCCGCCACCGACCAACCCGGTCGACCGTCGGCCCGGCGGAGCCGGGCCGACCACCGCGCCCCTGGAGACGCACCGGCTGACCGACCGCCCCGACGGCGCGGGTTCCGTCGGGGGCCCGTCCGCGCGCGTCGGGCGGGCCGGGGGCACCCCTGCGGGCCGCTACGACGGCGGGCCCGACCTCGGCACGCTCTACGGCGCCGGCACCGAGGGACCAGGCTTCAGCACGGTCTCGCTCCCGGACAACCCGGTGGAGAACTCCGGCTCGTTGACCGGGCACATCCTGGCGCAGGGCTGGACGGAGACCCCCACCGAGGAGCGGTCCAGCACGACCAAGGTGGTGGTCGTACTGGCCGCCTCGCTGGGTCTGCTGGTGGCGATCGGTGTGCTGGTCGTGCTGCTGGCCAACGACACGGTGGGCGGCCTGGTGGGCGGCGTGCTGAGCAAGTGAGCCACGGACAATGACGATGGTGAGCCCGCCCACTACCCGTCCGTGGTCCGGTGGCAGGTTCGTCCGATCGCCGTACACTGGTGGGGATCACTGACCCGGCGCGCCCTGCGCGCCCATGGGCGATCTTGCGGGCGATTCGGCGGCGTTCAGCTGCGGCAGGCCATCGCGAAGATGCGCCCCGCTCGAAAGGCATTTCTTGACGACCTTTGCTGAATCCAGCATGCTTCCGTCCGCCCTCGACACCGCCGACGCGCAGACCGTCGCGGAGCAGGACATCACCCCTCAGGACCCGGCCGCCCCGGTGACGCCCGAGGCCACCGACTTCGCCGCGCTGGGGCTGCCCCAGCCGCTGGTCCACGCGCTCGCCCGACAGGGCATCACCGCCCCGTTCGAGATCCAGCGCGCCACCGTGCCGGACGCGCTCGCCGGCCGGGACGTCCTCGGCCGGGGCCAGACCGGCTCCGGTAAGACCCTGGCCTTCGGCCTGCCCCTGCTGGCCCTGGTGGCCAATCGCAACCGGGCCCGGCCGCTGCGGCCCCGCGCCCTGGTCCTGGTGCCCACCCGGGAACTCGCCATGCAGGTCAACGACGCGCTGATGCCGCTCGGCAAGGCCGTCGGCGTGTTCCTGAAGACCGCCGTCGGCGGCGTGCCGTACGACCGGCAGATCGACGCCCTGCGGCGCGGGGTGGAGATCATCGTGGCCACCCCGGGCCGGCTGGGCGACCTGATCGCCCGGGGTGTCTGCATCCTGGACGAGGTCGAGATCACCGTCCTCGACGAGGCCGACCAGATGGCCGACATGGGCTTCCTGCCCGAGGTCACCGAACTGCTGTCGAAGACGCCGGCCGGCACCCAGCGACTGCTCTTCTCCGCCACCCTGGACGGCGACGTCGACGCGCTGGTCAAGCGGTTCATGACCGACCCGGTGACGCACTCCACCGCGCCGTCCACCGCCTCGGTGTCCACCATGGACCACCACATGCTGCTGATCCCGCCGCACGACAAGTTCCCGGTCGCGGCGTCCATCGCAGCCCGGGACGGCCGGACGATGGTCTTCGCCCGGACCCAGCTCGGCGTCGACCGGCTGGTCGAGCAGCTGGCCGCCGTCGGCGTACGGGCGGGAGGGCTGCACGGCGGCAAGACCCAGCGGATGCGTACCCGCACGCTGGCCGAGTTCCGTGAGGGTCGGATGAACGTCCTGGTCGCCACGGACGTGGCGGCCCGGGGCATCCACGTCGACGGCGTCACGCTGGTGCTGCACGTCGACCCGCCGAAGGACCCGAAGGACTACCTGCACCGCGCGGGTCGTACCGCCCGGGCCGGCGAGTCGGGCGCGGTGGCCACGCTGGTGCTGCCCAAGCAGCGGCGGACCACGCTCGCCATGCTGGAGAAGGCCGGCGTGGCGCCGGCCGAGACCCGGGTGCGGGTCGGCGACCCGGCGCTCGCCGAGATGACCGGCGCCCGCGCGCCGAGCGGCGTCCCGGTCCGCATCGAGATCGAGGAGCCGCGCCGGCACGGCGACCGGCAGGGCGGCCCGCGCCGCTACGGCGACCGGCCGCAGGGCGAACGCCGCTACGGCGACCGGCCCGCCCAGAGCCGCGGCTACGGCGACCGGCCGCAGGGCGAACGCCGCTACGGCGACCGCCCCACCGAAAGCCGTGGCTACGGCGAGCGGGGCTTCGCGGACCGTGGCGACCGGCGCTTCGGCGACCGGCCGACCGAAAGCCGCAGCTACGGCGACCGCCCCACCGAGAGTCGCGGCTACGGCGACCGACCGCAGGGCGAACGGCGCTACGGCGACCGGCCGACCGAAAGCCGCAGCTACGGCGACCGCCCCACCGAGAGTCGCGGCTACGGCGACCGACCGCAGGGCGAGCGCCGCTACGGCGACCGGGGCGGCTTCCGGCCCGAGGGCCGGGGTCGCGAGGACCAGCCGCGCGACGAGCGGCGGGGCTTCGGCGGGCGTCCGCCGGCGCGTACCCACTGATCACCAGCGTCATCTCGGAACGCCGTCGCGGGGCCAAGCCCCGCGGCGGCGTTTCCACATCCGCTGCCGGCGTCGGCCGGGTCGCGTAACGTCCGGCTCATGCCGACCATGCCGAAGTCGCTCTTCTGGACCCGGACGGACACCGCCGGCGCGGAGCACGCGCTGTTCGACGACGGCCAGGGGCTGACGGCGCGGGGCACGCTGACGGCCGTCGACCCGGTCCCCTACACCTGCCGCTACCACCTCGCCACCGACCCGCAGTGGGCCAGCGTCCGGCTCGAGGTCGAGGCGGAGGGCACCGGATGGCTGCGCAGCGTACGCCTGGAGCGGACGACCGACGGGTGGCGGGTGACCACCGCCGAGCAGGGTGACCTGGACGCGGCGCTGCGAGCGGCCGGCCACCCGACGGCCGGGCTGCCCGGCACCGACGACCCGGGCCGGCTGGCCGGCGCGCTGGACGTCGACCTCGGCGGCGCGGCGCTGTTCAACGCCCTGCCGGTGCATCGGCTCGGGCTGACCGCCGCGCCGGCCGACACCCCGCACCGGATCGACGTCGCCTGGGTGCTGGTGCCCAGCCTGACGGTGGTGCCCGCCGAGCAGGTCTACACCCCGCTCGGCCCCGGCCGGGTCCGCTTCACCAGCGACACCTTCACCACCGACATCGACCTCGACGGCGACGGCTACGTGCTGCGCTACCCCGGGCTGGCCGAACGCGTCGACCCGCGCTGACCGGGCGGGGCTGGCCGAACGCGTCGACCGACGCTGACCGGGCTGCGGCCCCCACCCCGGCGGTTCAGGCCGGCCAGGCGCCGGTGCTGAGGAAGCGCTCGACCGTCGCCAGGTGCGGGGTCGGGTCGAGCCCCTGGGCGGCCACCCAGTCGTCGGCGTAGTAGGTGTCGGCGTAGCGGTCGCCGGCGTCACAGATCAGGGTGACCACCGAGCCGGTGCGGCCCTCGGCGAGCATCTCCGCGATGAGCCCGAAGGCGCCCCACAGGTTGGTGCCGGTCGAGCCGCCCACCCGGCGGCCGAGCACGGCCGAACCGGCGCGCATGGCGGCCAGCGAGGCGGCGTCGGGCACCTGGACCATCCGGTCCACCACCGACGGCACGAACGACGCCTCCACGCTCGGCCGGCCGATCCCCTCGATGCGGGAGCCCCGCCCGGTGCGTACCGACCAGTCGGCGGCCTGCCAGGCGGGATAGAACGCGGAGTTCTCCGGGTCGACCACGCACAGTTTGGTGGGCAGCCGCTGGTAGCGGGCGTACCGGCCGATGGTGGCACTGGTGCCGCCCGTGCCGGCGCCCACCACGACCCACGCCGGCACGGCGTGCCGCTCCAGGGCGAGCTGCGCGTAGATCGACTCGGCGATGTTGTTGTTGCCCCGCCAGTCGGTGGCCCGCTCGGCGTAGGTGAACTGGTCCATGAAGTGCCCGCCGGAGTCCTCCGCCAGCCAGCGGGCCTCGACGACCACCTTCGCCGGGTCGTCCACGAGGTGGCAGCGGCCGTCCTGGAACTCGATCTGGGTGATCTTCTCGGGCGAGGTGGAGGCGGGCATGACCGCGATGAACGGCAGCCCCAGCATCCGCGCGAAGTATGCCTCGGAGACCGCCGTCGACCCGGAGGAGGCCTCCACGATCGTGGTGTCCGGCCCGATCCAGCCGTTGCACAGCCCGTAGAGGAAGAGCGAGCGGGCCAGGCGGTGCTTCAGCGAGCCGGTCGGGTGCACCGACTCGTCCTTGAGGTAGAGGTCGATCCCCCACGCCCGGGGCAGTGGGAACGGCAGCAGGTGGGTGTCGGCGGAGCGGTTGGCGTCCGCCTCGACCGCGGCGATCGCCTCGGTCACCCAGCGCCGGCTGGCCTCGTCGCACCGGTCGAGATGAGTCACGTCCGAAACCTAGCAAGCCGGTTCACCGCGGATCGATTCCGGTCCGGCGGCGCTGTCGGCGCTGACCGGCCCGGCCGGCCGCGAGGATCAGCGGAGCGAGCCGCACGGCGGCGCCGGGCAGCGCGTCGAGGAGCCGGACCTGCGCGCCGCGCCAGCGGGGCATGCTGACCACCGGGCGGGGCCGCCGGGCCAGCCGCGCGGCCCGCCGGGCCACCCGCTCCGGGGTCAGCAGCGTCCCGGTGAAGGAGACCGCGGCGCCCGGGTCGTCGAGCCTGTCGTGCAGCATCGGCGTCCAGATCCCGTCCGGGCACAGGCACGACACGTGTACGCCCCGGTGCCCGGCCAGCCGCAGGTCGGCGAGGGTGCCGATGCTGAAGGCGAGCAGGGCGTGCTTGCTGGCCGCGTAGACGGTCTCGCCGGGCGCGGCCACCAGGCCGGCCAGCGACACGACGTTGACCACGTGCCCGTGCCCCTGGGCGCGCATGACGTGCAACGCGGCCGAGGTGCCGTTCATCGCGCCGAGGGCGTTGACCTCGACCACCCGGCGGCGGGTCGCCGCGTCGTGTTCCCAGGAGGGGCCGGTGACGAGGATCCCGGCGTTGTTCACCCAGAGTCCGAGCCCGCCCCGACCGGCGGCCTCGGCGGCGACGGCGGCGCAGGCGTCCTCGTCGCGTACGTCCAGCCGGCGGGACCAGCCGCCCAGCGGCTCGGCGGCACGGGCGACCGCCTGGGCATCGTGGTCGGTGAGGAGCACCGGCCACCCGTCGGCGTGCAGCGCGGCGGCGATGGCGCGGCCGAGGCCGCCGGCCGCGCCGGTGACCACCGCCGTCGCGAGGGCTGGCTTCGTCATCGGCGCACGCTATCGTCGCCCGGCGACCGTGCGCCAGAGCCTGTCGGACGCGGCTTTCCGGCAGTACGAGGACTGCCCGGACGCGACTTCCGCCGTCGGGTGGGCCCGCCTTCCGGTCGCCGAGGGCCTGCGGTGGCGGTTCAGGCCGCGGGAGGCGTCGCGGCCTGCGGCCGGTTCTCCCACTTCGTGGAGAGGGCGATGCCGGTGCGGGTGGAGGCGACGCCCGGGGTGCGGTTCAGCCGCACGATCAGCTGCTCCAACTCGGCGATGGTGCCGACCCGGGCCTTGAGCAGGAACGACTCGACGCCGGCCATGAAGTAGCAGGACTCGATCTCGGGCATCCGCCGGAACGCCTCCAGCACGTCGTCGGTGTCGCCGCCGGAGTCTTCGACGATGCTGATCAGCGCGGTGACGGCGAGGCCGATCGCCTCGGGCTCCACCTCCGCCCGGTAGGCCCGGATCACGCCGCTGGACTCCAGCTTGCCCACCCGCTCGTGCACGGCCGGCGCGGAGAGGCCGACCTGTCGGGCCAGCTCGGCGTAGGACAGGCGGGCGTTGCCGCGCAGCAACTCCACGAGGCTCAGGTCGATGGCGTCCACGGAGTGTGACCCTAGCGGTCCGGGCGTAACGTCGGGCATCCGGCACGCGTTGAACATGACAGCGTGTAGTCGTTCGAAAACCCACAGTCAAAGGGGTCGTACGCAGGTAATATTTCCTAACTTCCCACTCAGTGCGTTTTTCGCGTTTGGCGGACAGGCCAGGTCGCTGGTGCTGTAATTGCCATACGTCCCTCATGACGGCTCTGGGCTCGCACCGGCCGGGGGCAGTGTGTTCAGCCGGGGGCTTCGTCGACGCGAGGAGGGGGCTGTGGACACTGGAGATCGCCTGCTGACACCGGGTGAAGTTGCCGCGCTGTTTCGGGTTGACCCGAAGACTGTGACGCGATGGGCAGCGGCGGGCCGGATAGGCAGCATCCGGACTCCAGGCGGGCATCGCCGGTTTCGGGAATCCGAGGTGCGGGCCCTGCTTGAGGGGGAGGGCATGTTGGACGAGGCGGAAGACGTCGGCAAACCGCGCAACGCGGGACCGGCCGCCTCGACCGGGCCAGGCCCGGCCAACGCCGGCATGTACTGAATGGTGCGGATCATCGCGCGGACCGGACGCCAGCTCCGGTCCGCGTCCCGGTGAGCGTGAGCCGGGCCCAGGTCACTCCCGGGCCACGCCCAACTCACCCGACCAACGACGGAACAGCGTGTGCGGTACGCCGAGGGCGTCCAGCACCTTGCCGGCCACGAAGTCGACGAGTTGCCGGGCGGAGGCCGCCGCCCCCGCGCCGTAGAAGCCGGGGCTGGCCGGCAGCACCACCGCCCCGGCGTCGTGCAGTGCGATCAGATGCTCCAGGTGGCTGCGGGTCACCGGCGTCTCCCGGGGCACCACCACCACCGGCCGGCGCTCCTTGAGGTTGACCTCGGCGGCCCGCTGCAACAGATCCTTGGAGAGCCCGATCGCGATGCCGGCACAGGCCGCCGTGCTCGCCGGGACCACCGCCATTCCGCGTACCCGGTAGGAGCCGCTGCTCGGGCCGGCAGCCAGGTCGCCGGCCGGCCAGTGCCGCACGTCGGCTCCCGCGAGATCGCGGCCCAGCCAGGCGGCGAGGTCCTCGGCCCAGTGCCCGTCCCGGAACGGGCGCCCGGTCTCGTCCAGGACGGTCAGCCGGGCGGCGCGGGAGACGATCAGGTCCACCGGCTCGCCCGCGTCGAGCAACGCCCGCACGACGGCCGCCGCGTACGGCGTGCCGGACGCCCCGGAGACTCCGACCACCCATGGTTCGCGCATGCCCTCCAGCCTGCCTGGTCGCCCCCTTCGGGCGTCGGGCACCCCCGCCCGGAGCATCCGTGATGCCCCTTTCGCACGCTGCCGAGCGCCGACTTTCCATCATGCACCGATTGCGCCCTGGCGGGCGTGATGTCCCGGCCGGGAGCGCGCTCATCCCGCCGACCTGACATGCTGCCGGTGCGATTCGCATGCGAGCGGATCGCACGCGGGAGGAATCGGTGACGACCGGCGAGGTCCTCTGGTCGCTACGGTCCGAGTGCCCCATCCCGCCCCGGCTCTCGCCGCACGCCGACCGGGTGCAGCGGTGGCTGGTCGACGACCTGCTGCCGAGCCTCGGCCTGGCGCTGGACGGGGCGGCCCTGCAACGGCTGTCCCGGGCCGGGTTCGCCCGGTACGCCGGCCGGCTCTACCCGGGTGCCGCCGAGGCCGACCTGCGGGCGTTGACGGCCCTGTTCACCTGGTTCTTCCTGGTCGACGACGCGTGCGACGGACCGGGCCGGCTCAGCACCGACCAGATCCGGGCGCTGCGCGCCGGCGCGCTGACCCTGCTGCACGCCGGCCCCCGGCTCCGACACGCCGGCCTGACCGGGCCGATGAGGCGGCTGCTGGTGCACGGGTGGCGGGAACCGCGCCGGCGGATGCCGGCCCGCTGGCGGATGCGCTTCGCCGACGCCGTCGCCGTCCACCTCGACGGCACCTGGCGGGAGGCGGTGAACAAGGCGGCCGGGCACCGCCCCGGCGTCGCCGAGTACGTCGTACTGCGGCGTGCCACCTCCGCCGCGTACGTGTCGTATCCGCTGGTGGAGTTCGTCACCGGGCACCCGCTGCCCGACCCGGTCCACCACCACCCACTGCTGCGCGAGATCGCCGACACGGGCAACGACCTGCTCTCCTGGTACAACGACCTCGCCTCCCTCGATCGGGACGAGGCCACCTCCGGCGGCCACAACCTGGTCCTCGCGACGGCGGCCGAGCAGCGGGTGCCGGTGCGGACCGCGGTCGGCCTGACGGCCGAGCGCTGGCGGGCGTCGATGCGGCACTTCGTGGAGCTGCGCGCGGCGGTGCCGTCGTTCGGTCCGGCGCTGGACCGGGCGGTCGCCGACCATCTCGACGGGGTGGCGAACGCCGTCCGGGCCACCGTCGACTGGACCCTGGAGAGCACCCGCTACGGCGGTAGGGAAGGGCACCTCGTCAACGCCTCCGGTGGAGGAATCGCCCCTTCCTGACCGCCAGGTCGGGCACGCCGCCGACAGCTCCGCGCCGGCAGGGCAGGCGACGGCGGCCCGCCGGGCGAGCCGCCGTACCGGCTCCGGTCAGGCGCGCAGGCCGAGGCGGATCACCAGGTCGAGCAGGGCGAAGACGAACAGCGCGATGCCGACGAAGCCGTTGGCGGTGAAGAAGGCCCGGTTCACCTTGCTCAGGTCGGTCGGGCTGACCACCACGTGCTGGTAGCCGAAGGCGAGCGCGGTCAGCGCCAGCCCGATCCACCAGAGCCAGCCGAAGCCGACCAGCGCCCCGAACCAGATGAAGAGCGCGAACGTCACCACGTGCGCGACGGTGGAGGCGTGCAGCGCGAAGCGCCGACCGTAGCGGGCCGGCACGCTGTGCACGCCGATCTCCTGGTCGATCTCGGAGTCCTGGCAGGCGTAGATGAGGTCGAAGCCGCCGATCCAGAGGCCGACGGCCACACCGAGCAGCCAGGCCGGCCAGGAGCCGTCGAGGGTGCCGGTGACCGCCAGCCAGGCGCCGACCGGGCCGACCGCCTGGGCGATCGCGAGGATGGCGTGTGGCCAGTTGGTGAACCGCTTGCCGTACGGGTAGACGACCAGCGGCACCACGGCGAGCGGCGCGAGCACCAGGCAGAGCGGGTTGAGCAGGGCGGCGGCGACGAGGAAGACCACGAGCGCGACGGCCGCGCCGGTCCAGGCCGTCCGTACGCTGACCGCCCCGGTGACCAGTTCCCGGGCGGCGGTACGCGGGTTCCGCGCGTCGATCCGGCGGTCCAGGATCCGGTTCGCGGCCATCGCGAACGTCCGCGCGCCGACCATCGCCACGGTGATCAGCAGCAGGTCTCCCCACCGCACCCGCCCCCCGTGCACCTGCATCGCAGTCAACGCCGACAAATAAGCGAACGGCAGCGCGAACACGGAGTGCTCAATCGCCACAAGGTCGAGGAACGCCCGCACCTTTCCCCGCGATCTTGCACCTTCCGCCCCGACAGAAGCGGGTGAATCGGGCGAGTCGGGGGCCGAAACTGCAAGATCGCGGGGATCGGAGGGTGCGGGCATCAGATTCCGTATTCCTTCCAGCGTTTGTCGACCAGGGAGACGACCTCGGGGGCCATGGTCATCTCCTCGGGCCAGCCCCGGGTGTAGCCCTCGGTCGGCAGCTTGCGGGTCGCGTCCACGCCCGCCTTGCCGCCCCAGAACTGCTGGTACGACGCGTGGTCCAGGTGGTCCACCGGGCCCTCGGTGAGCAGCAGGTCCCGGGCGTAGTCGACGTTGCCGAAGGCGCGGAAGGCGACCTCGTTGTAGTCGTGCACGTCGCAGTCCTCGTCGACGATCACGATCAGCTTGGTCAGCGACATCATGTGCGCGCCCCAGATGGCGTTCATCACCTTCTGCGCGTGCTTCGGGTAGCGCTTGCGGATCGACACGATCGCGCAGTTGTGGAAGACCCCGGCGGCGGGCAGGTCGTAGTCGACGATGTCCGGGATCAGGAAGCGCAGCAGCGGCGCGAAGATCCGCTCGGTGGCCTTGCCGAGGCCGTGGTCCTCCTGGGGCGGTTGCGACGTGACGATCGTGTGGTAGACCGGGTCGCGCTGCATGGTCATGCACTCGATGTGCATCACCGGGAAGGGTTCCACCGGCGTGTAGAAGCCGGTGTGGTCGCCGAACGGGCCCTCCGGGAGCCGCTCGCCCGGCTCGATGTAGCCCTCCAGGACGATCTGCGCGTGCGCCGGCACCTGCAACGGGACGGTCAGGCAGTCCACCATCTCGACCCGCTCACCGCTCAGGAACCCGGCGAACAGGTATTCGTCGATGTCGGCGGGGAGCGGCGCGCTGGCCGAGTAGGCGACCGCGGGGTCGGCGCCGATGGCGATCGCCACCGGCAACCGCTGCCCGAGCCGCTCGGCGACCGCGTGGTGCGCCGTGGAGTTCTTGTGGATCTGCCAGTGCATGCCGATGGTGTTCCGCGAGTGCTGCTGCAACCGGTAGAGCCCCAGGTTGCGCTTGCCGGTCTCCGGGTGCTTGGTGTGGGTCAGCCCGAAGTTGTGGAAGATCCCGCCGTCGCCCGGCCAGACCTGCAACCCCGGCAGCCGGTTCAGGTCGACGTCGTCGCCGCGGTAGACCACCTGCTGACAGGGGGCGGTCCTGACCTTCTTCGGCGGCATCGACGTGAGCTGCCTGACCTTGCCGAGGCCGTCCATCATCCCGGAGAGGCCCACCGGCAGCTCCGGCTTGAGCATGTTGCCGATCCGCTCGCCGATCTCGTCGAGGTTCTCGACCCCGAGCGCCATCGCCATCCGCTTCTCGGTGCCGAACAGGTTGACCACCACCGGCATCTCGCCCCGGGTCGGCCGCTCGAAGAGCAGCGCCGGGCCGCCCGCGCGGACCGTCCGGGTGACGATCTCGCTGATCTCCAGGGTGGGATCGACCGGGGCGCTCACCCGCCGCAGTTCGCCCGCGCGCTCCAGCGCCGCGAGAAAGTCCTTGAGATCGGTGTACGGGAAGCCACGAGCCGCCATGCCTGCCAGTCTCCCGCACCGGCCGGGGCCGCGACCACGCCGGGTGGTGTGACACCGGCGATCACCCGGCCGGCGCCCAGGCGTACGCGGCCACGGGCGGGTCGAGCGGGGCATCGGTGAGCCGGTTGGCGAAGGTGGAGATGGTGTACGTGCCGACGCCGAGCACCACGTCCAGCGCGTGCCGGGGCTGGTAGCCGGCCGCCAGGAAGGCGCTGATCCCGTCCTCGGGGACCGCGCCGGAGTGGTCGAGCACGGCGAGGGTGAAGCACCGCAGTGCCTCCAGCCGGTCGTCGGGCAGGGGTGTGCCGGCGCGCAGCGCGCCGATCAGCTCGGGCGCGGCACCTTGCCGGGTGAGGGTGGCGGTGTGCATGGCGACGCAGAGGTGGCACTCGTTGCGGGTGGCGACCGTCATGACGACGACCTCCCGTTCGACCGGGTCGAGGGCGCACTTCTCGAAGATCCCGTTGACGGTGAGGAACCCGGTGAGCAGCTCCGGGGACTCGGCCATCAGGCCGACGGCGGCGGGCAGGTGGCCGAACCTGCGGCGTACCCCCTCGATGGTGGGTCGCGCGGCGGCGGGGGCGGTGTCGGCGGTGTGCGCGGTGAACGGAGGCACGGTGAGCCTGCTCTCAGGGTCGGCGATGGCCGGCGCGGCCCGATCGGCGACGCGCCGTACGTGACGTAGAATCGTCAACGTGGTTGTCGAAATCGTAAACCAGGTTGTCGAACGTGGCAACGGCTGAACCCGACCGGCCCGGCTTCCTGCTGCCCCTGTTGCTGCTGGCCGGCTTCCGTACGCTCATCGACGACCTGCACGTGGAGCTGGCCCGGCAGGGGCACCCGGAGCTGCGCCCGCTGCACGGCTTCGTCCTCCAGGCCGTCGGCGGCGACGGCACCACCGCCACCGAGCTGGGCCAACGACTCGGCGTCTCCAAGCAGGCGGCCGGCAAGACGGTGGACCGGATGGTCGCCCTCGGCTACCTGGAACGCGCCGACGACCCGCGCGACGCCCGGCGCAAGCTGGTCCGGATGACCCCGCACGGCCTGGACGGCCTGCGCCGCTCGGCGGCCGTCTTCGACCAGCTCCGGCAGCGGTGGACCGCCACCCTCGGCCCCGACCGGGTCGCCGCCCTGGAGGACGACCTGCGCGCCGTCACCCCGGCCGACCCGTTCCGCCTCGACGTGCCCGGCTGGATCGGCGGCTGACCAACCGGCGGGCGTGAACCCGAAACCGCGCTGCGGGAGAGACCGCCCGGGCCCCACCGCTGAACGACGAACGGTCAGTCACGTCGTTGAACCAGCGATGGGGAAAACGCGTGGGGCCCGGCTGGCGCACTGGTTCCGGACCGCCTGGGGCCGCCTGCGAAGCGGCTGGCAACTACTGGCGGCGGTGACCCTGGGGGCGACTGCGTCCTGGTTCGTCGCCAGCCGCCTCATCGGCGGCCCGCACGGTGGTGACGACAGCGCGGCGTTCTACGCACCCGCTGCCGCGCTGATCGTTCTGTCCCAGGCCCGGGGCGTACGGCTGGGGCAGGCGATCCGGGTCCTGGCCGGGATCGCGGTCGGGGTGGTCCTCGGCGAGGTCGCCATCTGGCTGCTCGGTGCCCGCTCCACCGCCGCCATCTTCGTCGTCATCCTGGCTGCGGCCGGGCTGTCGATCGCCGCCGGTGCCACGGGCGTCGTCCGGAACCAGTTGACGACGTCCGCGCTCTTCCTGGTCGCCGTGGTCCCGCCGAACAAGGAGTTGGAGCCGACCCGCCTCTACGACGCGCTGATCGGTGGCACCATCGCGTTGCTGATCACCCAGGTTGCCGGCGCACGCTCGCCACTGGCTCCGCTGGACACCGAGGGGCGGCGGTCGTTCACGGAGTTGTCCGGGGTCCTGGACAGCATCCGCCAGGCAGTGCAACGACACGACGAGAAGGCGGCCCAGGCCGTGCTCGACCGGGCACGGCAGTTGGACTCGCGCACCGCTGCTCTGCGCAGGGCCGTGCTGGTCGCCGACGAGAACCTGCATCTCGCGATCTGGGAACGGCACAGCCGCCCGCGTGTCCAGGCCGCCCGAGCCACCGTCGACCAGGTCGACTACGCCGTCCGCAACACCCGGACGCTGGCGCGCTCGGCAGTGACACTCACCCGGCTCCCGGATCCGACGCCGCCACAACTCGGCACCGCGCTGGCCTCGCTGAGTCAGCTGACGGGTTGTGCCGCCGCAGTGCTCGCCGCCGTCGTCTCCGGCGAGAGCGACGCGGCCGACAGGCATGTCGACCAGGCGGGGAAGATCGCGGTCGACACCGTCCAGGCGATGGCACCGTTGCTCCGGCACGACCAGTCGTTGCCGGTCAGCACGGCCATCGGCCAGATCCGGATGGTGGTCATCGACCTGCTGCGCAGCGCCCGGGCGGACAAGCCAGAGGTGCTGAACGCGATCGACCGGACGCTGGACCTGCCCACCGGCTGGAAGAAACGGTGATCGGCGCGCGTCTACGGCGCCCGCTCACCACGCCGAGCGTGGCACCCGGACGACTGTCGGTGAAGTCCTAAAACCTGCGGAGAACGGTGATCAGTCCAGGCCACCGTAGGAGTGCAGGCCCTCGAAGAAGATGTTCACCCCGAACAGGTTCATCAGCATGGTGAGGAAGCCGACGATGGCCAGCCAGGTCGCCACGTTCCGCTTCACGCTCGGGGTGGCCCGGGCGTGCAGGTAGCCGGCGTAGATCACCCAGGAGATGAACGACCAGGTCTCCTTCGGGTCCCAGCCCCAGGGCCGCCCCCAGGCCGCCTCGGCCCAGATCGCCCCGGCGATCACCGCGAAGGTGAAGATCGGGAACGCGAAGGCATGCAGTACGAAGGTCAGCCGCTCCAGCGCCGCCGCCGCCGGCAGCCGCTTCGCCAGCGTGTACGGGAAACTTCGCCGGCCCCGCTCGTAGCCGGAGCGCATCAGGAACGCCACCGCCGGCACCGCGCCCAGCAGGAAGATGCCGGAGGCGAACACGATCGTCGAGACGTGGATGACGAACCAGTACGAGTTGAGTGCCGGCACCAGCGGCACGATCGGGGTGTAGAGCACCAGTTCGGCGGTCGCCACCAGAAGCACCATCACCAACGACAGGAACAGCCCGAGACGGCGCAACTGCGGTCGCTTCCAGAGCACCACCAGCCAGGCGGCGACACCGATCCAGGTGACCGTGAGCACGAACTCGTACATGTTGCCCCACGGCATCCGGTCGGCGGCGATGCCGCGCGTGACCAGCGCCCCGAGGTGCAGCAGCACCCCCAACGCGGTGACCGCGACGGCGACCAGACCCGCCATTCGGGCGCGCCGGGCGGTGCGCTCGGCCGCCGACGAGCCGTTCGCGACGGGCGTCTCCGGGGTGCCGCCTCCGGCCGCGCCGACACCGGCCCCGACCAGCGCGCGGGCGGGCGCCGCAGTCTGAGCCCGGGCGTTGCCGAGCGCGTACTCGACGGCGTGGCTGATCATCGCGACCAGATACGCCAGGATCGCGAACGACACCAGCTGGTCGGAGAGTGCGGACATCACTCGACTCCTTCTCGCGCTCCGGCCCGGTCGCCGCCGTCGCGGTCGACACCGGCCTCCTCGTCCGGCCGCCCGTCGCCGCCGATCGCGGCCACGAGCTGCGCGAACTCGTCGGCGAATCCGGGATGGTCGGTGCGCGGCAGGCCACCGGCCTCGACCAAACTACTACCGCCCGTCGGAGATCCACCCGCCGGGTCGGCCGGAAGCACCCGGAAGAAGACCCGTCGGCGCCGGCCGAACAGCGAGCCCATCAGCCCGACCAGCAGGACTGCGGAGCTGACCAGCAGCAGCGTCGCGCCGGGGTCGTACCGGACCGACAGGGTGATGTACGGCTCGGTACGCAGGAACTCGACCGTGGTGCCGTCGTCCAGCTTCCAGGTCTCGCCCTTGCGGAGCAGCTTCGTGCCGACCTCCTTCACCTTGCCGGCGCTCACCTGCCGCTGGTCCAGCTTGTAGATCGAGCCGGGGATGCCGGCGTCCATGCCCAGGTTGCCCCGGTAGGCGACGAGGTTCAGCGCGGGATTCCGCTCGGTCGGGTAATCGGAGCGGGCGAAGGGCGCGGCGGCGGGCGCGGTCGGCAGGTAGAGGCCGGAGAAGGCCATCTGGAGGTCCGGGTCCCGGCTGCCGGTGGCCGGGTCGACGTTGACGTCCGGGAAGGCCGCCAGGCCCTCGCTGGTCAGCCCGACGTCACCGGTGGTCAGGAACGGCACCGCGCTGGTCTGGCTGTTGCCGAACCGGTCGGTGTAGCGGATCACCGGGGCGTAGCCGTGGCCGAGCAGGTAGACGTTCGCGCCGTCGAGGCGCAGCGGGGAGTTGACCGAGAAGTTGGCCTGTCGCCGCTCGCCGCCGGCCTCGTCGACGGTCACCTTGGCGTTGAAGAACTCCGGCTGGCCGGTCTCCAGGAAGCGGGCCTCGAAGTCGTCGAGCCGGACGCAGAAGCGGGGCAGATCGGCGCTGCCCACCCGAGGGCCGATCTTGGACTCGGCGTACTGCTGGCGGGTGTTGCAGAACGCGTTGTCCTCGCCGGCCACCAGCAGCTTGTTGCCGCTCCAGCCGTACCAGGAGCCGAGCGCGACGCCGACCAGCACGACCACCAGCGAGCTGTGGAAGAGCAGGTTGCCGGTCTCCTTGAGGTAGCCCTTCTCGGCGGAGACCTCGTCGCCGCGTACCACCACCCGCCAGCGCCGCTGGCGCAGCGCCGCCGCGATCGCAGTGGCGCCGCCCTCCGGCACCGGCAGCACCGTGTGCTGCGGCAGCCGGTCCAGCCGCTTCGGCGCGGCCGGCGGCTTCGACCGCAGCGCCCGCACGTGGTCGCGCAGCCGGGGCGTGATGCAGCCGACCAGCGAGGTGAAGAGCAGCACGTAGATCGCGGAGAACCAGACCGAGCTGAACGCATCGAAGGCGCCGATCCGGTCCAACACCGGAGCCAGGTCGGGGTACGCGGTGAAGTAGTCCCGCACGTCCTCCGGGTTGACCCCGCGCTGCGGCAGCACCGAGCCGGGGATGGCAGCCACCGCGAGCAGGAAGAGCAGCACCAGGGCCGTACGCATGCTGGTGAGCTGCCGCCACGAGTTGCGCAGCAGGGCCAGCAGGCGGTTGGACCGGCGCCGGGGAGCCTCGACCGGCGGTGCCGGCCGCTCGTCGACGGCGGTCATCAGATGCTCACCTCGCCCACCCCGACGGTGGTCTGCAACCAGATCACGAAGTTCGTCCAGCCGCCGGTGACCAGCGCGAGGCCGATCAGGATCAGCAGCGCACCACCCACCCGGGTGATCCAGCGGCTGTTACGCCGGACCGCGCGGAACACCCCGAGCAGGCGCTCGAAACCCAGCCCGAAGACGACGAACGGTATTCCCAACCCGAGGCA
This sequence comes from Micromonospora peucetia, assembly GCF_900091625.1. NCBI lineage: Bacteria > Bacillati > Actinomycetota > Actinomycetes > Micromonosporales > Micromonosporaceae > Micromonospora > Micromonospora peucetia. The sequence goes on from NZ_FMIC01000002.1 coordinate 1,754,093, forward strand.
GTACGCCACGGCGAGCACCACGGCCCGGTTGGTCTGCCCCTCGACTGCTGCCATGCCGAGCACCGCGCCGAGCGTCGGGCCGACGCAGGGCACCCAACTGAGCGCGAAGACAGCGCCGAAGACCGGCGCGCCGAGCAGCCCGGCGGCGGGCAGCCGCTGGATGCGGAACTCCCGCTGCATCCCGGGGACCAGCCCGACGTAGCTCAGTCCGAGCACGACGATCAGCGCGCCGATGACGATCTCCAGCGTCCGCTCGTACTCGAAGAAGACCCGGCCGATGCTGGCGAAGAGGATCGCGGTGACGGTGAAGACGACGGTGAACCCGGCGATGAACAGCAGCGTGCCGGCGAGCACCCGGCCCTTGACCGCAGCCGTGGCCGGCTCGGTGCGTTCCCGCACCCCCACCCCACCGCCGCCGCTGTCGGTGTCGGTGTCGGCGTAAGGCCCTTCCGCTACCGAATCCGTTGACGGGGGGCCCTTCCTTACACCAGGGCGGCGGGTTTCGAGGTCTGCGCCGGCGAGGCCGGTGACGTACGACAGGTAGCCCGGCACCAGCGGGAGCACGCACGGGGAGAGGAAGCTGACCAGCCCGGCGAGCGCCGCCGCGCCGATGGCGAGCAGCAGCGGACCCGACTGGGCCAGTTCCCGGAACGTCTCGCCCATCAGCGTGAACCGTTGGGCGCCGGCTGCTCGGCCGCGATCCGCTCGACGATGGGCTGGAGGCCTTCCTGCTTCACCGCCGCCCGGATCACCACGGCGATCCGGCCGTCCCGGTCCAGCACGATGGTGGCCGGGATGGTGTTCGGCGCGATGTCCAGGGCGAGCGCCAACCGGCTCGGCGGGTCGAACAGGCTCGGGTAGGTGACCTTGAAGCTCTCCTCGAAGGCGAGCGCCTTGTCCCGCTGGTCCTGGATGTTGATGCCCAGGAAGGTCACCCCGGAGGCCTTCGTGGCCTGGTAGGTGTTCTCCAGGTCGTCCGCCTCGGCCCGGCACGGCGCGCACCACGAGCCCCAGAAGTTGACCACCACGACCTGGCCGCGGTCCTTCGCCACGTCGTGGCTGCCGCCGGTGAGCAGCTCACCGGCGAGCTTCGGGGCGGCCGAACGCTGGTCGGGGGCGCACTCGATGATGCCGTCCCGGTTGTCGCAGGCATCCTCCCGGTCACGCGACGTGCAGCCGGCCAGCGCCACCGTCACGACGGTGGCGAGCAGACCCGCGGTCCACCTCCGGGCGGTCATCAGGCCCCCTTGGCCGTCCTGGCCGTCGCCGACATCGCGATCAGGTGGGCGGCAGGCTCGGAGTAGCCGATGCCGGCCACCTTGGCGCCGTCGAAGTGGAAGGAGGTGAGGCTGGCCAGCCCGCACTGGCGCCGGCGCGGGTCGTGCCAGAGCCGCTTGCGCTCGACATGCCGGCGCAGCGTCCAGATCGGGAGCTGGTGCGAGACCAGCACGGCCTCACGCCCCTCGGCAGCCACCCGGGCGGCGTGCACGGCGGCGAACATCCGCTCCGCGATGGCCCGGTAGGCCTCGCCCCAGGACGGGGTGACCGGGTCCCGCAGCACCCACCAGTTGCGCGGGTCGCGGAACGAGCCGTCACCGGGCGATACCTTCTTGCCCTCGAACCAGTTGGCGCTCTCGATGAGCCGCTCGTCCACGCCGACCGGCAGCCCGAACTGGGCCGCGATCGGCTCGGCCGTCTGCTGGGCGCGTTCCAGCGGGCTGGCCACCACGTGCACGACCTCCCGCTCAGCCAGCCCCTGCGCGGCGGCCTTCGCCATCTGCACGCCGAGCTCAGAGAGCCGGAAGCCCGGCAGCCGGCCGTAGAGGATGCCGTCCGGGTTGTGCACCTCGCCGTGCCGCAGCACGTGGACCACCGTCTTGCTCACCGCTGCACCCCCTTCGTTCGCGACTGCGGGGCTCGCAGACCCGGCTCGCTCCTCGCGCTCACCGCTGCACCCCCTTCGTTCGCGACTGCGGGGCTCGCAGACCCGGCTCACTCCTCGCGCTCACCGCTACCCCCCGTGACCTGCCGCTGCCGCTGCGTTGGCCGCCACCGGCAGTGCGGCGGCGATCTGCTCCAGAGCGGCGTCGTCCAGCGCCGCCGACACGAACCACGCCTCGAACGCGCTCGGCGGCAGGTAGACGCCGCTGGCGAGCATCGCGTGGAAGAACGCCTTGAACGCGGGCACCTGCTGGGTGCGTGCGCTGTCGTAGTCGACCACATCGGCGTCGGTGAAGAAGATCGAGAACATGTTTCCCGCGTACGACAGCCGGTGCGGAACCCCGGCGGCGGCGAGCGCGTCGGCGGCGAGCCTGCCCACGCCGGCGGCCAGGTCGTCCAGCCTGCGGTAGAGCGCTTCGTCGGCCAGCCGCAGGGTGGCCAGGCCGGCGGCACAGGCCAGCGGGTTACCGGAGAGGGTGCCGGCCTGGTAGACCGGGCCGGCGGGGGCCAGTCTTTCCATGATCTCCGCGCGCCCGCCGAACGCCGCGGCCGGCAGCCCACCCCCCATGACCTTGCCGTACGTCCACAGGTCCGCGTCGGAGGGGTCGAGGCCATGCCAACCGGCGCGGGAGACCCGGAACCCGGTCATCACCTCGTCGACGATGAGCAGCGCGCCGTGCGCGTGCGCGATCCGGGCGAGCTGGGTGTTGAAACCGTCGCGCGGGGCGATCACGCCCATGTTGCCGGCGGCGGCCTCGGTGATGATCGCGGCGATGTGCTGGCCCTCGGCGGCGAACGCCTGCTCCACAGCGGCGACGTCGTTGTACGGCAGCACGATCGTGTCACCCGCCGCCGCGCCGGTCACCCCCGGCGAGTCGGGCAGCCCGAGGGTGGCCACCCCCGAACCGGCGGCGGCCAGCAGGCCGTCGGAGTGCCCGTGGTAGCAGCCGGAGAACTTCACGATCCGGGGGCGGCCGGTGAAGCCGCGCGCCAGCCGGATCGCCGACATGGTGGCCTCGGTGCCGGAGTTGACCAGCCGGACCTGCTCGACCGGGGTGCGGTCGACGATCTCGGCAGCCAACTCGACCTCGCCCGGGGTGGGGGTGCCGAAGCTGGTGCCCCGGGTCGCGGCCGACCTGATGGCCTCCACGACCTCCGGGTGCGCGTGGCCGAGGATCAGCGGACCCCAGGAGGAAACCAGGTCGACGTAGCGCCGGTCGTCGGCGTCGTAGAGCCAGGGCCCCTCCCCCCGGACCATGAAACGCGGCGTGCCGCCGACGGCACGGAACGCGCGCACGGGGGAGTTCACCCCGCCGGGCACGATGGCCTTGGCGCGGTCGAACAGGGCCTCGGAGGCCGGTGCGTCGGCCGGGTAGCGGCCGGATCCGGCGGGAAACATATCGGTCACGATGCCGCCATTGTGTCAGCGTCGGATGGCGAATCGGCAGGCACCCCGCACCGGGGTTACCCGGCTCACCCGGGCCGGCCCCGCCTCCGGTGTCGCGGCGGACTGGTTCCTGCGCCCGGCGCGGGCTCGCTCCCGTAGTCGCGGCGGGTTGGTTCCGGCGCCCGGCGCGGGTTCGCTCCCGTTCTCGGGAGCGGGTCGTTCCGCCCGACGGGGCTCGGGTCGCCACCCCGCTCGACAGGCCGGGTCGTCCGGATCGCGCTAGGCTGACCCGGTGGATCGTGCCGAACTGTCCATCACGCTACACCGGACGGGCGATGAAGCTGTGCTTCGCCTGGCCGGTGAGATCGACATGCTCACGGCCGCTCAGCTGTCGACCGTCGTCAACGAGGTGCTCGTCGACCCGCCGCCGCGGATCGTCCTCGACCTCGGCGGGGTCACCTTCTGCGACTCGCAGGGCCTGGGCACCCTCGTCGTACTCAGCCGCAAGGCCAGCCACGCGCAGAGCCTGCTGATGCTGACCAACGTCGGCGAATTCCTGATCCGCGTCCTGGACATCACCGGCCTGCGTAGCGCCCTGATGATCCGCAACGACCAGACCACCGGCTGACCCACCCGTTCCTGGCCCTCTGCACGCCCCGACAGGCCGGCCCGCCAACCACCCAGCCGCCCCAACCACGACTCTCGCCCGGCCCGCCCCGCTCTGCCTCAGCTCACCCGGCCTGCCTCAGCCCGGCCCGCATCAGCCCAGTCCAGCCCGCCTCAGCCCAGCCCACCCTCGCCGCACCGCCCCGACCCGACTACGCCCCGGCCTCAGCCCAGCCCGGCCCGCTCTCGGCGGCCCAGCCCGTCCCGGCCAGGCCTGCCCTCGACCCGCTCGGTCCGTCGATCTTGCACTTTCAGCCCTCGTTAATCGGCATTTGACCGCTATGCCGGGGCACAAAGCGCAAGATCGGCGCGGGACAGGTCGGCGCGGACAGGTCGGCGCGGACAGGTCGGCGCGGGACAGGTCGGCGCGGGAGGGTGGGGTGGGATGGCAGGTCAGCGTGGGGTGGGGCAGGGGGTGGGGTGGTGGGGTGGTGGGGTGGGCTGCTCTCGCATCATCGCTGTCAGGGGGTGTTGCCCCAGCGGGCCTGCTCCAGGAGGCGCACCGCGCGGTCGGAGGCGTCCGGGTCGTCCGTGCGTAGCATCGCGGTGGCCTCGTCGACCGCGTCGGTCAGCACCCGCCACTGCGCGTCGCGCTCCCGCACCAGATCCGACTGGGCCGCGAGCTGCCGGGTCTTCACCCACAGCTCGACGAAGACCGACACCTTGGCCCGCAGCACCCACGGGTCGAACGGCTTGGTCAGGTAGTCGACCGCGCCGACCGCGTAACCACGCAGCGCGAGCTGGGCGTCCCGGTCGGCGGCGGTGAGGAAGATGATCGGTACGTGCCGCGTACGCTCGCGCCGCTTGATGTGGCTGGCCGTCTCGAAGCCGTCCATGTCCGGCATCTGGGCATCCAGCAGGATCACCGCGAAGTCGTCGACCAGCAGTTGCTTCAGGGCCGCCTCGCCACTCTCGACAGCGACGGACTGGACCGGCAGCCCCTGGAGAATCGCCTCCAGTGCCATCAGGTTCTCCCGGCGGTCGTCCACCAGCAGCGCCTTTGCCATCTGGGTCACGAACTCTCCTCGGTTCGGCTGCCGCTGATCCAGGACGACATGAGTTCGATCAACTCGTCCAGGTCGACGGGCTTGGTGATGTAGTCACTTCCCCCGGCCGCCAGCGCCGACTCGCGGTCGCCGGGCATGGCCTTCGCGGTCAGGAAGACGATCGGCAGGTCGGCGAACCGGTGGTTGCGCCTGATCTGTCGGGTCGTCTCGTACCCGTCCTGATCGGGCATCATCGCATCCATCAGGACAATGTCCACCTCCGGATGCTCGGCCAGCAGGCGGACGCCGTCCGCACCGTTGTCCGAGTACAACACGGTCAGCCCGTGCAGTTCCAACGCGCTGGTCAGCGCGAAGACGTTCCGGACGTCGTCGTCGACGATCAGCACGGTGGCCCCGTCCAGCCGCCGGGTGGCCGGCGTGGAGGCCGCTACGGGCAACTCCAGCGGCGGCATCAGCAGTGAGGACGGCAGTCCGGCCCGCGCCGGTGACGGCGGCAGTGGCGCGACCACCGCGTCCGGGGCGAGCACGTCCGGCACGAAGAGGGTGAACGTTGAGCCCTGCCCGGGTGCCGACGCCACCACGATGCTGCCGCCCAGCAGGCGGGCCAGGTCCCGGCTGATCGACAGCCCCAGCCCCGTACCGCCGTAGCGACGGCTGGTGGTGCCGTCAGCCTGCTGGAACGCCTCGAAGATCAGTGACAGCTTGTCGTCGGAGATGCCGATGCCGGTGTCGACCACCGTGAATGCGATGACCTGCTGCGCGTTGGTCAGGGCCGGCACGTCGAAGATCGTGTTGTCGGGCGCCGTCGCGATCCGCAGCGTCACCGCGCCGTTGTCGGTGAACTTGACCGCGTTGGAGAGCATGTTGCGCAGGATCTGCTGGAGTCGCTGGGCGTCGGTGACCAGCGCCGCCGGCAGGTCTTTGCTGATCCGCACCTGGAAGTCCAGGCCCTTCTCCTCGGCCTGCGGCACGAACGCCTGCTCCACGTAGCCGCGGATCTCGTCGAACCGGACCTCGGTGGGCTCGACGTCCATCCGCCCCGCCTCGATCTTCGACAGGTCCAGGATGTCGTCGATCAGCGACAGCAGGTCGGAACCGGCGCCGTGGATCGTCCGGGCGAACTCGATCTGCTTCGGCGTGAGGTTCCGCTCCGAGTTCTCAGCCAGCAGCCGGGCCAGCAGCAGCAGTGAGTTCAACGGGGTACGCAGTTCGTGGCTCATGTTGGCCAGGAACTCCGACTTGTACGCCGACGCCCTCGTGAGCTGCTGGGCCTTCTCCTCCAGGCCGAGCCGGGCCAACTCGATCTCCCGGTTCTTCGTCTCGATGTTGCCCTTCTGTTCCGAGAGCAGCTGCGCCTTGTCCTCCAGCTCGGCGTTGGTGCGCTGAAGCTCCGCCGACTGCTCCTGCAACTCGTGGGCGAGCCGCTGGGACTGCGCCAGCAGTTCCTCCGTACGCCGGTTGGCCTGGATGGTGTTGACCGCGACGCCGGTGGTGAGCACGAGCCGCTCCAGGAACGACAGGTGCAGCTCGGAGAAGGCCGCCACGCTGGCGAACTCGATGACCCCGAGCAACTCGCCCTCGAAGAGCACGGGCAGCACGACCAGATCGGCCGGCGGGGTCTCGGCGAGCCCGGAGCGGAGCATCAGCTTGCCGTCCGGCGCCGCGCCCATCCGGATCGTGCGGCGGGACAGGGCGGTCTGGCCGACCAGCCCCTCGCCGGGGCCGAAGGTGACCTCCTGTCCCCGGGCGACGTAGCCGTACGAGGCGGTCAACCGCAGCCGCATCACGCCCTCGGACGTGTCCGCCAGGAAGAACGCGCCGAGCTGCCCGTCGACCAGCGGAGTCACCTCCATCATGATCATGCGGCAGACCTCGCCCAGGTCGCGCTGCCCCTGGAGCAGGCCGCCGATCCGGGCCAGGTTCGAGTCGAGCCAGCCCTGCTCGGCGTTCTTCTTGGTCGTCTCCCGGAGGGTGACGATCATCTGGTTGATGTTGTCCTTCAGTTCGGCGACCTCGCCCTGCGCCTTGACCGCGATCCGCTGGGTCAGGTCGCCCCGGGTCACCGAGGTGGAGACCTGCGCGATGGCGCGCAGCTGGGTGGTTAGGGTCGAGGCGAGCTGGTTGACGTTCTCGGTGAGGTCCCGCCAGGTGCCCGAGACGCCCTTCACCTGGGCCTGACCGCCGAGCTTGCCCTCCGAGCCGACCTCGCGGGCGACCCGGGTCACCTCGTCGGCGAATGACGACAGCTGGTCCACCATCGTGTTGACCGTCGACTTCAACTCCAGGATCTCGCCCTGGGCGTCAACGGTGATCTTCTGCGACAGGTCACCCTTCGCCACCGCCGTGGTGACCGACGCGATGTTGCGCACCTGCGACGTCAGGTTCGACGCCATCGAGTTCACGTTGTCGGTCAGATCCCGCCAGGTGCCAGAAACGCCCTTCACCTGGGCCTGACCGCCGAGCTTGCCCTCCGTACCCACCTCACGGGCGACCCGGGTCACCTCGTCGGCGAATGACGACAACTGGTCCACCATCGTGTTCACCGTCGACTTCAACTCCAGGATCTCGCCCCGGGCATCCACGGTGATCTTCTGCGACAGGTCACCCTTCGCCACCGCCGTGGAGACCTGGGCGATGTTGCGCACCTGGGCGGTCAGGTTCGACGCCATCGAGTTCACGTTGTCGGTCAGGTCCCGCCACGTACCGGCGACCCCCCGCACCTGGGCCTGGCCGCCGAGCTTGCCCTCCGTACCGACCTCGCGGGCCACCCGGGTCACCTCGTCGGCGAACGACGACAACTGGTCCACCATCGTGTTCACCGTCGACTTCAACTCCAGGATCTCGCCCCGGGCATCCACGGTGATCTTCTGCGACAAGTCACCCTTCGCCACCGCCGTGGTGACCGACGCGATGTTGCGCACCTGCGACGTCAGGTTCGACGCCATCGAGTTCACGTTGTCGGTCAGATCCCGCCAGGTGCCCGAGACACCCTTCACCTGGGCCTGGCCGCCCAGCTTGCCCTCCGTACCCACCTCACGGGCCACCCGGGTCACCTCGTCGGCGAACGACGACAACTGGTCCACCATCGTGTTCACCGTCGACTTCAACTCCAGGATCTCGCCCTGGGCGTCAACCGTGATCTTCTGCGACAGGTCACCCTTCGCCACTGCGGTGGAGACCTGGGAGATGTTGCGGACCTGACTGGTCAGGTTGCCGGCGAGCTGGTTGACGTTCTCGGTCAGGTCCCGCCAGGTGCCCGAGACACCGCGCACCTGGGCCTGACCGCCCAGCTTGCCCTCGATGCCCACCTCGCGGGCCACCCGGGTCACCTCGTCGGCGAACGACGACAACTGGCCCACCATCGTGTTGACGGTGTCCTTGAGCTCCAGGATCTCGCCCTGCGCCGCCACGGTGATCTTCTGCGACAGGTCGCCCCGGGCCACCGCCGTGGAGACCTGGGCGATGTTGCGCACCTGGGCGGTCAGGTTCGACGCCATCGAGTTGACGCTGTCGGTCAGGTCCTTCCAGGTGCCGGCCACGTTCGGCACCTCGGCCTGGCCGCCGAGCTTGCCCTCCGTACCCACCTCGCGGGCCACCCGGGTCACCTGCTCGGCGAAGAGTCGCAGGGTGTCGGTGAGGTAGTTCATCGTGTCGGCCAGCTCGGCGACCTCGCCGCGCGCGCTGACCGTGATCTTCTGCGACAGGTCGCCCTTGGCCACCGCCGTCGCCACCTGCGAGATCGACCGCACCTGGCCGGTCAGGTTCGACGCCATGGTGTTCACCGAGTCGGTGAGGTCCTTCCAGGTGCCGGCAACGCCGCGCACGTCGGCCTGGCCGCCCAGCTTGCCCTCGGTGCCCACCTCCCGTGCCACCCGGGTGACCTCGTTCGAGAAGGACGAGAGCTGGTCGACCATCGTGTTGACCGTGCGGCCGATCCGCAGGTACTCACCGCGCAGCGGCCGGCCGTCGATCTCCAGGGCCATGTGCTGGGTGAGGTCGCCGTCGGCCACCGCGACGATGACCCGGGCGATCTCGGTGGTCGGCCGGCCCAGGTCGTCGATCAGTGAGTTGACCGCCCGCTGCCCCTCCGCCCAGGAGCCGTCCAGGCCCTCGTCGTCCAGGCGCTCGGTGAGCCGGCCGTCCCGGCCGACGATCCGGCTGATCCGCCGCAGGTCGAGGTACTGCCGCTCCTGGAGCGACACGACCTCGTTGAAGGCGTCCGCGACCTCACCGGCCCGGCCCGCCCGGCGGGGCAGCCGGACCTTCAGGTCGCCCCGGCGGACCCGCAGCAGCGCTTCGGTCAGCTCGCCGAGGAGCGCCTCGTGGTCGGGCGCGGACGGATCCACGGTCGCCGACTGTTTCGTGGTCATCATTCCTCGCTCAGGTCGGGGCGACCGGCTCCTGCCGACACCGGCCATCCCATCATTGTGCCCGTGCTCTCGTCCGCGCCACGCCCACGCCCACGCGCCCGAAGGCCGAGGGCGGGGCTGGCGGGACGGGCGAGGTGGGTGGGGGCGGGCGAGGCGCCCGTACGGGGATCGGCTTGGCGCTTGCGCCGGTGGCGGTGGAGGATACGGGGGTGTCAGCGGAGGCGGGGCCCGCGTCGACCGGGGGCCGAGACGAGCACATCCGGCGCGTCAGGCTCCCCGCGGACCGGCGTACACCCGCTGCGGCGCGGGCCCTCGTGCGGTCCGTGCTCACCGAGGCCCACCTGGACGAGTTGGCCAACGAGGCCATGTTGCTCACCACCGAGCTCTCCACCAACGCGGTGGAACACGCCCGCACCGAGCTGGACGTCGAGGTGGTCGCCGACCCGGTCGGGCTCACCGTCACCGTGTCCGACTTCGCGGCCGGGCCGGTGGAGGAGCTGACCGTCGGGGTCCGCAACGACGCCACCGACATCAACGAGGTTTCGGTACGCGGCCGGGGGCTGCTGCTGGTCGACCACTTCGCCAGCCGCTGGGGCACCACCTACCTGCCCACCGGCAAGGGCGTCTGGTTCCGGCTGGATCGGCCCGGCCTGGCAGCGGCCGGCCGGGAGGCGGGATCCACCGGACAGGCGGTGCCCGCCGCGGCGACCGCCGGGGGCGGCACGCCGGCAGCTCCGGAGAGTTCCGCGCCGAGCGCCGGGGCGATGAGTGAGCTGATGCAGACCACGCCCGACCCGTACGCCGAGGATCCGCTGCCCGACTTCGCGACCAGCCTGCTCACCCGGGTAGGAGAGATGGTCGGCGCGGCCGGCGGGGTCGTCCGGCTGGACCGGGGGGACGGGCAGGGCACCCAGGTGCTGGCCCGGTACGGCCGCCAGCCCCGGCCCGGCAACGAGCTGCTCCTGGTGCCGCTGGCCGTGCACCGCCCGTACGCCGGCGAGCTGGAGCTGGATGCGGCCCCGTCCGCGTACGCCCGGCCGCTGGCCGTGCTGATGGCCGAACGGCTCTCGCTGCACCTGGAGAACGACCGGCTGCGCCGGGCGGACATCCGCAGACGGGCCTGGCTGACGTTCCTCGCCGAGGCCAGCGAACTGCTCGCGCAGTCGCTCGACGTCGAGTTGACCATGGCGTTGGTCCCGCAGCTCGTGGTGCCCCGGCTCGGGCAGTGGTGCGCGGTGCACACGACCGACGAGTGGGGCCGACTGCGCCTCGCGGCGTCCAGCCACGCCGACGAGTCGGTGCTGCCCCAGCTGCACCAGGTGCTGGAGGAGACCGGCCCGGACTCGGTCCAGGCCCGGCTGCGCGAGGCCTCCCGCAACGGCACCCAGATGCCGCTCGGCGCGCCGATGGAGGGCTTCGCCGTACCGCTGATCGCCCGCGGACAGCGGCTGGGCACGCTGGCCGTCGGCCGGCACCAGCGGCACCGGCACGACCCGGACGAGGTCGCCGTGCTGGAGGACGTCGCCCGGCGGGCGGCGCTGGCGATCGAGAACGCCCGGATCCACGCCGAGCGCCGGCGGATCGCGCACACCCTCCAGCAGTCGCTGCTGCCGCCGGTGCTGCCCGTGGTCGAGGGCATCGGATTCGCCGCCGAGTACGTCCCGACCGGCGCCGACGTCGACGTCGGCGGCGACTTCTACGACGTGGTGCCCCTGCCGGACGGACGCTGGCTGGTGGTGATCGGCGACGTGTCGGGCAAGGGGGTGCAGGCGGCGACCGTCACCGGCCTGGTCCGCGACGTCATCCGGGTGCTGGTGGGCGACGGCAAGCCGCTGCCGGAGGCGCTGGCCCGGGTCAACGAGACCCTGTTCGAGCGGGGCGGGGGACGCTACTGCACGCTGGCCCTGGCTGCGGTGGGCCCCGGCGACGGCAACCAGCTCGACGTCTCCCTGCACCTCGCCGGCCACGACCGGCCGGTGCTGCTGCCCGCAGGCGGCGGAGCGCGTTTCGTCGGTGCCGGGGGCACCGCGCTCGGCCTGCTCGACTCGATCGCCACACCGACGGCGGAGATGACGCTCGACCCGGGCGACTCGCTGGTCTTCTACACCGACGGGGTCACCGAGCGGCGGCGCGGTCGGGAACTGTTCGGCACCGACCGGCTACGCGCCGCCGCCGCCCCGCTGGCCGGCTACTCGGCAGACGTGATCGCTGCCCGGCTCCGCTCGACGGCGATCGGTTTCTCGGCCGAGGCGCCCCGCGACGACATCGCCATCCTGGTGCTCCGTAACGACGCCACCTGAGCACCGGTGGCAGGGCCGGCACGGGTCGACGGCCGGGCCTCGGCAGCGGCGACGTGATCAGAGGCCGCCGGGTAGGCGGCCCGGGGCGAGGCGGCGGTGCGGATCGAGGTGCTCCTTGGCCGCGCGCAACCGGGCCAGCCCGGCCAGCTCGCCCCACAGGTCGACGGCCCGCCGGACGGCTGCCGGCGCGGAGACCACCACGCACCGGCCCTGCCGGGCGAGGAGCACGCCACGAACGGCGGCCAGAATGGACGCCACCCGGTCGGGTGACATGGCGCCAGGCAGGGCCGCGTGCACCACGCCGAGACCGGCGGAGCCGCGCACCGGGACGGGCCCACCGGCGGCATCCCGCAGCGCGTAGACGGCGGCGTGCAGGTCGGCGATCGGCACCTCGATCCGCAGCGCCGTGTCGCCCGGGCCGAACGGATAGCGCCGCCACCACTCCGGTGCGGCGTGGCTGGCGGTCACGCCGCCGCCGAGGAGCGCGACGAGCCGGTCGGCGCGCTCGGCGACGTCGGCAGGGCCGCCCTCCAGCAGCACCACCAGCCGACCGGCGCCAACCGGGCCGCCGCCGGCGCGCCCCGCCATGGACGGGTGAGCGGCCATCGCGGCGGCCCGGCTGCCCTGGCGCGGCCGGGATCCCGCGCCGGCCGGCAGGTCCAGCTCGACCGCCGCCGGGTCGAGGCGGGCGGCGAGCACGGTGCGGACCAGGTCGTGCACCTCCAGCGGGGTCCAGACGGGTCGGCTGACCCAGATCCGGCCGGCCGGGACGGCCTGCACCCGCAGGGTCGCGGAGACCAGCACGCCGAGTGCCCCCTGGGAGCCGCAGAGCAACCGGGCCAGCTCCAGCCCGGCAGCTCCTCCCCCGGCGTCGACGAGCGCGCCGTCGGCATCGAGGTAGCGCACCCGGACGAGCTGGTCGCAGGGGCTGCCGTGGCGGTGCCGCAGCGGCCCCGCCTCGCCGGCGGCGAGCACCCCGCCGAGGGTGGCGCCGGGCGACGGGGCGTCGAGCGCCAGGCGCTGCCCGGTGCGGTCGAGAGTGGACTGCACCGCGCGCAACGGGGTGCCCGCCCCGACCTCGGTGGTGGGCGCGCCGACCGGCTCGTGCCCGATCCCGGCGAGCCGGCCGGTGTCGAGCATGATGTCGACCCGGTCGGGGGCGGCACCCCAGTCGATCTTCGTGCCGGCACCACGCGGCACCACCGACAGGTCGTGCCGGGCGGCGAGCCGCAGCACCTCGGCGGCGGCGTGCGGGCCACCCGGGACGGCGACCCAGCGGGCCGGGCGACCGGCCACCTCGTCGGCGGGGCCGGCGAAACGGGCGAACGGCGGGCCGCAGATCTCCGTCAACCGCCGGGTGATGTCGAGGGCTCCGGGCCGGTCGGTGGAACTCGCTGCAGCCGCCATGCCGGCTATCGTACACATGTTCTAAAGATGTGGCGGCGGGTCGCCGACGAGGCCGCGCGGCGGGCGGCGCGCGGCCGGTAACGTGGCGCCGTGACCACCGAGACCCCCGCGCCCACGGCGAAGCGGGTGCCCAGCGAGCGCACCCACCACGGCGACACCGTCGTCGACGAGTACGCCTGGCTCACCGGCAAGGACGACCCGGAGACGATCGCCTACCTGACCGCCGAGAACGCCTACACCGAGGCCCGGTCGGCGCACCTGGAAGGGCTGCGCGCCGACCTGTTCGAGGAGATCCGCCGGCGCACCCAGGAGACCGACCTGTCGGTGCCCGGCCGCAAGGGCGGCTACTGGTACTACACCCGCACCGTCGAGGGCCAGCAGTACGGCGTGCAGTGCCGCCGGGCGGTCCGCGACGGCGAGACCGAGCCGCCGGTCAGCGCGGACGGCGCACCGCTCGACGGCGAGGAGGTGCTGCTCGACGGCAACCTGCTCGCCGAGGGGCACGACTTCTTCGCGCTCGGCGCGTTCGACATCAGCCCGGACGGGCGGTGGCTGGCATACTCCACGGACTTCTCCGGCGACGAGCGGTTCACGCTGCGGGTCAAGGACCTCTCCACCGGCGAACTGCTGCCCGACGAGGTGCCCGACACGTTCTACGGCACCGCCTGGTCCGCCGACGCCTCCGTGCTGTTCTACGTCACGGTGGACGAGACGTGGCGCCCCAACCGGGTCTGGCGGCACACGCTGGGCACGTCGTCCGGCGAGGACACGGTGGTCTACCAGGAGGACGACGAGCGGTTCTGGGTCGGCGTCGAGTTGAGCCGCTCGGAGCGGTTCGTCCTCATCGACGTGCATAGCAAGATCACCAGCGAGGTGCTGGTGATCCCGGCCGGCAACCCGACCGGCACGCCGGCCTCCGTGGCGCCCCGGCGGCAGGGCGTGGAATACAGCGTCGAACACCACGGGCACCGCTTCCTGATCCTGCACAACGACGGCGCGGAGGACTTCGCGCTGGCGTACACCTCAGCGGACACGCCCGGCGACTGGGTGCCGCTGATCGAGCACTCGCCCGGCACCCGGCTGGAGGCGGTCGACGCCTTCGCCGACCACCTGGTCGTCTCGCTGCGCACCAACGGGCTGACCGGGCTGCGGGTGCTGCCCGTCGGCGGCGGCGACGCGTACGACATCGACTTCCCGGAGCCGCTCTACAGCGTCGGCCTACAGGGCAACCCGGAGTACCGCACCGAGCAGATCCGGCTGGGCTACACCTCGCTGGTCACCCCCGACTCGGTCTACGACTACGACCTGGTCACCCGGCAGATGGTGCTGCGCCGGCAGAAGCCGGTGAAGCCCGGGCCGGACGGGCGGGCGTACGACCCGGCCGACTACGAGCAGCACCGCGACTGGGCGCTCGCCGACGACGGGACCCGGGTGCCGATCTCGCTGGTCTGCCGGGCCGGCACGCCGAAGGACGGCTCCGCCCCCTGCGTGATCTACGGCTACGGCTCGTACGAGGCGAGCATGGACCCGTGGTTCTCCATCGCCCGGCTCTCCCTGCTGGACCGGGGCGTCATCTTCGCCGTGGCGCACATCCGCGGCGGTGGCGAGCTGGGCCGCCGCTGGTACGACCAGGGCAAGCTGCTGGCCAAGAAGAACACCTTCACCGACTTCGTCGCCTGCGCCCGGCACCTGGTAAAGGCGGGCTGGACGACGAGTGACCGGCTCGTCGCCCGGGGCGCGTCGGCCGGCGGGCTGCTGATGGGCGCGGTCGCCAACATCGCCCCGGACGCGTTCGCCGGGATCGTCGCGCAGGTGCCCTTCGTGGACGCGCTCACCTCGATCCTCGACCCGTCGCTGCCGCTGACCGTCACCGAGTGGGAGGAGTGGGGCAACCCGCTGGCCGACCCGGAGGTCTACGCGTACATGAAGTCCTACACGCCGTACGAGAACGTGCGGGCGGTGGACTATCCGGCGATCCTCGCGGTGACCAGCCTCAACGACACCCGGGTGCTCTACCACGAGCCGGCGAAGTGGGTCGCCCGGCTGCGGGCGGTCGCGCCGCGAGGCGACTACCTGCTGAAGACCGAGATGGGCGCCGGTCACGGCGGCCCGAGTGGCCGTTACGACTCCTGGCGTGAGGAGGCGTTCGTGAACGCCTGGATCCTCGACCACCTCGGCCACGCCTGACCTGAGGTAAGGAAGGGCACCTTCTCAACGGATTCCGTACAGGAAGGTGCCCTTCCTGACACGCTCAGCGCAGGACGCCCGACTGACACGCTCAGCGCAGGACGCCCGACTGACGCTCTCAGCGCAGGATGCCCGCCAGCACCGCCGGGTCGACGTTGCCGCCGGTCACCACGGCGACCGTACGACCGGACGGCAGCTCGGCGGCGCGGAACAGCCGGGCGGCCACCGCCACCGCGCCGCTCGGCTCCACCACCAGGCGGGCGTCGGTGACCAGCCGGCCCATGGCGGCGTGGATCTCCTCCTCGGTCACCGTGACGATGCGGTCGAGCCGGGCCCGCAGGTGGGCGAGGGTCAGCTCGGACGGCGGCAGGCGCAGCCCGTCGGCCATCGTCCGGTAGGTGCGCTCCTCGCCCCACACCACCACCGATCCGGCCGCCAGCGAGTCCCGGGCGTCGGCGGCGAACTCCGGCTCGACGCCGATCACGGTCGCCGCCGGCCGCAACGCCTTCACCGCGGTCGCGACACCGGAGGAGAGCCCGCCGCCGCCCACCGGCACCAGCACCACGTCGACGTCGGGCAGGTCCTCGGCGATCTCCAGGCCGACCGTGCCCTGCCCGGCGATGATCCGCCGGTCGTCGAAGGGCGGCACCAGCACCGCGCCCGTCGTCTCGGCGATCCGCTCCGCCTCCGGGCCACGTCGCGCTGGCGGCACCAGCAGCACCTCGACCCCCAGCGCCCGGATCCGGTCCACCTTCGCCGCCGGGGCGCCCTCGGGCACCACGATCCGGCACGGCACGTCGGCCGCCCGGGCCGCGTACGCCAGGGCCAGGCCGTGGTTGCCCGAGGAGTGGGTGACCACTCCACGGGCCCGCTCCTCGGGCGTCAGCCGGGCTACCGCGTGGGTCGCGCCACGCAGCTTGAAGGACCCCACCGGTTGCAGGCTCTCCGGCTTGAGCCACAGCTCTGCGTCCCATCCGGTCCGCAGCAGCGGAGTGTGCAGCACGGTGCCCGCGATGTCGGCGGCGGCGTTCCGGACGTCGGTGATCGAGACCAGATCCATCGGCCCATCCTGCCCGATCCGGGGCATGTCGACGGTCCCACGAAATCCCGGTCGGGCCCCGGACCCACCTTCATCCGGCTGGTCAGTCGAGGCAGAACTCGTTGCCCTCGGGGTCGGCCATCACGATGTGACCGGTGCCGAGCGGGGGCTCGGGCTCGAAGCGCCTGAGCCGGGTGGCACCGTGGGCGACGAGCCGCTCGGCCTCCGCCTCCAGGGCCGCCATCCGCGTTTCGCCCTCGGTCCCGGGGGCGGCTCGCACATCGAGGTGCACGCGGTTCTTGGCCTGCTTCCCCTCCGGCACCCGCTGGAAGAACAGCCGGGGCCGGGAGCCCTCGGGGTCGACCAGCCCCGAGGCGTCGTTGCGGCCCTCGGGGGGCACGCCCATCGCCTCCAGCGCCTGCTCCCACGACTCGTAGCCGCCGGGCGGGGCCTGCAACTGATAGCCGAGGGCCTCGGCCCAGAACGCCGCCAATCCGGCGGGGTCGGCGCAGTCGAAGGTTATCTGGACGTCGCGCGCCATCTCAGCTCGCCTCCTGTCGGGTCTGCTGACGAGTGTGCAGGTGCAGATCGCGCAGCAGGCACACTTCGGCCAGATGGTGGATCATCTCGCGGTTGATGTGCAGCACCAGTTCCGCCAGCGGACGCTCGGCGTACGGCCCCTCGGCCGCCCCGCACGGACGGGCGAGGCCGGTTTCGCCGAGGGACTCGACTCCGGCCTGCCACGCGGCGTACTCCGTGTCGAGCTGGGCCAGCGCCTCGGTCGCGGTCGCGGCGTACTCGAACGACTGGTAGTCGGTGGGCGCGCGACCGAAGTGCGCGGCATTGCGCACCGCGAGCACGCCGACGATCACGTGCCCGAGTCGCCAGGCGATCGTCGTGAACGGTGGCGGGTCGGGCATCGGCATCGCGAAGTCGATGGTCATCGCGCCGGCCCCGGCCTGCACCGGTGCGGTTCCCGTGCCGCGCGGGCGCACGTTCCAGCAGCCGGGCGTCGGCTCCCAGAAGTACTCGTCGTCGGTGAGTCCGCCGAGGCGGTCGCGCAGCTGGTTGTCCCAGTGCCAGGCGAGCTGGTCTCGGAGCAGGGGGTTCCAGGTCTGGTCGGTCATGGCTCCAGCCTCCCGCAGATAGCGGACAGTTTCGTTCCGTTATCCGTGGAACGATGAGCGGGTGACCGTCGAGGCGACGACCGAGCGGGTGCTGCGGCTGCTGGCGCTGTTGCAGCGGCGGCCGTCCTGGACCGCCACCGAACTCGCCGCCGAGCTGGGGGTCACCGACCGCTCGGTGCGCCGCGACGTGGAGCGGCTGCGCGCGGTCGGCTACCCGGTGCACTCGACGGCGGGCGTCGGCGGCGGCTACCAGCTCGGCGCGGGCACCCGGCTCCCGCCGCTGCTCCTCGACGACGAGGAGGCGATCGCGACGGCGGTTTCTCTGCGGCTGGCGTCGGGGGGCACGGTCGCCGGGGCGGGCGAGGCGGCGCTGCGGGCGCTCGCGAAGCTCGACCAGGTGATGCCGGCCCGGCTGCGCGCCGAGGTGCGGGCGGTGCACGGCGCCACCGCGACCCTCGTCAACCCCGGGGTCGAGATCGACGCCGAGCTGCTGGTGACCCTCGCGCGTGCCTGTCGCGACGCCGTACGGGTGCGGTTCCGGTACGCCGGCCGCGACGGCGGGGAGCGCGAGCGCACGGTCGAGCCGGTGCGGATGGTCACGACCGGTCGCCGCTGGTACCTGATGGCCTGGGACGTCGACCGTGACGACTGGCGCACCTTCCGGCTGGACCGGATGCGCGGGGTGACGGCGACGACCTGGCGGTTCCGGGCTCGGGAGCATCCGGACCCGGTCGCCTACGTGCACCGGTCCGTGGCCGAGGCGCCGTACCGGTATCTCGCCCGCGTGCGGGTGCACGCCCGACCCGACCAGGTACGGGAGCTGGTGCCGCCCCAGGTGGGGCGGGTCGAGGACGATCGCGACGGGTGCTGCGTGCTCGTCGTCGGCGGCGAGAGCCTGGACTGGGTCGCCATGCACGTGGCCCGGCTGGGCTTCGAGGCGGAGGTGCTGGAGCCTCCGGAGCTGCGGGAGGCCGTCCTCCGGCTCGCCCGCCGCCTCACGGCGATGGCCGGGAATGCGCGGCCCGCAACACCTAGACTTTCGGGGTGACCGGGGCCGGCGAGGTGGACGACGACGAGCCGGCCGAGGGCGTACCGGCGTCGGGATGGCGGGCGGCGGCGCGCGACGGGCGCGTCTGGGCGATCCTCGCGGTGGTCGCGTTCCTGCTGGTGTGCTGCTGTTCCGCCGCCGCCGGGACGCTGCTCGCGCTCTCGGCCGGCCTGCTCGCCGTCTGAGCCGCCGGGTCGACAGGCGACCCGGGGCCGCCGGTGGGGCCGGCGTCGCGCCGGCTCAGGTCGTCCGCAGTTCCTCCACGGCCGTGCCGGCGCGCAGGAAGAGCAGGCCGACGCCGACCGTCACCAGCACCGCCGCCAGTGCGCCGGCACCGAGCAGTGCCAACTGCTCCAGGGGTACGTCGGGCGGCACGGTCACCACCGGCGGCCGTCAGCCGGCGGGCGGCGGGCTGCCGCGCGGGCCTGGGAAGGGTCCGTTCAGGAGCCCGCAGACCAGCCGGGGTCCCGGCCCGTCAGGGCGAGCAGGCGGTCGATCTCCGGGGCGTCCGAGGACGACGTCCCCACCGGTTCCGCGAAGACGCCCCGTTCCCGGGCCGTCGGCCCCATCTGTTCGGTCAGGGCGTACAGCGGGGGCAGCGCCTCGGGCACGGGCCGGTACGGCTGCCCGGTGGCGGCGGCCAGGTCCCAGGCGTGCACCGTCAGGTCCAGCAGCACCATGGTGCCGACCGTCTCCTGCGGCAGCCCCATCCCGGGTGAGACGCCGTCCAGCGCGGCCGGGTCCGACCACGCCTCCACCAGTTTCGCGGTCTCCGTCTCGAACCGGTCCCGCCAGCCCTCGGCCAGGTGGTCGGGCTTCGCCGCCCACTCCGGCTGCCGCCGGCCGGCGAGGGCCTGGAAGTTGACCACCACGTCGTAGAGGTGGTTGAGCAGGTCGCGCACTGCGTAGTCGCTGCACGGGGTCGGCAGGTCCAGTTGGTCGTCCGAGATCCCCCGGACCACGGCGACAGCATGCGGCGCCGCGGCTGCCAGCAGATCACTAGTCTTTGTGGCCATGGGACCAGCGTATGAGGATGGTCTTGAAGAAATGCGACACCAGCCGCGCCGCGACAGCCGCGGCATCCTCGACCCTCACCGCCTGCTGCGGGAGGTCCGGTTCCGCCGACGTCTGCCGGCCCCCGCGCTGCGGCCCTACGTGGAGCACTACTGGCTCGTCGACTGGGAGCTGACCGAGCCGTTCGCGCAAAAGGTGGTGCCGCATCCGGCCGTGAACGTGGTCTTCTCCCGGTTCGGCGACGCCCCGGAGACCGCCGAGATCGCCGGCGTCGGGCAACGGCTGTTCTCGATCACGCTGGCCGGCAACGGCCGGGTCTGCGGGGTCCAGTTCCGGCCGGGCGGCTTCCGACCGTTCTGGGGCCGGCCGGTCGCCGAACTGACCGGCCAGCGCCGGCCACTCACCACCGGATCGCCCACCGCCGGATTTCCCGCTGCCGGACCGGCCGCCGGCCCGACCGGGCCCAGCCGTGTCGGAGCGTCCGGCGCCGTCGGCGGCAGCCCGGTCTGCGGGGGTACGGACGACGAGCGCTGCGCCGCACTGGACGCCTTCCTCACCGCCTGGGCTCCCGAGCCGGACCCGGTCGCCGACGAGGTGATCGCGCTGGTGCAGGAGATCCGCTCCGACCGGAGCGTCCTGCGGGTCGACGACTTCGCCCAGCGCCACGACAGCTCGGTACGCCGGCTGCAACGGCTCTTCCTGGCGTACGTCGGCGTCGGTCCCAAGTGGGTCATCCGGCGGTACCGCCTCCAGGAGGCGATCGAGCAGGCCGCCGACGGACCGCAGGACTGGGCGACACTCGCCGCCGACCTGGGCTACAGCGACCAGGCCCACCTGGTCCGGGAGTTCACCGCGGTCGCCGGGATCCCCCCGGCCGCGTACGCCCGCTCGCTCGGCTGACCCCGCCCCGACCGCCGAACCTGTCAGGAAGGCCCTTCCTGTACGGAATCCGTCAACAAGGCGCCCCTCTTTGCACGGCACGGCACGGCGTGGCGGGTCAGTGGCGGCGGAGAGCGACCACGGCGACGTCGTCGTTGATCTCCGGCGGGGCCAGCTCGACCAGCAGCCGCTCGCAGAACCGGTCCAGGTCGTCGTCGACCCGGCAGGCGACCGCGGCCAGGGCGGCCAGCCCGTCGTCGATCGTGGTGTCCCGCCGCTCGATCAGGCCGTCGGTGTAGAACACCAGCGTCGCCCCGGCCGGCAGCACGAACTCCAGGTCGGGCGGCCGTGGCGCGCGGACCCCGAGCAGCGGGGCCGAATGCTGCACGAACTCCACCTTGCCGTCGAGGCTGAGCGCGGGCGGCAGGTGGCCGGCGCTGGCCAGCCGGATCCGGCCGCTGGGCGGGTGCAGCAGCAGCACGCAGATCGTGGCCAGTTCGTCGGGCAGCAGGGTACGCATCAGTTCGTTGACCCGGTGCAGGATCTCGCCCGGCTGGTGCCCCTCCACCGCGTACGCCCGCACCGCGTGCCGCAGCTCGGCCATCACCGTCGCGGCGTGCAGCGAGTGACCGGCCACGTCGCCGATGGCCAGCAGCAGGTGGCCGTCGAGCATCACCAGCTCGTAGAAGTCGCCGCCCACCTCGGTCTGGGCGCTCGCCGGCTCGTAGCGGACCGCCAGGTCGAGGCCGTTGATCTCCGGTATCCGGCGCGGCAGCAGGCTGCGCTGGAGGGTGACCGCGATGCGGTGCTCCTCGTCGAAGGAGCGCTGCGCCTCGACCGCCGCCGCCACCGCCTGGGCGAGCTGCACCAGCACCGGGGTGCGCGCGGTCTGCGTGGCGGTGGGCACGACGACGTAGAGCGGCGCGCGGTCCTCGCGCAGTCGGGCGGCGGCCACCGTGACCGTGTCGCCAGCCGGCCAGTCGACCAGGCCCCAGACGGCCGGCTCGGCCACCCGGACCGTCGTCCCGGTCGGCACCCCGGTGTCGTCGACGGTCCACCCGACGATCGTGGCGGCGGCGTCGGGGCCGCCTGAGACCCCGGCGACGCAGTCGCCGTCGAACGTCTCGGCGATCACCGCGGCCGGGCTCTTGAAGATCTGCGCGGCGCCGGCCGCCGCCGCCTCCAGCAGCCGCGCGAAGTTCGGGGCGGAGTGCACCGCCACGGTGGTGTCGGCCAGCCCGAGCAGCCGTTCGGCGAGCAGTTCCGCGCGCTGCCGGGCCCGGTAGTAGCGCAGCACCGCGTGGGAGGTGGCGACCAGTTCCTCCGGCTCGATCGGCTCCGCCAGGTACGCGTCCGCGCCCCGGGTCAGCCCCTGTGCCCGGTCCACCACGTCCACCGCGTGCGCGGACACGTGGATCACCGGCATCGCCGGGTGCGCCGCCTTGATCCGCTCGCAGACCTCGAACCCGTTCATGTCGGGCAGCCGCACGTCGAGCACCACGAGGTCGATCGGGTCCACCCCGACCCGGGACAGGGCCTCGCCGCCGTTCTCCGCCTCCAGCACGGCGAAACCCGCCCGGGAGAGCCAGCTGACCAGGAGGTAACGCTTGGTGGGACTGTCGTCGACCACCAGCACTGTCGCCGGGCCGCCCTCCACCGTCACGCTCCGCCCACCGGCAGGGTGACCGTGAACGTGCTGCCCCGTCCCGGCTCGCTGGACACCACCAGTCTGCCGCCGAGCAGGTTCACCAGCCGTCGGGCGTACGGCAGGCCGAGGCCGGTGCCGCCGACCCGGGTCGCGCCGGGCACCTGGTAGAACTCCTCGAAGATCCGCTCGTGCAGCCCCGGAGGGATGCCCGCGCCGGTGTCGGAAACCGACAGTGACCAGTGCTCGTCCCGCCGCTCCGCCCGCAGCCGGACCTCCCCGCGCTCGGTGAACTTGAGCCCGTTGTGCAGGAGATTGCGCAGCACCTGGGCCAGCAGCACCTCGTCGGTGCGCAGCGTCGCCGGCATCGGCGGCTCCTCCACCACCAGCTCCACCTCGGGGCGGGTGGCCAGGGCCCGCAGCGTGCCTCGCAACTGGCCGAAGACCGACCGCAGGTCGACCTCGGTCCAGTCGGGCTCGATCCGGCCCGACTCGGCCTTGGCCAGGTCGAGCAGCTCGTTGACCAGCGTGAGGAGGTCACTCGCGGAGGAGCGGATCAGCCCGACCTGGCGGGTCTGCTCGGCGGTGAGCGGGTCGGAGGCGGAATCGTCCAGCAGCCGGCCCAGCCCGATGATGGCGGTGACCGGCGCCCGCAGCTCGTGGCTGACGTTGGCCAGGAACCGGCTCTTCGACTCGCTCGCCGCCCGGAGCTGGGCGGACTTCTCGTCCAGCTCGGCGTAGAGGGCCACCACGCCCCGGTTGGTCTCCTCCAGCTCCTCGGTGAGCTGGTTGTAGAGCGCCATCACACCGCGGTTGGTCTCGGCCAGTTCGTCGTTCAGGACGGCCAGCTCGTCGCGTTGGCTGCGTACCTCGTCGAGGGCGGCGATCAGTTGGGCATTCTGGGCGGCCAACTCGTCCAGGGCGCTGCCCGGGGCGTTCTGGCCGAGCTCGGAGCGCAGCTCGGCGAGACGCTCGGGGGTCAGCGCCGCTGCGGTGACCGGAACACGTCGGGACATCCTCACGACCGTATCCCCCTCCCCGGGCACCACGCTCAACTTGTCCACCAACCGCGCCACCGCGCCGGACTGCGGCTCGTACCGCCCGTCGGGCAGCGGGCGCACCGGGACGAGGTCCACCCGGAGGTGCCGCCTACCGTCGGCGATGTCGTCGGCAATGATGAATGTCACGTCCGCCCCGCCGACGGCACGCAGCAGGTCCCGGGCGACCTCGCTGAGCGCCGTGGCGATGCGTACCTGGTCCTGGTGCTCCAGCCCCACGGCGGCGGCGACCTCACGACCCCGCTGCCGGACGACGAAGATGTCGTGTTCGACCCGCAGCGTCATCTGTAGCAGCGGCGCCGTTCCGGCGGGCCCGGTCACGACCACCCCCGGACGACCAGGACACAGGCGTCGTCGCGACGGGTGCCGGCGTCGCGCAGCACCGTCCCGGCCACCACCAGGGGCGACCGGTCGACGAGACCGGGATAGTTGGCGAGCTGCCAGCGGTCGACCACCCCGTCACTGTGCATCACCAGCAGGGCGCCGGCCTCGAACGGGTAGTCGTACTCCCGGACCGAGGGCCGCTGGTGCCCGGCGATGCCAGGCAGCGAGACCAGGCCCCGCCGCTTGCCGTCCGCGCCGACCACGGCGGCGGAGATGTTGCCCAGCCCCGAGTAGCGCAGCACCCCGGCCGACGGATCCGGCTCGGCCACGGCCAGCGCCGCGCCCCGGGTGTGCGACATCGAACGGTGCAGGTGCTGGACGACCACCGACGGTGGCCCCGCCGGCGCCTTTCGGAACGCGTCGAGCGCGGCGTCGGTGGCTGCCGCGGCGAGCGGGCCGTGCCCCAGTCCGTCGCAGACCAGCACCTGGCGCCGGCCGTCGACGATCCGCCAGGCGTACCCGTCGCCGCTGACCGACTCCCCGGCCAGCGGCCGGCTGAGCGCGCCGACCCAGGGCCGTTCCCGCTCGACCGCACGGCCGGGCCAGAGCTGTACGGCGAGGACGGTGCCGCGTTCCGGCCGGGAGTAGCCGTCGAACCAGCTGGCCTGCCGGACGATCGCGCCGAGGCCGATGCCGAGCGTCCCGGCGGTGGAGTGTCCATCCTGGGATGAGACGGTGAGGTCGGCCATCCCCGGCCCGGTGTCGAGGGCGACCAGTTCCACACCGGCCTCCCCGTCGCGCCGCACCGGCCGCAGCAGCAGAACGCCGTGGTCGGCGTGCTTGACCAGGTTGCTGGTCAGCTCGGCGGCGACGATCGCCAGGTCGGCGGTGCGGGCGTCGCCCAGGTCGAGCTGGACGCCGAGCCGTTCGGCAGCCCGCCGCACCGCGCTGGCCGAGCTGCCGTTCTCCACCCGGAACCAGACGCCGCGGTCAGAGACCGCGTCGTCGTTCATCGGGACCACTTGGTGACCGTGATCCGGGTGCCCTCGCCGACAGCGGTCTGGATGTCGAACTCGTCGACCAGCCGGCGTGCGCCGCTGAGCCCGAGGCCGAGCCCGCCGCCGGTGGTGTAGCCGTCGGTCAGCGCCAGATCGAGGTCGGCGATGCCCGGGCCGGAGTCGGCGAAGACGATGCGCACGCCCCGTCGCCGGCCGTTGTCCGCGGTGCTCACCTCGACCATGCCGCCACCGCCGTAGACCAGGGTGTTGCGGGCCAGTTCGCTGGCCGCGGTGACCACCTTGGTCTGGTCGACCAGCGAGAGCTTGACCCCCACGGCCACCGTACGCACCAACTGCCGGACGCGTACCACGTCCTCGTCGCTGCGGATCGCCTGCGCCTGCGGCTGGCCCAGGTCGACGCCCGCCGTCACGACGACGCCGTCGTCTCGGTGTCCGGCTCGTCGTCGAACGCGAACTCTCTCTCGTCGGTGTGGGCCGCGATCAGCTCCATGCCCCGCTCGACGTTGAGCGCCGTCCGGATGCCGTTGAGCGACAGGCCCAGCTCGACCAGCGTGATGGCGACAGCGGGACGCATCCCGACGACGACCGTCTCCGCGTCGAGCACCTTGGAGATCGAGGCGATGGTCGACAACATCCGCCCGACGAAGGAGTCGACGATGTCCAGGGCGGTGATGTCGATGATCACACCGTGGCAGCCGGTGGCGACGATCCGCTCCGCGAGGTCCTCCTGGAGCTGCACCGCCGTCTGGTCGGACATGTCGACCTGGATGGAGACCAGCAGGATGTCGCCGATCTTGAGGATCGGCACCCGCTCCATCACGCCTCCCGGCGCTGGCGGCGGGTCTCGGCTCCGGTCGACCGGAGGACGTGTCGCAGCGCGTCGGCGAGGCTGGCCTTGGTGGCGATGTCGCCGAACTCGATGCCCAGGGCCACGATGGTCTGCGCGATCTGCGGCCGGATGCCGGAGATGATGCAGTCGGCGCCCATCAGCCGGGCGGCCACCACGGTCTTCAGGATGTGCTGGGCGACCTGGGTGTCCACCGCCGGTACGCCGGTGATGTCGATGATCGCGTAGGGCGAGCCGGTGTCGACCAGCGTCTGGAGCAGCCGTTCCATCACCACCTGGGCCCGGGCCGAGTCGAGGGTGCCGACCAGCGGCACGGCGACCACGCCCTCCCAGAGCTTCACCACCGGGGTGGAGAGCTCCAGCAGCTGCTCCGCCTGGTCGGCGATGAGGCTCTCGCGGGTGCGTACGAAGCTCTCGAAGGTGAACAGACCCATCTGGTCGATCAGCGCGGAGAAGGCGACGTAGTCGCGGAGCGTGTGGGGGCCGCCCTCGGCCTCCATCAGCTCCAGCAGCACCTCCTTGAGCGAGAACACACTGATCGCGGTCTCGGATGCGGAGAAGCCCTGCCGGGCGCGACCCCGGGACAGCTCCGAGAGCACGGCGCGCAGCTCGGTGGCCTGCTCGGATTCGAGATCGATGACGCCCTGCCCACCGGCAGTGATCATGCTGGAGTGCAGCTCCTGCACCTGCCGGCGCAGCTCCCCCTGGCTGAGTCGCCCGCGTAGGGACCCGGCGATGATCTCCGTCCAGTGTTGCGTGATCCGCTCGGCGTGGCCGGTCAGCAGACCGGCTAGCCGGTTGCTCTCCTCGGCGCTCAGCGCCATGGCAAACCCCCTTCGACCTGGACGGCGGACTCTATCACCGGAGGCCGGAGCGCTATTTGCCGCATGGCAACAAATGAGGATGGCCACCGGATACCGGCTCCCGTTCTGCGTACCACCCCGATCGTGGGATACCGTTTCCCCGATAACAGGAGGTCTGGCGAATGTCCTTGACGGTGCACACGGAACAGCGCGGCGACGTGGTCGTCGTGTCGGTCGCGGGCGAGCTTGACATGGCCACAGCACCGCAGCTCCAGGACCAGATCACCGATCTGCTCGACAAGGGCCGCAGTCGGCTCGTCTTCGACCTGGCGAACGTCTCGTTCTGCGACTCCACGGGCCTGTCGGTGTTCGTCCGCGCCAAGAACAGCTGCGACGAGGCCGGCGGCGTGGTGCGGCTGGCCGCCCCACAGCGGGGCGTGCTCCGCATCCTCGAGGTGAGCGGTCTCGTCGAGGTCCTGCACACCTACCCGACGGTCGACCAGGCCGTGGCCGGCGACCCCACGCCGGCCACCTCCTGACGGTCCCCTCACACCTCGTCCTCGATGTAGCGGGGACGGGCGATCACCATGCCCGCGCCGGTCTGCACGGCGAGCGCCACCAGCAGGAACCCGATCGGCACGGTCCACCCGCCGGTCGTTCCGTAGAGGATGCCCACCAGCAGCGGCCCCAGGGCGGCGATGAGATAGCCGACGCTCTGGCTGAACGCGGAGAGCGCCACCGTTCCCTCCGTGGTCCGGGCGCGCAGCCCGATGGTGGCCAGGATCATCGGGAAGGCGCTCTGCCCGACCGCGAGCAGCACCACCCAGAGCAGCGCACCGTCGTGCGGCGCGACGGCCATCCCGACGTAGGCGAGCGCCATCGCGGTGGAGAGCGTCAGCACCAGCGGGTGCAGCGTGCGCAGCCGGCCGGCGAGGGTGGGCATCAGCAGCGCGATCGGCACGCCCAGCGCCGTCACCCCGGCGAGCAGTAGGCCGGCGT
Organism: Micromonospora peucetia; assembly: GCF_900091625.1. Lineage (NCBI taxonomy): Bacteria > Bacillati > Actinomycetota > Actinomycetes > Micromonosporales > Micromonosporaceae > Micromonospora > Micromonospora peucetia. The sequence continues at coordinate 1,781,160 of NZ_FMIC01000002.1, forward strand.
CCTGGGGACGGTAGCCGGCGTCGCGGAAGAGCTGGGCCAGCCAGCCCATGATCGCGTAGGCGCCCAGCGACTGTGTTCCGAAGTAGACCGCCATCGCCCAGCCGAGCCGGGTCCGGCCGGGCCGGATCCGGCTGGGCCGGGGCACCACCGCCGCCGGGGGCGCCGCCCGCCGGGCCGCGCGCGCCCGCAGCGCCAGCGGCACCCACGGGAGCAACGCCACCAGGGCCAGCCCGGCCCAGACGGCGAGCCCGGCCCGCCAGGTGCCGAACAGGTGCGCCACCGGCACCGCCGCCGCGGCGGCCACCGTCGCCCCCACCGTCAACGTCATCGAGTACGCCCCGGTGACCAGCCCGATGCGGTGCGGGAAATACTGCTTGACCAGGAGCGGGAGTAGGACGTTCGCCACCGCGATCCCGGCCAGCGCGAGGGCGCTGCCGAGGATGAAGACCAGCGCGGAGCCCGTGGCCACGCGGACGAGCTGCCCGGCGGCGAGGATGATCATCGCCACCACCAACACCCGGGCCGGGGAGTGCCGGCGGACCAGCCGGGGAGTGAGCGCCCCGAAGACGGCGAAGGCCACCGCGGGCAGGGTGGTCACGAACCCGGCCAGCGCACCGGAGAGGGCCAGGCCGTCGCGCACCTCGTCGAGCAGGGCGCCCAGGCTGGTGATGGCGGCCCGCAGGTTCAGCGCGACGAGCAGCATGCCGACGAGCACGAGCAGGCCACCGGCGACCGGGCCGGCCGGCGTGGGGGTGGGCACGCCGTCCGGCCGGGTGCCCGCGCCCGGCGCCTGGGCGGCGGGGGACGGCGGGGCGCCGGCGTCGACGGCCGGGACGGCGGTGGTTGGCGGGGTCATGCGTCTGAACCTACAATCATGGGATGAATTCCAGGCAGGTGATGTAACCAGTGCCACCGCCGGTTGATTCCGTCGCAGCGCCGCCCAGGGGGCACCGGGTACGGCAGACCATCGCGCAGCTCAGGGAGCGGATCCTCGGGGGCGAGTGGCCGGTCGGCGGGCGGATCCCCACCGAGCCGCAACTGGTCGCCGCGCTCGGTGTGGGGCGCAACACGGTCCGCGAGGCGGTGCGGGCGCTGGTGCACGCCGGGGTGCTGGAGTGCCGGCAGGGCTCCGGGACGTACGTGGTGTCGACCGACGAGCTGGCCCCGGTGGTGGCCCGCCGGCTCACCGCCGACCGGATGGCCGAGGTGATCGAGGTGCGCCGCGCCTTCGAGGTGGAGGCCGCCCGGCTCGCCGCGCTGAGGCGTACGACCGAGGACCTGGCCGCCCTCGACGGCGCGCTCGCCGCCCGCGAGGCGGCCTGGCGCGGCGGCCGGGTCGACGAGTTCGTGGAGACCGACGCGGCGCTGCACACCGCCGTGGTCGCGGCAGCGCACAACGGCATGCTCGCCGAGCTGTACGCCTCGGTCGGCACCGCGCTGCGCAGTACGGTCGCCCAGTCGATGGGCGACGCGCTGGAGCCGGAGCGCTACGTCGACCACTCCCGGCTGGTCGAGGCGATCCGGGCCGGCGACCCGGGCCGGGCGGCGATCGAGGCCGGCGCTTTTCTGGAGCCCCCGCCCGGGGCATAGGTTGTGCCGGACGGAAGACCGGACACCTCGGGAGTACGGATGCTCAAGGGCTTCAAAGACTTCATCATGCGCGGCAACGTCGTCGACCTGGCGGTCGGTGTCGTCATCGGCGCCGCGTTCACGTCGGTGGTCACCACGCTGACCAACGCGTTCCTCAAACCGCTGATCGGGCTCTTCGTTCTGCTGCTCACCGGCAAGAGCAACGGGCTCGCAGGAGCCGCGTGGAAGATCCGTGGTGTCGAGTTCGACTGGATCAGCTTCATCAACGCGCTGATCACCTTCCTGCTCACCGCGGCGGCCCTCTACTTCCTCGTGGTTTTCCCGATGAACAAGCTGGCGGAGCGGCGCAAGCGGGGCGAGGAGCCGCCGCCGAATGCGCCGAGCGAGGAGGTCAAGCTGCTCACCGAGATCCGGGACGCCCTGGTCGCCGCCGGCCACACCACCCCCGGTCAACAGCGCGGCGCGCTCGACGACGTACTCGGCCGCCGGGAGGAACCGCCCACCCGACACTGAACCCGGCGCACGCACATCAGCCCCTGCGGGATTCCCGCAGGGGCCGCCTTTTTTCGTACGCATGTTCGATAGAGTCCCCGCCATGGAGCAGCGGAAGCACTGGTGGAACGGGAAATGGGGCCGGCTGGCCCGGCGCGACGTCTTCCTCCGGGTGGACGCCGACCGGTGGCACGTCGAGCAGCGCGCCGGCGGCTCCGAGGGTGTCTCCCGGTTCTATGAGCACGACACCGCCGAGGAGGCCGAGGAGACGGTCCGGGCGCTGCTCCAGGGCACCGACACCTGGCGTGAGCTCTCCCCGCGCCCGCCCAGCGCCTGGTCCCCGGAGTCCTGACGCACAGCCACCACGAGATCCTGGACAGTTGCCGTTCGGGCCGAACGACAACTGTCCAAGATCTCGACGATGGTTTAGCCGGAGCGGGGGCCGGGAACCGCGCCAGGATGGAGCAGCAGGGCATCGAGGCGACAGTTTCCCGGGTCAACACGGGCATGCGGGTGATCGACGTCGACGGCACCGAGGTCGGCACCGTCGACCTCGTCCAGCGGGGCGACCCGAACGCGGTGACCGTGCAGGCGCCGACCGCCGACCCGGGCAGCAGCCTGGACGAACTGATCGAGTCGACGGCGGTCGAGGAACCGGACGTGCCCGCCGACCTGGCGGCCCGGCTGCTGCACAGCGGCTACCTCAAGGTCTCCACCGATCTCGTCCGCGCCGGCGCGGTCTACGTGCTCGCCGAGCAGATCGACGCCGTCACCGACGGCCAGGTACGCCTCGACGTCCCGGCCCGGGACCTGCCGCCCGAGGAGTGAGCGACGTCCTGCCACCGCCGGGTGCCCACCCAGCGGTTGGGCGTGCCCGGTCGGGGTCAGGTCGCACGGCACAGCGCTGGCACCGCACCGGGCATACCCGCCGCACGCTGTCGAGCTGATGTCGTAGGCGATTCAACTCCCGCAGGCCGCCGGGGGCCCTGCCGACACCTACGCCGCGCTGCCGCCCCTGGACGGCTGCCGAGCGGTACCGATGCCGGTGGCCGGCCGTGGCGGAGCCGTGATGTCGTAAACGACTCAGCTCGACAGCGCGTGGACGGTCAGGTGCCGCTGGCCCGGCCACCGCTCGGCGACGAGGCGACCGCGACGGAATCCGGCCCGGGCGAAGCCGGCAATGGCGGCGCGGTCACGGTTACGGCCGCGGGTTCGGTCACGGTCGCGGGTTCGGCCGCAGTCACGGTCGCGGGTTCGGTCGCGGGTTCGGCCGTCGGCCCCGGCCCCGGCGCGGTCGGCTCGGCGGAGCGGTGGCGGAAGAGCAGGAGCATCACCGCGCCGGCGACCAGGCCCCAGAACGCGCCGCCCACGCCGACCAGGGTCACCCCGGAGGCGGTGACCACGAAGGTGACCACCGCGGCCTCGCGGGCCGCCGGCTCCGCCAGCGCCGAGGTGAGCGCGGTGGCCAGCGCGCCGAGCAGCGCCAGCCCGGCGACCGCCTCGATCAGCACCGGCGGGGCGAGCGCGACCAAAGCGGTGGCCGCCCCGGCGCCCAGCCCCAGCAGGGCCAGCCCGATCCCGGCGGTGACCGAGGCGATCCAGCGACGGTCCGGGTCCGGGTGGGCGTCCGGGCCGGCCGCCAGCGCGGCGGTGATCGCGGCGAGGTTGACCGCGTGCCCGCCGGCGGGGGCGGCGACCACGGTGGTCAGCCCGGTGGCCCGCAGCGCGGCGCCGAAGGGCGGCCGGTAGCCGTAGCCGACCAGCACCGCCATCCCGGGGACGTTCTGCGCGGCCATGGTGACCAGGAAAAGCGGCAACGCCAGGCCGATCAGGGCGGAGACGTTCCAGGCCGGGGTGGTGAGCTCCACCGCGGGCAGCAGCCGGGCGCCGCCGAGGCCGGTGACCGGGGTGGTCAGCGCGATCGCCGCCACCGCGACGACCAGCGCGCCCGGTACCGCCCAGCGCCGGGCGAAGCGGTGCAGCAGCAGCCAGGCCAGCACCACGGGGACGGCCAGCCGGGGCACCTCGACCAACGCGCGGACGGGGGCGGTGCAGAGCGGCAGCAGCACCCCGGCGAGCATCGCGCCCGCGATCGGCCGGGGGATCGCCGCGACGGCCCGCCCGAGCACGGGGAACAGCCCGGCGGCCACGATCAGCACGCCCGAGACGAGGAACGCCCCGACGGCGACGGGCCATCCGCCCGGCACCGCGCCGGTGGCGACCAGCAGCGCCGCGCCGGGGGTGGACCAGGCGATGCTCATCGGGATGCGGTGCCGAAGGCCCAGCCAGACGGCGGAGACCCCGGCGGCCATGCACACCACGAGCAGCCCGGAAGCGGCCTGTGCGTCCGAGGCGCCGACGGCACGCAGGCCGGCCAGCACCACGGTGAACGAACTGGCGAACCCGACCAGCGCGGTCACCACACCCGCCAGCACCGGTTGCGACCGTCCCGCCATCCCCCGCCCCCGCCCGCTCCGTTCCGTTTACGGAACATGGAAACGTGTAGCACGATAGCGGGGTGCCGCTGACGCCACCAATCCACCGAACGGCCCCCGACCCGGGCGCCGATCCGGGCGCCGAGGACGTCGGGCGGCGGATTCGCGCCCTGCGGGGGGAGCGGGGCCTGTCGCTGTCGGCCCTGGCCCGGCTCGCCGGGGTGGGCAAGGCGACCCTCTCCGGACTGGAGAACGGCACCCGCAACCCGACCCTGGAGACGCTCTACGCGATCACCGCGCAGCTCGGCGTACCGCTGACGGCCGTGCTCTCCGGCCCGGCCTGCGGGCCGACCGTCCGCGGCGCCGCGGTCAGCGCCATCCTGCTGGAGGTCTTCGAGGACACCGACGCCACCTACGAGCTGTACCGGATGCTGGTCGCGCCCGGCCCGGAGCAGCTCTCCCCCGCCCACCAGCGGGGCGTCACCGAGCACATCACCGTCTTCGCGGGCGTGCTGCGCGCCGGCCCGGTCGACGCCCCACTGACCGCCGCCGCCGGCGGGCACCTGCGCTGGACGTCCGACGTGCCGCACGTGTACGCCGCCGTCGGCGACGAGGAGGCCGCCGCCAGCCTGCTGCTCCGCTACCCCCGCCGCTGAACCCACCGACGACGGCACCCCGACGGGCCGCCCCGTCGACCGGGGCCAGCCACCGACCGGGGCCAGCCGTCAACCAGGGCCAGCCGTCGACCGGGGCCGCCCGTCGACCTGGGTCAGCCGTCGGCCGGGGCCGACACCGGCAGTCGCCGCCGCACGGCCCAGATCGCCGCCTCGGTACGCGACGCCGACCCGGTCTTGCGCAGCAGGTTGGACACGTGCACGGTGACCGTACGCACCGAGATGCCGAGAGCCCGCGCCGCCTGCTTGTTGGACATCCCGGCGACCAGGCAGCCCAGCACCTCGATCTCCCGCCCGGTCAGCTCGGCGTCGACCGGGTCGGCCGGTCGCTGCGGCACCGCCCCCTGAACTGAAGCTGCGGGCCGCGCTGCCGGCGGACGCGGAGCGGGCGGCGGACGGAGCAACGCCTCGGGCCCCCGGCCGGCGTGCGCTGCGAGCAGCTCGGTCAGCGCGTACGGGTTGCCGCCGGTGCGCTGCCAGACGGCGCGCACCAGCCGGCCGGACGGGCGTGGGTCCGCGTACACCTGGGTCAGCACCTCGGCGACCTCGGCCGGAAGCAGCGGTCCGAGGTGTTGGCGGACGGCGCCGCGGACGCCGCAGAGCCGGGCCAGGGCACGGACCGCGAGGTCCGGCGCGACCGCGTCCTCGGCGGGCCGACTGGCCACCACCAGCAGCGCCGGCAGGTCACCGGCGGTCGCCAGCTCGCCGACCAGGTTGAGGCTGGCCGGGTCGAGGGCGTGCAGATCCTCCACCACCAGCACGGCCGGGCCGGCAGCGACCAGCAGCCGGACGACCCGCACCGCGAGCCGCAGCAGGGTGCCCGGCGGGTAGCGCTCACGCGGCGCGGTCGGCTGCTGGGCGAGCCAGGCCAGCGCGTCGCGCGGCAGATCGAGCCGGCTCGTGTCCCGACCCGTGAGAACGGCGGCCAACCAGTCGTACGGGGCGGGGCTGTGCACCCGGGCGGCGCCGGAGAGCACCACCGCCGGCCGGGGGGCGAACGCCTCCAGGGCTGCCGCGACCAGCAAAGACTTGCCCACCCCGGCGGCACCGGTGATCACCGCGACGGTCAACGCGGGCCGCCGGGACGTGACCACGGTGGACCACGCCCGGTCGAGCTCGGCCAGCTCACCGGCGCGCCCGACCATGGACACCGGCATCATTCCCCAACCCTACGCAGTAGTGCGTAGAGACGGCGGGAGGGTGTTCTTGGCAAGCTTGACCCCATGACGCTGATCCTCCGCTCGGCCATCCTCAACGACATCGGCCTGGTCCGCACCAACAACGAGGACTCCGCCCTTGCCGGTGACCGCCTTGTCGCGGTCGCGGACGGCATGGGCGGCCTGCCCGCAGGCGAGGTGGCGAGTGAGATCGTCATCCGCATCCTGGACGAGCTGAGCCCGCCGACCAACCCCGACGAGGCGGCCGGGGCGCTGCGGGCCGTGGTGAGCACCGCCAACCGGCGCATCCACGCCGCCATAACCGTCGACCCGGCGCGCGACGGCATGGGTACGACGCTGACCGCCGCCCTGCTCGCCGGGGACGCGCTGGTGCTGGCCCAGGTGGGTGACTCCCGCTGCTACCTGCTGCGCGACGGGGAACTGACCCAGCTCACCCGCGACGACACCTTCGTCCAGGCGCTGGTCGACCAGGGGACGCTCTCGCCCGAGCAGGCGCGGCACCACCCACAGCGGTCCCTGGTGACCCGGGCGGTGCAGGGGTCGGACACGCCCCCGGCGGTCGGGGTGCTCACGGTCGTCGCGGGCGACCGGCTGCTGCTGTGCAGCGACGGGCTCTCCGACTACGTCGAGGACGGCACGATCGCTGCCGCGCTGAGCACGTACGGCGACCGCCACCAGTGCGGCGAGCAACTCGTCAAGCTCGCCCACCAGGCCGGCGCGCCGGACAACGTGACCGTCGTGGTCTCCGACGTCGTCGCCGTCTGAAGCGGTGAGCACCGGCCCGTCGACCGGCGATTACGGTTGCGGGGACCGCCGGGCCGGGATGGGATGGGCGGATGACCATCCGCCGGGTGAACGCCGAGGAACGACTGACCACCAGCTTCCCGCTCCAGGCGTACGCGTTCGAGACGTCGCCGCGCAGCGCGGCCCGGGCGGAGGAGTTCCGCGACTACCTGCCCTACAACGAGGGCAACCGGACGCTGGTCGTCGAGGAGAACGGCGTCACGCTGGCCGCCGCCTCGGCGATCCCGATGCGGCAGAACGTGCGCGGCGAGGTGCTGCCGATGGCCGGCGTCGCCGGGGTGGCCACCCACCCGCTGGCCCGCCGGCAGGGGCACGTACGTGGCCTGCTGCACCAACTGCTCGACGAGATGCGCGACGAGGGGCACCAGCTGAGCGCGCTGTACCCGTTCCGGCCGTCGTTCTACGCCCGGTTCGGCTACGTGGGGCTGCCGGCGCCGCGTACCGTCACGTTCTCGCCGGCCGACCTGGACGGGCTGCTCCGCGCCGACCTGCCGGGCGAGGTGCGCTGGGAGCGGATCGGCGGGGGCTACCAGGACTGGCGCACGTTCACCGAACGGTGTCTGGGTGAGCGGCACGGCTTCGCGATCTTCCCCGGCTACCGGGACGTGGGGCTGCGCGACCGCGACGAGCACTGGCTGCTGACGGCCCGCTCCGGCGGCACGGTCACCGGCGCGGTGATCTACCGGATCGACGACCACGGCGGCACGCTGGCCGCCGGCGACCTGCTCGCCGGCGACCCGGTCGCCCGGACGCTGCTGTTGCAGTTCTTCGCCCGGCACGTCGACCAGGTGGAGCGGGTGACCCTCCAGCTCCCCGCCGACGAGCTGCCGGAGCTGTGGCTGACCGACCTGGCCGTGCACGTCGAGGCACGGGTGGCCCGACCGAACGCCGCCGCGCCGATGGCCCGGCTGCTGTCCGTCGACGCGTTGGCGGGGCTGCCCGTCGGGCCGGGTCGGGTGCGGGTGGAGCTGACCGGCGACCGCTGGCTGGCCGGGTCGTGCCTGCTGGACGGCACGACCGGCACGCTGGAGCTGGTCACCGGCGCCGCCGCCACCGCCGGCTCGCCGCCGACCGCCACGCTGACCGCCGCCGGCATCTCCGCCCTGGCGTACGGGGTGCTGGACCCGGTGGAGGTGGGCCTGCGAGGGCTGGGCACCATGTCGACGGACGCCGCGACGGAGCTGCGCCGCCTCTTCCCGCGCCAACTCCCCTACCTCTTCGCCGACTTCTAATCCCCCACCCCTCGATCGCCTCGTTGATCAAGAGGTTTGCGTTCTCCGTGGTGCCGATCCAGGACACAAACCTCTTGATCAACCCGAGCGGTGGCGGGTGGGTGGGGGGTTAGTTGGGGTTGCCGTGGCCGGCAGGGCGACCGCGTAGCAGGGCCGCCGGCCGGCCGGGGCGGTCGGTGGCCGCCGACATCGGTGGGCTGGCGGTGTGCGCACCCTCGGCCATGCCGGCGAAGAGTTCCTTCAACGCGCTCACCGCGTCGTGGCGCGGGTGCCAGCCCAACTCCGTCTCGGCGCGCTCGCTCGACATCAGCGGGGCGTGCAGCGCCAACTCCACCCAGCCGGCGTCGACCGGTTGCAGCCGCGCCCGCCAGGTCAGCGCGGCGGCGGCGCGCAGCACCGGGGCGGCCACGGGCACCGTCCAGCCGTGGAAGTGCCGGGCCACCAGCTCCGGAGTCAGCACCGGGTCCGCGGCGACGTTGAACGCGCCGCGCGCGTCACCCAGAACCGCCCGGGCGTACGCGTCGGCGACATCGTCGGTGTGCACCGCCTGCATCCGCAGCCGAGGATTCGTCGGCACCAGCGGGATCCGGCCGAAGCGGAGCAGCCGGACAGGCGCGAACGGGCCGAGAAAGTAACGGGTGATCTCGGTGGCCGCCGCCCGCTGGAAGTTCAGTCCGGGCCGCAGCCGCACCACCCGCAGCCCGGGATGCTCCCGCTCGGCGCGGTCGAGCAGCGCCTCCACCTCAGCCTTGTCCCGGCTGTACGACGAACCGGGCACCCCCGTCGCCGGCCAGCGCTCGGAGACCGGGCGGTCCTTCGGGCCGGACGCATAGGTGCCGACCGACGACGCGTACACGAGAGCCGGCACCTTGGCGCGGACCACCGCGTCGATCACGGCCGTGCTGCCGCCGACGTTGGTCCGGTACAGCACCCGCTGGTCGTGGCTGGGCTGGATCTGCCAGGCCAGGTGCACCACCGCATCGGCCCCGGCGAAGACCTCGGCGAGCTGGCCGGCCGCCCCGGGCAGTCCGATGTCGCAGGAGTGCCACTCCACCTGGTCGTACGGCTCGCCGCAGTCCGGCCCGGGCAACCGCCGCACCACCCCGGCGAGGTCCAGTCCACGTTCCCGCCGCAGCCGGCGCAACAGGGCGGTGCCCGCGTTGCCGGTCGCCCCCACCACCACGATCCGCATGCCCCGGTCCGTACCCGGTCAGCCACGAGTCAATCGCGCTGCCGCTCGCCGCCGTCGGGGCCGGGGCGAGTCACGGACCCAGCTCTGCTTCCCGCCCCGGCGCCGGCCGTCCGAGGCGGCCAGGCAGCGTGGGCAGATCCGGCCGACCGGGTCCGCCTCGGTGAGTACGTCCGTGGAGGCGTACTCGAACCGCACATGCGGAAACCGGCGCAGCCGGGTCCGGCTGAGCGGGAGCCCGCAGACGGTCTGGTTCTGCCCGGGCAGCCAGGCGTGCACCTCTCCGGCCGGATCCCGTACGCCGTCCGGCCCCGTCTCCTCGCCGGAGGCCGCCACGGCCGGGGTGCTGCTCATCCTCATACGGGCCCGGTTCCCCCACGCCCACCCGCCCATGCCTGCCGCGCCGGTGGTGGCGACGTCGGTCACCGCGCCGGTGATGGCGACGGCGCGGCTCTCTTAGCGCGGCGATGCTCAGCCCCGCCGGGTCAGCAGGGCCGCGATCAGGCAGGCGAAGGCGGCCACCGAGGAGAGCGTGCGGACGAGGTTCCAGCGCACCCAGGCCGCCTCGAACCAGAGCCGCACGTCGGCCAGGTCGGCGATCCGGTCCACCGGGCCGGCCGCCTCCAACCGGTCGTTGAGCGGCACGTTGAGGCGGATGGTGACGCCCAGGGTGACCAGATAGCAGGCCAGCGCGGCGACGGTCCAGAGCAGGACCGGCCCGCCCCGGGTGAGGTGCGCCGCGGCGGTCACGGCGAGCAGCAGCAGCGCGCCGAGGAAGGCACCCAGGAACCAGCCGTTGAGGATCTTCCGGTTGATCGACTGCATCGTGCCGACCAGCGTCCGGTCGTCGGTCGCGGCCAGGCCCGGCATGACCGCGCAGGTGAACGCGAAGAACAGCCCCGCCACCAGCCCGCTGGTCAGGGTCGCCCCGGCCAGGGCGGCGGTACGGATCGTCTCGGTCAAGGTGGTCCTCCCCCGTTGTCGTCCCCACCAGTCAACCGCCCCGCGATCCCCCCGCCCATGGCCAACCCACTCACCCCCATAAGCACCCGTCCACCACCCCCTCGGCCCGCCCCTCCACCCGCCCCTCCACCCGCCCCTCCACCCGCTCCGGCGTCAGCGTCAGCGTCAGCGTCAGCGTCAGCGTCAGCGTCAGCGTCAGCGTCAGCGTCAGCGTCAGCGTCGATCATGGAGTTGTGGCCCTCAAGATGTGCCACTCGCACTTTTTGCCCGGGCCATAACTGCATGATCGACGACGCTGGGCCGACGAGGGCGGGGGCCAGGGGCGGGGGCCAGGGGCGGGGGCGGGAAGGGCGCTGGGCGGGAGGGCGGGAGGGCGAGGGGCGGGTTGACGGGGGCGGGAGGGCGGGGGCGCCCAGGTGGTGAAGCGGTGGGTCAGGTCGGCGCGGGGGCGGGAGGCGTCCAGTTCGGCGAGTTGAGCGAGTTGGGCGGCGGCCTCGGCCTGGAGGGTGGCGAGGTGGAGCAGCAGGGCGATCCGGTCGGTTCGGTACTCGCCGAGCAGGCGCAGCTTCGCCGCCGAGCAGGGCCAGGCGATCCCGCAGGCCGTACAACGCCAGGTGGGGCGGGACGGCACATGCTCACGGCGCCGGGTCACCGCGACGGCACCTTGACGACGTCGCCCGGTCCACCCGGACGGAGGCGTACCGCTCGCGTGGCCGGAGCGTGCTGTCCGGGTTCAGCCCTCGGCCACGCGGCTCGACCCACCCCGCACCTGGAACTGGCTCCGGTCGAGGACCTCAGTGGCATACATCGCGAGCGCCCCGGTGCCGAACTGGTAGGAGTCCTCCGGGACGCGGATGACCTTGCCCGGCGCGATCGTGCGCTCTTCACTTGGCCTGTCGACTGTCACGCCTTCCTCCCGCCCGTCCGCCTGCTTGCCGATGGAAGGGGGCCGCCGACGGCCGCTTGCCCGAGGGCGGCCCCCGCGAGAACCACCCCCGGCCAACGCTCCACGGACAGCCCTCGCTGATGACACTCTGCTGTGGAGGCGACTACGCTCGGAAGGCTCCGGAGGTGGCCGGGTCGGGCTGGCCGAGCCCTTGCCCGACGGGTGGCTTCATGGGTAGTCGATCTTCAAACTGGGAGGCCCTGAATGGCCGACGTGCCGAGTCCGCTCGCCGCCTTCATCCTGGGCGAGATCCGTCGCGCCCGGGGCGGCGCCGGCATGACGCAGGAGACGTTCGGCCGGGGCGCTGGCTTCAGCGCGTCGCACGTCAGCGCCGTCGAAGGCGGCACCCGGGCGCTGACGATCGACTTCATCAAGGGCGCCGACCGGGCCCTCAGAACCGGCGGACTGTTCGAACGGCTCGTCGCCAGCCTCGGCGCCCCGTCCTGGTTCCTGCCCTGGCTCGACGCCGAACGCACGGCCACCCAACTCCGCTACTTCGAGCCGAACCTGATCCCAGGTCTGCTCCAGACGGACGCCTATGCCCGCGCGGTGCTTCGGCTCGATCCCCGACTCAGCGATGACGAGATCGAACGGCGGGTGATGGCGCGAGTCGAGCGACAGGTGATCCTGACGCGCGAGCCGCCGCCACAACTCGTCGTCGTGGTAGACGAACAGGCGATCCGGCGCGCCGGTGAGGGCAGCGAGAAAGTGATGGCTGAGCAGTTGACGCACCTACTAGCCTGCGCGGAGCGACCGCACATCAGCGTGCATGTCGTCCCGGCTGACGTCGGGCTACACGCGGGGCTCTCGGGCCCGCTGTCGCTGGCACGCCTGGCCGGCGGAAGTTGGGTGGGGCACTTGGAAAACCAGCTCGGCGGAGACGTCGTAGATCGACCGGAAAAGCTGGATACGCTCTTCGATCGATGGGAAAGCGTCCGCACCGAGGCGCTGCCGAGGCGGCAGTCCCTCAACCTGATCAAGGAAGTAGTGAGTCCATGGATCTAACTGGCGCCTTGTGGCGGAAGTCCACCCGGAGCGGGACCAGCGGCGGGAACTGCGTCGAGGTGGCCGACAACCTGCCCGGCGTGGTCGCCGTCCGCGACTCGAAGGACCCGACCGGCCCGGCCCTGACCTTCGCCCCCACGGCCTGGCGCGCGTTCCTCGCCCCCACCGCCCGGCGGGCCTGACCGCCTGCGTACGCCCGGAGATGCCCGTCCCTCGACGGCGGGCGCTCCGGCGGCGAGGTTTGCCCGGCGGCCCCGAGCTGCCGGTGTCAACGGCGGCGCGAAAGCCGAAAGCCGCGACCGGCCGCCGTCCGGTAATCTGAGCGCGCGGGCCGCTAGCTCAATGGCAGAGCTGTGGACTTTTAATCCATAGGTTCAGGGTTCGAGTCCCTGGCGGCCCACCACAAACCGCCCCTGAGCTGCGAGAACGTCGGACCAAGATCACCGGGCACAACCAGGGCACAACTCAACTCCGATCTTGGTCCGCGCGAGGATCCCGCCGCGTGCTGTCTGCGTCTCGCAGGAGGCCACCGACCAGGCCCCGCGGCCGGTCCTTCTTCGGCATCCAGTGGACGTAGGTCTCCAACGTGATCCGCAGGTTGGCGTGCCGCAGCGCCTTCTGCACCTCCTGAGGCTCCACGCCGTTACTCATCAGCGTGGTAGCGAAGAAGTGGCGCAGAGAGTGGAAGGTCCCTTCCTTCGGCCAGCCGGCCGCCTCGCGCCAGTCCGCCCACAACTCCGACCAGTAGGTGTCAGCCAGCAGCTTCCCCCGCGACGACGTGAACAGGAACGCCACCGAACGAGTCAGCCGCTCCCCCGTGGTGATGTCGGGAAGCTCGAACTCGACGGGTCCGACCGCGGTGAGGTGCGCGGCGAGCTCTTCGGCAACCACGGCTCACTCTGGCGGGGATGCCGCCGGGCCGCCGTGGTCGTCATTCGGTGCTGGGCTTGGCCGAGGTGGGATTGCCGAGTCCTTGACCAGTGAGCGCAGGCGGACCGCGCCACAGGTCAGAGCATTGCACCGACTCCTGGATAGATCGGGTTCAGTGGTAGCCCCTCTTGGACCAAGCTTTCTGCGTCAGCGAGTGCTTGTCACCAGGGGCAGGTGTAAACCTGGAACGTGCGATTGCCGTTGTAGCCGGTCCCGGTGACATGCTCAATGATCGCCCACACCCAGTTTTCGTCCGAGCCTGGGTCGGGAATGTTGGCCTCGATCGACAGCGGCTCGCCGTCATCGACGGTGAGCTCGCCGTTGGTGTAGACGGCGCGCCGGACTTTCACGCCCTCGTTGACGAGGGTGAATCCGTAGTGCTCGATACGCTGGAAAAGAAGACGGTCAGGGTGTTGCGCCCGGGTCTGGCATCGACGACGTGCAGCATCTCCGGGTCCCAGAGTTGTTGCCACTCTTGATCTCTGGCGACAAAGACAACGTCGTGAGCGAGCCCGCTGGTCGCCTCCTCGGAGGTAGCCAGCGCGCCCGTGGCGGTCGCGGTCGCCGACAGAAGTGCAAGCGGGTCTTCTCCGCGCGCGAACAAAGCTGACGTGTTCCACCCCATGATGACATTGTGCACTGCTTCGTTGAGGATCCACGGTTACCGCGACCTTGCCGGTGAAGGCTCAGTGCGTAGACCCGCCAGCCGAACGAAGATCTCCCGAGGGGCTGGCCACCATTGACTCGGCCGCCCTGGTCCGATGTCACAGACGACTCAGCTCGACAGCGTCGTACGACCCTTTCGGCTGCGAACCGGCTCGGCGACCGCCATCGCTTCCTGGAGCGCGGATCACCCTTCCAAGGCCCAAGTCCGGGGCGTGACCAGCGCGCCGAGCAGGTCGACGCATGCTGCACGAGCCCCCCGTGATCAATTGACGCTGAGCCGGTCCGGCGAGCCCTCAGAGCCCGGTTTTCTGTCAACGGATGAGCACTCGCCGCGACCGGTGGTATGCCTGGCACTACCCCTGTTCGGGCGTCTGGTGGTAGTGCTTCGAGCCCTCCTCGGGTGATGTGCTGAACATTCCGCTATCACCCAACAGGAGCAATTAATGCGTGTTGCGCCGCTGCTTTCCATTGCAGCCCTTATGGCCGTTTCCGGCTGCGCCGACATACGGGCGATCAACGAAACCCGCGACGACCGGCAGGAGTTCAGCCTCTCCGGCGACCGGCTGGTCATCGACAACGACGGCGCCGACCTGCGCCTGGTCGCCGGTGCTGGCGCTGCCATCGAGGTGCAGCGGTCGCTGACCGGCAAGGCCACCGTCGACGACAACGCGTCCTGGTCCATGGACGGTGGCACGCTACGGCTGAAGGTCAAGTGCAGCGGCCTCGTGCCCGACTGTGGCGGCCGGCACATCGTGCACGTGCCGGCCGGCGTCGTGGTCGAGGTGAACAGCGACGCTCCGGTACGGGCCGTCGGGCTCGACGCCGACTTCTCCGCGACGGTGACCGATGCCTGGCTACGGGTCGAGGAGTCGACCGGTGCCCTGCGGCTGCACGCCGAGGAGGGCGTCGACGTCACCGGGGCGCGTTCCGCCAATGTCACCGTCACGTCGACCGGCAGGAGCGTCAACCTGGGCTTCGCCAGCCCGCCCGATCGGGTCGAGGCGCGGGCCGGCGGATCGGTGCAGGTCAGCCTGCCCGGTGGGCCGGAGACCTACCGCGTCACCGCCGCACCCGGCCGCCCCGCTCTGACCAGCGATCCGGCCAGCAAGCGAACCGTCACCGCCACCGCAGGCGTGGGCCACACCGCCCAGGTACGGAAGGTGGGCTGATGTTCGAGTTGATCGATGTGACAAAGGTCTACAAGGGGCGCAAGCTGGCCGTCGACGGGGTGACGATGCGCTTCGGCTTCGGTGTGGTGGGCCTGCTGGGCCCCAACGGCGCGGGCAAGTCGTCGCTGATGCGGATCGCCGCCACGGTCACCAGGCCCACGAGCGGGCGGGTGCTCTTCGACGGCGCCGACGTCGTCGCGAAGCCGGACGAGCTCCGCCGGCAGCTCGGCTACCTGCCGCAGGACTTCGGCGTCTACCCCAATCTCAGCGCGCGCGAGTTCCTGTCGTACCTGGCGGCCGTCAAGGGCCTGTCGGCCCGGTCCGCCCGGGCCCGCGTCGACGAACTACTGGAACTGGTCAACCTGACCGAGGCGGCCAAGCGCCCGATGGGCAGATACTCGGGCGGCATGCTGCGCCGCGTCGGCATCGCGCAGACACTGCTCGCCGACCCGCGGGTACTCATCGTCGACGAGCCCACCGCCGGCCTGGACCCGCAGGAACGGGTGCGGTTCCGCAACCTGCTCAGCGACCTGGCCGCCGACCGGCTCGTTCTGCTGTCCACCCACATCGTCTCGGACATCGAGTCGGTGGCCGGTGACATCGCCATCGTGGCCCAGGGCCGGCTGCTGCGTCGCGGCACCCCAGAAGAGTTGCTGCACACCGTGGCGGGGCACGTGTGGGAGACGGTCGTCGGGCCGGACGAGGTCGCCGCGGCGCAGGCCCGGCACGTTGTCAGCCGGATGGTCCGTACCGCAGACGGCGTACGCCTGCGGCTGCTCTCGACGACCCGGCCCGGACCGGACGCGACACAGGTCTCGCCCGACCTGGAGGACGCCTACCTCGGGGTGGTCGGCGGCGTCCGGGAGCTGACGCGATGAGGCCGCGCGTGCTGGGCGCGCTCGCCCTCGCGGACTTCCGCGAGCGCGTACGCCGGCCGGGGTATCTGGTGGTCCTGCTGGCCGCCGTGGGTCTGGGTTACCTGGCCGCGCCGTCCTCCGGATCACACTGGACGATCGTCAACGCGGGGATGTACCGGGGTGTCTACAACAGCGCCTACGTCGGCACGGTGACCGCGCTCGCCGGAGCGCTGTGGCTGTCCGTCGGCGGTTTCTACGTCATCCGGACGACGCTCGCCCGCGACGAGCAGTCCGGCGTCGGGCAACTCCTCGCCGCGACGCCACTTCGGATGTCCGGTTACCTGGTCGGCAAGTACCTCAGCAACCTGCTGGTGCTGGGATCGATGGCAGCGGCACTCGCCGGCACGGCAGTGGCGATGCAGTTGGCACGCGGCGAGTCGTATTCCGTCGACCCGATCGCCATCCTCCTGCCGTTCGCGCTCTTCACGTTGCCGGCGCTGGCGCTCACCGCAGCCGCCGCGGTGCTGTTCGAGACCCTCCCGGTGCTACGCACCGGGTTCGGGAACCTGATCTGGTTCTTCGTGTCGATGTTCGCGGTGATGGCCGGACAGTCGCCTGACGCGCCACTGGGCGGCCTCGGTATGCACGTGTTCGCCGAGTCCATGCGCGACGAACTGGCCGCCCAGGGGATCAGGCTCACCGAGATCGCGCTGGGCCTGATGTACCTCGACATCCCACCCCGCGCCGTCGTGTGGACAGGCATGGACTTCACCGCGGGCTTTGTCGGCGATCGAATTCTCCTCCTGGTGCTGGCGACCGCGGTCGCGGCGCTGCCGGCCATCTGGTTCGGCCGCTTCGACCCGGCCCGCGCGGTTCTACGCGCCACGCCCGCACCAGCCGCACCGGCCGCAGCCACGGTGGAACCCGTCCCGGCCCACCCGGTGGTGTCGTCTCCGCAGACCATGCCGCAGCGCGGCCACAGCTTCGGCCGTCTGCTCGTCGGCGAACTGCGCATCCTCACCCAGGGCGTCTCCTGGTGGTGGTGGCTCGGCGCTGCCGCGCTGATCGTCATCGGCGCGGCGATGCCCGCGAGCGCCTCGGGAACGATGCTGATCGCAGCCTGGATCTGGCCGGTGCTGATCTGGTCGCGGCTCGGCACCCAGCCCCGCGAGTACGGCGTCGAGGCGCTGCTCGGCGCCTACCCCTCGCCTGTCCGCGGCGTGCTCGCCCAATGGTTGGCCGGCGTCGCGCTCACCGCGCTGGTCGGGCTGGGTGCCGGCGTACGGATGGCGGCCGCCGGTGACCTGGCGGGCTGGCTGGCCGGGGCGGCCTTCATTCCCGCGCTCGCACTGGCCCTGGGTGTGCTGAGCCGGACGAACCGGCTCTTCCAGGTCGTCTATCTGCTGCTGTGGTACGCCGTACTCAACAACATGGTCGGTTTCGACTACCTGGGCGCGCTGGACGGCGGCCCGTCCCCGATCCTGGTGGGCGCCGCCACGGCGCTGCTGCTGACCGCGGCCCTCTCCGTCGTCGCCGCCCGCCACACCCGCCGATAGCCAGCCGGGGACGCGAGCACCTTGACCGGTGGTCGGGCCTATCCGGCCAGTGCTGGTGCGCTGGCCGGAGCGGAGAGGTGGTCCTCTTGGGCGGCAGAGACGATCTGGTCCAGAGCGGACCGGCTCTCCTGGAGGGTGGTCAACTGCTCGTCGAGTTCTTCCAGGCGATGCTGGAGCACCTTCAGCATGCACGGCGCGACCTGACCGTCGCCGTCGACGCATGGCAGGACGTCGCGGATGACGCTCGTGGGCAGGCCGGCGCGCAGCAGCCTGCGGATATGCCCGACAGTCAACGGCGCGTCGGGCCCGTAGCGGCGGTGCCCTCCCTCCCGGTGCTCGGGCGCCAGCAACCCCTGTTCCTCGTAATATCGCAGCAGGCGAACGCTGACGCCGGTCCGTCGGGCAAGTTCGCCGATTCGCATGTGATCCCCCTCCCATCTACTTGAATCTCACATCGATGAGAGATTCTAGCGTGACAGGCATGACCACCACACAGACCACCAACAGCCGAAACACCGGTGTCGGCGGCGACCTGACAGTCAGCCGTATCGGCTACGGCACCATGCGCCTGTCCGACACCCCTGGCATCCCTCCGACCGAGGCCATCGTCTGGCAGCCGCCGACCCCGCGCGCCGACGCCATCACGATGTTGCGCCATGCCGTTGAGCGCGGGGTACAGCTGATCGACACCGCCGACGCCTACGCCCTGGGCGGCAGCGAGGAACTCGTTGCCGAGGCGCTACACCCGTACCGCGACGGCGTCGTGATCGCCACGAAGATCGGCATGACCCGGCCGAGCCCGGCCGAGTGGGTGCCCGTCGGTCACCCTGCCTACCTGCGCCAGCAGGCCGAGCTCAGCCTGCGCCGGCTCAAGGTTGAGCGGATCGACCTGATGCAGCTGCACCGCATCGACTCCGAGGTCCCGCTCGCGGACCAGATCGGCGCGCTCAGGCAGCTACAGCAGGAGGGCAAGGTCCGCCACATCGGCCTGTCCGAGGTGACCGTCGACCAGCTACGCGAGGCACTCCGAATCGCCCCGATAGCGTCCGTGCAGAACTGGTACAACCTGGCCCACCGCGAGCACGAGGCGGTGGTCGACTTCACCGCGGAGCACGGCATCGCCTTCCTGCCGTTCTTCCCCATCGCCATCGGAAGCCACGCCACCAACGACAGCCCGGTCGCGAAGATCGCCTCCGAGGTCGGCGCCACCCCCGCGCAGACGGCCCTGGCCTGGCTGCTGCACCGCTCCCCGAACATCGCGCCGATCCCCGGCACCACCTCACCGACGCACCTGGACGAGAACCTCGGCGCGCTCGACATTGCGCTCACCGGCGAGCAGATCGCCCGCCTGGACGCCATCGCCGAGCAGGCTGAATCGGGCACGTGAGCCCGGCCCGGCGGCCCGCCCGACCCACGGCAGCGACTGCCCCACTACGTCGCGCTGACCGGGAGCGGGTGGGGTGGGCCGCCGTACGCGCCGCCGCCAGGGCCCGCAGCCGGCAGCCGGCCGGGGCGCGGCGGCCGTCGTACCGCCGCGCCGTAGCTCCGTAAGCGCGAGTCACCGCCGCCCGCCCGGCCGTACGGCTGGCGGCGGCCATCAGTGGCCGACGCCGAGCCGACCGGCGAGGGTGCCGTGGAGGTGGGCGCTGGGGCGGTTCAGCTCGATGATCTCCACGGTCTTGCCGCGGGCCGCGTACTTCGTGGTGATGGCGTCGAGGGCGGCGACCGAGGAGGCGTCCCAGACGTGGGCGTTCGTCATGTCGATGACGACGGAGTCAGGGTCGTTGGCGTAGTCGAACTGGCCGACCAGGTCGTTGCTGGAGGCAAAGAACAACTCGCCGTGCACCGAGTAGACCCGGCTCGTCCCGTCGGGGTCGAGGACGCTGGTCACCTTCACCAGGTGGGCAACCCGCCGGGCGAAGACGACCATCGCGGTGAGCACGCCGACGACGACACCGACGGCGAGGTTCTGGCTGGCCAGGGTGGCGACGACGGTGGCCAGCATGACGACGGTCTCGCCGTACGGCATCCGCCTGAGGGTGGCCGGGGCGACCGAGTGCCAGTCGAACGTCGACACCGAGACGACGATCATCACGGCGACCAGGGCGGCCATCGGGATCACCGCTACCACGTCGCCGAGCGCCACCACCAGAACCAGCAGGAACACACCGGCGAGGAAGGTCGACAGTCGCGTACGGGCGCCGGACGCCTTCACGTTGATCATCGTCTGGCCGATCATCGCGCAGCCGCCCATCCCGCCGAAGAACCCGGTGACGATGTTCGCCACGCCCTGCCCCCACGCCTCTCGGGTCTTGCTGGACGGGGTGTCGGTGATGTCGTCGACCAGTTTCGCCGTCATCAACGACTCCATCAGCCCGACCAGGGCGATGCCCAGGGCGTACGGGGCGATCAGGGTCAGGGTGTCCATCGTCCACGGGATCTGCGGCAGGCCGAGCGTGGGCAGGCTGTCCGGCAGGGCCCCCTCGTCGCCCACGGTCGGCACCGCCAGGTGGGTGGAGACCGTGACCACGGTCAGCACCACGATGGCGACCAGCGGCGCCGGGACGGCCCGGGTGAGCCGGGGCAGCCCCACCATGATCGCCAGCGCGACCGCCACCAGCGGGTACACCAGCCATGGCACCCCGATCAGATGCGGCATCTGGGCGGCGAAGACCAGGAGGGCCAGGGCGTTGACGAAGCCGACCATCACACTGCGCGGGATGAACCGCATCAGCTTCGCCACCCCGAGCACCGCCAGCAGAATCTGGATCGCGCCGCCGAGGATCACCGCGGCGACGAGATGGTCGAGGCCGTGTTCCTTGGCCAGGGGAGCCACGACCAGGGCGACCGCGCCGGTGGCGGCGGAGATCATCGCCGGCCGTCCGCCGCAGAACGCGATCGTCACCGCCATGGTGAACGAGGCGAAGATCCCCACCCGGGGGTCGACCCCGGCCAGGATCGAGAAGGAGATCGCCTCCGGGATCAACGCCAGGGCGACGACCAGGCCGGCGAGAGCCTCGGTGCGGAACACCTTCGGTGACAGCCAGGGCGGACGGGGAAGGCGCGGGCGGGAGACCACGGACAGCACAGACGACATACAGCCCATTTCCACTCGGAATGCACGTCAACAGGCGTGCGCCACACCCGCTCGGCACGGGTCGGATCGCGTACGGAAGCGATCGGTGAGGCCGGCCGAGCCTCGTTGCCCGGGTCGACGCGGGCTGCGGTCGCCGGACGACAGCCCCGCGGACCCTACTCTTCCGTGCCGGGCATGGGGCGACGCAGGTGGGGAACGCGCTCCGGCAGAGGACCAGAGCCTCGCGGTCACCGCGCTGAGGTGCGGTCCGGAACGTAGGGAGCGCAGCGCACCATGCACGAGATCACGCCTCAGGAGCAGGAGCAACTGCTGACACTCATGCGTCGGCACCGGAAGCGCCTGATGGCGTACCCGAATGTTCGTGCCGTCGACGTCGGTTTCGCGCTCAAGCAACAGCGGCCCTCCGACCGCCTCGCGATCCGGGTCCACGTCAATCGCAAGTTGCCGACCTCGGACCTGGCCGACGCGGAGCGGCTGCCCGAAGAGATCGACGGCCTTCCGGTCGACGTGATCGAAAGCAATCCGGTGCCCGACGCCGAGTTCCGGCACTCCCGTCAGGACCCCGTGCTGGGCGGCATCAGCATCGGAAACGTCAAGGTGGGAGGCCCCGGCACACTCGGGTCCATCGTGTTCGAGAGAGGCACCCTGCGGCCCCTCGCCCTGACCAACTGGCACGTCGTCGTCGCGAGTCCGCCGGTCGCGATGGACCCGATCGTCCAGCCCCAGCCGGTGCCACCCGACCCGGAGCCGCCGAACAGCTTCCTCGGTCGGCTCCTGCGGTGGGACGAGGGCCTGGACGCCGCGCTCTGCTCCATCGGGGAACAGGACGGCACCCGAAGCCGGAGCGTCTCCACCAGGATCGCCGACCTGCCACTGCCCGCGGCGGGCAGCAAACCGCACACCATCGGCCTCAGGGTGGTCAAGTCCGGACTGCGGACCGGCGTCACGAACGGCATCATCGACGGCACCGACGGGCTGGAGTTCTCGGTCGTCGTCGACAACGGTCTTCCGCCGCCTCAGGGGGTGCTCGGCGGGCCTGGCGATTCGGGGTCGCTCTGGCTGGACCGGGACACCTTCACAGCGGTGGGCCTGCACTTCGCGAGCATCACCGACCCGGAGGTCCGCGCCTGGGGGCACTCGATCTCGGCGATCTGCGACAAGCTGAACGTCTTCGTACTGAACGACGTCGCCATCGGCACCCCCTGGATCGGTGGGCACTGCCGCGTGCTCGCCCAGACGCGGGCCAACGCCGTGTGCAACCTGCGGGTGGTCTACCCGAGCGGACGCACCAGCCGGGCCAGCGGGCTGGGGCAGGCGCTGGCTGACGCGCAGGGCCTGGTCAGGTGGCAGTGGCGGATCGGCACGAGCACGGGGCGCCGGCCGGGCATGAAGCTGAACGCGTTCGTGACCCTGGACGGCACGGAGCATCTCGTCACGACGGAGCTTGAGGGAACCCCGGACGTCACCCAGTAGCGATCTCGTACGACAAGTTCGGCCTGGCCACGAACGACGACCGGCGCCGCTCCCGACTGGCCGGCGAGGCCGTCCGTCGCGGCGCGAGTGGCCGACCACCGTCCATGTCCTGCCTCTGGCCGCCACCGAACGCCCGGTCGCGGGGACCACCCGACCGTGCGCCATGCGCGATCCGTTTGCCCGCCGTGTCGTTGATCCGGGTGAGCCCGCCCGCCACCTGCGACGACGGTGCGGGCACCGACGTGGAGGAGGGACGCCGATGACCAGTCAGCGCGAGACCGTGGAGGTCGACCCGGTCCTGTTCCGTGCCGTCTACGACTCGCCCGCAGCACTGCCCGGCGAGCACCGGTGGACCACCCCCGAGTCGGACGTGCGGCGGATCGAGAAACTGCTCGGCATGCCACTGCGCAGCATCGGCGCACCGCTGTGGGTGAGCGGGGACGAGCCGGACTGCCCGAAGTGTGGCCGCCGGGTCAACTGGTACGACATCGTCTCCTCCGCCCTCTCCGGCGTGCACGACCGGATGATGATCGCGACGGTCATCCTCGGCGACCGCAGATACGTCAACACCGAGGTCCCGGACGCGATCGCCGGGGTGCGCTGCACCGACTGCCGCACCCCCATCGAAGGGCTGCGCAGCTTCAAGTGCCACAACTGGGCGTACGCCTTCGAGGCGCTGGAGGCCGTCCGGCAGCGGATGGCCGGCGCGTCAGTCGTCGGCCGTCAACTCGCGGACGAACCGCAGCCCGGAGCGCCCGTCGAGTGACACCTCGCCGACCGGCGTGAACCCGGTACGCCGGAGCACAGCGAGCGAGCCCGCGTTGTCCAGGGTGGTCTCGGCGGTCAGCCGACGCAGCCCGTACGCCTGACGGGCCAGCGCGGCGACGCGGCGGACGCCGTCGGTCGCCACCCCGCGCCCGGCGGCCCGCTCGGCCACCCGGTAGCCCAGCTCGGCCTCGCCGTCGGCGACGTCGACCAGGTTGAACCGGCCGATCACCGCCTCGTCGGCCTCGACCAGGACGTGGAAGTGACACCCGCCAGTGGCCTGCTCGGCGAGCAGCCCCGCGTGCCGCTCGGCGAAGCCGGCGAAGTACGCGTCGCCCCGGTCCGGCACCGACCGCGCGAACCACTCCCGGTTCTCCCGCTCGAAGCGCAGCAGCGCGGTGGCGTGGTGCGCGGCAAGCCGCTCAAGCTCAGACACCGCGCCACCCTACCCAGGCGTGAGGAAGGGCACCTTCTATACAGAAAGCAATAGGAAGGTGCCTTCCTTACGCCTCAGCGGCGGCGGGTGGGGCGGCGGCCGGGTGGGGAGGGCGGCTCCGGGCCTGGGTCGGGCACCTCGGGCATCGGCCGGGTCGCCGCCTCGCCGCCGGTGATCCGGAGCAGCTCGCCGTGGTGCCACACCTCGATGCCGGTCTCCGGGCCGGCGTCGGGCGGCTCTCCTCCAGAAGTGCGACGTATCAGGGTCAACGGATGCAGACCGGGCTGAGAGGTCGCTGAGACGAAAGTCGGGGTCACCGCCTGACCAACGCACACTGCGCCCGGCTTTTAGGTGTTCCAGGGTTGTCTGCGAGGTAAACGGGGTATGAACGACAGGCGAGGTGAATCATGACTGATGTGGATACACCGGATGTTCCGGATATCAGTGTCGAGTGGTACCAGGAAATCGTCGACTTCGCGGCCGACACCCCGCAACCGGTGCAGTGGTTCGCCGAGCACTTCACCGAGGGCGCGATCCTGCTGCTCGGCGCGCTGTGGCTGATCGCGGCCGTGTCCCGGCTCCGGGGCGGACCACGCGACCGGGCGTACGCCCTGGTGTCGCCCGTGCCGGTGGTGCTCGCGTACGGATTCAGCGAACTGTTGAAGACGGTGGTGGACCAGGAGCGCCCCTGCCGCGCGCTAGCCACCGAACTGGCCATCATCGCCGGCGAGTGCCCGCCGACAGGCGACTGGTCCTTCCCCAGCAACCACGCCACGATCGCGGGCGGGTTGGCGGTGGCGACCCTGCTGCTGTCCCGCCGGGTCGGGCTGATCGCACTGCCGCTGGCGGCGCTGGCCGCGTTCTCCCGCACCTTCGTCGGCGTGCACTACCCGCACGACGTGGTCGTCGGCGTCCTGCTCGGCGCCCTGTTCGCCGCGCTGCTCACTCCACTGCTGGCCCGCCCCGCCGCCGCCCTGCTGCACCGCCGCACCCGACACGCCGAACCCCCCACCCCCGCCCCACCCACCCCCGCCTCCCACCACTGACCCCCCGCCCTCCCTCACCCCTCCCCTACCCCTCGCCCTCCTCGGCGATCTTGCAGTTTTGGCCCCGGCAAAAGGCGCAAAACGCGCAATTCATGGGCCATAAGTGCAAGATCGCCGAGGAGGGCGAGGGGGCAGAAGGCGCGGGGGCAGAGGGGGTGGGCGCGGGGCGCGGGTCAGGGGAGGAGGAGGGCGGCGAGGGTGCCGAGGACGAGGAACGGGCCGAACGGGAGGTGGCTGCGCCAGCCGACGCGGCGGGCGGCCAGCAGCGCGACGCCGACCAGCCCTGAGAGCATCAGGGCGAGCACCAGCCCGGCCACCGGGACCGCCCAGCCGTGCCAGCCGAGCAGCGCGCCGACGCCGAGCGCCAGTTTGGCGTCGCCGAGGCCGAACCCGCGCCGGCCGAGCAGCAGCGTGGTGGTGGCGAAGAAGAGCGCGAGCGCGATGCCGGCGGCGGTGGCACGCAGCCAGGGTGTCGGGCCGGCCCCGGCGACAGCGGCCAGCCCGAGCAGCAGCCAGGTGCCGGCCGCAGCGGGCCAGGTGAACCGGTCCGGCAGCCGATGCACGGCCGCGTCGACGAAGACCAGCGGGATGGCCCAGCCCAGCCACCAGGCGGTGGCGAGCAGCACGGCCGGTTGACCCTCGAACCAGGCACCACCCCGGGGACCGGCGGGCATCCCGAGCAGCACCAGCACCCCGAGCGCCACCGCGACGGCGAGTTCCACCGTGCCGGGCGGCGGGCCGACGCGCGCCCGGCACCGCCCGCACCGCGCCGCCGGGCCCAGCGCAGGCCAGGGACGGGCCAGCCCGATCGGGGCGACGCACGCGTCGCATCCGGTCCGGATCGCCACCCCCGGCGGTACGGCGTGCCGGATCACGGCGAGCCGGAGCGCCGGGGCGAGCGCGAGTACGGCCAGCAGTCGCGCCCCGCGCGAGGTGGCCGGCGGCGCGGTCGGCTCCGCCGCTGCCGGCGGCTCGGTCAGCGCCATGATCGCCCCCGGAGACCGACACCGGAGGCAACCACGCAGGGTAGCGGCCCTCCTGTCCACCGGTAACGGGCGGAGCGGCCCGCACTCCTCCCACCGAAGGCGCACCGCTGCGGGTGGGAATGACGTGTCCGAACCGGCGGGAGTCCCACGGTGGCCGGTTTGTGATGCGCTGCCGCAGGGGACGGATCGGACCAGACGCCGCGTCCGGGACACGTACCGCCCGCCGCGACCGGCCCCCGCCCACCGGGCGAGCCTCCCACGCCGCAGCCGCCCCGGCGGCCCCTCCGACTCTCGCCGGGCAACCCGCCCGCACCGCCCACTACCACCTGCCGCCACCACCTGCCATCACTCACAGTGTTCGGATGAATTGCCTCTGTTGCATCGGCGAGCGTCAGCCTATGCTCGCCCCTTGGGTGCGGTGCAACCCCGCGACGAAACGACAGGACGACACGGAACATTGCATTTGTAGAGATCCGTAACGGTAAATGCAGTGGCGCTTTCGGGCAGGTCCGGATGACCTCATCCGGTCGCGCCGCCGCATGCCCGGAGGCTGCCACGCCGGCCCCGGGTGGCCACCGAGGAGGCACGACGTGCGCGGACGGCGGTTCAGCCGATGGGCAACCTGCCTGCTCGCCATCGCGGCGCTCGGCGCGGCCCCGGCGTGCGGCGCCGACCCCGGGACGACCACCCGGGCGGCGACCCCCGGCGACCTGCCCGCCCCCACCCACCGGGCCGCCGACGAGCAGGCGGCGAGGAAAGCGGCGCTGGCCGCGTACGCCGGATATCTCGCCGCCTCCCGCACGGCGAGCGGGCGCGGCGATCCACATCACCCGGAACTGTCCCGGTTCCTCGCCGACCCGCTGCTGACCCGGGTCCGGCTGTCCATCCGCAAGGCGAAGGAGCACGGCGCGATGCGTACCGGCACGTTGGTTTCCGACCCCACCGTGACCTCCGTGAGCCTGGATTCGAGCCCACCCACCGTGGAGATCCAGGACTGCCTGGACGCCACCGGCTACCGGCTGGTCTACGCCAGGGACAAGCGGGTCGTGCCCGGCACCGGCGGAACCCGGCACCTGGCCACCGCCACCGTCACCCGCTACCCGGACGGCCGCTGGCTGATCAGCGCCGGTGCCGCCCACGAGGACCTGCCGTGCTGACCCGGGCAGGACGGCGCGCGTCGACCGTCGCACCGCCCGGGACCGAGGCGTCCCGCACCCGTACCGCCGGGGTCGCCGACAGGCGTACGGCCGGCGGCACCCGGGGCGGGGCGGCCCGGCGGTCGCTCGCGGGCGCCGGGCTGGTCCTGCTGCTGGCGCTCGGGGCGGCCGTGCCTGCGATCGCCGCCGGGCGCGCGGACCCCGGCGCGGAGTGCCCACCGGGGCAGAGCGACTGCAGCGTCTGGGACGACGATCCCGGCACTCCCGGCGGCCCGGGCGGCGGCGGGGACGACGGCGGAGGAGGCGACTCCGGCGGTGGCGGTGGCGGCAAGTGCCAGTGGAACGGCCGCACCGTCAAGTGCTACGACGACTTGCTCGGCTGGTTCAACAACAGCGACGGCTGCTACTACAAGCTCTCCTCGCCCCAGAACGAGGCCCCCGAGGGCATGCAGTGGTACACGCGTACCTGTAACGGCGGCGACCTGGGCTTCCAGACCGAGGTCCTGCGCGACGCCCCGCCGCCCGGCTTCGGCACGCCGCCCGACCCGGAGGAACTCGCCCGGCGAGCACTCGCCAAGATCACCATCTCGGCGCCCCGGATCGCGGTCGCCCCCCGCCGCAGCAACGGTCCCGGCCTGGTCGGGCTGCCGGTCTGGATGTGGGGCAGCAGCAACCATCCCAGGTACTTCGGGCCGACCCGGAAGGCGTCGGAGACCGACCGGGGCCTGACCGTGGAGATCACGGCGACGTTCGGCCGAATCGTCTGGGACATGGGCAACGGCCGCAAGGTCACCTGCCTCGGCGCCGGCACCCCGTACCGGGCCGGCGGCAAATTCGCCGGCCGCCCCTCCCCCGACTGCGGCTACGCCAGCGGCTACCCGAAGGCCGGTGACTACCGGGTGCAGGCCACGACCTACTGGAAGGTGACCTGGAGCGGCGGCGGCCAGAGCGGCGTCATCGACCTCACCCGGACCACGGGGACGGTCCCGGTCCGAATCAACGAACTGCAGGTGGTGGCCCAGTGAGCGCGAGGAGTGAGCCGGTCCTGCGAGCCCCGCAGTCGCGGAACGGAACCGGGCCGGTGGACGCGCCGGTCGCCCCACCCAGGGTGGTCCGGCAGCGCCGGATGCGACCCGGGCTGCTCGGCCTGGCGGTGCTGCTGATCGCCCTCGGCGGCCTGGGGGCGGCGTTCGCGGTCACCTCGGTACGCGCCACCGGCAGCTACCTGGCCGTGGCCCGGCCGGTCGAGGTCGGTCGGCAGGTCAGCGCCGACGACCTGGTCCCGGTGCAGGTGGCCGGCGGCCAGGGGCTGTCCCCGGTGCCCGCCGGCCGGCTCGACGAGGTGATCGGCAAACGGGCCGCCGTGGCGCTGGCCCCCGGCACGCTGCTGACGATGGCCCAACTCACCGACGACCCGCTGCTCGGGCCCGGCCAGCAGCAGCTCGCGTTGGGTCTGGACCCCGCCGAGGTGCCGGCCCGCAAGCTGCACCCCGGCGACAAGCTTCTGCTGGTGAGCACGCCGGACGGCAACGACGACAGCCCGGCGGGCGCCGCCACCCGGTTCCAGGCGACGGTCATCGACGCCGTCACCTCCGACACCGACGACAAGGTGGTGGTCTACCTGGCGCTCGCCGTCCGGGACGTGCCGGCCGTCGTCGCGTTGTCCAGCCAGGAGCGGATCGCCGTCGTACTGACCGAGGCGGCCTGACCATGGCGATCATCGCGCTGGTGTCGGCGAAGGGCTCCCCGGGCGTCACCACCACCGCCCTGGCCTGCACCCTGACCTGGCACCGGCGGCTGCTGCTCGCCGAGTGCGACCCGGCCGGCGGGTCGATCCTCGCCGGCTACCTGGGCGGCGCGCTCGACGGCCCCCGGGGCATCGGCGAGCTGGCGGTCGGCGAGTTGCGCGACGGCAACCTGGAGTCGGCGTTCTGGTCCCAGCTGGTCGACCTGGACGCGCCGAAGCGCGAGCGGCTGCTGCTGCCCGGCGTCGTCGACCCCGCCCAGGCCGGCAGCGTCACCCCGCTCTGGCAGCGGTTCGCCGACTTCTTCGGCAGCCTGGCGGGCGGCGACCCGCCGTACGACGTGGTGGTGGACTGCGGACGGCTGCACGTCGTCGGCCCACCGTGGCCGATCCTGCGCGCCGCCTCGGTGGTGCTGCTGGTCAGCCGGGCCCGGCTGCCCGACCTTTCCGGGACACGGGCCATGGCCAGGAAGATCGAGCGGGACTTCGCCGAGCACCGGGTGCCGCCGGGCACCCTACGGCTGTTGCTGGTCGGCGACGGCCACAGCGACGGCGAGGTCAGCAAGGCGCTGCGGCTGCCGGTGATCGCCCGGTTGCCGGACGACCCACGTACGGCGGGGGTGCTCGGCCTGGGCGGCACCGTGCGGGCCGGTCGGCCGCTGATGCGCGCGGCCGGGGCTCTGGAGGTGCCGGTCGGGGCGCTGCTGGAACGCCGGCGCGCCCGGCTGGCCTGGCCCGTGCCGCAGGGGGTGCCGGATGCGGTTTGAACCGGTTTCCGGTGACCCGCGCCGGCAGCCGCCCGGCGCCACCTCGACCGCGCCACCACTGTCGGCACCCAACGGGCGGCAGCAGCATCCGGTCCCGCTGCCGGTGCCGGTCACCGCGCCGCAGCCGGAGCCGCCGCCCCGGCCCCGGGTCGACTTCCAGGTGGTCCGCGAGCTGCGCCGGGAGCTGAGCGAACGGCTCGCCCTGTGGCAGCGCGGCCGGGAGTTCACCGTCGACGAGGAGGACACCGAGCGTGCCCGGCTCGCGGTGACGGTGGTGGCCGGGTACGCCGACGCGGTGCGCCGGGCCGGCACCCCGATGGCGGCCGGCGAGGAGCGGCTCCTGCTCGACCAGGTGACCGCCGAGCTGGCCGGGCTCGGCCGCCTCCAGACGCTGCTGGTCGACGACACCATCGAGGAGGTGCACATCCTCGGCTGTGACCAGGTACGGGTCACCCGGCACGGCGGTGGGGTCGACTGGCTGGAGCCGATCGCCGACAGCGACGACGAGTTGGTGGAGATCCTCCAGGCGGCGGCCCGCCGGGCCGGCGCCACCGAGCGTTCGCTGTCGACGTCCAAGCCCACCCTCGACCTGCAACTGCCCGACGGCAGCCGGCTCGCT
Organism: Micromonospora peucetia; assembly: GCF_900091625.1. NCBI lineage: Bacteria > Bacillati > Actinomycetota > Actinomycetes > Micromonosporales > Micromonosporaceae > Micromonospora > Micromonospora peucetia. The sequence goes on from NZ_FMIC01000002.1 coordinate 1,810,936, forward strand.
GCGGTGTTCCTGGTCAGCCACCGCCCGTACGCGGTGATCCGCAAGCACAACACGCTGGAGGTGACCCTGGACGACATCGCCGGGGGCCGGGGCGACCTGGACGAGATGATCGACCCGCTGGTGCGCGACTTCCTCCGCGCGTCCATGCGTGCCGGGCTGAACATCATGGTGGCCGGCCTCGCCGGTGCCGGGAAGACCACCGTCATCCGGGCGCTGATGGACGAGATCCCGGCCGACGAGCCGTACGTGCTGCTGGAGGAGAGCCGCGAGCTGTTGCCGGCCCGCCGCCGGCTCAAGCACCGGGCGGTGATGAGCTTCGAGTCCCGGGAGGGGCACGGCGAGCGCGGGGCGGACGGCCGCCCGGCGGGCGAGGTGAGCATCGCCGACCTGATCCCGGTCTCCCTGCGGATGGGCGTGCTGCGGATCATCGTCGGCGAGGTCCGGTCCCGGGAGATCGTCCCGATGCTCCAGGCCATGACGACCAGCCGCGGCTCGATGTGCACCATCCACGCGCGTACGCCCGCCGGGGTGAGCGAGCGGATCATCGAGCTGGCGCTCGCGCACGGCCGGGAGATGACCGTCGACCAGGCCCGCCGGATGGCCGGCAACGCACTCGACCTGATCGTCTACGTCACGATCGATGACGAGACCGCGATCGGCGGTCGCAAGCACCGCTTCGTCTCGCACGTCGAGGAGGTGATCGGGGTCGGCGACGGCAACCGGATCACCACCACACAGGTGTTCGGGCCCGGGCCGGACGGGCGGGCCGTACCCCGGCATTTGCCCGAGCGGATCCGCGCCCAACTTCTCCGGGTCGGCTATGACGCCCGGCTGCTCAGCCGGTGGATCGAGGCCGGCACGGGCGCCTGGCTGCGGCCCCGGCAGACCCGGCTCGGACGGCGGTGACGCCGGTGCTGGACAACGTCGAACTCGTCGCGGTGGCCTCCGGGGCCGCCTGCGTGGCGGGGCTGCTGCTGACGGTCGTCGCGCTGGTCGGCACCCGCCGGCCGCCCGGCGGCCCCGGCGCGGGCCGGGGCCTGGACCGGCTGTGGAAGGGCTCGGGCGCCACCGGACGCGAGCACCGGGCCCACCAGGCACTGCTGGTGGGCGCCCTGGCCGCGGGCGCGCTGGCGTTCCTGGTCACCGGCCTGCCGGTGGTCGGCCTGCTGGTCGCGGTGGCCGTTCCGGGCACCCCGTGGTTGTTCTCCGTCGGCAAGGCCGAGCAGCGGGCCATCGCCCGAATCGAGGCCGTCGGCGAGTGGACCCGCCGGCTAAAGGACGTCTCCGCCACCGGCCAGGGGCTCCAGCAGACGATCATCGGCACCGTCGGCACCGCGCCCGAGGAGATCCAGGAGGAGGTACGGCTGCTCGCCGCCCGCCTCCAGGCCGGCTGGCTGGCCCGCTCCGCGCTGCTCGCCTTCGCCGACGAGATCAGCGACCCGGTCTGCGACCAGGTGGTGGCCGCGCTGATCCTGCACGTGACCGACCGGGGCGAACGCCTCGGCGACGTGCTCGGCTCGATCGCCGGGGCGGCGGCAGCCGAGGTGTCCACCCGCCGGGAGATCGAGGCGAAACGCACCCAGCCCCGGTTCGCGGTCCGCTTCCTCACCGGGATGACCCTGGCCACCGTCGCGTACGGGCTGCTCAACACCGAATACATCAGCCCGTACGGCACGCCCTTCGGGCAGCTCGTGATGGCGGCGCTCGGCGCGGCCTTCGTCGGCCTGCTGGCCTGGGTGCGGTCGATGAGCCAGCCCCGCCGGCCGGCGCGCTTCCTGCCGGCGCCCGACCCGCAGGAGGTGCTGGTGTGAGCGCGCCCCGCAGTCGCGAACCGGAGCCCAGCCCTGTGAGCGGGAGGTCGGTGCCGTGATCCTCAACTGGCAGCTCGCGGTGGCCGTCTGCGGCGGGGCGACGGTCGGGCTGGGCGCGTTCCTGGTGGTCCGTGAGCTGGTGCCGGCCACTCCCTCACTCGGGCCCGCGCTGCGCCGACTGCACCAGCCGCCGGGCGTCGGGCAGCCCACCACCCCCGCCGACCGGCGGCTGGAGTGGCTCACCGGGCTGTCCCGCTGGCTGCGGCCACCACACCGGCAGCTCGCCCTGATCGACCGGACCCCCGAGCAGTACGCCCTGTCGATGCTGCTCTCCACGCTGGTCGGGCTCGCCGCGCCGACGCTGCTCGGCGCCACCCTGTTCGCTGTCGGCGTCCGGCTGCCGGTGGTCGTGCCCGTGCTCGGCAGCCTCGGACTGGCGCTGCTCTGCGCCCTGATCGCCCACCGGTCGGTGCTCGACCGGGCGGACCGGGCACGCGACGAGTTCCGCCAGGCGATCTGCACCTATCTGGACCTGGTCGCGTTGCAGCTCTCCGCCGCGCACGGGCCGGTGCAGTCGCTGGAGCGGGCGGCGGCGGTCTGTGACGGCTGGGTCTTCGACCGCATCTCGGAGTCCCTGCGGATCGCCCAGATGCAGATGCACTCGCCGTGGGACGAGCTGCGCGACCTCGCCGAGCGCATCGGCATCACGGAACTGGGCGATGTCGGGGCCATCATGCGCTCCTCCGGCAGCGAGGGCGCGCAGGTGCACGAGACCCTGCGCAGCCGCGCCGACTCGCTGCGCGACCAGATCCGCACCGACAACCTGGCCCGGGCCGAGGGGGTGACGAGCCGGCTCGACATCCCCGGGGCCCTGCTCGTCTTCGTCCTGCTCGGCTTCGCCGTCTACCCGTTCATCGCCCGCCTGTGATCCGCCCCGAGAGAAGGAGCACGTCATGTCCGTCATCACCTACCTGCACGTCGCGCTGACGACGCGCCTGGCCGAACTGCGGAAGGACGGCGAGCGCGGCGACAGCCCCGTACCCACCGCCGTGATCATCTTCGGCCTGGTGGCTGTCGCGATGGCGGTCACCGCCGCCGCCCTCGCTGCGGCCAACGACTGGATGACCAACATTCCGAAGCACCAGGACCCGAAGTAACGCTGAGCCGTGCGCCGAGCAGACTCCGCGCCGGGGCACCGGGCGGCCACCGCCGCCCGGTGCCCCGCCCTGGCCGCCGCCCGGCATCCCGGTCCGACCACCGCGCGGCGCCCCGGTCCGACTGCCGCCCGGCGGCTCACGGCTGGCGGGGCCGACCGGGGAGCCAACCCGGTCGAGCTGGCGGTGGCGATGCCGGTGATCCTGCTGCTGCTCTTCGCCTCGATCCAGACGGCGGCCTGGTTCGTCGCCCGCTCCACCGCGCTCAACGCCGCACAGAGCGCGGTCAACGCGCAGCGACTGCACCAGGCCCCACCGGGAGCCGGCGAGGACCGGGCCACCCGGTTCCTGCGGGCCGCCGGTGGCTGGCTCGTCGACTGGGACGACCCCGCCCCGAGCTGCCAGAGCACCGCGACCGAGGTGACCTGCACGGTGCGCGGGCGGTCCCTGTCGGTTGTCCCCGGGGTCAGCTTCCCGGTGCTCCAGACCGCCCACGGGACCGTGGAACGGTGGACCACGCCGTGAGTCGTACCGCCGAGCGGGGCTCGGTCTCGATCGAGGTGGCGGTCCTCGCCCCGGCCTTCATCGCGCTGATCGTGCTGGCCGGCGTCGCCGGGCGTACCGCCGTCGCGGCCGAGGCGATCGACGCCGCCGCCCACGACGCCGCCCGTGCCGCCTCGATCTCCCGGGACGCCCGCACCGCCCGCGTGCAGGCCCGGGACGCGGCTCTCCGGCAGCTCGACTGGCGCGGCCTGGACTGCGCCGGCACCCCGCGGGTCACCTTCAGCGGCGCGGTACGCGGCGCCCCGACCAGCTTCGACAGGGCGTTCCGCAGCCCGGCCGGGCGGGACGCCTCGGTCACCGTCCGGATCTCCTGCACGGTCTCCTACCGGGACCTGCACCTGTCCGTCCTGCCGGGGATGCCCGCCGACAGGCAGGTGTCGGCGAGCTTCACGTCGCCGTTGGACCGCTACCGGAGCAGAGCGCTCGGGGCCGGGACCGCTGAAGCAGGTTCCGCGGCGAACCCGGGTGGCGTGTGATGAGCGTGGCGACCAGCCTCGGTACCGGCACCCGGAGCGGCGGACCCGGTGGAAGGTCCACCGCGGCCAACTCGGCCCTACCTCGGACCGGCCGGGCCGAACTGGGCGCGGAGGGCCGTGGCGACCTCGTCCTGCTGCTGCTCGTCAAGGCGTTGGCCCTGCGGGGCGCCCAGGTAGCCGAAGATGGCGGCCTCGCCCGGGTGGGCCCCGGTGCGGGCCGGCGCGACCAGGGCCGGGTGAGCATCTTCCTCGCGGTGGCGATGGTCGGTGTCCTCGCCATCATCGGCCTGGCCTTCGACGGCGCGGGGCAGCTGCGCACGTTGCAGCGGGCCGACAACCTCGCGGCCGAGGCCGCCCGCGCCGGCGGCCAGGCCATCGACCGGGCCACCGCCATCGAGGGCGGGCCGACCCGGATCGACCGGCCCCAGGCCCGCCGGGCCGTCGCCGGCTACCTCACCGCCGCCGGGGCCGCCGGCCACACCGTCAGCTTCCCCGTCGTCGACGGGGAGACCCGGATCCGGGTACGCGTCACCGTCACGCACCGCAGATCCATGCTCGCTCTGTTCGGCTTCGACGAGACCGTCACCGTCTCCGGCGAGGCGACCGCGCGGCCGCTCACCGGGGCACCGTAGGAAGGGAAGGCTGCCATGGCCGCATCGAGGCGTTCCGCCGTACGGCGGGCCGGACGCGTCCTGACCGGGTTCGGTGCGCTCGTCGTGCTCTGCGCGGTGCTGGTCGGTGCGCCGGTGGCGCTGCTCGCCCTCGCCGGCAACCCGCTGCCCGATCACCTGCCCACCGTCGCCGAGATCGGTTCGACGCTGACCAGCCGCGACGACGGGCGGCTCTTCCTGCGGGCGCTGGCGCTGGCCGGTTGGTTCGGCTGGGCCACGTTCGCCTTCTCCGTACTGGTCGAACTCTGCGCACAGGTGGTACGCCGGCCGGCACCCCGGTTGCCGGGGATGAGTCGCCAGCAGCGGGCCGCCGCCGCGTTGGTCGGTTCGGTGGCGCTGATCCTCGCGGCCAGTCCGGCGGCGAGCGCGGCGACAACGGTCGCCGGCCCGTACGCCCTGCCGGCGACCCCGGCCGCGACCGCCCCCGCTGCCCGGCCGGCCACGACCGCCCCGGTTGCGCCGCCCGCCGCGACCGCCCCGGTTGCTCGGCCGGCCGCGACCGCCCCGGCCGATCAGGCCACCTTCGACGACGGTGTGGCGGTCTACCGGGTGGCCCGGGGCGACCACCTGGGTGCCGTCGCCCAGCGCTACCTGGACGAGTTCGCCGACTACCGGGAGTTGGCCGAGCTGAACCGACTCGGCGACCCCGACCGGATCCACCCCGGCCAGTTGCTGAGGCTTCCTGGGAACGCCGAGGACCAGGGTGCCCGCCGGCACGCCACCGGGCGCCTCGTCTCCCGCCCGACACCGCCCTCGCCCGTCCGGCCGGCCCCGCAGCCAGCGCCCGACCAGGCCGGGGTGACCCCGCCCCCACCGGGGGCCGAGGCTCCGGCGCCGCCCCAGGCAGACCCGAACGCCGGCGAGGTCCCGACGGTGACGGTGGGAGCCGCGCGGGCCGGCGAGCCCGATCGGGTGAACCGACCGCTGGCGGTCTCCGCCGTACTGGCGGTGGCGAGCATCGTCGGCGCGCAGATCGGTGCGGTCCTGGGCCTGCGCCGTCGTCCAGGCCACGTACCGGCCGGCGCCGTCCGCACCACCGCTGCCGCCCGCCGTGGCACCACCACCCGCCGTGACGCCACCACCCGCCGTGACGCCACCACCCGCGCCGGCACCCGCGCCGGCACCGCCGCGACCGGGGGCGGCGCGGGAAACCGGGGCACCGGCGCCGCCCCGCGAGGCAACGCGATCGCGACCGGCCAGAGCGCCTCCGACACCGGTACCCACGACCTCGCGCACCCGACCAGCCACGACAGGGCCCACGTCGACGCTGTCCGCGACATCCCGACCGGCCGCCACCGCCGCTCCTGACCCGCCCGCATGAACAGAGGGGGGCGAGGGCCCGGGTTGGGAGCGGGACAGGTCAGGGGAGGCGGGTCTCCAGGACACCGTTGACGATGCGGGTCGGCAGAACCTGCTGGTCGTTTCCGGACGGGCCGTGCACCACCTCGCCGCCGTTGAGCCGGAACGTGCTGCCGTGCCACGGGCAGACCACGCACGCGTGCCCGTCGATCTCCCGCACCTCGCCCTGGCCCAGCGGGCCACTCTGGTGCGGGCAGCGTTCCAGCATGACGGTGACCTCGTCGCCGTGCCGGTAGAGGATCACCGAGACGTCGTCGACCTCGCGGGTGATCAGCTCGCGCTGCGGCAGCGCGGCCATGTCCGCGATCGAGTGCCAGCCGTCGGTCATCCGGTGCAGCTCGGAGATGCTCTGGTTGACCTGCGCGCCCTGCGAGTACGCCAGGTGCCCGCCAAGGTACGCCCCCATGCTGGCGGCA